>NZ_JBLVOJ010000025.1:102132-128818 GCF_053543715.1 Glutamicibacter sp. AGC46
GTGCACCAAACCCCCAGTCATTTACTCAGGATTCTAGGAATCGTTGCGCTGGTATTCCGGAAGGATGGCAGCCCGATCCCAGACGTTTGCGGAGGCGGCAAGCAGCAAGCTCGCGCCGAGCATGTGGGAGAGTACCAGGGCGACTGGCAGCCCATTGAAATGCTGGATGTAGCCAATTGCTGCCTGGACCGCAATTGCCGCGACAAGCCACCAGATGGCGATGCGAAGCTGGATGTTTCCGCCCTGCTTGTAGGCCAGAATCAGCACCACGATGGTTGCGGCAACGAGCAAGTACACCGGAGCAGTATGCATGCGGGTTACCAGCAGCGGATCGAACAAGTGGCGCGGGGCATCGGCATCGCCTGCATGCGGTCCGGTGCCGGTCACGATAGTTCCGAATGCCACTGCGAGCAGGGAGAAGATCCATGCGGCGAAGGAGAGCTGGCGGATCGACTTGCTGCTCTGATCGAACTTGCGGTTCTTCAGTTCCTTGGCGGTGCGGTTCACCTGGAATGTTGCCATGATGACCAGTGCGCCGGAAATCAGGAAGTGCACCGAAACGACCCAAGCGTTCAGTCCGGTCCACACGGTGATGGCTCCGATGAGTGCCTGCAACGCGATGCCGGCGAGCAAGCCGATGGACAGCTTGAACAGGGTGCGGTGGGTAGGGCGCATCTTCCAGATGGAGATCAGGAACGCGACAGCGATGACCAGCAGGACAAAGGTCAGCAGGCGGTTGCCGAACTCGATGATTCCATGGATGCCCATTTCCGGGACAGGGGTCATCGAACCGGGAACGCAATTGGGCCAGTGGGAGCAGCCGAGGCCCGAATTCGTCAAGCGTACGGCTCCACCGGTGACGATAATGCCAATCTGCGAGATCAGGGATGCGATCGCGAGACCATGCACGAGGCGAGTGACCTTCGTGGGCAGTTTATCGGCCCAGCTCTGGGTGGCTTGGGCTGAAGACATTGAAATCTCCCTTTTCGGAATTTGGGTGGTGGTCAGCTCCATTTGAACAGCTTGATGGCTGCAAAGGAGCCAACTGCTGACCAAAGGATCAAGAAGATAAGGCCGGCAATGCTGAACTGGCCGTGGATCAGGGCATCGCGCATGGCATCGCCCAGCGCTGCCGATGGCAGCGCATTCAGGGTTGGCTGGGCCCAATCAGGGGCCATGCTCAAGGGGTAGAGGACACCGCCGGCACCGGCCAGCAGGATCCAGGCAAGGTTGGTGATCGCCAACGTCGCTTCAGGGCGGACGGTGCCGGCAATCAGCAGGCCTAGCGCGGTAAACGCGGCTGCGCCCAAGAGCAGGAAGAGTATAGCCGGAGCAATGCCCCAAGGGTTCGGATGCCAGTCCAGGAACAACAAGGAGACAGAGCAGATTAAGACGACCTGGATCAGCAGGACCGACAGCACGGCAATGACCTTGCCGAAAATCAGTCCGGTTTTCCCCAGCGGCGTAGTGGAGAACATGGTCAGCACGCCATAGCGGCGGTCAAATCCGGTGCCAATTCCCTGCCCGGTGAAAGCCGTCGAAATGACGCACAAGGCCAAGACGCCAGGAACGGCGGCATCAATGCTGCGGTCTGCGACATCCTTGACCAGATCGGTCAGGGTGAGCACGAAGAGCGCAATGAGCGGCATGACAACAGCGAGAATGAGCTGTTCGCCATTGCTGAGCATCTGGATGGATTCGTATTTACCCTGGTTCAGGATTCGGCGCAGTGGCGAGACAGCATTGGAGCGTGCCTGTGTTTGGCTCATGCCCTTCCCTCCTTCTGTGCGATTTCAAGGAAAACGTCTTCGAGGCTTCGTGACTGCAAGTTGAGCTCGGTTGGCAAAATGCCCTCCTGGAGCCACCAATGGGTTAGCCAGTTCAAGTGTTCGGGGGAGTTGACCCCGTCGAGCCGGTATTGGCCGGCTCCGGTCTCCTCCAGGTGCAGTCCTGCCGGTGGTTCAGGTAGGCGCAGCCCTGCTGGGGCGGAGAAGGACACCGGGCGGGTGTCCTGGTCTTCGGCAGCGCGGGCCGTCAGCTCGGCCACGGTGCCTTGCGCCACGGTGCAGCCCTTGTCGATGATGTAGACGTAGTCGCTGAGGCGTTGCGCGTCATCCATGAGGTGGGTGGTGAGGATGATGGCCTTTCCTGCATCGCGAAGTTCGGCAATGAGGTCGAAGACTACCTGGCGGGACTGCGGATCCAGCCCAGCACTTGGTTCATCGAGGAAGAGCACTTCCGGATCTCCGGCCAGCGCCAGGGCCAAGGCGACGCGCTGCTTCTGGCCACCAGAGAGACGGCGGATCGTGCGGGTGCCAAATGATTCGAGATCCAACCGTGTGATCAACGCATCAATATCAATGGGCTTCTGATAGAGGGAAGCGACGTGCCTCAAGAGCGGAACCGGTCGCATTGAGGGTGGCAACCCTCCGTCTTGGAGCATGACTCCGACGCGGGAACGCAATTCGGGATTGTCGCCGAAGGGGTTCTGGCCCAGGAGTTCGACGGTTCCGCCTTCGGGCTGAAGCAGCCCCTGGGCACAAGCGAGGGTCGTGGATTTGCCGGCTCCGTTAGCTCCTAAAAGCGTGGTGACCTGACCCGGATAAGCTTTTAGGGACACCGACTCCAGGACTCGCAACATGCGATTGTCCAAGGCGGGGACTGGACCTAAATCTTTAGCCAGCTCGTTGATGACAAGGCTGGGAGTTACAGAAGACACTGAAACATTCTACGACATGTCGAACTGGCTGAGCTGAGTGTTTTGTCACCAACCCTCGAGTTCCGTTGAGGTGGGCGGGACAATGGGAGTGTCAGAGGTTCGATTCAAGTAACGCACTAGTCGGGCAAGCATGTCCTTAGTAAGTCCTTCCTTACTAGACCTAGAGCAAAAATTTACGCATGATTGTGTTGTGTATTCATCAAATTCAGAATCAGCTAGTGGCTCCACTGCCGCGACAGTTGGCGCAGTTGGGGATACCGAGGAGCGTACGCGCGACCGCGTCCTGTACGCAGTACTCGAGGACGGGCCGGTCAGTGCTGCCGAGCTTGGAAGCAAGCTGGGCTTCACGCCTGCTGCGGTCCGCCGTCACCTCGACGCGCTCTCAAAATCGGGACTCGTAGAGGTGAAACTGGTAGCCAACCAGAAAACCGGTGCTGGACGTCCGTCGCGTCGCTACGTGCTTTCGCACCGCGGGCAGACGAAGTTGGGCAACGATTACCTGGAGATTGCTTCCGACGCATTGAAGATGCTCGGCGATGCGGCCGGAGAGGACGCGATTCGCAAGTTTGCGCGTAACCGCTTCGCATCAATGGAAGACCGATACGCCAAGGCGCTGGTCGGCGTTGAAGGGCTGGAAGCACGAGCCGAGGTGCTGGGCAATTTGCTCAGTGCAGATGGATTCGTGGGATACACCCGAAAAGTGGATACCAAAGTGGCAACTGCCCTGATGCATAGCATGCAGCTATGCCAGGGACACTGCCCGATACAAGACTTGGCACGAGAGTTTCCAGTGTTTTGCGACATGGAAACGGAAATGTTCGCCCGCTTGCTAGGCGTCGACGTCCGACGACTGTCGACCTTGGCCGGTGGAGGACACGTGTGCACGACCCACATCCCTGTGGGGCGTGAAAAGGCGCCAATGCGCGCTGAGAAAAGAACTCGAATTCAGTTCACGAAGCAGGAGAGGCCGCGATGACGGATCAGATTGCACAGGAGTCTGCCGACCCGGGTGTAATTTCCGAAATTCTGGAGAAGAACCCCGAACTCCACGGAATCGGCAATTACGAATACGGCTGGTCAGACAAGAACGACGCGGGTGCAAATGCGCGCCGTGGCGTCGACAAGGACGTAGTGGCGAATATTTCCGCCCTGAAGTCCGAGCCAGAATGGATGCTGGAGCGTCGCCAGAAGGCGCTGAAGTACTTCGATCGCAAGCCAATGCCTACCTGGGGTCCAGACCTCTCGGGTATTGATTTCGACAACATCAAGTACTTCGTGCGTTCCACCGAGAAGCAGGCGACCTCCTGGGAAGAACTTCCAGAAGACATCAAGAACACCTACGACAAGTTGGGTATTCCAGAGGCTGAAAAGCAGCGTCTGGTGTCCGGCGTTGCCGCCCAGTACGAGTCCGAGGTTGTCTACCACCAGCTGCGTGAAGACCTTGAAGCCCAGGGCGTCATCTTCCTTGACACCGACACTGGACTGAAGGAACACCCGGAGATCTTCCAGGAGTACTTCGGCTCGGTCATTCCAGCGGGCGACAACAAGTTCGCTTCGCTGAACACTGCCGTGTGGTCCGGCGGCTCGTTCGTGTACGTCCCGAAGGGCGTACACGTGGAGATCCCGCTGCAGGCTTACTTCCGCATCAACACGGAAAACATGGGCCAGTTCGAACGCACCCTGATCATCGCTGATGAGGGCTCCTACGTTCACTACATCGAGGGTTGCACCGCACCGATCTACCAGTCGGATTCGCTGCACTCTGCCGTTGTGGAAATCATCGTGAAGAAGGACGCCCGCGTTCGCTACACCACGATCCAGAACTGGTCGAACAACGTCTACAACCTGGTGACCAAGCGTGCCGTCTGCGAAGAAGGCGCCACCATGGAATGGGTCGATGGCAACATCGGCTCGAAGGTCACCATGAAGTACCCAGCCGTTTACCTCGTTGGCGAACGCGCCAAGGGTGAGACCCTGTCCATCGCCTTCGCCGGCGAGGGCCAGCACCAGGACACCGGATCCAAGATGGTCCACATCGCTCCGAACACCTCTTCGGCCATTGTGGCCAAGTCGGTGGCTCGTAACGGTGGCCGCTCGGCTTACCGCGGCCTGGTCCAGGTCCAGGAAGGCGCCAAGGGCACCAAGAACTCGGTGGTCTGCGACGCGTTGCTGGTCGACCAGATCTCGCGTTCGGATACCTACCCGTACATCGACGTCCGCGAGGACGACGTAACCATGGGCCACGAGGCGACCGTCTCGCGCGTTTCCGAAGAGCAGCTGTTCTACCTGATGTCCCGCGGCATGGCCGAGGACGAGGCCATGGCAATGATCGTGCGCGGCTTCGTTGAGCCAATCGCACGCGAGCTGCCTATGGAGTACGCGCTGGAACTGAACCGCCTTATTGAACTTCAGATGGAAGGATCGGTCGGCTAAGAATGTCGGAGACCACCACCCATATCCCAGCAGAGAAGGCGCGCATCGGCGCACCATCGATTCCTGGTTTCACCGAAGAGGGCGAAGACCTTTCGCCGATCAACGACAACGACAGCTCGCCGCTGGCCGGTGCCTCCACCAAGGCGCACAGCCACGGCGGCGGAGTTGGAGTTCCCGATTCATCGCGTGCCGGTCGACTGACCAGCACCAATGTAGATGACTTCGCCAAACTGACCGGTCGTGAAGAGGACTGGCGCTTCACCCCGCTCAAGCGCCTGAAGGGCCTGCACAGCGATGACCTCACCGGCGCGGCTCCGAAGATAGAGCTCGCCGGCAACGGAATCGCCAAGCTGTCGGTTGTTCCGGCTGGCGACGCGCTGAACGGTGTTGCGCATACCCCGGATGACCGCGTGTCGGCCAACGCTTGGAAGTTCGCTTCCGAGACCCACGTTGTGACGATCCCGAAGAACGCCGAAGGTGCCAACGCAACCCTGCGCATCACCGGCGAGTCGCTGGCAGCGGCGGCTCAGCACCTCATCGTTGTTGCCGAGGAAAATTCCGAGGCTACTGTTGTGCTGGACCACGTCGGTTCGGCAGTGCTGGCACAGAACGTCGAGTTCGACGTCCAGGCCAACGCCCGCTTGACCGTGATCTCCCTGCAGGCTTGGGAAGATGACGCCGTTCACGCTTCCTCGCAGCAGGCGCTGGTAGCTGCTGGCGCTTCGTTCAAGCACATTGTTGTTTCCTTCGGTGGCGACCTGGTTCGCGTGAACCCGTCGGCTCGCTTCACCGGCGAACGCGCTGAGATCGAGCTCTACGGCTTGTACTTCGCAGATGCCGGCCAGCACCTGGAGCACCGCTTGTTCGTTGACCACGCTGTGGCCAACTGCAAGTCGAACGTGCTGTACAAGGGTGCGCTGCAGGGCAAGGACGCACACACCGTGTGGGTTGGCGATGTGCTGATCCAGAAGGCTGCTGTTGGTACCGACTCCTACGAAGCCAACCGCAACCTGGTTCTGACCGATGGCGCCCGCGCTGATTCGGTTCCGAACCTTGAAATCGAAACCGGTCTGATCGATGGTGCTGGCCACGCATCGACCACCGGCCGCTTCGACGATGAGCACCTCTTCTACCTGATGGCTCGCGGCATCGATGAAAAGACCGCACGCCGCTTGGTAGTTCGCGGATTCCTGAACGAAATCGTTCAGCAGATCGGCGATGAGGCTCTGCAGGAGCGACTGACCGACACCATCGAAGAAGAATTGGCTGCTACCGAGAACTAGGTAGTGCTCGCTTCACCAGCTTTTTAGCCTTAGCGCTTTTTAGAAAGAAACGGAACGACGTATGTCTACTCTGGAAATCAAGGACCTGCACGTCTCGATTGACACCGAGCAGGGCGAGAAGGAAATTCTCAAGGGTGTAACCCTGACCATCAAGACCGGCGAAACCCACGCAATCATGGGCCCTAACGGCTCGGGCAAGTCGACCTTGGCTTCGACCATCGCTGGCCACCCGCGCTACAACGTCACCTCCGGCTCCATCACCCTCGATGGTGAAGATGTCCTGGAGATGAGCGTCGACGAGCGCGCCAAGGCTGGCCTGTTCCTGGCTATGCAGTACCCGGTAGAGGTACCAGGCGTAACCATGACCAACTTCCTGCGTACCGCCAAGACCGCCATCGACGGCGAAGCTCCAAAGCTTCGTACTTGGACCAAGGACGTCAAGGAAGCTATGAGCAAGCTGAAGATCGATGCCGACTTCGCTGGCCGTAACGTCAACGAAGGCTTCTCCGGTGGCGAGAAGAAGCGCGTCGAGATCCTGCAGCTGGAACTGTTCAAGCCCAAGTTCGCAGTGCTGGACGAGACCGACTCCGGCCTGGACGTCGACGCTCTGAAGGTTGTCTCCGAGGGCGTTAACCGCGCACAGGACGAGAACGAAATGGGCACCCTGCTCATCACCCACTACACCCGCATCCTGCGCTACATCAAGCCAGAATTCGTGCACGTGTTCGTGGATGGCCGAGTTGCAGAACAGGGCGGCCCGGAACTGGCTGACCGTCTGGAAGAAGAAGGCTACGACCGTTACCTGAACGTCAAGGCCTAAGGTTACAATCATGAGCGAATCGACCGAACAGAGCACGGGAGCCGCTACGACTCCTCTGGAAGACGTTGAGGAAGCGCTCAAGGACGTCATTGACCCTGAACTGGGTGTCAATATTGTCGACCTGGGTTTGCTGTACGGCCTGAAGTACGCGGATGACGGCGTACTCTTGCTGGACCTCACACTGACAACCGCCGCTTGCCCGCTCACCGATATTATCGAAGAGCAGGTCGGCCAGGCGCTGGAGAGCGTTGTGGACGACCACCGTTTGAACTGGGTCTGGATGCCGCCTTGGGGTCCAGAACGAATCACCGATGACGGTCGCGATCAGATGCGAGCCCTGGGCTTCAACATCTAATTTAGGCTGTTTCAAGCAGAACCGCTTGCTCCCTACGGGGGTGAGCGGTTCTGTTCGTTAACGCCCGAGGGGCCTGCATTCCTTCTGGTATCTCGTGGAAGAGCCGAAAGGGAAAGGGGTACCCGGGGCAGAATCGGGGAGCAGCGCATGTCCGAAGCCGCAAATGGTGCACATGAGAGCGCAACGTGGCCGATCGCAGAAATCGACGAAGCACCCAAGGACGTGAATGACCTCGAGCTGGGAGTCAACATTGTTGGCCTGGGCCTGCTTTACGGACGGTGTTTCGACGGCGATTCAGTCCTGGAAATCGACTTGACGTTGACGACGCCTGCCTGCCCGCTGACCGATCTACTCGAAGCGCAGATTGATGAAGTGCTGAAGAACCTTGTCGACGGCCGGAATCAGATGCAGGCCTTGGGGTTCAACATCTAGGCCAATGCCCCAAGGGCTCAATGCGGTACTGACTCGAAAGCAACCGCGCTTCCGGTGCCACCCGCGGCGGCCATGAGCGCGATCGCCCTTTGCCCAGGTATCCGTGCCTGGTTGGCCTGCCAGAACAGCCGAGTCGCAAGAATCGCGCCGCTAGCACCGTAGGGGTGTCCCAACGCCAAGGCCCCGCCACCCTGGTTCACCGTCACCTCGGTGATCCCTAGCTCATCGAGGCATGCCAGGGCCTGGACCGCAAAGGCTTCGTTGAACTCGATCAGTGGAGTGCTGGAAGCAGCAGCGGATGGCAGCAGGCCGATGAGCTTGCGGTACGCCGGTACCGCCGCCATGCCGAGAATGCCGGGATCGCAAGCACCTGAAGCAGAAGCAAGGTAGCGCATTGCGAAGGTTGGGTTCAGTCTCTGGCGCATTTGTTCGCTCACCAAGATTACCGCGGCTGCACCATCGTTAATCGGGCAGGAGTTTCCCGCAGTCACGGTGCCACCGGGTAGGAATGCCGGCTTGAGCGCAGCGAGCTTGCGAAGTGTCAGTCCGGGCCTGGGGCAGGTGTCGGCCGCTACTTGCCCGTTGCTTGTATCCACGGTGACAAGCTCGCGATCAAAGAGTCCAGCCGCTTGAGCGCGCAGCGCACGTTGGTGGCTCTGCAATGCGAAAGAATCTTGCCGCTCTTGTGCAATGCCGTAGGACTGGGCAATATTCTCCGCAGCTTCGCCCATTTCGGGGTCCGGGTCTCGCTCTGGAGTGAATCGGGCACGCGAGTAGAGGCGCGGAGGCTGGATTACGGAGGTTTGCTTTTCAACCCGCCATGGCGCGGTACTCACCGACTCCACGCCACCGGCCACCACGACATGCGCTTCACCGCAACGTATCATCCGCGCAGCGGCGGCAATTGCGTCCAGTCCACTGGCGCATTGGGCATCGATGCTGGTCGCGCTGACGGTCTTGGGCAGCACCGACGCCAAAGCAGACACTCGCGCTATATTTCCGCCCGGTCCCGCCGCATTGCCGGCAAATACGTGGTCTACATCCGCAGGGGAGATGCCGCTTCGATCTATTAGCGCGTTGATCACCCGAGCCAGCAGTTGGTCTGCGGTAATGCGGGAATACTCCTTGCCTGCTCTAACGATGGGCGTGCGTGCTGCATTGATAATGAAGGCGTCATTCATCTGAGCCAGTCGCTCCGTTCAATGTTCAGATCCTGGAAGTCCAAAGCCGAGGCATTCAATTTTCCGCTGAAGGTCTCGGGCCACGATCGCAAGTAGATGATTTGGTGCGGGATCTTGTACTGGGGCAAATGCTTCTGCAGGCCGGTGAGAAGAGCGGACGGATTGCGGGGTGGCGAAACCGTGTAGGCCAGCAACCTGGCTGGTGCGCTCGATGCATCGATCCGCACTACGGCATTGGCCAGCCCCTCGGCATTAAGCGCTGCGCCCACTTCGCCCGGGTGGATATTGTTTCCGTTGAGATTCATCATCCCGTCGTTGCGACGGGACAGGACGATGCGATTTGAACCCAGGAGCTTCGCCTGATCACCAATGCCGATTGCTGTGCCGCACCGAGCGATGACAGAGTCCGAGCTAAGGTCGTACCCCTTGGCGTTGAACGGGCTATCGATATAGAGCGAGCCAAAGCCTGAACCCGGCGTTGCCTCATGGGTGTGAGCCTGCACCCCGGGAAACAGCTGACCGTCGAAATAGGGAGTTCGCGGATGGTTGGCCAGTCGCTCGCGATACGCGATGAGGCTGTGCTCGCTGCTCCCGAAATATTCAACGCAGCGCGCCGAGGGAGCCATCTGGTGAAGAGTTTGCATGGTCTCCTGGTCCAGGGATTCCCCTCCGCTGATGACCAATCGCAGGCTGGAGAACCGTGCCGGGTCATCCAGGGCCAGCACCTTGCCTAGAATTGTCGGTACGCTGACGATACGGGTGCAGCTGACGCGCGCCAGCAATGATGCAACGCCCTTTTGATCCCATTTTCCGGAAGCCACGAAGGTGCCGCCAGTATGCAGGGACTCGACCATCGCGTAGAGGCCCAGACCGTGGGAAATGGGACTCGGGCAAAGAGTGGAATCATCTGGCGAAGCGCCCAAGATCGTGGCACCGGCACTCAGGGATGCTTCCCACGATGCAGCACTCCGGAGCACAGCCTTGGGACGCGATGAGCTTCCAGAAGTACAAATGATCAGCAGGTCTTCAGCGCAATGAGTCTTGGTCGCGGGCGCAATGTATTCACCGGGCTCGGGTGGCTCGGGCGGCAAGGCGAATCTTGGGACGCCGGGCAAAGGCCGCGGAACCGTCGATTCAAGCACGAAATCGCATTGAAGAGCGGTTGCCATGGAAGTGGCCAGATTTCCGGGCCAAGCAGGGTCAATCACCACCAATGTCTTGCCACTGCGCGCGATCGCATAAAAAGCGATGGCCATCTCAATCGGATCGCTGGTGTGCACAGCGATCCGATTGCCTGGAACGGATTCTAGCCGCTTGGCCAGAGCACCGCTTCTGCTGGCCAACTGCGCATAAGTCAGCCGGCTTTCAACCGTGAGCAGGGCAAGATGATCCGGTCGTTGATTGGCCCACCTTGCCAGTGCCTGCCACAGTTCCATCGAGCTACTTCATCAACCCGCGGTAGCTACGGTGCACGGTCAGGGCCACCAGGGTGGCGACTACGGCTTTGAGGACGTCCCCGGGCAGGAATCCGAGAGACCCCAGCAAGGATGTGCCCAGATCAAGCCCGGTAACAGCAGCGGTCCACGGAACGCCAAACAGATAGATGACGACGATTCCGCCAACGAGAGCCGAGGCCAGTCCGGACATGAATCGGGCGACCTTGTTTTCGTTGCGCAGAACCCAGTATTTGAAGAGGGCTCCAATAACGAGTGAGCCGAAAATCCATCCAATGAGATATCCGCCGGTCGGCCCGAACAGGACTCCAAGCCCACCACGCCCACCAGCCAACAAGGGCAGCCCTGCCAAAGACAGGACTACGACAACCAGTGAGGCCAACGAACCTCGCCAAGGTCCCAATAAGGCGCCGGCCAGCATGACACCCAGGGTTTGCAGGGTAATGGGTACCGGGATGATCCCCAATGTAATAGGGGGAAGGAGCCCCATGGCCGCGATCATGGCGGCAAAGACTGCGACGTATACCGTATTGCGAGTTTGCGAAGTTGAGTCGGTGCGAGTTGGCATTGTGTTTCCTTGGAAGTGCGAGCGAGATGGAAGTAGCTGATGCGCTTAGCGTCGGTAAGGTGCTGAATCGTAGCCGCGGGCGTCTAACGCTTCGGCTGTCTCGTCAGCGATTTTTAGTGATCTGATAACTAATGGGACACTCACGGCCAACGGATTGTTGCCCAGACCCCGAGCATGCTGGGCTTCGCGGACTTCGAGGTATACCTTTTTCAACTCCGGAATGAACCGTATTGTCATGGACAATCCCAATGCGATTTGCGCTGGATTAGCTCCAAGGAATCGTAATGGAGAGGCAACCTGTTGGAAGAGCTCGAGCATCGCGTCAAAGCTTGTGGTGAGGCTGACGGCGTAGGCCATCAGGCACATGGTCAGCAGCCGCAGGACCGAGACCACGGCGTTGGCCCAATCGGTTTGCAGGCCGAGAAGAATGAAGACGATGCCGAGAATCATGGCCAATGAGAACAGTGGCATGCGCAGCTGCTTGAGGTAGACCCTAGCCGAAAGCAGCAGTATCGCACTGAGAATGAACAGGGGCAGCAAGACCTGCCACGAGCTAATCAAGTAAAGCCCGATGCTCAGAACCAGCAATGTCCCGAATTTCCATCCCGGCTTAACACGCGCTAGATACGAAGTATTCTTGGACGCGATCATGCGTGGCTCCATTGGCGGTAATGGGCGATTGCTTCTTCCGGTCGGCCATCGAATTCGATAGCTCCGTCGGTGACCACGAGAACGCGGTCGAAATCTTCAAGTATTTCTAAATCGTGCGTCACCACAATTGCACGTTGTGCCAGCTTGGCAATTTCGCGTTGGAAAGCAAGTCGATTGCGCAGATCCAGCATCGTAGTGGGTTCATCGAAAACAATGGTTCGTGGCCGCATGGCAAGGACGGAAGCGAGTGCGACCATTTGCTGCTCGCCGCCGGAAAGAGTGTGGCTTTCGCGATCTGCCAGATGCGAGATGTTGAGCTCTGCCAGTATCTCATGCACGCGCAATTGGCGCTCTGCTTTGGGAATTTGCAAATTCTTCAGTCCGAACGCAATGTCTTCATAGACCAGCGGCATGATGATTTGATTTGCAGGATTCTGGAAGACAAAACCCACATCGCGGCGGATCTGCTTTGCATGGTTCCGAGTGTTCAGGTCGCCAACGTGCACGGATCCTTCAGTAGGCAAAACGAGGCCATTGATGAGCCGGGAGAGCGTACTCTTCCCAGCACCGTTTGCCCCGATAATGCCGATGCGCTGTTCGTTGAGAGTCAAGCGCACATCTTTGAGGACATCGCGCTCTTCAAAGCGGACAGTGACATTCTCAAATCGAATTGGGGGTAGTTCCACGAGTGCTCCAGCGCAAGGTTCGTAGCTTGAACGGCGGGCTCCATGATCGGACAGCCATTCATGCTTGCGTTACAGATGACCGAAGAGCCATCGATTAAGAGCATACTTGATCACCGTTCAATTGTCTTGATCAGTGTTCAATAAATTCTTATGCAACGAAGAATTGTTCGTAGACCAAGCCCAGGGCCAAGAGGATCATTATGGTTCCGGAGCACATGGTTACGATGCGTGCCGCCATGGGCCGGGAGCGAAGCAGCACCCTGGCAGCCAATGCAACGGAGAAGTACACGAGGATCGATACCGCGAAATGAGTAAGCCCAAGAGCGCCGGTTTGCAGGGAGAGCGGAAGATCCAGGGATGAATCCAGGTACTGCGGGATGAGGGCCACATACAGCAGTAGTGCCTTGGGGTTAGTGCCGCTGGTGAGCAGGCCCTTGAGGAATTGGCCGCGTAGCGATCGATGCCGGACCTTGTCCAACAGCGCGACGGTGCTATCGGTAGGTTCGGGATTGCTCCGAGGGTAATCGCCATCGAGTGCTTCAATTTCGGAGGTAGATGGAGCATTGGCATCAAAGAACCTGGCGTTCCTGCCGGAACGCAGGGTCGCAATGCCTAGCCACAGCAGATAGACCGATCCGGCTGCCGTGAGCCAGAGGAGAAGTGACGGGGAACTCGCGACCAGGGCCGCAATTCCGCACACCAGCAATGCAGTATGAACCAGGTATCCCGAGAGCAATCCCCATACGGCTGGGCGATAGCTGGTTTTGCCCAGTGCAGAGGAAATGATGTACGCCCAGTCGGCGCCGGGCGTGCACGCCAACGTCACCGATACCAAGAGGAACCCGGTGAACTGCGAGAGATCCATTGCTTCTCCAAATCTAGAAACCTGTGCTCTGATAACAGTAAGGAAAAAATCGTGAAATGTGCTTGCCGATTCTTTGGGGATACCCGGCCCTTCGGCAAGAAAAAATTGCTCTGGCGTTAAATGGCGCAAATTATTTGTGCTGTAGTCTGATTTCATGGATGAACTAGACCGTGCGATCTTGGCCGAGTTGCAGAATGACGGACGGATGAGCGCTACCGCGGTAGCTGCAAAAGTTGGGCTATCGGTGGCTCCCTGCCATCGCCGGATCAAAGATCTTGAGCGCAGGGGAGTCATCAGCGGCTACCAAGCGGTGATTGACCCGGAGAAGGTTGGACTGGGATTCGAGGCCCTGGTTTTCGTCACGTTGAAAGACAGAGCGCAGCTTAAGCATTTTGAATTAGCAGTAGAGAGGGAAGAGCTAATAGTTGATGCGCAGCGCCTTTTCGGCGAGCCAGACTTCCTATTGCGAGTCTTTGCCAAGGATCTGCCGCATTACCAGCGTGTATACGACGAGGTCCTAGTTGATCTACCGGGCGTGGAAAAATTGACGAGCACCATAGTCATGCGAAACATCAAGGAGCGTGCGGTTCTGCCCGTCTAGGACGTCTTGTCGGACGGCTTCCGGTTGCGGGTTACCGCCGGCGTCAAGGACAACGAAATAATCAGAACTACCGCGCAAATCCATAAGGCCTGAGGCAACTTCAAGGTATCGACGACGAAACCAATAAATGGCGGACCGCCAAGCATTGCTCCATATCCAAACGCACTGACGATGCTCACCGCTTTTGGACCCAGGCGTTCTCCTCGGGAAGCAGCGATGCTCATGCCCAAGGGGAAGCCGAGCGAGCTACCGAGGCCCCACAATGCTGCACCGAGGCCTACTAGGGAGGGACTTGTGCCGGTGATGAACAAGCCGACGCCGAGAAGGCCGATAATTCCCATGATCAGGAGTGTATTTTTCGTGCCGAAGCGGTCCACAAGGCGACCGCCGACAAAGCGTCCCAGCGTCATTGCTGCGACGAACAAGGTGAACATGAGCGCGCCAATTTGATGCTTGAAACCGTGCCCGTCAACCGAAGTAACGGCAATCCAATCATTGGCCGCACCCTCGCTGAAACTTAAACCGGCGACCATTATGCCAAGCAGCAGCAAGAGTCCCATTTTGTGCGTTGATTGAATTCGGTTCTGGGGGACATCCTTGTTGATTGGAACCAAATTTTCGTTTTCCCAGCAGGTAATACCTCGATGGGCAACGTAAGCGAGAAGAAGAATGATGACCGCGACAAACGAGAAGTGCCAAAGGCTCGAGATATTCAAGGAAATGGTTGCTGTTGCCACCCCGGCGCCAATTAGGGTTCCCAGGCTGAAGAACCCATGAAGGGAAGGCATGATGCTGCGGCCGACACGACGTTCAACCTGTGCGCCGCTGACGTTCATCATGATGTCCAAACAGCCAAAAGTAAGCCCATAAAAGAACAGGGCTACGTAGGCAAGAGTGGCTTCCTCGGTTATCGAAATGGCTATGCCCAGTACGACCAAGCATGCTGCTAATCCGATGGGCAAACAGCACAACAGGCGGCGTGTTGGAACGAATTTGCTCACCGACGGAATAAGGGAGATTCCGAGCAAAGTTCCGATGGTGCTGCAAATCAAGAACGATCCGAGGTTCAAGCCAGAGAAATCGAAAACAGCGTCGATAATGGAGAGGCGGCCTGCCCAAGTCGCAAAAGATAATCCTGCAAGAAGGAATATTAGATTGATGCTGGTGCGTTCCGTGATTCTCTGTCGCGCGAGGTGGGCGACCAGTTGGGTCATCGGGCACTGTCCCTTTCGATTTCTACAATTCCTAGAGTTTATCTCAAATTAGGGGGATAAGTTACTGTTCAGTCGGGATTCTGAGTGATTATGCGCCGCTGCACGGCTCACGATCATGACATTCACAGATTCGACGGCCGGACCAGGAAAAGAAACGGTGGTGAAGAACGAAAGTTCTCGCTAGTCAGCAGATTTCTTTGCGGAAAATACGGGTATGGTGGCATTGCCCACCGGGAAGTACGCTCGAGATGAAAACTCGTAAATTTCTTGCGTGCAGAGGTGGGATCGTGAAGTTGAGTTCCGAACAATGCGGAGTGATCATCGTGGGTGCTGGATTGGCCGGGCTGGTTGCAGCGTCCGAGGCACTTGATGCAGGACTGAGAGTCCGAATCCTGGATCAGGAAAACAGGGGTAATCTCGGCGGCCAGGCTTACTGGTCTTTTGGGGGACTGTTTCTCGTTGATACTCCTGAACAGCGCCGCTTGGGAGTTCGTGATTCTTTTGACCTTGCCTGGTCGGATTGGCAGCATAGTGCACAATTTGACCGGTTGGACGATGAGGACCTGTGGGCGCAACGTTGGGCCAAAGCCTACGTGGAGTTCGCAGCTACTGAAAAACGGTCCTGGATCAAGCAAAAAGGCATAGATCTGACTCCAGTTGTGGGCTGGGCAGAGCGCGGCGATGGTCGCGCCGAAGGGCATGGGAATTCTGTACCCAGATTTCACATCGCCTGGGGAACTGGCACCGGGGTATCGATGCCATTTGTGAATAGGGTGCTCGACGGACTGCAAACGGGACATGCCGAGTTGCTCAACCGCCACAGGGTTACTGGATTGGTGACCACTGACGGTTCAGTTACCGGCGTTCGCGGTGAGGTCTTGTCGCCTGATGACGCTCCACGCGGGCAACAGTCGTCAAGAAACGTGGTTTCGGAGTTCGAGTTTTCGGCTGAAGCAGTGGTGATTGCAACCGGGGGAATAGGCGGAAATCAGGACCTGGTTCGGAAACTCTGGCCCGACAGGCTCGGCATCGCGCCGGGGCGCATGATTACCGGCGTTCCGAATTATGTTGACGGCAGCGGCATTGAACTCTCGCAGGAGGTGGGGGCGCGTCTTGTTAACCGCGATCGAATGTGGCATTACACAGAGGGAATCCAGAATTGGAACCCAATTTGGCCCGCTCATGGAATTAGAATTTTGCCCGGTCCAAGCCCGATGTGGTTCGATGCCGAAGGGAACCGCCTTCGTCCTCCTTGCCTTCCGGGGCACGACACTTTGGGCACGTTGAAATACCTGCGCACCGATCCCACTGCGCGAAAGTACGACTATTCATGGTTCGTGCTGAATCAGCGAATTATCGAGAAGGAGTTTGCGCTGTCAGGGTCGGAGCAAAATCCAGATCTGACTAATCGGGATAAAGCCGGAGTTATCAAGGACCGGTTCTTTGGCAAGGGTGCTCCGGGGCCGGTCACGGATTTCTTGAACAAAGGTGCGGATTTCGTTTCAGCGACTACCGTCGAGGAGCTCGTGACGAAGATGAATGCAATCGCGCCGGAAGCACATATTGATCCGATGCGGCTTCACCAGCAATTAATGGTTCGTGATTCGCAAACTGAAAATCCATTTAGCAAAGATCGCCAAATTCAATCTATCCGCAATGCCCGAAAGTACATCGGAGACCGTTTGACCCGAGCAGTTGCTCCGCACAGGATACTCGATCCTGCGGCGGGGCCATTGATAGCTGTGAAGCTGCACATTCTGACGCGAAAGTCATTAGGCGGACTGCAGACAGACCTATCTGGGCGAGTCCTCAAATACGACGGAACAGTTCTTGACGGGCTTTATGCGGCCGGTGAAGCTTCTGGATTCGGGGGCGGCGGGATGCATGGGTACAACGCGCTGGAAGGAACTTTCTTGGGCGGGTGCTTATTTAGTGGCCGGCAAATAGGACGAGGGCTGGCTGACAGGCTCGGCCGGAAAGGGCCTCAAGCTAGAAATGAGGCCTAACACTGGTCAAATTCCTAGATCTGGATAGATGCGAAAACCGCCGTTCACTTGTATTACCAAGTGAACGGCGGTTTATTTCGTACCCCCGGCCGGATTCGAACCGGCGACCTAGAGATTAGAAGGCTCTTGCTCTATCCAGCTGAGCTACGGAGGCATAACCGAAAATAGTTTAGCTCATTGATCACCAAAAATACGACTTGAGGCCGATAGGCTGGAGAAGCGAATGTAGATCATCATCTGATTAGGAGTAGGTAAGTTGCCGAAATTGAGAATCGGTAGCGTGTTGAGCATCGTGTGCTTCTGTGTGCTAAGCGTGGTTTTAGCTTGGGCCGTAGCGTTGCCGCTTTGGATGGGAGAAGGCATAAATGATGCCAAGCTTCCAGGAATCGCCATGGCAATGATGTTTACCCCGACCATCGCTGCTCTAGTGATTGCCATTGTCGAACGCCGGCTAACGAGCTTCACCTCCGAGGTTGGGCTCTGGCCAATCAAGCGTCCGGGGAAGTTTGCCATCGCACTGGTGCTGTCCTATGTGATTCCGCTCGGGCTCATACTTCAAGCGCCCTTCATCGGAACATGGCTAGGGGTCTTCCCTGGTGATCTGCAGAATTTCACCGTACTGCGCGTTGTCTCCGGCCAGGAAGGCCCGACAATCTACCTTCTCGGACAGGCGGGGTTGATAGTTGTCGCTGGCCTCATGAATTCCTTGTTTGCTTTAGGAGAGGAGATTGGTTGGCGGGGATGGCTTTGGATTCGCCTGCAGCCTTATGGGCAACTTGTATCAATTCTTGTATCCGGCGTCGTCTGGGGGATCTGGCATGCACCATTGGTGCTTCTGGGCTACAACTATCCGATGGCTGCGGGCGCGTGGGGAGTCATGGCTATGTGCGGCATGTGTACCGTATTTGGCGCCTTCCTTGGCTGGTTGCGTACCTACAGTGATTCCGTATGGCCAGCGGCTTTGGCGCATGGAGCCTTCAACGCCAGCGTGGGATTGGTTTCACTGTTTATGGTGATGGGAGTTCCTTTGGACGCAACAAAAGCATCAATCATGGGTTGGTCCGGCTGGATCTTGCCAGGAATCGTCATAGCCGCCATGCTATTGAAAGGCGCATTCAAACCTCAATGGGCTAAAGATTTATCCACAGGCCGTTGACTTTGCGTCCGACCGGATCTTGCGGTGCGCCATCATCGGATTCAATGGCAGAAAAGGCTTCTGCCATTTGTATCCAATAGGAGGCAGTCCAATGAGCGATCTTGTGACAATCCGCGGAATTGTCGGAACGGAACCTCAACTCAGCATTACGCCCAAGGGCGTTTCTATCTTGAAATTCCGAGTAGCGACGCATGAGCGAAAACGCGATCTTGAAACAGGGCAGTGGGTCGACGGGCCGACCAATTGGTATGCGGTTTCGGCGTTCCGTACCCTGGGAGAGAATTCCATGGAATCCCTGGGGCAAGGCGACCATGTAATGATTTTCGGAAAGTTGCAGATCCGAGAATTCGAACGAGCAGATGGCTCGCGAGGGAATAGCGCAGATATCGAGGCTTATTCAATTGGTCACGATCTGCGTTTTGGAACGAGTTCCTTCAACCGTGTACGGACAGATACCGGCGAAATGGAGCGTGTGCAGCACCCGTCACGTTCGTCCGACACTGAAGCGAGCTGGCAAAGCGAGGATGGGGAAGCGGCCTGAAGACGCGTGTTCTGGTGGTGTTTGAGGGTTTCGTGTGAATCCGGGCACCACCAACCCAAAATAGTGGTGTGTGGATTCGGAAATGACCCCCGCAACAGACTAGCCTTAAGAACATGGCGGAATTCATTTACACGATGACCAAGGCTCGCAAGGCCGTTGGCGACAAAGTCATCCTTGACAATGTCAGCATGTCGTTCTTCCCCGGTGCCAAAATTGGCGTCGTGGGACCCAACGGTGCTGGTAAGTCAACGATCCTAAAGATCATGGCGGGGATCGATACTCCCTCCAACGGTGAAGCGCGTCTTTCACCGGGCTACTCGGTAGGCATCCTGCTGCAGGAACCCCCACTGAATGAAGAAAAGACCGTCCTGGGCAACGTCCAGGAAGGTGTTGGCGAGATCTATGAAAAGATCACTCGCTTCAACGAAATCTCGGAAGAGATGGCACAGGACGGTGCCGACTTCGACACGCTCCTGGAAGAAATGGGCAAGCTGCAGGAAGCGATTGACGCTGCCGACGCTTGGGACATTGACAATCAGCTCGAACAGGCAATGGACGCGCTGCGCTGCCCACCAGGCGACGAGAAAGTTACCCACCTCTCCGGTGGTGAACGTCGACGTGTAGCACTGTGCAAGCTTCTCCTGCAGAAGCCGGACTTGCTGCTGCTCGATGAGCCTACTAACCACTTGGACGCAGAGTCCGTACTGTGGCTGGAACAGCACCTGGCATCTTACCCGGGCGCCGTGCTGGCCGTAACCCACGACCGCTACTTCCTGGACCATGTCGCCGAATGGATCTGTGAAGTTGACCGCGGTCGCCTGCACCCATACGAGGGCAACTACTCCACTTACCTGGAGAAGAAGCGCGAGCGCATGGAAGTTCAGGGCAAGAAAGACCAGAAGCTTGCTAAGCGTCTGGCAGAAGAACTCGAGTGGGTTCGTTCGAACGCCAAGGGCCGTCAGACTAAGTCGAAGGCTCGTCTGGCGCGCTACGAGGAAATGGCTGCGGAAGCCGAGCGCACCCGCAAGCTGGACTTCGAAGAAATCCAGATTCCGCCAGGCCCGCGCCTGGGCCAGCTGGTAATCGAAGCCGAAAACTTGAAGAAGGGATTCGGCGATCGTGTATTGATCGATGGTCTGTCCTTCTCGCTACCGCGCAACGGCATCGTGGGTGTCATTGGTCCCAACGGCGTCGGCAAGTCGACCCTGTTCAAGACCATCGTTGGCATGGAAGAGCTTGACGGTGGCACCCTGAAGGTCGGCGACTCGGTCAAGATTTCCTATGTCGACCAGAATCGCGAAAATATCGACCCAGAGAAGTCGTTGTGGGAGGTCGTTTCTGACGGCCTCGATTACATCAACGTCGGTCAAGTTGAGATGCCATCGCGTGCCTACGTTTCGGCGTTCGGGTTCAAGGGCCCAGACCAGCAGAAGAAGGCAGGTGTTCTCTCCGGTGGTGAGCGCAACCGTCTGAACCTGGCACTGACCCTCAAGCAGGGTGGCAACCTGTTGCTGCTCGATGAGCCTACTAACGACTTGGACGTTGAAACCCTGTCGTCGTTGGAAAACGCGCTGCTTGAGTTCCCGGGTTGCGCTGTAGTGGTCTCCCACGACCGTTGGTTCCTGGACCGAGTCGCGACCCACATCTTGTCGTACGAGGGCACTGAGGAGAACCCATCGAACTGGTACTGGTTCGAAGGCAACTTCGACTCTTACGAGAGCAACAAGGTTGAACGATTGGGTGCCGACGCGGCTAAGCCGCACCGTGTTACCCACCGTCGCCTGACCCGCGACTAATCCACGGGCATGAAAATAGCCGCCACATTTGTGGCGGCTATTTTTATGCCGCAGGAGGCATCGTTCAATTAGCTCGTCGTCGAATCGGCACGCAATCCGGACAATTTCAGATACTCGCGATCCTGGTAAAGCAGGTGTTGCTGTTGCGCATGCCCGAAGAGTACCGCATGGACTTCAGCAGCAATCAGGCGGGAGCCTCCAACGCTGATGGAGGAGTGGATACTGGCGCGGAAAGCAACGGGAGCCTCGATGAAATGTGGCTCGCCGGTGGGCAAGACCCGGAAATGTTGATCGCTGGTAAATCGTGGGGCACCCGGGCGCGCGAAATTATTTGCCAGCTCGTGCTGGTCTTCGCCGAGCATATGGATCACGAAACTCGGTGCTGCTAGCACAGCGCCGGCAGCGCCGGATTCTTTGGCCAGCGAGAACGAAACGGCAACGGGATCAATGGAAAGTGAAGCGAGGGAAGAGATAGTTAAACCGTAGAATGCCCCGTCGACCGCTGCAGTAATCACTGCTACTCCAGCAGGATGGTGACGGAAGGCTGTACGGAATCCATCTGATAATTCGCTCACTGAGCCGCTCCTTTGCCTGGAGTTGGAATAAAACTCCAGTAACTGATGCAAAAGCCCGAGCTTTTGCCAACAACTTTGAATACTTCCACCCTAAGACCTCAAGTAAACTTGAGGTCAAGGAAAGGGGTGGTGATGCTTCACACAGCGGAATCTGGGGATTGCGAAAAAGATTTTCCCGGGCGTGAGCTGCTAAGCATCGGGCAGGTTAGCGAACGCACTGGTGTGGCCAGATCTGCACTGCATTATTACGAAGATATTGGGCTGATCGTTTCCATGCGGACAGCGGGGAATCAGCGACGCTATCCTCGCCACTTGCTGCGTCGTATCTCGTTGATCAGTGTCGGCCGTAAGTTGGGCATCCCACTCAGCGACATCAAGCGTGCTTTGGCACCAGTGCCGATGGGAAAAATCCCCGAGGAAAGAGACTGGCTTCGCGCGACAGAGGAATGGAAGAAAGTACTCGAAGCGAGGCGGCGTGCCATCGAGGAATTAGAAGATCGGCTTATGGGATGCATTGGATGCGGCTGCCTGTCGATGCAGGCCTGCAGCCTCCTGAATCCGGAAGACCAATTGGCGCGTGAAGGTGTGGGCGCGCGGCGATTGGAAGCACCCGCAGATGCCGGGGAGCAGTCCATGTAGCCGGAGGGGCAGAACATTACCTGTTTTGAAATTCCGATATCCTCTGGCGCCTTCGATTGGCGCCGCCTGGAACTCCCGTACTGAACTCGGCACTTACTAGAATGTAATCATGAAAATTGCTCAAATATATCGCTTTCCTGTTAAAGGGCTACCAGGCGAAGCAGTCAGTTCGGTCGCAGCCAAAAAGGGAAGCGGGCTAGAGGGCGATCGCTGTGTCGCCTTCGGAAACGGCACAATTGAGCACCAAGACGGGCAGTGGCAGAGCTGCCTAAGCTTCACTATTCTCAAGAACAACAAGAGCCTGCAAAAGTGGCAAGTTGAATCCAGTTTTCCACTTATCACCATGACCGCGCCAGCATCTACAGGTGCGGCACCATTGACCTTTGATGCCAGTAGCCAGCATGGCAGGGATGCCGCCAGCGCCTATCTGTCGAATCACTTGCCGGCGCAGGGGCCAAAACCGCGAAGATTGGTGTCTGCACCGCAAGGAATGTTCGATTCGCGACTGTCGGGCATTTCGATTATTAACCCCAATACGGTTGCGGAGCTGTCGCGAGTATCCGGGGTGCACTTGGATCCCCGGCGGTATCGAGGCAACCTTGTGGTGGAAGGCCTGCCCGCATACTCGGAATATGGGCTTATTGGCAAAGTGCTGCGCATAGGCGAAACCCGTATTGCCATTACCAAATCAATCGCCCGTTGCTCAGCAACCTCGGTAAATCCGGATACTACCGAAGTCGATACCAACGGACCCCGTTTGCTGGCAACGCACTTTGGCCACGTTCACTGTGGCATTTATGGAACCGTTCTGGAATCCGGGGTCTTGGAGACTGGCGCCTCAATTGAAATAGAAAACGAAGCAACAGAAGCCGAAGAACTGGTTCCAGTGAAGATCTCTCCACGGTTCATGACCATACTTCGAAACGAGGACTTGGGCTCAGGAGTAGTCGAACTGCTGCTTCACGATCCTTACGGATGGATTAAGTCTGAGTATGAACCGGGCATGCATCTAAGGGTTCACTTGCCAGATCCGCTGTGGAGAAATTACACCATCACCTCGGTGAGCGACCGGGGCATTAGTATCGCCGTTCGCATCCAAGGTGAAGCTTCAGCGAAAATAGCACAGCTGCAGGAGGACGAGCAACTTCTTGTCTCAGGGCCGTACGGTGTGCTGACCTCGGCTAATGTACTAGGCTCCAGCACTGCCATCGTCAGCGCTGGAATTGGCATCACTCCTGCTTTGGGGCTGCTCGGGGATGCTGCAGCGGTGAATGGCAGCCAAGATCTGAGGTTCATCCATGTCGAACGTGGCGGAGCCAGTGCCTTGTACTGCCGGCTGGAACAGATGGCTGCCGGGCTGAAGGCGCCAATCAGCTTGGATCGCATCGACACCTCCGAGGGGCGGCCAGCGGCTGCTGCGATCGCAGCACGACTACGCGGTTGCAGCAGGGTGGTGGTGTGCGGGCCTGAAGAGTTCACCAAGATGGTATTCGAGGCGTGCGAGCAAGCGGGAATTTCTGCTTCGCAGATTTACAGCGAAACCTTCGCATCACCGGCGACCGATCTGGAACGCCTTTTTGAGAACTATCCGCCCGCAGAAGTCTCTTGTCGTGGGAGCGAAAAGAATTTCACCTGGAGTGCGGAGAATGGAGTGTTGCTTGATGCGCTGGAAGAGCAAGGGCTTGAACCGGCTAGTCTTTGCCGCTCGGGTTCTTGCGGCGAATGCGCCGTTAGCCTGCTCAGGGGCAGGATTTCCTACCCGTTGGAGCCGAGCGCCCGCGTAGCACCGGGCCAGATCCTCGCCTGTATGGCCGTACCAGCAGGCGATATTGAACTGGACGCATGAACCACGCGGGCGGTGCGCTATCGATTGAGGGCTAGTGCCCCTCTGCGAACTCAGGCAGGCGGATCATGCCTTCCTGGGCGACGGTCGCGACGAGCTCGCCTGCCTTGTTGTAGAACTTTCCCGCACCAAGTCCGCGGGCCGACGAGGCCGATGGCGAATGAAGTACGTAGAGCAGCCATTCATCGACTCGGAAATCCCGGTGCCACCACATTGCGTGATCGAGGCTGGCGATGCTCAAGCCGCGATGTACCCATGGCACTCCATGGGCTCGCAGGGCAGGCTCAAGTAGCATGTAGTCGCTCGCGTAAGCCAAGGCAGCTCGGTGCAGGGCGGGCTCATTGGGCATTGCCGAGGTGGTGCGCAACCAAACCGCACTATCGGCAAGCTTGGCCGAATTTCCTGGAAGGTAGATCGGTTCCGAAACATGCCGGACGTCGAAAGGCCGTTCGAAAGCCCATTCCTTTGCCACTGGATGGTCCAGGTGCCCCACGAGATCTGCGGTAGTCGGAAGCGACTCGGGATCCGGGATTCCGGCAGGCATTGGATCATGGTGTTCGAGGCCGTTTGCCGGTTCCTGGAATGAGGTGATCATTGACAGGATCGGTTCGCCATTTTGGTAGGCGTGCACTCGACGTGCGGAAAATGAGCGGCCATCGCGCAGGCGCTGTACGCCGAAAGTGATGTTCTGGTTCGGGTCTCCCGGACGCAGGAAGTAACCGTGCAGGGAATGGATCGCACGGGTCGCTTCAACTGTACGCGTGGCGGCCATGATCGATTGGGCCAGAACCTGCCCGCCAAAGACGCGAGGTCGAGTCTGCCCAGGGGTATGGCCGATGAAGATATCCTCATCCGTGCGCGCCTGGTCTTCTCCATCCAGATTCAACAGATCCAGCAGGATCTGGGTGGTGCCTAGGTCTTCGGTCACTGTGCGGGCTCCTTGGAATGCGATAGCGGAACAAAACCAAATTTAATGCTACTCGAAAGTAATATTTTCAGTTGAGATTCGGGCTCATAGGAAAACTATACGTTTCACGGAGCAGCATCACGCCATGAGCAAAGTCGCCACGCGTAGTTGCCGCTCCGTGAGACGATAAATATATGGCTAGTGATGCGGTGATTTTCGACGACAGTAATTCAGTAAGCGACTTAGCGAACTTTATTAGCCGGGCGAAAACAATTGAAGATGATGCGGCCCAATTCGTCGCTCGAAATACGGCCTTGGCTGTCTATGTACCTGTTTTGGTCCCTTCCGACCTCGGTCAAGGCGGCTATACCATCCTCGGAATGCGAGTTCATCGCTTGGCGCAGCCTGCAGATCTCAAGGCCAGCTATTCCTTGGCATCGATCCAGGATCGCCTTGCTCGCATGGGGGAGTCAACCGTCGACTTCGCGCTCCCACCGGTTGAAGAGAACCCTAAATGGGCTGGGATCTCCGTGCCGGTCTCAGGCTGGGAAGATGCAGGAGCCGTAGCGAACGACATGCTAACTTCCTCAGCTCAAAACGGCATCGACGCCGTCGCCCAAGCATTGCCGGAAAACCCGGGATTGCCTGTGCTTGTGCAGATACGGCAGCGAATTTGGGCTGCGGATGTGCAAGGAGAAGATTTGAAGATTCCTATGGGCTCCGCATTTGCCATGCATGCCTTGGGTTTCCTGGCGCCTGGCGGGCAAAGCCGAGTATTCCGCAATGGCAGTTGGACTCGACTGAGTAACGAGCGAGGGCATGTCCTTGTCCGCAAAGCCTCTTTGCTCGGCTAAGCAGTAATAAGGATATGGACTAGAACTCGCCCGTGGCGGTTCTAGTCCATAAATTCTTAGAGCAGATTCCGGTGTTCATCCGGAGTGTTCAGCAACGAGTGAGCCGCACGCTCAAAGTAGTCCCGAAGGGTTTCGGCCTGCAGCATTGGCAGCTCTAGCTGGTCGATAGCCTTGTTCATATGGCCCAGCCAGACATCACGGTAGTGGCCGTTCACCGGGTAATTTGCATGACGCATGCGGAGCCGAGGGTGGCCACGATGCTCGGAGAACGTTGTCGGACCACCCCAGTATTGTTCCAGGAACAGCTGGAGGCGAACTTGGGCAGCCCGAAGCTCCTTCTCTGGATACATCCGACGGAAATCCTCGTCTTCGGCAACGGAACTGTAGAAATTCTTGGTCAGCTGAGCGAAAATCTCGCGACCGCCAACCTCTGCGTAGAAGGTACCGGGATAGTCGGCAACGTCGATCGGCGTTTCGGCGGCATCCAAGAATTCTTGGCTGGATCGGCCTAGAACCAGGGGATTGCTGAAGGGATCCTTTTTCGGGTCATGTGCAAGTGGCAGGTTTTCAGTCATTCGTAAAAATCCTCAGGAGGAGCTAGGGGATACCGGCTCGTGGAGAACCGGGAAGTTGACGGACCGGGCGATGAAGCAAACCTTGTTCGCCTGGGAGTGGAGCGAATCGGCAAGTTCTCGTTGGGATTCATCGGCAAGGTAAACGACGGGCCGCAAGATGGCTTGGGTGAATTCACCGCTGTTATCCCGATTGAGACGCAGTGTTCCAGAAGCATCGTCCGTATAACCCGTGATATTCACGCCGTGGGTAACTGCTACATGCAGATACGAGAGCATGTGGCATTGGCTCAGGGCAGCAAGCAGGAGTTGTTCTGGATTCCAGCGATCGCGATCCCCATGGAATGTTGGATCCGCGGTGCCCGGCAAATCTGGCAAGCCCGATGCGCGCAATACATGGTCCCGGCCGTAGCTGCGGTAGCTTTCCGTTCCGGTTCCACGATTGCCTGTCCATTCGAGCCCTACCCGATATTCATGTTGCGAGAGGTCCATAGGTCTATTCTCCCACTTTTAACCGAAAGGTGGGGGCGGCTTC
>NZ_JBLVOJ010000025.1:128877-175730 GCF_053543715.1 Glutamicibacter sp. AGC46
GAAGCCGCCGCCACCATCCGAGCGACCCTAGATTTCTAGTGCCTCGGCGTCCGCCCGACGCGCAGCGAGAGCCCGGACCACGTCGGCACGCGATTCCACCAGCAGACGGCGCATCGCCGCGTGCTTGGATCCCAGGGATTCCAGGAATGCATCCGTCTGGTCCAAAGTTTCCTGCGAGACGTTGGAGCTGGGGTAGAAGCCGATCACAATCTGCTTGGCCATCTCATGCGAGTAGGATTCCCACGCGTTGACGAGCAGCCCGAAGTAGTCCTCGGCGTATCCGGAGATCAAGGCGTTCTGGTGCACGTTGTTGAAACCGGAAATGACGGCGCTTTGCTGATCGTTGGACAAGGTAGCAGCGGTTGCCGCCCCGAATGCCTCTGCCTTTGCTTCTGCAGTTGGGCGGGAAGCTCGCGCGGTGTACCACGACGCCTTGCCCTTGGCCGTGTCGTCGCTGGCCAGAACTGCGTCGAGATCAGCATCGCTCAGGTAGCCGCCGGCACTCAGCGCGATTGCGAAGGACCAGCGCAAATCGGTGTCAACGGCCAGGCCTGGCAAGCTTGCCGAGCCGTCGAACAAGTTCCTGACGCGATCCAACTGGGCGGCGGCGCGCGAGCGGTGCGCGAAGGCCTTGACGAACTGCAGCTGCGCGTCGGAGCCTGCTTCAGCATTGGAAGCCAGCTGCCACAGCTGGTCGGCAGCCTGCACCGAAAGTTCTTCGCTGCGTTCTGCAGCAACAAAAAGATCCAGCGAGGTGTTCAGCTGGCGCAACAGCACCATGATCACCGTGGAATCCACCTCGTGGCCAATATTGTTCAGCAGCAACTGGACGTAGGTGCTTGCAGGGGCTTCGGCATCACGTACAGAGTCCCACGCGGCTGACCAAACAAGAGTGCGCGGCAGCGACTCCTGGAAGTCCTTCAGATGCTCGGTGGCAGTCGCCAAGGAAACTTCATCCAGGCGGATCTTCGCGTAGGTCAGGTCATCGTCATTGAGCAGAACCAAATCCGGGCGCTTCATGCCGGCCAGCGCGGGAACGAAGGTGAGCTCGCCATCGATATCAAGTTCTTCGCGGTGCACGCGCTGCAGCGTTCCGGCCTCATCGAGCGAGTAGAAGCCAACAGCAAGTCGGTGCTGGCGCAAAGTCGGGAACTGGGCAACGGCGGACTGGCGAATGGCAAAGGACGTAATAGCACCGTCATTGCCGGTTTCAATTTCGGCTTTGAGGGTGTTCACACCAGCGGTTTCCAGCCAGGATGCGCCCCAGCCGCTGAGATCGCGGCCGCTGGCGGCTTCCAGTTCCTTGAGCAGGTCTGGCAGCTCGGTGTTCTTCCAGGCATGCTTGGCGAAGTACTCGCGTACGCCAGCCATGAATTCTTCCTGGCCTACGAAAGCTACCAGCTGGCGCAGAACGCTGGCCCCCTTGGCATAGGTGATTCCATCGAAGTTGACCTCTACGTCTTCAAGGTCATTGATCTCCGCGACAATGGGGTGGGTGGAAGGCAACTGGTCCTGGCGGTAGGCCCAGTTCTTCTCCAACGTATTGAAGGTGGTCCAAGCGCTGGTGAACTCGGTGTTCTGCGCGGCCGCCAGAGTGGACATGAATTCTGCGAAGGACTCATTGAGCCACAGATCGTTCCACCACTTCATGGTGACCAGGTCACCGAACCACATGTGTGCCAGCTCATGCAGGATGGTGATCGCGCGGCGCTCAATCATGGCACCGGTTGGACGGGAACGGAAGATGTATTCCTCGAGGAAGGTCACCGCTCCAGCGTTTTCCATGGCGCCTGCGTTGAATTCGGGAACGAACAACTGATCGTACTTCTCGAATGGGTATGGGGTGCCGAAGTTCTTCTCGTAGAATTCGAAACCCTGACGGGTCACGGTGACGATGTTCTCGACGTCCAGGTACTGCATCATGGATGCGCGGGCGAAGACACCCAGCTCGATGGTGCGGCCGCTGGAGGAAACCAGCGAATCGCGGGCGACCTGGTAGGGGCCTGCGATCAGGGCAGTGATGTAGCACGAGATCCGCTGGGTTGGGGCAAAGGCCCAAGTTGCTGAATTCCCGTTTTCCTCTGGCGCAGGAGTCGGGGCGTTGGAAACAACGTTCCAGTATTTTGGCGCGGTGACCGAGAACTGGAAGGTGGCCTTCAAATCAGGCTGCTCGAAGACGGCGAACATGCGCCGGCAGTCCGCGACCTCGAACTGGGTGTACAAGTAGACTTCCTGGTCCACTGGGTCTACGAATCGATGCAGGCCTTCGCCGGTGTTCATGTACAGCGCGTCCGCGTCGATCACGAGTAGGTTTTCTGCGGCGAGGTTCGGCAACTGGATACGGATGCCATCTGAATGCTGCGCTGGGTCCAGCTCGACGCCATTGAGATTGATGGAGCGTACCGAGTCGGTGACTGCATCAATGAATGTCGAAGCGCCGGCGGTGGCGGAGAACCGCACCGTAGTCTTGGAAGTGAAGACGCGCTCACCGCGAGTAAGATCCAGGCTTACCTCATAGCTGTCAACGTTGAGCAGATTTGCGCGTTCGCTGGCCTCGGCGCGAGTGAGGTTCATTCCTGGCATGGGTTCTCCAATTCTTGGCGATGGCTATCCACCGGTGGAAGTTGTGAAATGAATATTGAATATCTGTCTATTGTGTCACCTTTGACCGGGCATTGCGCAAGTCATCGGGCCGAACAATTTACTCAATTTTCCAATAGCGTCCCGAAATTGCACGCTTTGGGACGCCTCGGAGACTTATTCGGTTCATACTCCGTGATGCGCAGCTGAGAAGTAGCCGGAGCGCGTGCCGCGGTCGCTATCCTAGATAGGAAAGTAAAAGAACCCTCCCTAGTAAATGAGGCAATCGACTATGCGCGTGCATATCGCTACTGACCATGCAGGACTTGAGCTCAGCGACTACCTGGTAAAGCACCTGACCGCCAAGGGCTACGAAATGGTCAACCACGGCCCGAAGTCCTATGACCCGGAGGATGATTACCCGGCATTCTGCATCAACGCGGCACAAGCTGTTGTTGATGACCAGCGCGCGGGCGTGGACGCACTGGGTATCGTCTTGGGCGGCTCCGGCAACGGCGAACAAATTGCTGCCAACAAGGTCGAAGGGATTCGCGCCGCACTGGCGTGGAACATGGATACCGCGAAATTGGCCCGTGAGCACAACAACGCCAACGTCATAGCCGTTGGCGGGCGCCAGCACTCAGTAGAAGAAGCTGCGGAACTTATCGAGGCCTTCCTCGCTGAACCATTTAGCGAAGCGGAGCGCCACGTACGCCGCATCGGCAAGATCGCCACGTATGAAACGACCGGCGAGGTCATCGACTAGTCGTGCCTGAAGGTCATTCCCTTCACCGACTTGCCCGCCAGTTCGACGATGTCTTTGGCGGGCAAACGGTCCTGGTTACTTCTCCGCAGGGCCGTTTCAGCTCCGATGCCGCGCGCATCGACGGCCATCAGCTGGAACAGGCCTTTGCCAAGGGCAAGCAGCTCTTCTGCCGCTTTTCCAACGATCTCTATCTGCGAGTGCATCTGGGGCTCTATGGCGCGTTCAATTTCGGGGGAGACAGCTACTTTACGGGTGCTTCCTCGATTGGCGCCCCTCGGAAGATTGGTGAAATCGAAGCCAGTGCCAGTACGGATGCTGAGAAGTACACCGGCCCGCCCGCACCGGTAGGAGCAGTTAGAGCGCGGATCGTTTCCGAACACGGCTGGGCTGATTTGCGCGGGCCAACTGCATGCGAGGTTCTGGAATACGAACAGGTCCAGATTCATCTGGATAAGCTCGGCCCGGATCCATTGATTGGGTCCGCAGTGCGTTTCAGGGCAGCCAAAGGCCAGGCTGATTTAGCGGACGCAGATATTCGGCTTGAAGCGGGCTTCAAGGAATTCCGGGCGAACCTGATGAAGACCAAGACAGCCATTGGCATCGTGCTCATGAACCAGGCGCTCATTTCTGGTGTCGGCAATATCTACCGAGCGGAAGCCCTATTCCGGAATCGAATCGCTCCGGAATTGCCGGCGAATGAACTCAGTGCTCAAAAGGCCAAATCACTTTGGTGGGACATCGTATCGGTAATGGAAGACGGCGTTCGCGATGGCAAGATCATCACTACCTTGCCCGAAGACCGCGACCCACAGGGCGTGGTTTGGCCCGATAACGCGTACTACGTTTATCAGCGGCAGGGAATGGGGTGCCGGAAATGTTCGGCGCAGATTTCCCTGGCCGAAATCGCGGCTCGCAAGCTGTACTGGTGCCCTCGTTGCCAGAAGCTTCCGCGCAAACATGTGAAGGCATAAGCTGCAGATTCGTCGATGGGACGAGCGGAGTTCTTTTCGTTCAGGCTCGTCGGCGTGTTTTGCTAACCATCACCGTACGGCAGTGATAAGGGAGAGGTGCCAAGTGAGACATGGAATCCCCGATTTGCAAAGCAAGAGTTTTATGGTCTAGACTGAATCTTGTTCGAAGCGCAGAAGCTTCGAAATGGGGATGTAGCTTAGTGGTAAAGCCTTAGTCTTCCAAACTAATGATGCGGGTTCGATTCCCGTCATCCCCTCCAAATGAAAAGGTCTCGCCGTGCGGGGCCTTTTCGCGTATCTGGACGAAGGCCGCTCTTTTCCTGGCCTCCTCTGCGTAGTGCAGCCATTTCGGGTCACTGCAGAAATGAGGCTCCGATAATGTTTGCGGCTTCCATTTTTTTCTGCTCCTGGACGTCAAATCGCATTCTTATGCATCGGCGGGGAGCGTTTTTCCCAGGCCCCTTCACTTCGTCAGCGGCGGAGAAGAGTCGTCGCCGAACGTCGCTAATTGATTCGATGAGCCTCGCGTTCCGGGGTGCAGCTTCGGGAATTGGCGATTTCCCGCTTTCAAATATGCCAAACTCGCACCCTCCTCACGCCTGCCTGGGAGCTGTTGGCATGGCGTCAGGTTTGCAAGCGTGACGCTTGGTTTCGACCGGGGTTTAGTCCAGCAGCCACGGATTATGTGCCGGGTCGCCGAGCAAAGCAACAGTCGCTGCTTGAACACCTGGAAAAAATAATCGGCCGCATCTGGGTCCCAGTCAATGCTTCAAAGGAGAATGGGTGGTTCTTGTCTTCCAGTCGGCCGGCGGCACTGGTGTTGCGGTCGTTCGAAAATCCACCTGTAATTCAACTCACGAAAAAGCGAGTTTTGGCTAAATTCTGGCTTGTGAAACGAGGAAAACCGCTAAATCATGCGGATGTCTTTCTGCAACATGCAAAATCCTCGATTTTGCTTTTGGTCCGAACCCGTGTAACTTAGTTTCTTGTGATCAGCACGGGAAACAAAACATTCCCGGACCGATTGCAAAACGGTTAGTCCAGATGAAACAAGCTTTCTTCTGAACTTTACCGGGGTGTAGCTCAGCTTGGCTAGAGCGCGCGCTTTGGGAGCGTGAGGTCGCAGGTTCGAATCCTGTCACCCCGACTTTATGGCTGAAGCAATTCAGCCGTAGAATTGAGAACTGAGAGATCAGTCCTCGTGAGTGGCGGAAATTGAAAAATTCTCGGTATTCAAGCAAAACGGTTAGTTGGAGCAAAGCATCGCTTGATGCGGCTTCCTGGCTAATCGGGGTGTAGCTCAGCTTGGCTAGAGCGCGCGCTTTGGGAGCGTGAGGTCGCAGGTTCGAATCCTGTCACCCCGACTTTACGAGTGAAAAATCTTCGGATTCAGCTCGTGAAATTTGAGAGCTAAATATAATTTAGATCTTGTGATCACTAAGAACCGTAAAAAGTAACTAGTAAGCATCACAAACGATTAGTGGATACAGGATAACTCGGGTTAGACTGTTCACTGCTAATCGGGGTGTAGCTCAGCTTGGCTAGAGCGCGCGCTTTGGGAGCGTGAGGTCGCAGGTTCGAATCCTGTCACCCCGACTCTGTCGAACAACCCCGCAACGCCACCATGTTGCGGGGTTTTTTGCAGATTAGACCTAATATTAGACAACTCAGGAGTACAACGCTGTGAAGAGCGCCGTCGAAAACGTCAACCCGACCCGGGTTAAGCTGACCGTTGAAGTTCCTTACGAGGAACTGAAGCCCCGCGTCGATGAGGCGTACAAGACCATCGCTCAGCAGATTCAGATCCCAGGCTTCCGCAAGGGCAAAGTTCCTGCAAAGATGATCGACCAGCGCGTCGGTCGCGGCCATGTCATCGAGACTGCCGTCAACGAAGGTCTGAACGAGTACTACCAGAAGGCAATGGTTGAGAACGAACTCACCCCGCTGTCCCGCCCAGAGGTAGACATCACCGAATTGCCATCCCTCGAAAAGGAAGGCGAAGGCCAGCTGGTCTTCACCCTCGAGGTAGACGTACGTCCGAAGGTTGAACTTCCGGACTACAAGGGCATCGAAGTTTCTGTTGAGGCCAAGGAAGTTGCTGACGAGGACATCGAGAAGGCTCTCGACGATCTGCGCGGCCGCTTCGGCACCCTGAAGGAAGTTGAAGCTCCAGCAGCTGCAGACTCCTTCGTGACCATCGACCTGACCGCTGCTGTAGAAGGCGAAGAAGTCGACTCCGCACAGGGCCTGTCCTACCAGATCGGTTCCGGCAACATGCTTGAGGGCATGGACGAGGCTGTTACCGGCCTGTCTGCCGGCGAAGACGCAACCTTCGAGACCACCCTGGCTGGCGGCGAGCACGCCGGCAAGACCGCAACCGTCAAGGTTGTCGTCAACGCTGTGAAGCAGCGCGAACTGCCAGAAGCTAACGATGACTTCGCTCAGCTGGCTTCGGAATTCGACACCATCGCCGAGCTGCGCGAGAACCTGTCGAAGGACGCTGCAGAGGGCAAGGTTGTCGAGCAGGGCGTAGAGGCTCGCGAGCTGGTTCTGGACAAGCTGGTTGAACTGGTTGAGGTTCCTGTTCCTGCATCGGTTATCGATGAGCAGATCGAGCAGCACTTCAACGCACCAGACGCTGAAGCAGACCACGACACCGAAGAGCACCGCGCAGAGGTTCGCGAGAACACCGAGCGTGCTTTCAAGAACGAGATCATCCTCGACGCTGTTGCAGATGCTGAAGAAGTTGGCGTCGAGCAGTCCGAGCTGATCGACTACATCGTTCAGACCGCAGGCCAGTACGGCATGGAGCCAAACCAGTTTGCACAGATGCTGGACGGCGCAGGCCAGGTTCCAATGCTCATGGGCGAAGTTCGCCGCCGCAAGGCACTTGCAAAGGTTCTCGAGTTCGCTAAGGTTACCGATTCCAACGGTGCCGCAGTTGACCTGACCTCCTTCGTCAAGCCAGCCGGTGAAGAAGAAGCTGCTGAGGTTGAGGCCGAAGAGGCCAAGTAGTCTTCACTAAACTCTGATGGCCATCGGCCGCTTGTTCAAAACAAGCCGCCGATGGCCATTTTTGTTCGCTGCGGGCGTGCATCATGCGCCGTGAGCGAAACAGGGGCATGAAACGGCCCAAGAATGGCTTGAAGTAAGTAATCTCAAAGTAACCAGTTGTAGCTATGGGATTAGAAACAGAGATTCCAGAAACTGATCTACACGTTTGGAAGAGGTAGAGAACATGTCAAATGATTCGCGCACTCCCACTATGGCAGCCGCAGAGCCGGCCGGCCGTGATGACTACATCTACAACCGCCTGCTCAAGGAGCGCATCATCTGGCTGGGCTCCGACGTCCGCGACGACAATGCGAATGCCATTTGCTCGCAGTTGCTGCTGCTCTCGGCAGAGGATCCTGAGAAGGACATCTACCTGTACATCAACTCGCCAGGTGGATCGATCACCGCTGGCATGGCCATTTACGACACCATGAACTTCATCCCGAATGACGTCGTGACCGTAGCAACCGGTCTGGCCGCATCGATGGGCCAGTTCCTGCTGTCCTCGGGCACCCCGGGCAAGCGTTTCGCTACGCCGAACGCCCGCATCCTGATGCACCAGCCATCGGGCGGCATCGGCGGTACCGCCTCTGATATCAAGATCCAGGCTGAACTGATCATGCACATGAAGAAGGTCATGAGCGAGTTGACTGCAGAACAGACCGGTCAGACCGTGGAGCAGATCCTCATCGACAACCAGCGTGATAAGTGGTTCACCGCAGAAGATGGCTTGAAGTACGGCTTCTTCGATCAGATCGCAACCCACGCAGGCTCGGTCAACGGTTTCGTAGGCGACGACAACAAATAGTCGCACCGCATCGCTTGATACCCAAAGATTTGTCCTAGGAGAAAACCATGAACTTCAATCCGGAAGCCGTTAGCGGTCAGATGCCGTCGGCCCGCTACATCCTGCCACAGTTCGAAGAGCGCACCCCATACGGCTTCAAGCGCCAGGACCCATACGCAAAGCTATTCGAAGATCGCATCATCTTCCTCGGCGCCCAGGTTGATGACGCATCGGCCGATGACGTGATGGCCCAGCTGCTGGTCCTGGAATCCATGGACCCTGAGCGCGACGTTACCCTGTACATCAATTCGCCAGGTGGTTCCTTCACCGCGATGACTGCAATCTACGACACGATTCAGTTCATCCGCCCAGAGGTCCAGACCGTGTGCCTTGGCCAGGCGGCGTCCGCAGCAGCAGTACTGCTCGCAGCTGGTACCCCGGGCAAGCGTTTGGCCCTGCCTAACGCGCGCGTATTGATCCACCAGCCAGCAATGGGTGGCGGGGAACGCGGCACCGCGACTGACCTGCAGATCCAGGCCGAGGAAGTTATGCGCATGCGCAGCTGGCTGGAAGAGACCATTGCCTCCCACTCCGGCCAGGACGTTGAGAAGGTGCGCGGCGACGTGGAGCGTGACTTGTTCATGACTGCTAGCGAAGCCAAGGTGTACGGCATCGTAGACGAGGTATTGACTCCTCGTAAGCTGAACCGTGCTCAGCTGGGAAGCTAGCGCATACTTGGAATAATCCATGATGAATGGCGGTTTACCTAGTTGTTGGTCTGTCCAAAGGCAGACGGCACAACACAGGTAAACCGCCATATTCATCTAATTTGGGGGACTACTAGCCTAGAATTGAGTAAGTCCACAGCTACTCAAGTAAACGGGAGAATGGTGCGATGGGACGCATGGGTGAAGGCTCGGATCTGTTGAAATGCTCTTTCTGCGGGAAGAGCCAGAAGCAGGTTAAGAAGCTAATTGCAGGCCATGGTGTCTACATTTGTACTGAATGCATCGAACTCTGCAACGAAATCATCGCTGAAGAGTTCGCCGAAGAGCAGGTGCACGAAGAGTTCTCCTTGGCTAAGCCACGCGAGATCTTCAACTCGCTGCAGGAATACGTCATCGGCCAGGAGAACGCCAAGCGTGCTCTCTCGGTCGCTGTCTATAACCACTACAAGCGTATCCACGGCAACCAGGACCACGGTCCTGTTGCGGCGCTGACTAACGATGACCCGCTGGATGATGTGGAAGTCTCGAAGTCCAACATCATGCTTATTGGTCCTACCGGATGCGGTAAGACGTACCTGGCGCAGTCGCTGGCGAAGAAGCTGAATGTTCCTTTCGCTGTCGCCGACGCTACAAGCCTGACTGAAGCAGGCTACGTGGGTGAAGATGTGGAAAATATTCTCCTCAAGCTGCTTCAGGCTGCCGACTATGACGTCAAGAAGGCCGAGACCGGCATCATCTATATCGACGAGATCGACAAGATTTCCCGCAAGAGCGAGAACCCTTCGATCACCCGGGACGTTTCCGGTGAAGGCGTCCAGCAGGCGCTTCTGAAGATCCTTGAAGGCACTGTCGCTGCGGTGCCGCCCCAGGGTGGCCGCAAGCACCCTCATCAGGATTTCATTCAGCTCGACACCACCAATATCCTGTTCATCGTTGCTGGCGCCTTTGCCGGACTGGAAGAAATTATTTCTTCACGGGCAGGGCAGAAGGGCATCGGTTTTGGTGCTCCGCTGAAAGCGCTGAAGTCGGAGACCGCTTCCTACTCGGATGTTCGGCCGGAAGACTTGCTCAAGTTCGGCCTGATTCCAGAATTCATTGGTCGCCTGCCGGTGATCACCACGGTGGAGCATCTGGATAAGGACGCGCTAGTGCGCGTACTGACCGAACCAAAGAACGCACTTCTCAAGCAGTACCAGAAGATGTTCCAGATGGATGGCGTGGCTTTGAGCTTCGACCAGTCGGCACTGGAAGCAATCGCAGAACAGGCTATTGCGCGTGAGACCGGCGCGCGTGGTTTGCGGTCGATTCTTGAGGAAACCCTTGGCGGCGTAATGTTCGACCTTCCAAGCCGCGACGATGTTGCCGAGGTGGTCATTACTCGGGCAACCGTCATTGACCGTGAAGATCCCACGTTGCTCTCTCACGCGATGGTGGCCAAGCGCGATATGAAGTCCGCCTAGCCGTATTCAAAAATTCTCTTCGGAAGAAAGTTGGTAGTTCATGGCTGAACGTCAGCAAGTTGATTTTTGGTTCGATCCTATCTGCCCGTTCGCTTGGGCGACGAGCCGCTGGATCAAGGAAGTGGAGAAGGTCCGCGACATCGACGTGAACTGGAACGTCATGAGCCTCTCGATGCTTAACGAAGGCCGCGACCTTCCAGCTGACTACCGCGCCAAGATGGACATCTCATGGGGGCCGGTGCGGGTGGTCACGCGTGCTGCCCAGGAACACGGCGAGGGAGTCAAGGACAGCTTGTACACCGCCATGGGTGAACTGTTCCATTACGAGAAGATCGAAGATCGTGATGAAGTCATCGCCAAGGCGCTGCAGAAGGCGGGATTGGCAGCGGAACTCGCTGAAGCTGCGCATACCGATGCCAACGATGACGTACTGCGCACGAGCCACGAGGCAGGCATCAACTTGGTGGGGCAGGATGTAGGCACGCCAATCGTCGCCGTTGATGGCGTTGCTTTCTTCGGTCCGGTCATTACCCGTATTCCGACTGGGGAAGATGCAGGAAAGATGTTTGACGCTGCGGCGCAGCTCGCATCCTTCCCGTACTTCTTCGAAATGAAGCGCACTCGTACCGAAAGCCCGGTTTTTGACTAAGCGGGAATTTTCTGTTCCAAGGACGTTGTCTCATTGCGGGCTATAGGCAATAAAGTGTGTCTGACCCGGGCGTGTTCCCGGGCCAGACAACCTTAAAACCCTGCTCTAGTAGATATTCCTCATCCACCCACTGCGAATGAATTGCCCATCCTCAGTGCTGGCGCCAGTGCCATAAAGCTCCGGGCCGATTGGTGCTTCATCAACCATGTGCTGCGCCTTCTTCTTCGCTTCGGGAGTGTAATGCTCCGGGCGCAACAGTGTCCGCAAGGCCGGGCGGTTCCCGTCATCCGCATGCGTCCAGCAGAACCACTCGCACGCCCGCCGGCGATGCTCAATGGGCATCCCTCGGTGATAGAAAATCATGCCCCGGATGCCGGAGTTCACCGCACCTTCAATCATGTTCGTCGTCGCGTTGATCCCCAAGCCGTTCAGATCTGTATCCAGGTAGGTGAACAGGTGCCCGCGTCGCAGGGCGTTATTCATCGACTCATAGGCGCTGCGTAGCCGATCGTGGGTGTACCACCACTTGCGGTTGCGTCGCAGGCCCCGCGGCCAGGCACCGGACCAGTCAGCAGCGTAGGTGCGTTCATTGATCAGCTCGTGGTTTTCGGCATGCCACGCAGCGAAGGCGGCAATCCATTCTGCTGCGGCTTCCTGCGTCCGGATTTTCGTGAGTTTCAGGCTCAATCGACGTAACGACTTCCCTGCAGGCAAACGCGGATTCAGGGTCAGGTAGGTGCGCACGTTGCGCTGGATATGCACCAAGCAGCGTTGAATTTTCACGTTCGGCCAGAACTCTTTGAGCGCTTTCATCAGGCCTGATCCGCCGTCGGTCACCACGACTTTCGGTTCGGGGAAATGCTGCAGCAACACGGTCCAGGCCTCGGCTTTTTCGCGGTCGCACCACTGCCATCCGATGACACGTCCGTGAGCGATGGCGATCAGCAGGCACCAGCCGTGGCGCAGATAGATGCCGTCGACTTGGATCTCGTCGAAGACTTCGCCGGTGTGATGCACGTAGGGGTGCACGTTCCAGCACCAAGCGGTCTGATGCCGGAAGGTGCGGCCGGTTCCGCCGCCGAATTCGGCTTGGGAATGTTTGCTCATCAGCCAGGTGACGAAGCCGGTGAGTTGGTTGCGGGCGGTGGTGTCTTCGCGTTTGAAAACGGTGCTGGCATTGCAGGTGATGCAGCGCCAGCGCTGGGTTCCTTTCGAGGTGGTTCCGTTTTTCTTCAGTCGGGAATGACAGATAATACAAGTATGGGATTGTCCAGTAAGCTTCACACTTATGGATTCAATACCCATGTGAACCTTGATCCTGCCCCGACTTTCCGGGGCAGGATCAGGTTTTCAGTGGACTGACCCCTAAAAGTTGGACACTTCAAAAGGAAGTGGAAAACTATGGGAACATCGCCCAGCAGACGCCTCGTCGACAAAGACAAGCAACGAAGAAAGCTCCTTGGGAAAGTTCAACGCGGCTCATCGATTTCTGACGCAGCTCGTCTGACAGGATGCGGCTACGAAACGGCCAGACGTTGGGTCCGAGACGCAGAACGACTCGGCTTTGACGAAGCGATGAAGCCGCGGACCAGTCCGAAAAAATGGTCCCAGAACCTCAAACGCGAAGTCGCCGCCGCATTCATGAACGGCACTCCCGCCGCAGACCTAGTCAAGACCTACCGCCTGCCGTACGGTAACTACCCAGAGATGTGGGCCAAAAGCTTGGGGCTGGAGGACGGGATGGAAGCGGAAGACCTTGCCTTGCGAGCTGCGAATAAAGCACTTGCGGCGTGGGAGCACGGAGACCAGTTCTGGCGAGAATGGATCACGAGAATGCGCAAGTATTTCGACCAGGCCCAGACCGTAGCAGCCAACGATGCCGAGCGAGTGCGCCTGCTGCAAATGCAGGCAGACATTCTAGAAAAATGTTTCGCCTTGAGGTCCTTGGAGAACGACCCGACAAGGGTTTTGGACACAATCGTGACTGACCTCAAGGCGACCTACTCCATTAAGTCCCTAGTCACCGCGGTCGGGATTCCACGGGCCTCATACTACTGGCGATCGCAGCATAGCGCCGAACAACAGACGCGGGATCAAGAGATCTGCGCACGGATCCAGGACGCCTACGAGGAAAGCTACCACGCGTACGGCTACCGGCGGATGACGCTCTGCCTGAGTCAAGGACTTGACCAGAAACCACCGATACTGGTGAATCACAAGAAAATAGCACGCTTGATGAACCTGTTGAATCTGCGCGGGGCGACACCGACGAAGCGCCGATACAATTCGTTTGCCGGCCCTGACCCGGACAGTGTCAATCGTTTGGACCGTAAATTCCACACCGACGAACCTGGTGAGGTTCTGGTGACCGACATCAGCATGTTCAGCGTCGGCGCACATCGTGTCTTCCTGTCTCCACTACTGGATCTGTTCAACAACGAAGTGATTGCCTGGAGAATCGAGACCATGGCCAATGGAGAGATGGCCAATGGGATGCTGCGTGAGGGTTTGGAAAAGCTGCCGAAAGGGGCCGCCCCCTTGGTGCATACAGATCAGGGACGGCAGTACACTTCCCGGGGTTGGAAAGACATTTTGACGGCGTATGACGCCGTGCAGTCCATGAGCCGAGTTGGGAATTGCCATGACAATGCGCCAGCTGAGTCATTTTTCGGCCGAGTGAAAACTGAATTCGGTCGAGGTGAAAACTACTCAAGCGTGCACTCATTCGTGAACGCACTTGATCGCTACATACGTTGGTGGAACAACAGCAGAATTGTTCAGCGGCTGGGCACTAGTCCGGTGCGTTACGCTGAACTCAAGGCAGCATAAACGATGTCTAACTTTTAGGGTTCAGTCCACAGACACACTTTATTGCCTATAGCCCCTCATTGCGAGGCAGCGTCCTTGGTTTTTAATCAGCGAAGGCGCTTGGCATGGAGGGCCGTGTGTTCGCCCTCCGATGCCACTAATCCACGGGACGATTGGCTATCCGCCGACGGAGGAAGTCGCGCTATCAAGGTGCCGATCCGCATGGGCCGGGCCAGTATTCTGTGCATCCGCCATTCGTTGCATCGGTGCTTCACCTTCTCGTCGGATCGCGGAGCACGCGGTTCATATTGGCCGGGGACGGTTCCACAGTCCAATTGGTGCGTCGTTCGAACCTCCGTTTCTTAGGCTCGGATGATGACTCATGAGTCCAGGGCAACAGCGCGCGGTGGGCGGACAGTACATGCTGCCTTCGCAGAGTGCGCAGGAGCGTCAGCGGATCGCAAGGCAAGTCGTGGAGGTAGGCCATCGACGTCGGCAACCGGCAATATCGGGTGTCGAATAAGTCCAGTTTTAAAGCCTAATTAATGCATATTTTTTCGTACAGGGCAGACATCGCGAAGCCGGGAAAAGTATCTGTTACCGAAGCTTCTATTTCATATATTCAGACACGCTGCTCTGGTCTCGCGCGGCAAGGCCGGACTCTGGGCGTGTGATTCGGCTCACTGGTATTTAGGGGCTGGTTTGAAATCACCAGAAATGCACGGGCTCATTCGAAGGGGAGTCGTGGCGCCGGGGAATCGATTGAAAGTATCTGTTTCAAAACTATTTCGCTTCACAACTTGGTGGCCGTTGCAGGTCGGTGACGCGGCGGGCGGAGGAAAATATTCCTGTAGAAAATGCTTGAAGTGTGTGTTTGACTGTTTCCCACGAGTGCAACAGCACCCCCATCGATAGTGGCAAAGAAGCCACTGGACAAGGAGTTAAATCGTGCAGATTCGTTCTCTAATTACGGATTCATCCAAGGGCAAGGGGCGCCGCAAGCTGGCAAGCGCCGCGGTTCTTGCAGGCGCGCTGATGCTCGGCGGGGCACCGATGGCCTCGGCAGCGCCGACGACCACTGGTGGCGACGTAGAGTCAATCACGATCTCGGAACAGAAGGCTGACGCAGCGGTATCCTACTGGACCGCGGATCGGATGAAAGCCGCAAAGAACGCAGATTCACTCGTAGCTGGCAAGTCGGGTTCGGCTGCCAAGGTTGAATCCGGCAAGCCGGCCAAGGTCGCCGGTCATGGCGCGCAGGCGGCAGCCGGAAAGCAGGCCCAAACGAAGGGTGGCAAGACTCGCGCTACCCAGGAAACACCGGTTTCGCACATCGGCAAGGTGTTCTTCACTCTCGGCGGATCAGACTACGTGTGCTCTGGCAACGCTGTCGTCTCCGCCAACGAGTCGACGGTCTCCACCGCTGGCCACTGCCTGAATGAAGGACCCGGTTCATTCGCAACCCGTTGGGTCTTCGTTCCAGCCTATGAAAACGGCAAAGCACCCTACGGTTCCTTCGCAGCGACCGAGCTGGTGGCACCGACTGAATGGTCAAATGGCGGGGATATCACCTATGACACAGGCTTCGCCGTGGTCAGCTCCAGCGGTGGTGCGTCCTTGACTGATGCCGTTGGCGCTTCGGGGGTCGCCTTCAACCAGGCGCGCGGAGAGTACTACACTGCTTACGGCTACCCAGCTGCTTCGCCATTCAACGGCGAGACCTTGCAATCGTGCAGCGGATACTCCAGCGACGATCCGTTTGGCCAGTCCCAGTCCCAGGGCATTCCATGCAACATGACCGGCGGCTCGTCCGGTGGCCCATGGTTCCTGGGGAGCGGATCGAACGGCTACCAGAACTCTGTGAACAGCTTCGGCTACAGCTCGGTGCGCAACACCATGTTCGGACCGTACTGGGGCTCGGTGATCCAGCAGGCATACCAGAGCGCGCAGAACTAAGCACTAATAACCCAGCAGCTGGACATCGATGGGGATCCAGCTGCTGGCTGCAAGTAGATGGGAAGAGAAGATGACCGACGGAAATTCGCCAGCTGCCGGGTCAGAAGGCCCGGTCCAGAAGCATCGTCTTGAGTCCAGCGCGGAAGACCAACTGGAACACTTCACCGGCGAACGTCGACGCGCGGCTCGGCCCATGGAGAAAACCGTCCAGTCTCCACCCGAGACGGATGACCCTGATGCGGGGGAGGAGCAAGGGCAGAAATAGCAAAACCGGTTGCCATCCCGATGACGGGATGGCAACCGGTTTTTCTGGTTCAACTGCTATTCGGTTTCTTCAGCCGGAGCCAATTCAACGTTGGTGACAGTCATTTCACCGTCGGCTTCAACCAGGGTCAGCTCACGGGCGTTCGCCGCGGACTTCAAGTCCTCGAATCCTGCCTTGAGCTGCGCAACCTGAGACGCTGGAGCGTGGATCTCGCCCGAGAGCACTTCGGTACGCTGCTTGACCTTCGCATCGGACTTGGCCTTGCGGATGCCCGAGAGAGCGACGCCAACCAGTGGCAGTACCGCCGGGTCGGAGCCCTCCACTGCAGCGGACAAGTGCCCGGTGCTTGGCCACTGGGTCAGGTGCACCGACCCGGTGCGCCACCAACCCCAAACCTCTTCGGTAGCGAATGGCAGGAATGGCGCGAAGAGCCGCAGCACGGAATCAAGGGTGGTGGCCAGGGTAGCCAGAACCGACGCCTGCTCGGCTTCGCCGTGGCCGCCGTAGGCGCGGTCCTTGACCAATTCGACGTAGTCGTCGGTGAACGACCAGAAGAACGACTCGGTGATATCCAGCGCGCGAGCATAGTCGTAGTTGTCGAAAGCGCGCTGGGCGTCTTCGATAACGGTCGACAGGCGAGCGAGCAGCGAACGATCCAGCCCGTTGGTGACTACCGAAGCGTCATCGGTCAAGACGTTGGCGTCGGTCGCGCCCAAGTTCAGCACGAACTTCGAGGCGTTGAGGATCTTGATGGCCAGGCGGCGACCGATCTTCATCTGGTTGATTTCATACGCGGTATCGGCACCCAGCTTGGCACTGGCCGCCCAGTAGCGTACGGCGTCCGCGCCGAACTTATCCAGGACTTCGTTAGGTACAACCACGTTGCCCTTGGACTTGGACATCTTCTTGCGGTCCGGATCCAGGATCCAGCCCGAAATCGCAGCGTGCTTCCACGGAGCGTTGCCGTGCAGGGAATCTGCGCGAACCGCGGTGGAGAACAGCCAAGTACGGATGATGTCGTGGCCCTGCGGGCGCAGGTCGAAGGGGTAGACCTTCGAGAAGAACTCGTCGTCACGGCCCCAACGGCCAGCGATTTGCGGGGTCAGCGAGCTGGTTGCCCAGGTGTCCAGGACATCGGCATCGCCAATGAAGCCGTTAGCGGAGCCGCGCTGGTCCTCGGTGTAGCCGGTCGGCGCGTCTGCTGCCGGGTCAACCGGAAGCTGGTCGATGGTCGGCAACAGCGGCGCATCGTAGTTCGGTTCGCCGTGCTCGTTGACCTGGTACCACACTGGCACTGGTACGCCGAAGAAGCGCTGGCGGGAAACGAGCCAGTCGCCGTTCAGGCCCGAAACCCAGTTTTCGTAGCGCGAGCGCATGAACGACGGGTGGAAATCAATTTCCTGGCCGCGTGCGATCATCTGGTTGCGGCGTTCTTCATCACGGCCGCCGTTGCGGATGTACCACTGGCGCGAGGTTACGATTTCCAGCGGCTTGTCGCCCTTTTCGAAGAAGTTCACCGGACGGGAAATCTTCTTCGGCTCGCCATCAAGCAGGCCCGCGTCGGAAAGCATCTCGACGACGGTTTCCTTGGCGGAGAACACGGTCTTTGCCGAAATCTGGGCGTACGCTTCCTTGCCGGCCTCGGTGGCGATCCACTCGGGGGTGTCTGCAAGGATGCGGCCGTCGCGTCCAATGATCGGACGGGTTGGCAGCTGCAGTTCGCGCCACCAGGTCACGTCGGTCAAGTCGCCAAACGTGCACACCATGGCAATGCCAGAACCCTTGTCGGCCTGGGCCAATGGGTGCGGGTGGACGGTGACGGGAACTCCGAAGATCGGCGAGGTCACGGTCTTGCCGAACAAGTGCTGGTAGCGCTCGTCATCCGGGTGGGCCACTAGCGCGGCGCAAGCAGCGAGCAGTTCCGGGCGGGTGGTCTCGATGAAGACCTGCTCGCCGTTTTCAGCGTCGAATGCATAACGGTAGTAGGCGCCGGGCATTTCCCGGTCTTCGAGTTCGGCCTGGGCCACTGCGGTACGGAAGGTCACGTCCCACAGGGTTGGAGCTTCAGCCATGTAGGCGTCGCCCTTTGCCAGGTTGTCCAGGAAGGCGCGCTGCGAAGTTGCACGCGAATTGTCGTCGATCGTGCGGTAGGTCATGCGCCAGTCCACCGAAAGGCCCAGGGTGGTGAACAGCTGCTCGAAGACCTTTTCGTCTTCGACCGCCAGCTCTTCACAGATCTCGATGAAGTTCTTGCGGCTGATGACATCCCAGTCGCGCTGGTTCTTCGCAGGCTTTTCCGGTGGACGGTAGCCCTCGATGTAAGGCTTGGTCGGGTCGCAACGGACGCCGAAGTAGTTCTGCACGCGGCGCTCGGTAGGCAAGCCGTTGTCATCCCAACCAAGTGGGTAGAACACGTTCTTGCCGATCATGCGCTGGTAGCGAGCCAACACGTCGGTCTGCGTGTACGAGAACATGTGTCCTACGTGCAGCGAACCCGAAGCGGTTGGCGGGGGAGTGTCGATGGAGTACACGGCTTCGCGAGTCGTGTCCTCATTGAAGTGATAGGTGCCCTCGGTGCGCCACCGGGACGAAAGACGTTCTTCCAAGCCTTCCAAAGCGGGCTTGTCAGGAACGGAAACCGTTGCGGGCGTGTCTGTGCCCAAGTTTTCTTCTGCCATACGTCTATTCTTCCATGTTTTGCCCGGCGCACAGTCATTGTTGCCCATGGCTTGCACCACGCCGCTGTCCAGCCGGGACCAGCTGGATCAAAAGCCTGTGCCGGACCGGCGGCCCTTGGCTCAGCCGTCCTGCCGCGAACGCCGAATCGCCTTGTCGCCCGCACCAGCGGCACGGTGCACCCGGGCATAGCAGCGCCGTCTGGCGTTGGCGCATTCCTGCATGGCTCCGCTTACGCAAGATATTCCCTCCGATTGCATTCCTCCGGCAGCCGCGCCAGCTGCACGTTGCCGCCGCGCAGTAGGCGCAGGCGGGACAGCATCGGCCATGGCCCTGGCGGCACCGCCGACGCGCGCCGCCCTGGATTCCAGGCCCTGGCCCGGAAGAAAATCTTGCCGCATGAAATGTAAGAGAAATTCATGCCTTACCAACTGGTAATGATCTGGTTCTACAGTTGACGTATGACAATTACAGATAAGACTTCTTCCCGTTCGGCCGTTGTTACCGGAGCTTCCAGCGGAATCGGCCAGGCAACAGTCCGTGCGTTGCGCGCACAAGGATGGACCGTCTTCGCAGTAGCCCGCCGGGCCGACCGCTTGGAAAAGCTCGCCGCTGAATGCGGTGCGATCGCGGTGCCAGCAGATGTCAGCGTGCAGGCAGATGTCGACGCACTGGTAGAAACGGTCACCGCGCAAGGCGGCGCAGATACGCTGGTCAATTGCGCCGGCGGTGCGCGTGGAACCGAAACCTGGGCCGACGCGGTCGATGAAAACTGGGACTTCATGTGGCAAGCCAATGTCATGGGAACCATGCGCTTGACCCGTGCACTGCTGCCCCAGCTTCGCGAGGCGCGAGGCACCGTCTTGAACGTTACCTCCACCGCCGCACTGGCCAGCTACGAAGGCGGCAGCGGCTACAACGCGGCAAAGGCCGCTGAACGTGCCATGACCCAGGCGCTTCGTCTTGAAGAAGTCGAGAACGGGCTGCGGGTAATCGAGATCCTGCCCGGCCTGGTGCAGACAGAAGAGTTCGCGCTCCGTCGTCTGGGAAGCCAGAGCGCCGCCGACAACGTCTACGCCGGTGTGGAGAATCCCTTGACCGGTGAAGACGTTGCCGAAGTCATCCGCTATGCGGTCAGCGCCCCGGCCCACGTGAATCTGGATGAAATTGTCATCCGCCCGCAGGCGCAGGCCGCCAACCACAAGCTAGTGCGCAGCGCCAAATAGGCGCCCAACAACATCGGTGAGGATCAATTCATGAGTCAAGCGACCCAGCAGAAGATACATGTTGTCGCAACATCCCACGGCACGGACAACGCCAACGGGCAGCAACTAATCCATGATCTGCGTGCCGACCTGGAACGGCGGAGCGAAGAGCGATTCCCGGTGCAGCTTGTCTGGCACGAAGCCTATGTGGATGTCCAAGAGCCCCGGCTTGAAACGGTTATCGCCGGTTTGCCTGAAGGCGAGCCGGCAGTGGTCTTGCCCCTGCTGGTCTCCGACGGCGTTCATACGACGCACGACATTGCGCAGGCGGTCGCCTCGCGCGCGGGAACCTCCGCCGCCCTGCCATTGGGTCCGCTGCCGGAGCTGGCCCAAGTCCTGGCGCAACGCGCCGCAGGGCACCTGGCCAACGACCCGCTCGTTGTCTTGGCGACGGCGGGCACGAGATTGGAAGTCGGCCAAAACCAGGTCAAGAATCTCGCCGAGCAGCTCGCTGTCCTATTGGAGCGCGAAGTGCAGGTGGGCTACTGCGCAGGGGCCCAGCCGCGGATCGCTGACGTCGTGGGAAATGCTGCCGCGCGTCCAGTGCTCGTGCTCAGCTCGCTGCTCGCCGACGGATTCTTCCAGCAGAAGCTGGCTAGCACGGGGGCAGGCGTGGTGACAAGCCCCCTGCTTCCTGACGTAATGATTGCTCAATGTTTCCTTGTGCGACTGCAAAAGGCGCTCGAAGAGGAGCTTTTCATGTCTCCAGATGACGAAGTCCTAACTCGTTAGGCAACGCGTAGCCATGTGACACCGGCAGGTTGCCGACCCCCTGGGGGCAGTTCCTACGCTGGTGGACATGACGCAGACAACCACACCAGTTCGCTCCACAAGAGCGGCAAAACCCAACGGCCAATGGAAAATCGACGGCCCTGCCCCGTTGAATGCCAACGAAGAGATGAAGGCCGCCGACAACGGCCTGAACGTGCGCCAGCGCATCGAGGAAATCTACTCGAAGCAGGGCTTCGATTCCATTGAACCCGAGGATCTGCACGGCCGCTTCCGCTGGTGGGGCCTCTACACCCAGCGTGCCCAGGGGATCCCCGGCGGCAAGACGGCGACGCTGAGCCCAGAAGAACTTGAAGACCGCTACTTCATGCTGCGCGTGCGCATCGACGGCGGCGCCCTGACCACCGAGCAACTGCGCGTCATCGGCCAGATCTCCACCGACTTCGCCCGCGACACCGCCGACCTGACAGATCGCCAGAACGTCCAGCTGCACTGGATCGACGTCGTCGATGTCCCGGAGATCTGGCAGCGGCTGGAAGCCGTCGGCCTGCACACCACCGAGGCCTGCGGCGACGTGCCCCGTGTCATCCTCGGCTCTCCGGTGGCAGGCATCAGCAAGGACGAGATCATCGATCCCAGCCCGGTGATCGCCGAAATTTCCCGCCGCTACATCGGCAAGCCGGAATTCGCGAACCTCCCGCGCAAGTTCAAGACCGCCATCACCGGCCACCCAAGCCAGGATGTCGTCCACGAAATCAACGACATCGCCTTGATCGGCACCGTCCACCCGCAGCTCGGCCCCGGATACGACCTTTGGGTCGGCGGCGGGCTGTCGGCAAACCCCCGCCTTGGCGAACGCCTCGGCGCTTTCGTGACCGAAGAGCAGGCCCCGGATGTCTGGGAGGGCGTAGTTTCCATCTTCCGGGACTACGGATACCGCCGCTTGCGCAACCGCGCACGCCTGAAGTTCCTGCTGGCCGAATGGGGCACGGAAAAAATGCGCCAGGTGCTGCAAGATGAGTACCTGGGCTATGAGCTGCCCGACGGCCCGTTGCCGGAGCAGCCCACCGAAGCAGGAGACCACAGCGGAGTCAACGAGCAGAAGGACGGCAAGTTCTACATCGGGTTGACCGCTCCGGCTGGCCGCGTATCCGGTACCGCGCTGACCGGCCTTGCCGATTTGGCCGAAGCCCATGGATCCACCCGGCTGCGCACCACCCCGCACCAGAAGATCATCGCCCTGGACATCGCCGAAGAGCAGGTGCAGGATTTCGTCGCTTCGGCCCGGGTCCTGGGCCTGGAGGCATTCCCCAGCTTGTTCAAGCGTTCGGCCATTGCCTGCACCGGTATCGAATTCTGCAAGCTGGCCATTGTGGACACCAAAGACACCATGATTGACGCGGTAGCAAAAATCGAGGATCGCCTGGCCGACCACGAGGGCAAGCTGCCTCGCCAGCTGTCCCTGCACGTCAACGGCTGCCCGAACTCCTGCGCCCGCATCCAAACCGCGGACCTCGGATTCAAGGGCCAGCTGATTACCAACGACCAGGGAGAACAGGTCTCCGGATTCCAGGTTCACCTCGGTGGCACCCTGGCCGGTTTCGAAAATGGCGAAGCCGCCCTGGGGCGCACGGTGCGCGGGCTCAAGGTCGCGGCTGATGAATTGCCCGAATACGTGGAGCGGGTAGTGAAGAACTACTCGGCCTCGGCTGCCGAAGGGGAATCCTTCGCTGCCTGGGCCCACCGAGCTGAAGAGGATGAGCTGAAATGAGCAAGCCGACCCCAGTACGTACCCGCAGCGAGGCTGAACTGCGGCGCATCGCCAAGCTGGGCGCCGCCGAGCTGGGCTGGGATGCCACAGCGGACCAGGTCGTCGCTTTCGCAGCTGAGCACCTCGACGCCGACGAGGTAGCGGTGGCCTGCTCGATGGCCGATGCCGTGCTGCCGCACCTGGTCTGCGCGCAGCTGCCCAAGGTCGATGTGCTGTTCCTGGAAACCGGATACCACTTCGCCGAAACCCACGGAACCCGCGACGAAGTGGCTCGCACGCTGGACGTGAACATCGTCGACGTGCTGCCTGCCTTGACCGTGGCCGAACAGGATGCGAAGTTCGGCAAGGACCTGTTCTCCCGGGATCCGGCCGCCTGCTGCCAGCTGCGCAAGATGGACCCGCTGGCCAGATCCCTGTCCGGATACAGCGCGTGGTTCACCGGGGTACGCCGTGACGAAGCTGAGACCCGCATCAACACGCCCCTGGTCGCTTTCGACGAGAAGCACGGACTGGTCAAATTCAATCCCGTGGCCCCCTGGAGCTTCGATCAGCTGATCGACTACGCCACCGGGCACCAAGTACCCGTCAACCTGCTGCTGTCCAACGGCTACCCGTCCATCGGATGCCAGCCTTGCACCCGGCCGGTAGCCGAGGGCGAGGACCCGCGGGCTGGCCGCTGGGCCGGGCTGAATAAAACCGAATGCGGAATCCACGTCTAAGGAGCGAATCATGACCATCACCGCTAACGCGCCTGCAGGCACCCAGCGCAGCGTCCTGGACGCCCTGGAAGCCGAATCAATCCACATCATCCGTGAAGTGCTCGCCGAATTCGACAAGCCCGGACTGCTGTTCTCCGGCGGCAAGGACTCCGTAGTCGTCCTGCACCTGCTGGCCAAGGCCGTCTCCCCGGGCCGCGTCCCCATCCCCGTCGTGCACATCGATACCGGCCACAACTTCGCCGAGGTGCTCAACTTCCGCGACGCGGTCGTGGAAAAGTACGGGCTGAACCTCGTCGTCGGCTCCGTGCAGGAGTACATCGACCGCGGAGAGCTGGCCGAGCTGCCCGACGGCACCCGCAACCGCCTGCAGACCCGGGTCCTGCTGGACACCATCGAATCCAACGGCTTCGACGTGGTCTTCGGCGGGGCGCGCCGCGATGAGGACAAGGCCCGCGCCAAGGAGCGCATCCTGTCCCTGCGCGACGAGTTCGGCGTCTGGGATCCGCGCAACCAGCGCCCGGAAATCTGGAGCCTGTACAACGGGCGGCACGAGCCGGATTGGCATGTGCGCGCCTTCCCGATCTCCAACTGGACCGAACGCGATATCTGGGCCTACATCCAGCGCGAGAACATCGAGCTGCCGCCGATCTACTTCGCGCACTGCCGCCAGGTCTTCGAACGCGACGGCATGTGGCGGGCACTGACCAGCGTCAGCCAGCCCAACGCCGATGAGCCGGTCGTCGTCAAGCAGGTGCGCTACCGCACCGTGGGCGACGCCAGCTGCACCGGTGCGGTGCTCTCCGCCGCCGACACCGTGGCGAAGGTGCTCGATGAATTGGCCGTCGCCACCATCACCGAACGCGGAGCCACCCGCGCCGACGACCGTATTTCCGCCGCGGGAATGGAAGACCGCAAGACCGAAGGGTACTTCTAAGATGACCACCACACTATTGCGCATCGCTACCGCCGGTTCGGTCGACGACGGCAAGTCCACTCTCGTGGGCCGCCTGCTCCATGACGCCAAGGCCATCCTCGCCGACTCGCTCGATGACCTGGCCCGTACCAGCGCCGAACGCGGCTTCGGCGGCAGCGCCGGAACCCTGGACCTCGCGCTGGTCACCGACGGGCTGCGCGCCGAACGCGAGCAGGGCATCACCATCGACGTGGCCTACCGCTACTTCTCCACCGACAAGCGGTCCTTCATCTTGGCCGATTGCCCCGGACACGTGCAGTACACCCGCAACACCGTCACCGGCGCGTCGACCGCAGACGCGGCGATCGTGCTGGTTGACGCGAGGCACGGCGTGCTGGAGCAGACCCGGCGCCACCTTGGCGTGCTCGCCTTGCTGCGGGTTCCGCAACTGGTCATCGCCGTGAACAAGATGGACCTGATCGACTGGGACGAAGCGGCCTTCAGCCAGATCGAGGCCGAAGTACTCGCGCTCGCCGGAGAACTCGGCCTGAAGTCAACCACCGTCATCCCGGTCTCCGCGCTTCAGGGAGATAACATAGTCGATCCTTCGGCTTCCGCGCACTGGTATGCCGGCCCGACTTTGCTGGGGCTGCTCGAGGACATCGAGCCGCGGCTCGGCGGGGGCACTGCCCGTCTGGATGTCCAGTACGTGATCCGCCCGCAGGGCGCCTTGGCTCCAGGCCTGGACCCGGACGCGTACCGCGACTACCGCGGATATGCCGGAACTCTGGTTGACGGCAGCTTGGCCGTGGGGGAGTCCGTGCAGGTGCTCTCCAACGGCCAGCCGGTGAGCAGCCGGATCAAGGCCATCAGCACCCCTGCTGGTACCGCGCACCGCGCCCAGGCCGGCGACGCCATCGTTGTCGAGCTGGAGACCGACTTGGATATTGCCCGCGGCGACACCATCGTCGCCGGCGAACTGCCAACCGCGCACCGGGAGTTCCAGGCGAACATCTGCGTATTGGATCCAGTGAAGCTCACTAGCGGCCAACGGCTGTTGATCAAGCACGGTACCAAGGTCGCCGCAGCCAAGCTGTCAACCATCGACTACGTCATCAACGTGGCCGACTATTCGCAGCAGCCCGCCCACTCCTTGGAGCTCAACGACCTGGGCCGGATCACCTTGCGCAGCCAGGCAGCGTTGGCCATCGAGCAGTACGCCACCTCGCGCACTGGCGGAAGCTTCCTGCTGATCGATCCAGCTACGGGGCGCACCCTTGCGGCGGGGATCATCGAGGAAAATAATGAAGCAGCCTGATGTTGGCCAGCCAACAGGAAACCAAGGGCGGGTCCGGCTGACGGCTCATGGGCAGAAGACCGGCTTCCGAGGACGCTTCCTCGGGCTGGCGGCGGTCGGAGCATTGAGCGCAGTTGCTGTGGCGACGACGTTTCTTCCGGGACCAAATGAAGTACCAGCGCAGGCGGCACATCACGGACCGGCAGATGAGCTGAAGATTGGCTATTTCGCCAACCTCACCCATGCTCCAGCCATGATCGCCCAGTCCGAAGGTCTTCTCCAAGATCACCTTGAAGAAGACGGTACCAGTGTCCAAAGCCAGATATTCAACGCGGGACCGGCAGCCGTAGAAGCCTTGAACTCGGGGGCCATCGACGCCGCATATCTGGGGCCAAACCCGGCGTTGAACAGCTACCTGTCCAGCGATGGCGAGTCGTTGAACGTGGTGTCCGGCGTCGCCTACGGCGGAGCCAGCCTGGTTGTCGACAAGAAGATCACTAAGCCCGAGGAACTGGCCGGCAGCAATCTGGCCAGCCCGCAATTCGGCGGAACCCAGGATGTTGCCTTGCGCAGCTACCTGAAGGGCCTGGGCTTGAAACAGGACGCCACGGTGACCCCGAGCTCCAATGGAACCGTCGCACAGCTTTTCGGCCGCGGTGAAATTGACGGTGCTTGGCTTCCGGAGCCCTACGCTTCATTGCTAGTCGAGAAGAACGGGGGACACCGCTTGGTGAATGAAGCCGAGCTCTGGCCCGACGGCAAGTTCCCGACAACGGTTCTGGTGGTCTCCAAGGAATTCATGGCTAGCCATCCGCAAACCGTGCAGAAGCTGGTCGATGCAAATACCCAAGCCATCGATTGGCTCAATCATGCGGACGAAAAACAGAAGTTGGCGGCTGTGCAGAAAGCTTTGGTCGAAGCCAACGGAAGTTCCTTTGACGAATCAGTGATCGCTGAAGCCTTGAAGCAGGTGCACTTCAGCGAGGACCCCCTGCCTGAAACCTACCAGTCACTCGTGGACCACGCATTAGCCGTAGGAGTGGGGTCTGGCGGTAACGCAGACGGACTCGTGGATACGCGTTTTCTTGAACAGCAGGAGAAGTAATGGGAGTACGGCTGAATGAAGTTTCCCTGAGCTATCCAGGCACTGGCTTGGTCATAGATCGCCTCAGTGCAGAAATTGAAGACGGAGAGTTTATCGCTGTCTTGGGGGCCTCAGGCTGCGGCAAGTCGTCCTTGCTCAACATGATTGCTGGGTTACTGCCGCCCAGCTCCGGCTGGCTTGAAGTACCTGAAGACGGCGCGGCATTCATGTTCCAGGATGCCAACCTCCTGCCGTGGCTGACAGCCAGCGAGAACGTTGACCTGGCGCTCAAGCTCGCGGGGAAGCCAGCTCCGGAACGCCAGCAACGCGTCGAGGAACTGCTCAACCTCGTTCAGCTGGGGCATGCAAGCGGCAAGAAGCCGCATGAACTTTCTGGCGGCATGCGCCAACGCGTAGCTTTGGCTAGGGCTTTGGCTCAGGACCGCCAGGTTCTGTTGATGGATGAGCCATTTGCCGCCCTGGACGCCATCACGCGTGACATGCTCCATGAGCAGTTGCGGGCCTTGTGGAGGCAAACGGGCAAGACCATCATCTTCGTCACCCACAATGTGCGTGAGGCGATTCGCCTCTCCGGCCGCATTCTGGTGCTTTCTTCGCACCCCGGGCGCATCCTGGAGACTCGCCGGATCACCGGCGAACTCCGCAATAACCCGGCCGAGGCCGCCGCATTGGCCGATGAACTAACCACGATTCTCAGAAAGGAGCAGCGGAAACATGAGCTCACTGACAGAATCTCGAACTAGGTTCAAACCCGTGCGCGTTATCAAGCTACGCCCGAACAACCAGCTCGATTCATGGGTTGCCCCCTTGCTCACTGTGGTTGTGCTTCTGAGCCTGTGGCAAATTATTTCCTGGGCAAGCCCACTGCGCGAAGACCTTTTCCCCGGTCCACTGGCTGTCGCGGCTAAGCTTCCGCAACTGCTGGCAGACGGATCATTGGTTGCGGCCGTGGGCAATTCGTTGTTCCGCGCCGTGAGCGGATTTGCGATTGCCGTGATTATTTCCACCCCGCTGGCGTTGCTGCTGGCGCATCAGCCGCTGTTGCGCAAGGGGGTGGGGCCACTGGTATCGGCCATGCAGGTATTGCCCTCTATTGCGTGGGTTCCCGCAGCCATCATTCTTTTTGGCCTGAGCGATGCGACCATCTACACGGTTCTGCTGCTCGGCGCGATTCCATCCATCATCAATGGCCTGCTCGCCGGGATCGACATGATTCCAGCGCAGTACAAGTCCTTGTCCAAGGTGCTCGGTGCCTCCAAATGGGAGCATGTGCTGCACATTGAGCTGCCAGCTGCCATGCCAGGGTATGTAGCCGGACTGCGTCAGGGCTGGGCTTTCGCTTGGCGTTCGTTGATGGCTGCCGAATTGATTGCCGTGGGCGGTTCGCTGGCCCTAGGCGTCGGTTCACTGCTGCAACGGGGCCGCGATCTGGCAGACCTGCCATTGGTCATGCTGGTGATCTTGACCATCCTGCTGGTGGGTGTGCTGATCGAATTGGTATTTTTCGCTCCGATTGAACGCAAGCTGTTGCGCGATCGAGGAATGACCCGAACGGGAGAAAACAATGGCTAAAGGGCATATCACCCTGATTGGCGGTGGACCGGGGGATCCCGAGCTGATTACCATCGCCGGCTATAAGGCCCTGCTTGCCGCGGAAGTGGTTTTGGCCGACAAGCTGGGACCTACCGCGTTGCTGGCAGAACTTTCCGATGATGTGGTTGTCATCGATGTGGGCAAGTCACCAGGCTGCCACGTCAAAACCCAGGATGAAACCAATGAATTACTGGTCAAGTACGCTTTAGAAGGTAAGCGGGTAGTTCGCCTCAAAGGTGGCGACCCGTTTGTACTTGGACGCGGCGGCGAGGAACTGCTCCACGCCGCGAAATACGGGATCCCTACGCGTGTGATTCCGGGCATTACCAGTGCAGTCTCCGTGCCAATGGCCGCTGGCATTCCCGTCACGCACCGGGGAATTGCGGCCGGTTTTACCGTAGTCAGTGGCCACAGCGAACTCGCGGACGTGCCGATCCGCTCCGATCACACCCTTGCGGTGCTGATGGGAGTATCGAATTTGCCACAAATTGTTGAGACATTGCTTACCCGTGGTTTACCGTCAAGTACACCGATTGCGATAGTTGAGCGAGGTTACTCACAGACGCAGCGCACAACTATCGGTACGCTAGAAGGGATAGTAAAGCGCGCCCGCAAGGCCGCAGTGGCGAATCCGGCCGTTATCGTTATTGGTGACGTCGTTCGGCTAGCCCCGGAAGCCTCCGACCAACTGGTAGACCTCCTGCCGCTAGAGAATGCCGATGCCACCGCGCCGGCCTCATTCGTTGACTAAGAAAGAGAAGTTGTTTGATGAGTGAAATTATCGTCCCTGAGCACCTCCATTCCCGGGCGCTGCGTGTTGCCATCGTTGGTGCCGGTCCGGCCGGCATCTACGCCGCTGACCTGCTCAACAAGAGCCAGCCGGTCGCATCGGGAGAACTGAAGCTGCACGTTGATCTCTTTGACGAGCTTCCTACGCCATTCGGTCTGATCCGTTACGGAGTTTCCCCGGATCACCCGCGTATCAAGGGCATCATCAACGCCCTGCACAAGGTGCTGGACAACGACTGGATCGACTTCTACGGCAACGTCGGCTTGGGCCGCGACATCTCGCTGGAAGACCTGCATACCCGTTACGACGCAGTGATCATCTCCACCGGCGCCCAGAAGGACGCTGACCTGAACATCCCAGGTGTCGATCTTGAAGGGTCCTTCGGCGGCGCCGACTTCGTGTCCTGGTATGACGCACACCCAGATGTTGACAAGAATTGGGACCTGTCCGCCAAGGAAGTTGCTGTCATCGGCAACGGCAACGTTGCCCTGGACGTGGCCCGCATCCTTTCCAAGCATGCTGACCAGCTGCTGGAAACCGAAATCCCTGAGCACATCTACGAGCAGCTGAATGACTCGGCCGTCACCGACGTGCATGTCTTCGGCCGCCGTGGCCCGGCCCAGGTGAAGTTCACCCCGCTGGAACTGCGCGAACTCTCGCACTCCAAGGACGTTGACATCGTCCTGTATCCAGAGGACTTCGAGTTCGACAAGGCTTCGGATGAAGCCATGAAGACCAATAACCAGACCAAGACCATGGTCTCCACCCTGACCAACTGGCTGATCGAGCAGGAAGAGCGTGAAGAAGCTCCAAGCGCCTCGCGCCGCCTGCACCTGCACTTCCTGCAGTCGCCAGTCGAGGTATTGGGCGAAGATGGCAAGGTCACCGGCTTGAAGGTGGAGCGCAACGAGCTCGACGGAAATGGCGGCGCACGCGGCACCGGCGAATTCGTCGAGTACCCGCTGCAGGCCATCTACCGTGCCGTCGGCTACTTCGGTTCGGCAGTCGACGACATTGAATACGACGGGGCCAAGGGCGTTTTGCCCAACGTGGAAGGCCGCGTGCTGAACGCGTCCGGCGCTCACGTTCCCGGCCTGTATGCCACTGGCTGGATCAAGCGTGGCCCGATTGGGCTGATTGGCCACACCAAGGGCGACGCCCTGGAGACCATTACCCACTTGCTTGAAGACCTCACTAAGCTGGCGCAGCCGGATTCTTCCCAGAAGATCTCGGAACTGCTCGAAAGCCGCGGCGTGAACTTCTCCAACTGGGATGGCTGGAAGAACTTGGACGCGCACGAGAAGGAACTGGGCGCCACAGCCGGCACCGTTTCGACTCGCTTCGGCGAGATCACTCGCGACCGCGTCAAGGTCGTAGAGCGCGAAGCGATGATGGAATTCTCTTCGGCAAAAAAATTGGTTGAGAGCCTGTAAGTTTCACCCCGGGCTCTAGCAACTATGGGCGATGTCCCTCGGCAAATCATTGCTGGGGGACATCGCCCATTGCTGTACCTGGCGCGGGTGTCAGCGGAGTAGGGTGTTCCAGAGATAATCTTCGCCGACAACAGGGATGCAGTAGTCGCGTGCTTTCTTGGCTTTGCCGGAGAGCGAGTCAGGATCCGCGGCCACCAGCAAGGCTACTTTCTTGGTGATCGCGCGATGAGGGGTGAACCCTGCGGACGCAAGCTGAGCTTCAATCTCCGAACGCGGACGAGTCATATCGCCGGTGAGCACCACCATGGCGCCGAGATCGATCTGATGATTGCCCTGAGGCTCGCGGATGGGTTCGTGATCTTCGGAAGCCACCGGCGCCACCTTGGCTACCTCGATTAGCTGCGGCGGAAGTCCTAGCAATCCGATGACTTTCGCCAGATCGGCTATTTCGTCTTCGGTCAGTACGCCATCGGACCAAGCCGTTGCGACAAGCTGTTGGAAGTACAGTTCGTGCAATCTCAGCGCTTGGTGCTTATCCAAACCAATTTCAGTGGCGGCCTGGAGCAGCTGGGCTTCTTCATGGGCTGATACGTAGCGGTCCATCAAAGCTAAATCCAGTACGGCCAAGTAGTTCTCCTCCGTAGCCGTGCCCGAAAATTCCGGCAACCGGGTCGCAAGCTTTTCCAGAAAATGCCCGGCAGATTCAGCTCTGTACTGGGACCGCTTAACTGGAACGACGCGCGAGCGCGGCGTTGAATCAAACCACCGCCCTGTCGAGGCTAAACGCAGTCGTCCGTCCCATTCTGGTTCATCGGGATCCAGTTCCATGTAGCGCGAAAGCAATGTCGCTGTGGCCGTCGCATCTCCCACTGCGCTGTGAGCCTGTTGCAACTCGATGCCAAAGGAATCGCAGCAGTCTTGAAGCGAGCGGCCTGCGCCTTGCAGGTAGCGGTGGGACATTCGCATGGTGCACATTCCTTGCGCCAGGAAGGTCTCGGGCACCGGCAGGCCGCACTTGCGGAATTCAGCCTCAAGGAATCTGGAATCGAAGGAAAGATTGTGTGCCACGAGCACTGTGCCCGATAGCCTCCAATGCAGTTCTTCTGCCAGATCCTTGAAGCTGGGTGCATCGAGCACGTCGCGGCTCTGGATGCCATGGATTGATTGCTTGCCAAGATCGCGTTGCGGGTTGATCAGTGTTTCCCACGAGTCGACAATCGTGCCCTGCCGATTCATGGTGACTATCGCAATTTCGGCGATGCGGTCGTTCCCTCCGGGGAACAGGCCGGTGGTTTCGGTATCCACGATGGAAAAGAATTCGTCGCTCATGACCGCTCCTGGGAGAAAGATTGTTAGTTCAATCTATAGCAGCAGCGGATCATTTTATCCTTAGCCAAGTGGCCAATCTTGGGGTCCTGGCGGTGGGTGCCAGAAGCGCGAGCGAACTCGGCCCAGACGATCTTCGTCTGGACCGAGTGTCAGTTCCGCTGTGGTACTTGGCTGGGCTAGCCGGCCATCTCGACCTTTTGGGTTGGCTTCGGGGTGCCGACACTGCGGCGCAGCATGATGAACAGCAAGATCATGCCTGCGGTGATCGACATGTGGCCAAGACCCGCGATGCCCGAGATCATCTTGGACGACTCAACGCCTAGTACGGTCATGATGCCGTGGGTGAGCTGCATGCCCGCGGTTAGGATCACGCCCGCGTTGTAGGTGCCCATGAACCACGCGAAGAGCTTGCGGTGCTGGCTCAGGCCGAAGGCCTTTTCCAGAAGGAGCACCAGCAGCAAGATGATGAAGCCCAGCACCAGCAGGTGGGTGTGGACTACGGAGAGCTGGGTCCACTGGCCTTCAGGGAAGCCGTTCATCTTGGTGAATTCACGGTAGAAAAGACCGGAAGCTACACCGAGGACCATGTAGGCGAAGGAGAAATTCACGAGCTTACGCATTGATTTTGTTTTCTTTCTGAACGGTTGGTTCTGCAGTTGCTTCTGCAGCGGAGGAAGTTGTGCCGAAGAGTGGATGCTTGCCTGAGCCCAGGACTGCGAACAGCGCCGGGAGCAGCAGGGTGCGAACGACGAAGGTGTCCAGCAGGACGCCGAGTCCTACGATCAGGCCGAGCTGGCCTAATACCGTGAGCGGCAGTGTTGCCAGTGCCGCGAAGACACCTGCTAGCACGAGCCCGGCACTGGTGATCACCGAACCGGTGCGGCTTGCGGCCAGTACCACTGCGTCGCCCAGCGCCAGCACCTGCGAGTCTTGGCGGACTCGCTGGGTCAAGAAGATGGTGTAATCCACGCCCAAGGCGACCAAGAAGACGAAGGCCAGCAGCGGCACCTGGACATCCAGAGCGTTGGCCTCGAAGACCACCGAGGAAACAAGGGAACCCAAGCCGACGGCGGCGCCCGCGCTGAGCAAATTCACCAGACCCAAGGCAAGTGCGGTTCGCCAGGAACGGGTCAGCCAGCCGAGCATCACGAAGCAGATGACCATGATCAGCGGGGCAATCACGAACAGGTCGCGCAGGTGCATCTGGTGCGAATCAAGCTGTTCGGCGCTCTGCCCGCCAATGAGCACCTGCCCGGTACTGCCGGTTGCCGCAGCACCGCGCAGGTCCGCTACCAGGTCCTGTGCCATGGCCGAGCTGGAATCGACAGCCGAGATGACAGAGAACTGCTGCCATGGCGTGGTGCCGAGCTGGGAGGATTCGCCAACACGCTTGACGTTTTCGACTCCGGAGAATTCATCTCGCAGGACCTGGACATCGGTTCCCTGCGCCAACACGGTGATCGGCTGGGTTTCACCTGCGGGGAAGTGCTCAGCCAGGGTCTGCATGGTACTGGAAGACTCGGTGGCGGTACGGAACTGCTGGGTCTGGTCCAGGCCGATACGGGTGCCAGTCAACGCTCCAGCCAGCACCATGAGCAAGACCGCCAATGCTGCCAGGTTCAGACCCGGACGGGTCATCACAGCACGAGCAGCACGTCCGAAGAAGTTTTCCTTCTTGCTTTCCTGTCCCGGACGGGGGACCAGCAGCCAGAATGCCTTGCGCCCGGCGAAGGCCAGGATCGGTGGCAGCGCAAAGAGCACGAAGAACGCAGCGATCAGCAAGCCAGCGGCGCAGACGATGCCCAGCCCGCGGGTATCTTCCATGACGGCCAGTCCCAAGGTCAGCAGGGCCAGCACTACGGTGAGGTTGGAGGTCAGAATCGCTTCGAAGCTGGCCGCCCACGCCTTGGACAGCGCCTGGCGGTGGTCAGTATTCTTCTGCAGTTCATCGCGGTAACGGGAGATCAGCAGCAAGGCGTAGTTGGTGCCGGCGCCGAAGACCAGCACGCTGAGCACGCCGGAGTCGAAGTGCAGATTGAAGGCGTTGCCCAGCAGGTTCGCCACCAGGGAGGCGCTGCGATCGGCTATGGCAACAACGACCAGCGGGATCAGCCAGAGTACCGGCGAACGGTAGGTGAGGATCAGCAAGACTGCCACGATGCCCACCGTGACGGCCAGCAGGGTGAAGTCCGCCCCGGCGAAGGCATTGGTGATATCTACTGCGAAGGCGGTAGAACCAGTGACCTGCACGGCCAGCCCCTGAATGGGATGGGCCTGGATCCAGTTGCGGACCTCATCCAGCTTCTGGCGGTCGGCCATATCGGAGACCGTATCCCAGGTGAGCGGAACCATGGCTGCCTGCTGGTCTTCGCTGGCCATGGTGCGGCCGGCGGACACCTCCGCGTCGTGGGCTAGCGCCGCGGTCTGCTCATCAAGGGCAGCGGTGTCGGCATTGCTCAACGCATGGCCATCGGCGCGGTTGGCCACCAGCAAAGCCGAGCTCTGGGAATCGCTGGTGTTGGCATCCAGGATTTCGGCGACCTGTGCCGATTCGGAGCCTTCGACCAGGGAGCTGGCCGCACGCGTTGGGGCTTGGATGCTGCTCAGCGCACCAAAAAGAACGAGAACTATTGCAAAGATGCCAGCGGCCCAAATGCGGGCTCCGCGGCGGCTGGTCAGCGAATCGCCGATCCGGGGGATAACTGGAACTTTCATAGTTCCAGTTAACGAGATTTCGCAGGTCAGGCCATCGTGGAAAGGGGTGAATAAAACTTCAACCGAAAGGTTGAGATGCACCCCGCCGTGTCACCGGGATTCTGTTGATCAGCTACAGCAGTCCGTGGTCTTTGGCCTTGTTGATCGCGTCGGTACGCGTGGTTGCTTGGAGCTTGTCGAAAATGTGGACCAGGTGGGTTTTGACCGTCGCCTCCGAGACGAACAGGGCCTTGGCGATCTGCTTGTTGCCGGCACCGGTAGACAGTTGGGCCAATACGTCCTTTTCGCGCTTGGTGAGCTCGATTTTGGGACGGCGCATGCCCTCGACAACGCGCTGGGTCATCTCCGGGGCCAGGACCATGTGCCCGGCGGAGGCTTGGCGGATGGACTCGACGATGGTCTGGGCACTGACATCCTTGAGCAGGTAGCCGGCAGCTCCAGCTTCGATGCAAGCGAGCAGCTCTGAGTCCTTGTCGAAGGTGGTCAGGATCAGCACATAAGGCGGTTTGGCCAGTTGGCGGATCGCCGCGGTGGTTTGTGCACCGTTCATCCCGGCACCCAAGCGCAAGTCGCAGAGCACCACATCGACGGTGTTGGCCTTGACGAATTCCACCGCTTCCTCGCCGCTGGATGCTTCGCCAATGACAACGATGTCGTCGTAGTTCTCGAACAGCGCGCGCAGGCCGGTCCGCACGATGGGGTGGTCGTCGACCAGCAGGATCCGGATCATGAGTTGTCCTTTGCTAAGCGAAGCGGAAGGTGGGCGCACAGGGCGGTGCCTTCACCGGGTGAGCTCTCGACATCCAAACCGCCGCCGAGTTCGCGCAGGCGCTGGTTCATTGCGGTCAGGCCGAAGCCTCCGGTGTGCGTACTGGTTTGCACGCGACCAGTTTTGGGAACGAAGCCGATGCCGTCATCGACAATATCCAAACGTACCTCGTCGCCGCTGGACCCCAGGCTGAGCGCCACCGTGGAGGCCTGGGCATGGCGCAGCACGTTGGACAGGGCGGATTGGGTGGTGCGCAGCAGCGCGATCTGCACATTCGGATCCAAAGTGGGCAGCCCCGGTTCGATATCCAATCGGGTCTCCAACTTCGAATCGGCCTTGAAATTCTCCAAGACGCGGCCCAAGGCTCCGGCGAGCGCCTGGGAATCGAGTTCTGCCGGAGCCAGGGCGGCGATGATGCGACGCAAATCGGTCAGCGCTTGCCCGGAAAGCTCATCGATGCGGCTCAGGGCCGCCGAGGCAGACTCTGGGTCTTTGGAGGCTTCTGCCGCCTTGGCATGCAATCCGATGGAGGAGAGCTGCTGGGCCACGGTGTCGTGGATTTCGCGGGCCAAGCGGGTGCGTTCGGTGGCGATGCCAGCCTCATGTTGGGAGCGGGCCAATTCTCCTTGCAGGTCTGCCATTTCCTGCTGGGCTCGCACCAGGGAATTCACCAAGGATGTGCGCACTTCGGCATCGCGTTCCATCTGCAGGTATCCGCGGGAGATGCCCCAGGCGAATAGCCCGCCAACCAAGGGGCCGGCAATGGCGGCAATGCTGAGCTCGGCATTGTGCAGGTAGGGAGCGAGCAAAGTAAAGGCGTAGACGACCACTGACCACAATATTGAGGGAAGAAATGGCAGCTGGTGGCCCAGAAGAAGCCAAAGGCTGAAGGCCAACCACATGAATTCAGCGGAAACGAAGAGGTTTGCAATCCAGATCCCTAGCAGCAGCGCCAACCACCACGCGGGCTTGGCGAAGACTCCTTTCTTGGCACGGGAAACGAAGCCGAGGCTGTACCAAGTGGCGAAGAGTACCGAGACGAGGATCGCGGGCAGGACATTTCCTTGCGCTGAAATCTGTCGCAGCAACGCGATGGCAAGCAGGATTGCCGTCACCAGGTGCTGCCCCCAGCGCAGCACCACTGGCGAGGCCAACGAGTGCTGCTGATTCTGGGTGTCCAACCACTGCGGCTCGGAAGTACTCATGAATGCCAGCCTACTAAAGGCTGCTGCCGGTTATTGATCGGCAAGTATTACCAGTTGAGCTGTCGCTCTGGTCATGGCCACGTATCTGCGCACGGCTCCGCTTAATCCGGTGCCGAAGGAGCGTGGCTGGCAGACGAGCACCAGATCGAATTCCAGGCCCTTGGCGTTCTCTGGCGAAAGAAAGCGGACCCTGCCAGAGTCGTGGAAGCCAGAGGCCCCGATAACTGCCGCCGTGCCCTCGGCATTTTCGCCTAGCCAATCATCGAGTATTAATTCCAGTTCGGTCAGGCGGGCATAACGCACCGGTGCACCATCCGTGCGCAATGATCGCGGCACGTTCGCCTCGGGCATCTGTGCCTGGATCTGTTCTGCGGCTGCTTCCATGATCTGTGCCGTGCTGCGGTAGTTGACCCGCAAGCGGGATACGGAGATGCCGCGAATGCCAATCCTGGCCAAACGCTGTTCCCATGTCGTGTTGAAGCCGTGAACGGCCTGGGCCCTATCGCCCACAATCGTCAGGCTCCCTGATGGGCAACGGCGTTGGATCATTGCCCATTGCGCATCGGTCAGGTCCTGGGCTTCATCGATGATGACATGCGAAAAGGGTCCGTCGTAATTGAGCGAGGCCAAATTGTTCTCCGGAGCTCCGGCGAGAAGCTGCTCCTGGAGATCGTGGTGGATGAGCTGGGATGCCAGATCCTCGCTGTCGTCAACCGAGTCCATCAGATCATCAACGACGTTTTTCCATCGAGTACGCTCGGCGTGCACTCTGAACTGTTCATCACGACGTTTCGCTTCGCTGTGCGGGTCGCCAATGAGAAAGCGCGCAAGGTCAATCAGCGGAATATCCGACGTGGTCCATCGGCCAGAAGCCGAACTTGCCAGTAGCTTTTCGATCTCTTCGTTGCCAAGGTCTCTGCCGCTGTAGCGGAGCAGTTCCGGGGTTGAATAGAGCGCCCGCAGCAGCTTGCATGGATCCAGGACAGGCCAGTGCTCATCTAGCAACCCATTCAGTGCTGGATTTCTCTCCCACTCCGAGCGCGGCAGTGGCTTCGTGTCTTCGCCTCTGAGGGCTTGGGGAGCAATTGATCAATGAGGGCATCACGCAATTCGATGCGTGCTTCATTGTGCGGCGTTGCTTCGCCAATCATGGTGATCGCAGTGCGCCACAGCTGCGTTGTCAGAGTGGCTTGAGCTTCCCCAATGTCGATTTGAACGTCAACGGAGGGAGGCTCTTCAAAGACCTGCACGGCCCTCTTGACTGCATCCAGCATTGCCAGACTGGATTTAATGCGGTGGACTCCGTGATCCGGTTCCGAGGGCAAATCATCGCCAATCGAAACTATGTTCGAAAGCGTTGAAATGAGCACCTCGTCCTCGCCGGGATTCGGAAGAATGTCAGCGACATAGGAGCTATAGGCCTCGTGCGGGCTTACCACCAAAACCTTGCCGCCCTGGCGTTGAAGCCGTGGGTCCGCATGCAGCAAATAGGCGGCTCGATGCAGGGCGACCACCGTCTTGCCGGTACCCGGCCCGCCATCAACCACCAGCGCGCCTTGCGAGCTTCTCCGGATGATCGCGTCCTGGTCCGACTGGATGGTTGCGAGCACGTCGTGCATTTTTGGTGAACGCTTGCTGCCAAGGGAAGCGAGAAATGAAGAGTGGTCATCCAGGCGGGCGTGGGAAGCCAGCTGGGAGGAATCAAACACTTCATCCCAATAGTCACAGATGCGTTGCCGGCGCCAACGGTAGCGGCGTCTCATGGCCAACCCATGGTCCTTCTCATGGGTGGCGGCGAAGAATGGTTCTGCTGCCGGGGCTCGCCAATCAAGCAGCAGCTGCTTGCCCTGGTCGTCGCTCAAGCCACTGCGGCCAATGTATAGGCGCTCGCCGGTCCCGGCTATTTCCATGAAGCCTAAGCAGGCGTAGGGACCCATGCGGTCCAGCTGGCGCAGCCGCTGTGCTAATTCGCTGAGTACAACATCGCGTTCAAGGGATTGCTGCAGCACGCCGGCCTGGTCTTGTCCTCGTCGGGCAATGCGCTCCATGATTTCGGATCGAAGCTGCCCAACCCGTTTGGCAATTTCGCAGAGCCGTTGCTGGTCCTCGGCAGTCTCGGCCGAGTTCTCCGGTGCTGGACTGTGCTCGATGGCATCGAAATAGTTGGTGTTTGCGATTTTGGTAAGCACGCGGGCTCCCTGGTCTGGCTAGTTCTCGTGGGGAAGATATTGATTATGGACCCTATGCGGGGCCTTGCGGCAAGGCCCCCTGGGCGCGCTATCCTGAAAATGCAGGGAATGGCGTTTTCGGTTTTCCAGCTGCGTACTGTGAGCCTGCGCTCACTTGCATTTCGAAGGCTGCTGGGAATTTTCAGCTGGGGCATCACGCGGTAGGATATAAGGACTGCGACTTTGATCCGGCTATCACCGGTGAGTCTTCGGAAGAACCGCGAGCATCATGAACGCCAAGTAGAACCGAACGGGACCAGCCCGTCACAGCTGAAGATAAGCGATTCCCCATCATTGCGGCGGGGGATAAGCGGGGTGGTACCGCGGCATTCGTGCCGTCCTCGTAGGCAAGGATTTATCGACCCTACGCTTGAAGGACGGCCCATTCGATGAGCTTCTACCCGAAGGTCACTACAGACCCAACCGGTTCGACCCCGGCTTCACCGCGATTCCCAGATCTTGAGAAGCGCGTCCTCGAATACTGGAAGAACGACGACACTTTCCAGGCCTCCATTGACCAGCGCGAGGGCGAAGAATTCGTCTTCTACGATGGCCCTCCCTTCGCCAACGGCCTGCCGCACTACGGCCACCTGCTCACCGGCTACGTCAAGGACCTGGTAGCGCGCTACCAGACCCAGCGCGGCAAGCGCGTGGAGCGCCGCTTCGGCTGGGACACCCACGGCCTGCCAGCCGAGCTGGAAGCCATGAAGCAGCTGGGCATGACCGACAAGAAGCAGATCGAAGCCATGGGCATCGACAAGTTCAACGACGCCTGCCGCACCTCGGTGATGAAGTATGCCGATGAGTGGAAGCAGTACGTGAACCGCCAGGCTCGCTGGGTCGACTTCGAAAACGACTACAAGACCCTGAACGTCGAGTTCATGGAATCGGTCATCTGGGCTTTCAAGCAGCTTTCGGACAAGGATCTGACCTACAAGGGCTTCCGCGTGCTTCCATACTGCTGGAAGGACGAGACCCCGCTGTCCAACCACGAGCTGCGCATGGACGACGACGTCTACAAGAACCGCCAGGACCAGACCGTCACCGTGGGCTTCACCATCCTTGCCGGTGAAACCGAAGCCTCCAAGGCACTTGCCGGCGTGCAGGCCCTGGCGTGGACCACCACCCCGTGGACCCTGCCAACCAACGCCGCACTGGCCGTGCACCCGGCGATCGACTACGTCGTGGTTCCTGCAGGCGAGGCCGGCGTGAAGGCTTCGGCCGCCGCCGGGCCCTTCCTGCTGGCCCGCGACCTGCTCGGCTCCTACGCCAAGGACCTGGGCTACAAGGATGCCAAGGAAGCCGCTGCGGCCATCACCGCCAGCTACACCGGTGAGCAGCTTGCCGGCGTGCGCTACCAGCCGCTGTGGGACACCTACACCGACACCGAGAAGTACGGCACCGAAAACGCCTGGCAGATTCTCACCGCCGACTACGTCACCGTGGCCGACGGCACCGGCATCGTGCACCAGGCTCCGGCCTACGGCGAGGATGACCAGAAGGTCTGCGAAGAGCACGGCATCCCGGTGATCCTCTCGGTAGACGAGGGCGCCAAGTTCCTTCCTGTCTTCGGCAACGGCCCGCTGGCCGAGATCGCCGGTGTGCAGGTCTTCGACGCCAACAAGACCATCACCAATGTGCTCAAGGACGAGGCCAAGCTGGTCAAGCAGGCCTCCTACGAGCACTCCTACCCGCATTGCTGGCGCTGCCGCACCCCGCTGATCTACCGCGCGATCTCCTCGTGGTACGTCGAGGTCTCCAAGTTCAAGGACCGCATGGTCGAGCTGAACGAGCAGATCAACTGGATCCCGGGCAATGTCAAGCACGGCCAGTTCGGCAAGTGGCTGGAAAACGCCCGCGACTGGTCCATCTCGCGCAACCGCTACTGGGGTTCGCCGATCCCGGTGTGGGAATGCACCGGTGCCGAATGCGAGCACCGCGAAGTCTTCGGCTCGCTGCAGGAAATGCAGGACTTCTTCGGCCGCATGCCGGTCAACCACGAAGGCCAGCCTGACCTGCACCGCCCATTCATCGACGAGCTGACCAAGGCCCATGAGGGCTGCGCCGAATCCGGCACCCTCAAGCGCGTGGAAGACGTGCTCGATGTCTGGTTCGACTCCGGCTCGATGCCGTACGCCCAGGTGCACTACCCGTTCAACAACCAGGAATGGTTCGATTCCGGCCACCACCCGGCGGACTTCATCGTGGAGTACATCGGACAGACCCGCGGCTGGTTCTACACCATGCACGTGCTCTCCACCGCGCTCTTCGACCGCCCGGCCTACACCAACGTGATCTCCCACGGCATCGTGCTGGGCTCGGACGGGCAGAAGATGTCCAAGTCCCTGCGTAACTACCCGGATGTCACCGAGGTCCTGGACCGCGACGGCTCCGATGCCATGCGCTGGTTCCTGATGGCCTCGCCGATCCTGCGCGGCGGCAACCTGGTCGTGACCGAACAGGGCATCCGCGATGGCGTGCGCCAGGTGCTGCTGCCGCTGTGGAACGTCTGGCACTTCTTCAACCTCTACACCAACTCCGCCAACAACGGGGCCGGCTACGAGGCCAAGCGCTCGATGGACTCCACCGACCCGCTGGACCAGTACATGCTGGCCGCCACGGGCCAGCTGGTGCGCGAAGTCACCGAGGCACTGGATTCCTACGAGGTCTCCGATGCTACCGAGGCCGTGCGCCAGTACATGGACACCCTGACCAACTGGTACGTGCGCCGTAGCCGCCAGCGTTTCTTCGATGAAGACACCCAGGCCTTCGACACCCTGTACACCGCGCTGGAAACCCTGGTGAAGGTCACTGCTTCGCTGCTGCCGCTGGCCAGCGAAGAGATCTTCCGCGGGCTGACCGGCGAACGTTCGGTGCACCTGGAGGACTGGCCAGAAGTCAGCGAATTCCCAACCGACGCCGCGTTGCTGGAAACCATGGAAACCACCCGCAAGATCTGCTCCGTGGGCTCCTCGCTGCGCAAGGCCAAGAACCTGCGCGTGCGCCTGCCGCTGGCCGAGCTGAAGGTTGTGCTCACCGGCGCTGCCCGCCTGGAAGGCACCTACGCGTCGATCATCAAGGACGAGCTGAACCTGAAGGCCGTCACCTTGATCGATGCCGAAGGCGTCGACGCCGCCAGCTACGGCATCAGCCAGCAGCTGGTAGTGAACGCCCGTGCGGCCGGTCCGCGCCTGGGCAAGAACGTGCAGCAGGCGATCAAGGGCGCCAAGTCCGGGGACTGGTCGGTCACCGACGGGGTGGTCACCGCGGGAGGACTGGAACTGGCCGAGGGCGAGTACACCCTGGACACCGTGGTGGATGCAGCAGGCGAAATTGCCGCGGCAGTCATCGACGGCGGCTTCCTGGTGCTGGATACCGAGGTCACCGAGGCACTGGCTGCCGAAGGCACCGCACGCGACATGATCCGCTCCATCCAGTCCGCCCGCAAGGACGCGGACCTGCAGGTATCGGATCGCATCCACACCGTGGTCACCGCCAACACGGCCGCCATCGCGGCACTGGAAGCGAACCGCGAGCTGGTGGCAGGTGAAACCCTGACCGCGCAGCTGGAGCTTGTCGCCGATGATTCGGTAGATGGCGAGCAGGTCACCGTGGCCAAGCTGGATTCTGGAAAAGTCGAGGCCAACTAGTGAGTGAATTGGACCGCGTCTACGCGCAACTGCTCTCCCGTGCGCCGGAAAACAAGATGGAACCGCGCATGGATCCGATGTTCCGCGCGATGGAGATCCTCGGCGAGCCGAACAAGGCTTGCCCGGTCATCCACATCACCGGCACCAACGGCAAGACCTCGACCGCACGCATGATCGAGTCGCTCTTGATGGCGCACGACTTGCGCACCGGCCGCTACTCCTCGCCGCACCTGATCTCGGTCACCGAGCGCATCGCCATTGACGGTGCCCCGGTAGACGACGGGACCTTCGTGCGCGTGTGGGATGAAATCAGCCCGTTCCTTCAGATCGTGGACACCGAGCTCGTCGAGCGCGGCGAAAACAAGCTGACCTACTTCGAAGCTGTCACCATCCTGGCCTTCGCGGTTTTCGCCGAGGTTCCGGTGGATGTCGTGGTGCTCGAAGTCGGCCTGGGCGGCATCACCGACGCCACCAACGTGGCAGATGCCGACGTTTCGGTGATCACCCCGATCTCCTTGGACCACACCGATCTGCTGGGGGATACCCCGGGCGAGATTGCCGAAGAAAAGGTCGGCATCCTCAAGCCCGGCGGCTACCTGGTCTCTTCGGTGCAACCGGTGGATGCCGCCGACGTGCTGCTGGCTCGCGCCCGCGAGCTTGAGGTGCCGGCAGCTTTCGACAGCCTGGACTTCAAGCTCCTGGAACGCCAGCATGGCGTGGGTGGGCAGCTGCTGTCCATCCAGGGCCAAGCGGCGCGCTACGACGAGATCTTCCTGCCATTGTTCGGTGCCCACCAGGCGCAGAACGCCACCGTGGCCTTGGCTGCGGTGGAGGCCTTCCTGGGCGGCGGCCAGCGCGAGCTGAATGCCGATCTGGTCCGCGACGGCTTCGCGGCCGCCACCAGCCCGGGCCGCCTGGAACTGGTCCGCGCGGCACCGAGCATCCTGGTGGATGCCGGCCACAACCCGGATGGCATACGCGTCACCGCAGAGGCGATCAAGGAATCCTTCGGCTTCACCCGCCTGGTGCTGATGGTTGGCATCTTGCAGGAGAAGGACGCCGAAGCAATGCTTTACACCATGCGCGAGCAGTACGGTGACATGGTTGAGGACATTTGCATCACCCAGTCGTCCTCGCCGCGGGCCATCCCGGCCGGCGAACTGTCCACCATGGCGATCGACGCTGGCTGGCCGGAAGAGGACATCCACGTCACCGAGGACCTGGAAGATGCCATCGAATGGTCGGTGGGCCGCGCCGAGGCAGGCAACGACTTGTCCGGCGGCGTGCTGGTGACCGGTTCGATTACACTGGTGGGCGAGATTTCACTGTTGCTCAAGGGAGGCGAATCCTGATGGCTAAACTCACCCGTGCCCAGCGCGAGTGGCGTCCTGGGATGAAGAAGAAGCAGCGCTCCACGAAAATGATGTTCGCATCAACAGTGCTGGTCTGCGAGGCGCTGCTGGCGGTGTTCGTCACCCTCGCGGCCTTCGGGCTCAAGCGTGGCGGAGAACCGGTGGTCGTGCTCAGCCTCGGCGCTGCCGTGGCGCTGCTGTGCATCTTCAACTGCGCCCTGCTGGGCAAGAAGATCGGCTACATCATCGGCTGGATCCTGCAGGTAGTGTTCTTCCTGTGCGGCTTCATCCTGCCGGACATGTTCTACCTCGCAGCGGCCTTCGCCCTGTGCTGGTGGTATGCGCTGAACAAGGGCGGCGAAATCGACGCAGTGAACAAGCGCCGCGCCGCCGCCCAAGAAGCCTGGGAAAAAGCGAACCCCGAGCAAGCCTGAGAACCTAAGAAGTACATCAACGATACGAAGAGGTAGTCACATGACTGAACGTACCCTGATCCTGGTCAAGCCAGATGGCGTCAAGCGCGGTCTGACCGGACAGATCCTTGGCCGCATTGAAGCCAAGGGCTACACCATTGCCAAGCTGCAGCAGCTGGAAGCTACTCGCGAGCTGCTCGCCGAGCACTATGCAGAGCACGAAGGCAAGCCATTCTACGAGCCGCTGGTTGAGTTCATGCTCTCCGGTCCGGTGGTGGCGATCGTGGCTGAAGGCCAGGGCGTTATCCCCGGCTTCCGTTCGCTGGCTGGCACCACCGACCCGACCACCGCGGCTCCAGGCACCATCCGTGGCGACTTCGGCCGCGACTGGGGCCTGAAGGTCCAGCAGAACCTGGTCCACGGTTCGGACTCCGTCGAGTCCGCCGAGCGCGAGATCGGCATCTGGTTCGGCAAGTAGATCGAAACGCGAAAATCCCGGCAGTTGGAAACTGCCGGGATTTTTCATGCCTGGAAGCGGGTCCTAGAACCAGTCATCCAAACTGTCCTGGGCGAGCATAGCTCCTTGCGGGCTAGCTGCCTGCTGCACCGAACTTCCGAGCGCCTGTGCGGTCGAGTCCAGCGGCAGCTGCTCTGCAGCGCCGATCCTGACCACCTGGTGGTGGTCGGTGATAGGGCCGACTATGTGCGAAAGATACTTATCTGCTCCGTCATTGCTGAATTCCAGCACGTGGATACCTCCCAGTCTTCAGTGCGCGTTAGCACATTGATTGCGGGCGAAGCGTGGCGCGGGTTTTCCCTGTTGGGGAAAACGAAGACATGCAGCAAAACTTCTCAAGGCGATTGCGCATCCCGCGTCGCTCCACTTCCATCACTTCAGTCACATTAAACACACAAACCACATCCACGGCAACGCGGGATCGGGTCCACCGGTCTTGTCCCCAGCGCGAAAACCCCGGGAAGCCGGGGCTGGATGAGGGCATGAACTCTTTGAGAATTAATTGGAAATAATTCGATCAAGAGCATTTAAGTGGCAAAAGGAAGGGCGCCCCTGACGTGCAGGAGCGCCCCAGCCGCAACAGCTACTCGGAATCCTTGAGGGATTCCTGGTGCTGTTCCTTCGCTTCGAGTTTGTCGAAAGCCGCTTGCTCTTCGCTGATCTCGACTTCAGACTTGATGTCCTCGCTGGCTTCAGCCACCGCATCGGATTTGTCGCGCCCGGTCCATACCTTGATCACCGCCCATGAAGCGGCCACCAGTGGCACCGCCAGGACGGCGCCAACGATGCCTGCCAGGACGGTGCCTGCGGTCAGTGCCATCAGCACGACCAGTGCATGCAGGCTCAGGGCGTTGGCCATGACGACCGGCTGCAGGAAGTTGCCCTCCAGCTGGTTCACCAGGATCACCGCAGCCAGCACGATCAGCGCCACCACAGGTCCGTTGGTAACCAATGCAATCAGCGTGGCCAAGATGCCGGCAACGGTCGCACCTACCATCGGCACGAAGGAGCCGAGGAAGACGATGACGCCTAGCGGGATGGCCAGTGGAACCTGCACGATCAGCAGCGTCGCGGTGATGCCCAAAGCATCCACTGCGGCCACGGTGGCAGTACCGCGGATGTAGCCGCCGAAGGTGCGCAGCGCGCGGTCGCCGGAAAGAATCCACTTGTTGCGGTAGTGGCGTGGAGTCCATGACACGGCAAAGGCCCAGATCTTGTCGCCGTCCTTCAGGAAGAAGAACAGGATTACCAGCAACAGGACCAAGCCGGTCACGAAGCTGCCTGCTGCGCTCAGCGTGTTCAAAGCGCCGGTGCCGAACTGGGAACTGGTCAAGAAGCCGGTTACCGTTTCGACAACATTATCGATCTGGCTCTGGTCGACGCTGAAAGGCATCGTGCCGATGAAGCCCTGAACCATGTCATTGAGCTGGTTGAAGCCCTCAACAGCTTGGTCAACGAGCTTTGGCCATTCCTTGATGACCGAGAAGACCAGGCCGGTGCCAATGCCTCCGAGGACCAATAGGGATCCGAGGAAAACGATCCATGCTGCCAGCATCGGGGAAACAAACTTGCGCAGCTTGACCACCAGGGGCCACAACGCACAGGAAATGATGACGGCCAGCAACGTCGGGATCACGATCATGGTCAAGCGGAGCATGCCGATGATGAGGAATGTTGCCAGCGCGCCAACTACCAGCAGCTGGGCGCTTCGAATGCCTAGGCGTCCTAGCAAATCGGTCCACAGGCTGGTGACCGTGAAATCTGGTTTGGCGTCCTTGGCCGGAACACGGTGGTGCTCGGCGGGTGTCGGCTTGTCGTCCTGAGGTTGCTTTTTCAACAACGCGGCGGGCCTGACCTTACGGAAAAAAGCCATAGTCGCTCCTTGTAGCTGGTTCTGATAGCTCTAACAATAGGCTAACGACTTGACAAGGTCCCAAGGCAACACCGAAATGCTGATTTTTTGGCGTTCACACTGGCCACTAACCCGTTTTCGTGCCCGAATGCATCGATTCGTGCACCCACGGGCTGATTTCCCCGGCATTCCTGCGGCGTCGTCTCTGCAATGATGCTGGGCTTGAACTAGCGGGGGATCAATGCCGACGGGCATCGAAACCCGGTGGTCTTCTTTGAAACCAGTGGAAATAGCAGTGACGGAAGCCTCGGGCAGAAGTCCCGCGGCAAGTTGATTCGCCAAAATGTTCTTGTGCTCAAGGAATTGCTGCTCGGAATGGCATCGGGCGAAGTCCAACAAGAAGATCCAGAACGCTGGGAGGAAATCCCTCACCAGCCGGTGACGGGCTATCAGACCGATTATGCGGGTCTGGTCCAGAAGTGAACTGACGCAGCAGAGCTGGGGGGGG
>NZ_JBLVOJ010000025.1:175756-176606 GCF_053543715.1 Glutamicibacter sp. AGC46
CCCCCCCCAGCTCTGTTAAGGTCTCGTTCTCTGCCTGTGCGGACTACTTGGCGTTGAAGTACTCCTTGGCCAGCAGGCCCATGATGATCTTGTCGTGGAACGACCCATCGTGGAATCCAGCCTGGCGCACTCGGCCCTCTTCGCGGAACCCTGCGCGGTTGAAGGTGCGCAGTGCGCGCTCGTTGTACGCCCAGGCGTTCAAGCCGATGCGGTTCAAGCCCATCTCGCGGAAGCCGTAGTCGATGATCATCTTGGTGGCCATGGTGCCATAGCCTTGGCCCACATTTGAACCACCGATCATGATCATCAATTCGGCGGAACGGGCCGGCGCGTTGTAGTCGTACAAAGCGGTGTGCCCGATCAGCGTGTCGTCGGGAAGCGTGATGGAAAGTCCCACGCCGTCGGTAGTGCCACGGTTGACGCTGCGCGACTTGAAGAGTTCTGCGGCTTCGGTGATCGGGTGGGGAAGTACCAGGTTGCCCTGCAGGGCCATGAATTCTGGGCTATTCCACCATTGGGTGAGGAACGCAAGATCTTCCTCTTGTAGTTCACGGAGCCGAAGGTGTTCGGAAATCAGCAGGTTGATTCCGTAGTCCTGGGCATTTTCTGTGTTCCATATGTCACTTGCCATGCTTCTAATCTACCGGGTCTAGCTGGACAGTATCCGGAAGATCGTTGACGGCGAACCCTTTCCGGCCTTGCCGATGGACGTTTTGACGCGGATCGGAGGCCGAAGCGGGATGTCTTGGCGCCGGTGGCGCGCCGGGGTGCAACAAGCAGTGGCACAAGGCCGGCCGACCTGGTTGGCGGCGGGGTGGGGGGAGCGCCAGGAACAGCACTGCGGGGCCGC
>NZ_JBLVOJ010000025.1:176647-209054 GCF_053543715.1 Glutamicibacter sp. AGC46
CCCCCGCAGGTGGGCATGGAAGCCGGGCTCTAGCCGAAGAAGGCGAGCGGGAAACGCAGGACGACCGATGCGGCAACGAGCGCCCAGATGACGGCGGTAATGATCCAGCTCCACTCGGCGAAGAACTTCTTCACGCCGGCTCCAGCAGGAATCACGCCGGTAAGCACATTGCGTGCGGTCGTGAACACGAACAAGGGAATCGTCATGGCCCACACGACCATGCAGTAAGGGCACAGGGCGTTGATTTCATACAGGGCCTGGGACCAGAACCAGATCACCAAGCCCATAGCGGCGGTGATGCCCAGCTGGAAGCACAGCCAGAACCAGCGCTTCAGGTTTGTTGCGCCGGCCAGCAGGGCGAAGCCGATGGCGATAACAACAGCGAAGCAAACGATCCCGAAGAAGGGATTGGGGAATCCGAAGATTCCTGCCTGCTCGGATTTCATCACGGTGCCACAGGAGATCCAGGGATTGACGTCGCAACTGGTGATGTAGTCGGGGTTCTTGTACAACTCCAAGCGTTCCAGGACCAGGATTCCGGCGGCGAACCAAGAGATCAATCCCGTAACGATGATGAACAGCCCGAAGCCGCGTTCCTTAGCCCACCAGGGCAACACGCCCGAGCCGTGGCTATTTTCTTGTGATGAAACCATGTTTTGACTATTCCATAAGTTCATAGGAAAGCGGGTTATTCCGCCAAGGCCTTTTTCATCCTAGGAAGCATTTCTGTGCATCTGGTGAGAAGCAATGAACAAGGCGTGAACGAAATATGAGAGAATGGGAATGGTTGTTCGCGGATCCACAGTCTGCTTTCAACCCGACGATAGACTTTTGAAACAACAGATCGACAGGCGATGCATCGCTTCGGTTGAGTGCCCAATATGTGCGCCTCCCGGGGGAATACCGCGGATCGTAGGGCTGCAAAGGAAAGCAGCCGGTTTTCTTAGGCCACGTTGATCCGCAGGATTTGCGCCTGGTTCAGAAATTTGGACCAGCGTCGAACCCGCGGAAAATAGCGAGCTTTTGTGTCCGGACTACTGGAAGATAAGTAGGCCAAGCGACACGTGATGATTGTAGTTTCAGCAACGGCGCCGTCTGTGGAGGATGCCCGAGCGGGACATAGTAGGAGTACGCGAATTTAAATGAGCGCAGCAAATCAACGAAAGGGCGGAACGCAAGGTAATAAGCGGGGCAACCGTTCAACACGAGCCCGCCGTACCAGTGTTTCAACCACACCCGCGCGACCACTGCGTCGCGCCATGACCCTGGCCGAACTCAATGCCGCTGCCGGCGTCGAGGAAAGCCCATACCGCTGGCGGGCCACCCGCCGCACCCAGATTTCCACCCCTGATTCCACCAAGCGGGCCAGCCGCCAGGCCGAACGCCGGGCGCAGGCAGTGCGCAATACCGCGAATGACGAGGCCGTAGAGGTCGCCGCGGCCAAGCAGGAAGACGTCCAGGACAAGCAGGAAGACGTCCAGGAGCAGAGCGCTGAAATCGCTGCCCCGGCCGAGCAGGAAGTTGCACCGGTTGAGGAAGCGAACGACGTTGACCAGACCGGCATGCTGCTGGCCGAACACGGCAGCACCATGATCTTGAATCCTTTCGCCGTGCCGGAAACAGCTCAGGCTGTTCTGGCCCAGGCTGTTGCGAAGAAGCAGGAACCTGCTCGCCGCGCAGCTGCCGCAGATCCCGAGGCAGACGCCGATGCCGACGACGTGACTTCGCGCCGCCGCCGCCGCCGTCGCCGCGGGGAAGTGGATCTGGAACTTGAGGGCGGCTCGCAGGATGATCCGCCGAACACCGTTACCCGTGTGCGCGCCCCGCGTGGCAGCATCGAAAGCCACAGCTCGGTCAACGACAAGGTCGCTTCGGTGCGCGGTTCCACCCGATTGGAAGCCAAGCGCCAGCGCCGCCGCGAATCACGCGAAACCGGTCGCCGCCGCCAGGTGATCACCGAGGCCGAGTTCCTGGCCCGCCGCGAATCCGTCGAGCGCAAGATGATCGTGCGCCAGCGCGAGGACCGCATCCAGATCGGCGTACTGGAAGATGGAGTGCTTGCAGAGCACTTCGTCTCCAAGACCCAGCAGGATTCGCTGATCGGCAACGTGTACGTCGGCAAGGTGCAGAATGTGCTGCCATCCATGGAAGCTGCTTTCGTGGATATCGGCCGCGGCCGCAACGCCGTGCTGTACGCAGGCGAAGTGAACTGGGACGTAGCCGCTCTCGAAGGCGCGCCGCGCCGCATTGAGAACGCCCTGAAGGCTGGCGACTCGGTCCTGGTACAGGTCACCAAGGACCCGGTAGGCCACAAGGGCGCCCGGCTGACCAGCCAGATCTCCCTGCCTGGCCGCTACCTGGTCTACGTGCCAGGTGGTTCGATGACCGGCATCTCGCGCAAGCTCCCTGATGTCGAACGCCAGCGCCTGAAGAAGATCCTGAAGGACCACCTGCCGGAAAACGCGGGCGTCATCGTGCGCACCGCCGCCGAAGGCGCTTCCGAGGAAGAACTGACCAACGATATCAACCGGCTGCGTGCGCAGTGGGAAGGCATCGAAGAGCAGGCCAACTCCACCAAGACCCTGGCTCCGGAACTGCTGTACTCGGAACCCGATCTGACCATCAAGGTGGTCCGCGACGTCTTCAACGAGGACTTCACCAAGCTGATCGTCTCCGGTGACCACGCCTGGGACACCATCGAGGCCTACGTCATGTACGTGGCACCGGATCTGATGGGCCGCCTGGAGAAGTGGGAAGCCGAAGAGGACATCTTCGCCAACTTCCGTGTGGACGAGCAGATCGCCAAGGCGCTGGACCGCAAGGTCTTCCTGCCTTCGGGTGGTTCGCTGGTCATCGACCGCACCGAAGCGATGACCGTCATCGACGTGAACACTGGTAAATTCACTGGTTCGGGCGGCAACCTCGAAGAGACCGTGACCAAGAACAACCTGGAAGCGGCCGAAGAAGTGGTCCGCCAGCTGCGCCTGCGTGACATCGGCGGCATCATCGTCATCGACTTCATCGACATGGTCCTGGAATCCAACCGCGATCTGGTGCTGCGCCGCCTGGTGGAGTGCCTGGGCCGCGACCGGACCAAGCACCAGGTTGCTGAAGTGACCTCGCTGGGTCTGGTCCAGATGACGCGCAAGCGCATGGGCACCGGCCTGCTCGAAGTCTTCGGTGAAGAGTGCGAGCACTGTGCAGGTGCTGGCTTCATCACCCACGAAGAGCCAGTTGAATCGCGCAAGACCTTCAACTCGCAGGGCGAAGCGCACAGCAAGAAGTTCAACGACAAGCCAAGCCGCAACTTCCGCCGCCGTCGTGGCGGCGAGAAGGACGAGCAGAAGCCAGTTGAGAAGCAGGAGCCGGCAGCAGGGGAGAAGGACGAAGCCACGCGCAACGCCCTGGCCAGCATTGCCGCCGCTTCGCACCTGGATGCCGCTGCTGAAAACGCAGTGAGCATCGAGGGCGAACAGATTCCTGTGGCCAAGTCCGCGGCGTCTGCGCAGGGCACCGAGGCCTCGGTTACCCTGGAAGCGCTGGAAGCAGCGTTGCCGGGCCAGGATGAGTCCAGCGACGAGCAGGACGGCAGCCGCAAGCCGCGCCGCCGTTCACGCTCCCGTGGACGCGGACGCAACCAGTCCGAGGAAAACGCTTCGGGCAACGAGGAAGCTCAGGCCAACCAGGAACAGCAGGCTGCTCCTGAACCTGTTGCCGCCTCGACGTCCGAGGACCAGCCGCGCAAGCGTTCACGCCGTGCTTCGCGTCCGCAGGAAGCGGCACAGCAGGACCAGCCGGTGCTCACCGGCCTGGCCATGCCTGCTGCCAGCGCGCCTGCTGAGTCCAGCAGCCCCGCGGCTTCCGTCCCAGTTGCCGCCACCGCGGCAGCCCCACAGAATTCCACGAAGCCAAAGCGTCGCAGTCGTCGGGCCACCTCGGTCCAGGGCGATGCGACTGCAGAGGTTCTCGTGGCAGAGGTATCCGCCGCTACCGGTTCGGTAGTTCAGATGGATGCCTCCGGTTCGCAGAAAGATAAGCCAGCTGAGCCTGCCGGGCAACCGGTAATGCTCGGTGTGGGTGTTCCAGTACGCGAACTGAAATAGATGAACTTGATCACGCTTCCCTCGCTGGGGCAGTTTGTATTTGCTCCAGCGGTGTGGACTAGCGTAATCTAGTTGATCGGTGCTAAACGCCAAGATCACGGACTTTTGGTCCGCTCGGCGTCAAGGCACAAGCGCATGAGATCCCCGGGATCGCATCCACTTTGTGGGTGTTCGGGTCGATATCTGCGCCGGTAAGACAATAAACGTCGAGTAGAAGTGAGTACCCACGTGGTGTACGCAATTGTCCGCGCAGGCGGCCACCAGGAGAAGGTTTCCGTTGGAGACCTCATCACCGTTGACCGTCTTCAGGCTGCCCCAGGCAGCTCCATCGAGCTTCCAGCTTTGCTGTTGGTAGATGGCGAGAAGGTAACTTCCGCAGCTGCCGATCTGGCTAAGGTCACGGTCACCGCTGAGGTTGTAGAAAACCTTCGCGGCGAGAAGATCGTAATCCAGAAGTACAAGAACAAGACCGGTTACAAGAAGCGCCAGGGCTTCCGTGCCGCTCTGACCAAGGTCAAGGTCACCTCGATCGCCTAATTCAGGCAATCGTAGAATCCATTTTTGTAGCGAAAGAGGCTAAAAGGCATGGCACATAAGAAAGGTGCGAGTTCCACTCGCAACGGTCGCGATTCCAACGCACAGTACCTAGGCGTAAAGCGCTATGGTGGACAGGAAGTCAAGGCAGGCGAAATCATCGTTCGCCAGCGTGGCACCCACTTCCACCCAGGCGCCGGCGTAGGCCGTGGCAAGGATGACACCCTGTTCGCATTGGCTGCTGGCGCAGTCGAGTTCGGCACCCGTCGTGGTCGCCGCGTGGTGAACATTGTGGCTGCTGCCTAATTCAGGCAACAGGCAAATTTTTTAGTACACAAGGGGTGGGCCGATTTCGGTCCGCCCCTTGCGTGCATAGTTAGACTTTTAAGCGAGTATCCCTCGCAACCCCGTACTAGGAGAAGATGGCCCCGTGGCTGCATTCGTTGATCGCGTAACCCTTCATGTCACCGCAGGTAATGGTGGCCACGGTTGTGTGTCCATCAAGCGTGAGAAATTCAAGCCGCTTGGCGGTCCCGACGGCGGCAACGGCGGCAAGGGCGGAGACATCATCCTGCGCGTCGACCCCCAGGTCACCACGCTGCTGGACTTCCACCACCTGCCGCACCGCAAGGCCGGCAACGGCGAGCCGGGCAAGGGCGGTCTGCACCCGGGCAAGAGCGGCGAGGACCTGGTCCTGGGCGTACCTGCCGGCACCGTCATCAAGACCAAGGACGGCGACATCCTCGGCGACCTGGTCAAGCCGGGCGATGAATACATCGCCGCAATAGGCGGCATGGGCGGCCTGGGCAATGCGTCCATCGCCTCGGACAAGCGCAAGGCCCCGGGCTTCGCGTTGCTGGGCATTCCCGGAACCGGCCAGGATATTGTCCTGGAACTGAAGTCCATGGCGGATATCGCGCTGGTGGGCTACCCATCGGCCGGCAAATCCTCGCTGATCGCCGCCGTGTCCGCGGCACGCCCGAAGATCGCCGACTACCCGTTCACCACCCTGGTGCCCAACCTGGGTGTCGTCGAAGCAGGCGAAACCCGCTTCACTGTCGCCGACGTGCCTGGCCTGATCCCTGGAGCCTCCGAAGGCAAGGGGCTGGGCCACGAGTTCCTGCGCCACGTTGAGCGCTGTGCCGCCATCGTGCACGTGCTGGACTGCGCCTCGCTGGAAGCGGACCGCGACCCAATCAGCGACCTGGACATCATCGAAGCAGAGCTGGCCAACTACGAAGCCGACTCCACCTTCGCCGGTACCGACGGCACCATCGTGCCGCTGATCGAGCGCCCGAAGCTGATCGCACTTAATAAGGTTGACATGCCAGACGGTGCCGACATGGCTGAATTCGTGCGCCCTGAGTTGGAAAAACGCGGTTACCGCGTCTTCGAGATCTCCGCGCTCTCGCGTAACGGATTGCGTGATCTGTCCTTCGCTATGGCTGAATTGGTAGAGCAGGCACGCGCTGAACAGGTTGTTGAAGCTCCAGTAGTCGAGGTGCCTGTGATTCGTCCACGTACCACCAAGCGTGCCGAGTTCACCATCCGCCGCGAGGAGCAGAACTTTGAGCCAATGTGGCGAGTTATCGGTGAAAAGCCGGAACGCTGGATTATGCAGACCGATTTCCGCAACGATGAAGCTGTCGGCTACCTGGCTGACCGCCTGGCCAAGCTGGGCGTCGAAAACCAGCTGTTCAAGGCCGGTGCCAAGCCAGGGGACGCGGTAATCATCGGCGCCGAGGACAACGCAGTGGTCTTCGATTGGGAGCCAACTATGGCAGCTGGCGCCGAACTGCTCGGTGGCAGCCGACGCGGCGAGGACATCCGCCTCGAGGATCGCGGCGATCGCAAGACCCGCGAGGAAAAGCGTGCCGAGCACGAAGAGCGCCGGGCGGCCAAGGCATCGGCTCGCGCCGAGCTGGAAGCCGAACGCAAGGCCGGCGTCTGGACCGAATCGGTTGACTCCAAGTACGGACGAAAGACTGCGGAACCAAAGGCAACCCAGGAGGAAAATTAAAGTATGAGTGAAAGTGCCACCAAAACAATTTCAGCCATTACCTCGCCCCACCAACTGCCTCAAGCCAAGCGCTTAGTGGTCAAAGTTGGATCCAGCTCGCTGACCACGGTCAGCGGCGGGATATCCCACGAGCGGTTGAAGTTCCTGGTGGACACTCTCGCTGAAACTGTCAACAACGGTACCGAGGTCATTCTTGTATCCTCAGGTGCCATTGCCGCCGGTCTGGCCCCGCTCGGGTTGGCCAAGCGTCCCAAGGACCTTGCCACCCAGCAGGCCGCGGCGGCCGTTGGCCAGGGTCTGCTGCTGGCGCAGTACACCCAGCTTTTCGATGAGTACGACCAGCGCGTAGGCCAGGTGCTGCTCACCGCCGACGACCTGATGCGCCGCTCTTCCTACACCAACGCGCTGCGCTCCCTGGTTCGCTTGCTGAACCTGGGCGTGCTGCCCATCGTGAACGAAAATGACGCGGTCGCCACCCGCGAAATCCGCTTCGGCGACAACGACCGCCTCGCCTCGCTGGTGGCCCACCTGGTCAAGGCCGACGCGCTGCTGCTCTTCTCCGACGTGGACTCGGTCTACGACGCGCACCCTGATGACGGCGGCAGCCGCATCACCACCATCGAGCACCCCGACGAACTCGAAGCGGTGGACCTGGGCACCCCGGGGGCAGCCGGAGTCGGCACCGGCGGCATGATCACCAAGGTCGATGCCGCGACCCTGAGCTCCTCGGCGGGCATTCCTACCCTGGTGACCAGCACCGACAATGCCGCCAAGGCGCTGCGCGGACAGGATGTAGGCACCTGGTTCGCCGCCCGCAACTCCCGCCGTTCGGCCCGCGACGTCTGGCTGGCCTATCTGGCTTCCATCGAAGGCAAGCTGATCCTGGATGCCGGCGCAGTCAAGGCCATCGAAAAGGGAACCAACTCGCTGCTGGCAGCCGGCATTACCGCCGTCCGCGGGGAATTCGAGGCTGGCGACGCCGTAGAGATCTGCGACGCGGAAGGAACCCCCTTCGCTCGCGGGCTGGTGAACTTCAGCTCCCATGAACTGCCCGAGATGCTCGGACACAACACCACGGATCTGGTTGAAGAGCTGGGCGAAGGTTACGACAGATCAGTAGTGCATGTTGACGACCTAGCTTTGATCGAACCCATTTTCTAGAATGAGGAGCATGAGTATGGATGCCGTAAACACCGAAGAAACGACCACCGACGTCACCACCTCGGTCCACCAGCTGGCCGACCGTGCACGCCGCGCCGCACGGATCCTCAAGCGCGCCAACCGCGACTGGAAGGACCGCGCCCTCGCGGCCATGGCTTCGCGCATCGACCAGAACCGTGCGATGATCCTGCGCGCCAACGAGCAGGACCTGGCTGCCGGCCGCGCCAATGGCACCTCCGAGGCCCTGCTGGACCGGTTGAAGCTCGATGGCAAGCGCATCGACGGCCTGATTTCCGCGCTGCATGAACTCGCTGGCCTGCCCGACCCGGTCGGTCGCGTGGTGCGCGGGGAAACCCTGCCCAACGGCCTGCGCATGCGCCAGGTCAACGTCCCGCTGGGCGTCATCGGCACCATCTACGAAGCGCGTCCGAACGTCACCGTGGACATCGCCGGCCTGGCGCTCAAGAGCGGCAACTCGGTGCTGCTGCGTGGCGGTTCGGCGGCGCTGAACTCCAACCAGGCGCTGGTCGCGGTGATCCGCGACGCGCTGGAGTCCGTCTCCCTGCCCCGCGACATCGTGATCTCGGTCGACGAATTCGGCCGCGCCGGTGCCGACGCCATGATGGGCGCGCGCGGAAAGATCGACGTGCTCATCCCGCGTGGCGGCCGCGAGCTGATCCAGCGCGTGGTCACCACCGCCAAGGTCCCGGTAATCGAAACCGGCGAAGGCAATGTGCACATCTTCCTCGACGCGAGCGCCGACGAGGAAATGGCCGTCGATATCCTGCTCAACGCGAAAACCCACCGCCCCAGCGTCTGCAACACCGTGGAGACCCTGCTGGTCCACAAGGATGCCGCTGTGGCCCCGGCAGTGCTGCAGGCCCTGGCCGCAGCCGGCGTGAGATTGCACACGGACGACCGTGCCGCCGCGCTGGTTCCGCAGGTGCCGACCATCCCGGCGGGGGAGGATGACTGGCGCAACGAGTACCTGGACCTGGATATCGCGGTGAAGGTCGTCGATGGCATGGACCAGGCCCTGGAGCACATCCGCGCCTACTCCACCGGCCATACCGAGGCGATCATCACCTCCACGCTGGCTGCTTCCGAGCAGTTCGTGGCGGAGATCGACTCGGCTGCGGTGATTGTCAACGCCTCGACCCGGTTCACCGACGGCGGGCAGCTGGGCCTGGGCGCAGAAGTAGGCATCTCGACCCAGAAGATGCACGCTCGCGGCCCGATGGGCCTGGCCGAACTGACCACGACCAAGTGGATCGTCCAGGGCGACGGGCACATTCGCAAATAGTTTCTGACCGCCCTTTTCGGTACGATGTAGAAGAAACGTACCGTTACTTTTCGAGCTACTGATCCAGCCGCCCAGGTTGCTGGCTTAGCGAACTCGTGAAAACGACTGGAGAATTATCTTGAACGCGCTGATTTTGGCTTCGGAAGCCGCTTCCACCGGCATGGATCCTCACACTTTCGCTGTGATCGTCGGTGGGGGCATCTTCGCAGCACTGATGGTCCTGCTGCTGATTACCGTTTCCTACACCAACGTAGGCAACCGCCACGAAGCAAAGCCTGAACCAGAGGACACCCACCGCCAGTTCAAGACTCACGTACCACATAGCCACTAGTCTTGGCAGAGCAAAAGCCTCAAGACCGCCCATTGCGCCTCGGCGTGATGGGCGGTACTTTTGACCCCATCCACAATGGCCACTTGGTCGCTGCCAGCGAGGTAGCCGCCGAGTACGGCCTGGATGAGGTCGTTTTCGTGCCCACCGGCCAGCCTTGGCAGAAGGCCGATCGCCAGGTCACCAGCGCTGAGCACCGCTACCTGATGACCGTGATCGCCACCGCGTCGAACCCGCGCTTCACCGTAAGCCGGGTCGACGTCGACCGCGAAGGCGCCACCTACACGCGTGACACCTTGCTCGATCTGCGCGCCTTGCGCCCGGATGCGGAGCTCTTCTTCATTACCGGTGCCGACGCGATGAGCCAGATCATGAGCTGGCGCGACATCGACCAGGTCTTCGACCTCGCCCACTTCGTTGGCGTGAGCCGCCCTGGCTATGTCATCGCGGATGTGGGTCGCGACAATGTCTCGCAATTGGAAATTCCGGCACTGGCAATTTCCTCTACCGATTGCCGGGAGCGTGTCGCCGCCGACAAGCCGGTTTGGTATCTTGTGCCGGACGGTGTGGTGCAGTACATTGCAAAATATGGGCTGTATACCGAGTCGTAACCTCACATAAGGTGGGGTAGCACGGCATAATCTCTAGGTAAGGGTGACGGTATTTGTCTATGCGGTCGGGAGAAGTATCAGGATGAGCGATAACTCGCAGCCGGTTTCAAGCAGGCGAGCTCTGCGCGAAAAACGACGTGCTGAGATGGAAGCTTTGCTGGCCAACAGCAAGGCCGAGCAGGCAGCCAAGGAGCACGCGTCGAAAAGCGCGGAAAAAGCCGAGGATTCGGCGAAGCCAGCGAAATCTGACGCGACCCCAAAGGCCAAGCCGGCACCCAAGGCAGAGCCAGCAAAACCAGCTCCAGCCAAGCCGCAGCCGGCTAAGCCTGCACCCAAGCCAGAGCCGGCAAAATCAGCTCCAGCCAAGCCGCAGCCGGCCAAGCCAGCCGCCAAGGCCGCAGGTGCCAAGCCAGAAGCGGCCAAGCCGGCTGGAGCCCCAGCCAAGGCTCCCAGCGCAAAGCCTGCAGCTGAGCCAGCTAGCGCACCACAGTCCGAAGAGTCCCTGGGTGAACGGGCGTCGTTGCGCCGTGCCCGTGACCGCGAGGCCTTGCGCGAGCGTCGTCGACTGGAAGAAGAGGTCGGCGCGCTGACCACTAATATTCCAACGGTCGCCCCCGCGGAGGAACCTAAGCCGCTGACCCGCCGTCAACTGCGCCTCCAGGCGCTGGCAGACCAGGGCAAGGCCGAGTCGAAGGCCCCGGCCGCCAAGAAGCCTGCGCCCAAGGAAGACGCCCCGGAGACTACGGTCATGAGCGTCGAGCAGGCGCTAGCCGCCCGCCGTGCCCACGCGCCGAAGACCCCGGTCGATCCAAACCTGCTGGGGGAGGACGACTCCGAGATCGATCTCGAAGTGCTCGCCCACCAGCGTGAAATGGCAGCCCGCGCGGCCATCATTTCCCGCCGTGCCGCGGAACGTGAACGCCTGCGCATCCAGAATGCCAACCAGGGCAAGGACGACAAGGCCTCCGATCCTTTCACCGGCGCCATGGGCAACATTCGCGAGGTCGAGGACCGCATCGCCAAAACCGGCGTGCAAGGGCCCAAGACCCAGAGTGTTTCGCTGGACTTCAACGCCGGCGGCAAGCTCAGCTCCAAGAAGGACGAAGCGGCACCAGCAGCCAAGAAGCCTATGGCCAAGCCGGCGCCCAAACCCGCAGCGAAGGCCCCCGCCAAGCCTGCGGCCAAGGCACCGGCCAAGCCTGCAGCCAAGCCAGTTGCAAAACCAGCCGCTAAGCCTGCGCCAAAGGCGCCGGCGGATCAGAAGGCTGAAACCCATACGGCCCAACCGGCCCCGGACGTTGACATGCCACGCATCGATGCGGTCAATGCACAGGGATTGCAGCCACTTGACGTGCAGGCGCACGGCCTCCGCCGCGCCAATAACATGCTGATCGCGATGATCGTCGCCCTCAGCGTGGGCGGTGCAGCATTGATTGCTGGCTTGATCATGTTGCTTGGCAACTAGTTTTCGTAGGACAATTAGGTTCTCGATCTACACCTCTATAAGGAGACACTCCACTCTATGGGAGCACACGCAGAATCAATTGCCCTCGTGAAAGTTGCCGCGCACGCGGCTTCCGAGAAGATGGCAGAAAACATGGTCGCGCTGGACGTTGCCGACCGCTTGGGCGTCACCGACGCTTTCTTGATTGTCTCTGGTGGATCAGAACCTCAGGTGAACGCAATCGTCGATGAAATCGTCGCTGAGGTGCTCGACGAGTACAGCATGCGTCCGATTCGCCGTGAAGGCTTCGGCCAGGGCCGCTGGGTCCTGCTGGACTACGGCGACGTAGTCGTCCACGTTCAGCACCAGGAAGACCGCATCTTCTACGCGCTCGAACGCCTGTGGGCCGACTGCCCAGTCATCGAGCTGCCTGAGGAACTTTCTGAAAACCAGAAGTAACCCTCAATTTGCATCCTGATCAGGTAGTCATCTATGATTATGGAGTTGCCTGATCAGGGCAGCAATCCTTTTGGGGGTATGGCGCAGTTGGTAGCGCGTCTGCATGGCATGCAGAAGGTCAGGGGTTCGAATCCCCTTACCTCCACAAATTAAAATCCTGAAATTTCGGTTTGTCCGAGATTTCAGGATTTTTTGTTTTCCACAAACCGTGTTGCCCACCGCCGGTGCCCGCGATGCCCACGGCATGCTGTATCCCATGAGCACAGTGACGGCACAAGCACTATCGAATCTGGTCGAGGCGGGCAAGCTAATCGCCTTGGCTACTTCGATCCTGTCCGGCGACGTACCGGCCGGCCACGCTGCGATATTCGCGCTGTATGTCGAGGAAATCAACCAAAAGCTCAGTCGGGCACAGATCCACGCAGCTCATGCCATACGCCGCACCGGTGCACACAAACTTGATCAGGCCTCCTTCCAAGCGATCAGCGATGCTGGTGTCGATCCCACGCTGGAACAACTTGAAGCCGCCGAAGGACATGCCACTACCGGGCGCACCCATTTCAAAGACGCCAAAGGCATGATGACCGACTGGCTGAATATTCCGCGCGGCACTGCAGGAACTCGGCTAGTCCAAGCCGACTGCCTGCTAGGTGGTGTCGATCAAGCAGGGCAACCGGTAGAGCCGTGGCTCCCGGAGCTAGCCGTGCAATTCGAAGCCCCGAATGTGGACCCGCGATTGGTAGCTTCTACGGCCTTGAAGCTGCATTCGGCACGTAATGATTTCGGCGACGATGAAACCGGCCAGGCGGAGAAAGCGCGATTGGAAGCAGAATCAGTCGCTTTCCTGCGCTCAGAACCCAAATCGGCTCGTAAGCACATCAATGACTTGGTGGCTCAGGTGAAAGCCGGCAAACGCCCGCTGAAAGCTCTGCTGGAGCGCATTGGCATCTTCAAGAAGGGCATGCGCCAGGGCCTGATCGAGTATACGCTTCGTGTGTTGCCCTCCCAGGCGGCGTATATCGAGGCCTACTTCGCGCAACTGGACAATCCTGCCACCGTGGCCGGGAACAGGGACGGCTTGAAAGACGCCGAGGCTCAATTCACGGGTCAGCAGGACTCCGGTTGGGACGATGCGGAGTCCAAACCGGACTGGGCAAAAGACGATCCGGTGGCGGACGAAGAAACCGAAGACGATAGTCCGCCGGCAGACAACAACGAACAAGTTTCGGAGACCTCGGATGACGAGGAAGAATGTTGCCGGCCGGGGGATCCTGAAGAACGTAATACTGAATCAGCTACCAATGGTGCAGTCACTCCATGGGAGGATTTGAAGCCCGAGCGACGCCGTTTAGTTGGATTCATGGCAATGCTGATGAGTGACAGGACGAGCACCAGTGACCCGCCGGGTCAACGTGCTGGGTTGGTCGCACCGCAGGTGAGCATCATTCTGAATTGGGACAAGATGCAAGAGCAAGCACAAGACTTCGCGGTCACCAGCAGTGGGATGTCCTTGTCTGCTGGTGAAGTCAGAACTGCGCTGTGCAATGCCGGAGTGTATCCGGTAGTGCTCAATGGCCAGAGCCTGCCCCTCGATTTAGGCCGGACGCAACGACTGTATTCGAAGTCCCAGCGCCGTGCGATCCGAGCCGCCTACCGGGGCTGTTCCTATCCTGGATGCAGCATGCCCGTAGAACGGTGCGAAATTGATCATCTGGACGCGTGGGAAAAGGGTGGACGAACGGATATCAAGTCTGCCGGGTTGAATTGCCTGATACACCACACTGCCCGGCATTGCGGGTTGTTCCACGCGGTGAAGATTCCGGAGAGCAGGCCGATGGTATTGCTTTCACCAGAATTGGATCCGGAACAGAAATTGCGGATCAATACGTATTTCATGACTCCCGCAGAGGCATTGGAAGCTGAAGCGTTGGCGGATGAAACGACAGCGAAGTGGCGCGCGGGGGAGCTGGACGTAGAAATCGTCGAACCTTGAGATCCCCCTAGCAAGATTCAGCCGCCGACGAGCGGAGGACCGTTTCAGCGCCGATATTCTCGCCGGAGTTGCGATACTTGAATGAACGAAGATCATTCAGGAGCAAAAATGTCACGTGTTCAACGCCGGGCCGCGGATGCCCGACCATTCTTCGGTACCCAGAATTCGTCTCATACGTCAATGACCGTCCGCTATATTGACGATGGCACCGTAGCGACTGCTCCGGAAGGAACCAGCGCCGCCGATGCGCTGGCGTTCGGCCAGACTGGTGATCAGCGCATTGCTTTGTCCTTGTATCCCACACCAGATGAAGCTGACATCCACGATCTCACCGAGGCGTGGGAACTGCATCCAGTGCTGGCCGAAGACCTCGTGCACGCCCGCCAGCGGCCTAAACTCGAACGCTACGGCGAGGTGCTCCTGCTGGTAGTTCGCTCAGCGTTGTACCTCGATGAATCCGAAGAAGTCGAGCTGTCCGAGTTCCACATCCTGATGCGCAAAGGCGCTGTGGCGGTGCTCTGCCAGGACCACCGGTGGATCGACGGCACAGACGGCGAGGAATTCGTCGAGTCAATCAGGAACGGCAAGCTTCGCAAGGACCAGGTGCTGCTCAAAGACCCGGAGCTGCTCCGGTTGGGCGCCGAAGCAGTGCTGTACCGGATACTTGATGCGATTGTTGATGGATACGCCCCCGTGCTCCACGGCCTGGGGATCGACAAGGAGCAGATCGAACGGCAAGTCTTCAGTGGCGATGCCGCAGTCACCGAACGCATTTATCGCCTCAGCCAAGAAGTGATCGACATGCAGCATGCGACCGCGTCATTGCTGGAGGTCGTGCAATCGCTCGACGACGGGTTCAAGAAGTACCCGGTGCCCGCTGAGCTGGAAACCTACCTGCAGGATGTCACTGACCACCTCACCCGCGCGCATACCCAAGCCGTGGAATACCGGGATGCGCTATCGCAGATCTTGAGCGTCAATTCCACCCTCGTAGCCCAGCGCCAAAACGAGGACATGAAGAAGATTTCCGGTTGGGCAGCGATCCTCTTCGCCCCGACCTTGATTGCAGCGATTTACGGGATGAACTTCGAGAACATGCCAGAACTGCATTGGACCTTCGGCTACCCGATTGCGGCCGGCCTCATGCTGGGATTTGCTGCCGCACTATATGGTGTATTCAAATGGCGCAAGTGGTTCTGAGCGGAAAGATTCCAGGGGAGACATTGACGGCGAAAATCGACTTCAAGAAGTCGCTGGACAGCTATCGGTCCGTGGCCGGGCAGTTCCGTGTCCTGCAGCTGCCAGCGATGCACTACCTGATGTTCGATGGATCAGGTGACCCGAATACCAGCAACTTGTACCAGCAAGCCCTGCAAACCTTGTATCCGGTGGCCTACAAACTCAAATTCGCGAGCAAGGCGCAGGGCAAGGACTATGTCGTCCCGCCGCTGGAAGGCTTGTGGTGGGCCGAGGACATGGCGGTCTTTACCGAACGGAGAGACAAGGAACAGTGGAGCTGGACCATGATGCTGATGGTCCCGGCGTGGATCAACGAGGACGACTACGCGACGGCTCTGGAAACCGCCCAGGCGAAGAAGCCGTTGCCTTGCCCTGGGCGCATCCGGTTCCAGTCGCTTGCTGAAGGCCAATGCGTGCAGACGCTGCACATTGGCCCCTACGATGCAGAAGCCGAAATCCTGGCCGCGATGCACCACGAATTAATACCCGGCCAGGGACTGCGCATGACTGGCAGGCACCACGAGATCTACCTCGGCGACCCTCGTAGGGTGGCACCGGAAAAGCTTCGCACGATCCTGCGCCAACCCGTTGAGCCCAACTAGCGAGAGGAAAATAGATGGAACTGGCACCCCAGAGCACAGTTGCCCAAGTGCAACAGGCACTGGCCGAGTTCGAAGACCCCAAGTACCGCGCGGTCAATGAGAAGCACGGCGATGATTTCGGCGTGAATCTAGGCAAGCTCCGCGCCTTGGCCAAGTCGTTGAAGAGCAACCAGGAGCTTGCCGAGGAACTCTGGGCCACCGGCGAAACCGCAACCCGGCTGGTCGCGCTGCTGATCGCCAAACCACGGAGCTTTACCTTGGAGCAGCTGCAGGTGTGGAGCCAAGGCGCCAGCACTCCCAAGGTCCAAGCATGGTTCCTGAGCTACATCGTCAAGAAATCCAAGCTGCTCGAGGAGCTCCGCCTGCTGCTCATGAGCCAGAGCGACCCGGTACAGCTGGCTGCCGGCTGGGAGCTGACTGCCCACCAGGTAGTCAAGGCCCCGGAACTGCTGGACCTGGAACAGCTGCTTGACACGATCGAAGCCCGAATGAGCGCCGCACCGGATCGCCTGCAGTGGGCGATGAATACGACCCTGGCGCACATCGGCATCGAGCATGAGCATTTGCGCCGACGTGCCCTGGCCATCGGCGAGACCTTGCAGGTGCTGGCGGACTACCCGACCTCCGCCGGGTGCATTTCACCATTCGCTCCCATCTGGATCACCGAAATGGCCAAAAGAAAAGCTTAGGTCCAGCAATCGCTGGACCTAGGCTTCCGGGAGCTAGGCGTCCGCCGGTTCCTCGCGCTTATCGCGCAGCGCGATCTTGGAGATCACCCAGATCACGGCGGTCAGCCCGCCGGTGAGCAGCAGCTGGGTGCGCGCCGCGGGATCAGTCATCGCGATGGCGACAATCGCCGCAAGGACGATGATCGTAGCGATCGACAGGCCCGGGAAACCCCACAGCCGCAACGGCAGATGCCCGCCATCGCGGTCCGCGCGGCGACGCAGGATCAGCTGCGTCACGGCAATGAACGCCCAGATGAAGATGATGGTCGAACCCACCACGTTCAGCAAGATCGGCATCACAGCCTCGGGCCAGATCCAGTTCAGGCCCACGGCCAGGAAGGAGAAGGCCACGGAGGCGATCACGGCCTTCGACGGCACGCCCTTGCCGGTCACGTGGGTGACGGCGCTCGGGGCGAGCTTGCGCTGGCCCAGCGAGTACAGCATGCGCGAGGAACCGTAGATATTCGCGTTCATCGCCGAAAGCAAGGCGACCACGACCACGGCGTTCATCAAGAAGCCCACGCCTGGAATGTGCATGACATCCAGTGCAGCCGCAAATGGGCCGTCCACGATCGCCGGATCATTCCAGGGCACCAGGGCGACAATGACCAGGATCGAGCCGAGGTAGAAGAACAGGATACGCATCATCACGGACTTGACCACGCGCTTGATGTTGCCGGCCGGGTCCTTGGACTCGGCGGCCGCGATGGACACCACCTCGGTACCGCCGAAGGAGAAGATGACGATCAGGACTGCGGCGGCGATGCCGGCCATGCCACCGGGGGCGAAGCCGCCATGGGCGGCCAGATTGGCGAAGCCAACTGGTTCCGGCGTCGGGATCACCCGGGTCAGCACCAAGGCGCCGAAGACCAGGAACGCGATGATCGCAGCCACCTTGATCACGGCAAACCAGTATTCGAAACGGCCGTAATTCCTTACGCCGAGCAGATTCGCTCCGGTCAGGACCACCACGAAGCCGAGCACCCATGCCCACTGCGGGAAGGCCGGAACCCAGCCGGCGGTAATGGCCGCGGCCCCGGTTGCCTCGGCCGCGATCACCACGACCAGCTGGATCCAGTAGAGCCAGCCCAGGGTGGACCCTGCGCTGCGCCCCATGGCTTGGCCAGCGAAGGTGGAGAACGCGCCGGAGGACGGATTGGCGGCTACCATCTCCGCGAGCATGGCCATGATCACGATGATCACGGTTCCAGCGATCAGGTAGGAGACCAGCACTGCCGGACCAGCGATGGAAATGGCCTGGCCGGAGCCGACGAACAGGCCAGCGCCGATCGCGCCGCCCAGGCCCATCATGGAGATCTGGCGCCGGGTCAGCCCGGTATGCAGCTGCTCGGGGGCTTTGACTGCGCTCACGCGGTGGCCTCCTGGACGGGCAGGGCCGCGAGCACGCGATCGACGTCGTGTGCGGTACCGGAGGAAATCCTCAACCCGTCTCCGGGGAAGGCGCGAACCACTACACCGCCGGCGGCGAGCTTGGCTTCAAGCTGTTCGGTTGACTCTCCGGCATCCACCCAGACGAAGTTCGCCTGCGACTTCACGACCGGGTACCCGGCAGCGGCCAGGCCCTCGTACATCCGCTCGCGCTGGGTGACGACTTCCTCGATGCGCAGCGACAGCTCGCCGATGGCGGCCAGCGAGGCCACCGCCGCGCGCTGTGCCAAGTCGGAGACGCCAAATGGCACGGCCACCTTGCGCAGGTTCCCGGCAACTTCCAGCGGGCTGATGGCGTACCCGACGCGCAGGCCAGCCAGGCCGTAGGCCTTGGAGAAGGTGTGCAACACGGCCACATGCGGGTACTTGCGGAACAGCTCGATGCCATCGGCCCGCACGGCCGAGCGGTCGAAGTGCACGTAGGCTTCGTCGACGACGACCAGCACGTTGCGCGGCACGGCATTGATGAACTCATCCAGCGCGCGGGCCTCCACCACCGTGCCGGTCGGGTTGTTCGGGTTGCAGATGAAGACCAATCGGGTCTTATCAGTGATCGCGGCCAGCATGGCGGGCAGATCGTGGCGGCTATCGGCATCCAGGGGCACCTCGACCGGGGTGGCGCCGGCGATCCGCACCAGTGAAGGATACGCCTCGAAGGAGCGCCACGCGTAGATGACTTCGTCGCCCTCGGCGGCAACCGCATGGATGATCTGGGCCGCGACCTCGACCGAGCCCGCGCCCAGGGTGATGTGCTCCGCCGGGACGCCGAACTGCGAGCTGAGGGCGCCGGTCAATTCGGGCGCCGCGATGCTCGGGTAGCGGTGGATCGTGGCCAGGCCCTCCTGGATGCTGGACAGCACCGAGGGCAGCGGGCTATGCGGGGATTCGTTGGATGAGAGCTTGGAGGCTCCAGCGGCTGCGGGCTTGCCCTGCTTGTAAGCGGGCACTTCCTGCAAGGAGGGGCGCTGGTGAAGGGTCATGAGTTTCCTCTCTGACTGCCAGAGCTGCACGAGGTTGGCAATCGTTCGTATGACAAAGCCGTGGTGCGTGGTCAGCGGTGGCCCTGCTCATATCCTCGCGTGTCGCGATTCACAAGCATCGACTGTAGGTTGAATGAATCTGCCGGCGCAATCGCAAACCCTGTTTCTATGCAGGCTGCATAGCAATCGCCGCCAATCAACCCATTTTACTAGTCAATCTGCCCAGTGTTTTCCACTTCTGCCTCGGCCCTAGCGCACGCTGCGACCAGTGGCAGTGTCCTTCCCTGGAAATGCTCGTGCAGGGCGAAGGAGGATGAGGTCCTTGCCACACCCGGCACCTTGTTGATGCGGTTGAAAATCGCCTGCAGGTCCTCGGGGGTCCGGGCCACAACGCGCAGCTGCAAGTCCGAACTGCCGGTCACGGTGTACATGTCGAGGATTTCCGGGATGGATTCCTCCAATGCGCTCGCGACCGGATCGTGCCCGTAGCGCTGGATGATCTCCACCTGGCAGAACGCGACCAGCGTGTACCCGAACCCCGCAGGCTTGACCCGCGGGACGATGCCCTGGATGACGCCGGCCTCGTGGAGCCGGGCCAGCCGGCTGCTGATCGTGCCGCGGGCAACACCCAAGCGCCGGGCGCACTCCATCACCGGAAGCATCGGCGATTCGGTGAGCAGTTCGATCAAATCCGCGTCCAGGCGGTCAATGCGCACGGTCGTCCTTTCGACGAGTCGGTCCAATGATCCAAGGCTAGCGGTGTTTGCTGGGCGAGCTCGATGAAAATGAGCTAAGTGTAATCCGCGCCACAGGCTAGGCTGTTGCCATACTGATCCTCAAGGAGTTCACTGATGGGCAAGACACCTCTCCAGTCGGTAGCCGGTTTGCACGTCCTTGTCACCGGGGCCGCGCAGGGCATGGGTTTGCTTTTCGCCAGGCAGGCTTGCGTCGAGGGCGCGGCACGGGTGGTCATCTGGGACATCGACGCGGCCAAGCTCGACGCGGCTGCCGAGGAGCTGCGCCAGCTCGACGGCACTGTCGAGACCCATGTGGTGGACCTTGCCGACCAGAGCCAAATCCAGCGCTACGCCGCCAAGGCGGTGGAGGGCGGGGGAATCGACGTGCTGGTCAACAACGCCGGGGTGGTCACCGGCACCTCCTTCGCGAAGCACAGCACCGCGCAGATCACCGCGGCCATGCAGGTGAACGCGCTCGCCCCGATGTACTTGACCCACGCCCTGCTTCCGCAGCTGGGCCGACGGGGCAAGGGCCGGGTGCTGACCATCGCCTCGGCAGCCGCGCTGGTGTCCAACCCGAATATGAGCGTCTACGCGGCCTCCCAGGCCGCGGCCCTGTCCTTCAGCGATTCGCTGCGGCTGGAGCTGGAAGGCAACGACCAGATCGCCGTGAGCACCATTTGCCCGACCTATATCAGCACCGGCATGTTCGCGGGCGCCAAGCCGTTGCTGCTGACCCCGATCCTGGAGCCGGAAGTCGTGGTGGACCGGGCGTGGCGGGCGATGCTTGCCGGCACGCCGCTGGTGCTGATGCCGTGGACCAGCAAGCTGGGCCAGCTGCTGCGCGGCGTGCTGCCGCGACCGGCCTGGGATTTCGTGGCCGGCAAGGTTATCGGCGTATACCGCTCGATGGACGAGTTCACCGGGCGAACAACGCGGGACGAGCAGATGAATCGGGGCTGAAAGTTCGCTGGCCCATCTGTTGCTGGAGGGCCCTGCGGGGTAGCTTTGGAGCATCGCCCAGCTAGGAGGACCGTCATGCAAAAGCTCACCGTCAATTTATGGATGCAAGGCACTGCAGAGGAAGCGGGGGAATTCTATGCCCGCGCCCTGCCGGAGGCAAAAACCGAAGTCGAATCGCGCTATCCCACCGAGGGCCTGCTGGAATTCCAGGAACCCTTCGCCGGCAAGGCGCTGACCGTTTCGCTGTGGGTGCGGGGAACCAAGATCACGCTGATCAACGCGGGCCAGGAATTCATGCCCAATCCGGCGATCTCGATCATCGTGGTCTTCAACGCCGGCCAGCGCGAGTCCCTCGATGCCACCTGGGCCGCGCTGCTGGAGGGCGGCACGGCGCTGATGCCGCTGGACACCTACCCGTTCAGCGCGCGCTACGGCTGGGTGAACGACAAGTACGGTGTCTCCTGGCAGCTGATGGAGTCCGATGAGCCCGTTGAGCCGCGCGCCTCGGTCTTTCCTGCGCTGATGTTCGGCGGTGCGGCCCAGAACCGCGCGGTCGAGGCCATCGAGTACTACAGCCAGGTGCTCGGCGCGAAGCTGGACAGCGCCTTCCCGTACGGGGAGCCGACCGAAGCCGCTACCGCCGAAGCGCTGATGTACGCCCAATTCACGCTCGGCGAGGATTGCGTTGCGGCCATGGATTCGGCCGTGCCGCAGGACTTCACCTTCACTCCCGGCGTCTCGCTGGAATGGCCATGCGATGGCCAGGCGGAGATCGACCGCGTCTGGGAGGCGCTGTCCGCGGTGCCTGAAGCCGAGGCCTGCGGCTGGCTGACCGACAAATTCGGGGTGAGCTGGCAGATCGTGCCCTCGAACATGGGCGAGCTGATGGAGCGACCCGGCGCATTCGAGCATATGCTGAAGATGAAGAAACTGGTGATCAACGACTTCTGAGCGGGGAACGATGCATAGCGCTGCACGGCGGGCGGTAGTGGCAGGAGCCAGCGGGTTCATTGGCGAACGGCTGATCGCGCAGCTGCGCGGGGCTGGATACCAGGTGGCGGTCATCGGCCGCGGCCGTACAGCGGATGCGCAGTGGGGCGATGGCCCGGCGCTGGCGGCACTCATCGATGGTGCAGAACTGCTGGTCAATCTGGCCGGGAAGAATGTCGGCTGCCGCTATCACGAGGCGGCGCGCAACGAGATCCTCGCCTCGCGCGTGGACACGACCCGCGCGCTGCACGAGGCAGTGTCCCAGGCAGCTGATCCGCCGGCGCTGTGGCTGAACGCGTCCACCGCGACCATCTACCGGCACAGCATGGACGCGCCGAACACCGAGGACGGCCGGATCGGCGAAGGGTTCTCGGTGGATGTGGCGCGCAACTGGGAACGCGAGTTCTTCCGCGGCGAGCTGCCCACGCGCCGGGTCGCCCTGCGCATGGCCATCGTGCTCGGCGACGGCCCGGCCACGCGCAAGCTGCTTGCCGTTGCACGGCTCGGGCTGGGCGGGGCGCAGCATGATAGCTGGTGGCCGGCGCATCGGCGCTACCGCGGCATCGGCCCGGATCCGAGCGGAGCCGAACGCAGTGGCTGGCACCGCACGCGCGGGAACCAGCGCTTCAGCTGGATCCACGTCGATGATGCGATCGGCGCGATCGGGCATATCATCGACCACCGCGAAATCACCGGCCCGGTCAACCTCAGCTCGCCGAACCCGGTTGCCAACCGGGCGCTGATGGCCTCGCTGCGCCGCGCCACCGGCGCGAAATTCGGGCTGCCCGCGTATCGTTGGATGCTGGAACCAGCCATGTTCGTGCTGCGCGTGGAACCGGAAATGCTGCTCAAGTCGCGCTGGGCGCTGCCCGGGGTGCTGCAGGGGACCGGGTACGAGTTCCGCTGGCCGCACCTGGATGCGGCACTGGATGACGTGGCCGGGAACCTGGCTGCGAAGCAAGCACTTTAAGGACGCGCATTGGCACCGAGAATCCGACGCTTCACCCTGCCCGAACTGGCCCCTGGCTACCGCGGGGATCTGGGCGATGACTACGTTGAACTGCTGCACTTCAGGGATTTCGATGAGCCGCTGGCGGCCGATGGCGCGCGGCTGGAGGAATGCCGTTTCAGCTCCGTGCAGATCGAGGCCTTGCGCAATGCCCGGCTGATCCAGTGCGAACTGGACCAATCCGGGGCTCCCGCCCTGCAAGCCGCTGGTGCGTTCCTCAACGATGTGCGGGTGACCCACAGCCGCTTCGGGTCTGCGGATTTCGCCGAGGCCCAGCTCGATGGCGTGGTATTCGAGAACTGCAAATTCGGCTGGCTGAATTTGCGCGGTGCAACGGTGCGCGATGTGCTCTTCGTCAATTGCCAATTCGAGGAGATCGACCTGGGCGGGCAGATCCAGCGCCTGGGCTTCGTCGATTCGCGGGCCGGGCAAATTACCGCTGCCGGGGCGCAATTGCGCGAGGTCGACCTGCAAGGGCTGGACTTCGCCCAGGCTGAGGGGGTCGACGGGTTGCGCGGGGCACGGATCAGTACGCTGCAGCTGAGCCTGCTCGCCGAGGCGATGGCCAGCCACCTGGGGATCAAGCTAGGGAGTTGATTTGCCCGTGGCCGGCGGCCAGCTGCTGCGCGGTTTCGGCCAGCAGCTGCGCCATGGCCGCGGCGGCTCGGGTCAATGAGACATCGCGCCGGTGCGCCAGCCCGATGGTGCGGGCCAGCGGTTCGCGCAAGGCAATGGAGCGCACTCCCGGAGCGTCCAGCGCCACCGTCGCCGGAACCACGGCGACTCCGAGCCCGCGCTGCACGAAGCGCAGCACCGCGTCCATCTCCCCGCCTTCCACGACGATATTGGGCACCAGGCCGGCGTTCTTGTAGGCCAAGGCGGTGCTGGCGCGCAGATCGTAGCTGTGCGAGAAGGCCAGCTGGGGCACCGGAGCCAACGCGCGCAAATCAAGCTCCTGGCCAGCCAGGTGCGGGTGCTCCAGTGCGTCGATGACCACCAATTCCTCTTCGAGCAGCGGCAGGTTCTCCAGATGGTTGTCGTTCACCGCATGCTCCGAGGTCACGATGAGCGCCAGATCCAGTGCGCCGCCGTCCAGCTGCTCCAGCAGCTTGTGCGAGCCCGCTTCGAAAATCTGCAGTTGCACCCCGGGGTAGCGGGTGCGGAAGATGGACAGCGCCTCGGCGACCAGCGACACGCACAGGGTAGGCGGGGCGCCCAGGCGCACCCGCCCGCGATGCAGCCCGGCCAGGTCGGCCATTTCGGTGCGGATGGACTCCTCGTCGGCCAGCATCCGGCGCGCACGGGGCAGCAATGCCTGCCCGGCGGCGGTGAGCGTGATGTTGCCGCGGGCCCGGTGGAACAGCTCGGAGCCCAGTTCCTGTTCCAGCGTGGCGATCTGCCGGCTGAGCGATGGCTGGGCCAGGTGCAGCTGCTCGGCGGCCCGGGTGAAGTGCCCCACTTCGGCGATGGCGGTGAAGCCGCGCAATTGCTCTAGGTTCATGGTGCATAGCCTACTGCTATCAACATCATGCCAATAATTCATTGGACGTATTCTGGGCGCGGGGCGATGCTGGAAACCATGAGAAACGAACAGCAGATATCCACCTCCGTACTGGTCATCGGCACCGGTGGTTCAGGCTTGCGCGCGGCCATCGAGCTGGCAGAATCGGGCACCGACGTGCTGGCCGTGGGCAAGCGCCCGCGCCACGACGCGCACACCGCGCTGGCCGCCGGCGGCATCAACGCCGCACTGGGCACGATGGACGCCGAGGACAGCTGGCAGCAGCACGCGGCGGACACCATCAAGGAAAGCTACTACCTGGCTGATCCGCGCACCGTGCAGGTGGTCGCCCAAGGCGCGGCCCGCGGCATCGAGGACCTGGAACGCTACGGCATGAACTTCGCCCGCGAAACCGACGGCCGGATCTCCCAGCGCTTCTTCGGTGCCCACAAATTCCGGCGCACCGCCTTCGCTGGGGACTACACCGGGCTGGAAATCCAGCGCACCCTGGTCCGCCGTGCGCAGCAGCTGCAGGTCCCGATCCTGGACTCGGTCTATATCACCGAGCTGCTGGTCGCCGAGGGGCGGATCTTCGGCGCCTACGGCTTCGACGTCAACGACGGCACCGGGTACCTGATCCATGCCGACGCGGTCATCCTGGCCGCCGGCGGCCACACCCGCATCTGGCGGCGCAGCAGCTCGCGGCGCGACGAGAACACCGGCGACGCCTTCCGCCTGGCCGTGGAGGCCGGTGCCCGGCTGCGCGATGCCGAGCTCGTACAATTCCACCCCTCGGGCATCATCGAACCCGAATCGGTGGCCGGGACCCTGGTCTCCGAGGCGGCCCGCGGTGAAGGCGGGATCCTGACCAACGCCCTGGGCGAACGCTTCATGGAGCGCTACGATCCCCAGCGCATGGAATTGTCCACCCGCGACCGGGTCGCCCTGGCCGCCTACACCGAGATCGCCGCCGGGCGCGGCACCGCCAAGGGCGGGGTCTGGCTGGATGTCTCGCACCTGCCCCGGGCCACCATCATGGAACGGCTGCCCCGGGTCTACCAGACGCTGCTCGAGGAGCAGATGCTGGACATTACCGAGCAGAAGATCGAGATCGCCCCGACGGCGCACTATTCCATGGGCGGGGTGCAGGTGGACCCGCTCACCCACGAGACGGCGGTCCCCGGCCTGTACGCGATCGGCGAAGCCTCCTCGGGCCTGCACGGGGCCAACCGGCTGGGCGGCAACTCGCTGATCGAGCTGCTGGTCTTCGGCCGGATCGTCGGGCAGGGAGCTGCCCGGTATTCGCGTGCGCTCACTGCCCAGCCGCGTTCGCAGGCGGCCATCGAGAAGGCGCGCGGGGAAGTGGACCGGCTGCTGGCCGCCGATGGGCAGGAAAATGTCCGGTCCCTGCAGCGGGCGATCCGCGACATCATGACCCAGCACGCCGGAGTCGTGCGTGAGGAGGCGGGGCTGAAGCTGGGGCTGGAGAAGCTGGCAGAGGTCGAAGCGCGGATGGCGCGGGTGGGCATCCACCCGGACATCGCCGGCTACCAGGATCTGTGCCATGCCTTCGACCTGAAGTCCTCGGTGCTGGCCGCGCGCGCCACCTTGGAGTCGGCGCTGGAGCGCCGGGAAACCCGCGGCTGCCATAATCGCAGCGATTATCCGCACACCGATCCGCATTTGCAGGTGAACCTCATCTGGTCGCCTGAGGGCATCACCCGGGAGCCGATCCCCGAGGTGCCTGCGGAAGTGGCCGCGCTGATCACCGAGGTATCGCAGGCAGGCAAGCTCGTGGAGTAATGAACCGGTGCGAACTTGCCAAGGCCCGGCGGCTGCGCTGAAACTGAGCTCAGTGGGCGACCGGCCAGGCGTGGGTGCCCTTCGCGAGTGGAGGATGAGATGGCCCATGTGGGGCTCGTATTCGTAGGACTGATTCTGAGTGTGAATGCGCTGGTGGGGCTGGGCCGGATTCCGGCCCGCTCGGCGGCGGTGCTCAACCTGATGGTCGGCGCGCTGCAGATCATGTTGCCGACCTTGATACTCAGCCAGGCAGGCAGCGATATCGCACTGGTCAATGCCACCTGGCCCAGCTACCTGTTCGGGATGACCTAGCTGCTGGTCGGGTTCAACACCCTGTCCGGTTTCGACCCGGCCACGCTGGGCTGGTTCAGCGCGTTCGTGGCCGCGATCGCGCTCTACAAGAGCGTGCTGTCCATCGGCCCGGACCCGCTGTTCGCGGTCATCTGGCTGGCCTGGGCGCTGATGTGGCTGGGCCTGTTCCTCTCCGACGGGCTGGGGCTGCGCCGGCTCGGCCCGGTCCAGGTGCCTGTGGCCACCGCATGGTTGATGCTCAGCGCCGGCATCCCGAGCAGCACCATCCCGGCGCTGTTCGCGCAGAACGAGCGGTGGTCCACGTCGCCGGCTGCGGGTTGGGCCGCCCTCTGCGTGCTGGCCGCGGCCGCCGGATTCAGCTGCTGGAAAGCCCGCAGCACCTGGCGCTCCATGCAGGAGGCAGCCTAGCGCTTGCGCTGCACCCGGGCCTCGTCCCAGACCGGCTCGTCGGACTCGTAGACGGTGCCGTCGGAGCCGAAGACCAGGAAGCGGTCGAAGCCGCGGGCGAACCAGCGGTCGTGGGTCACCGCCAGCACCGTGCCCTCGAACGCGTCGATGGCACGCTCCAGGGCTTCGCCCGAGTGCAGGTCCAGGTTGTCGGTGGGCTCATCGAGCAGCAGCAGGGTTGCCCCCGAGAGCTGCAGCAGCAGGATCTGGAAGCGCGCCTGCTGGCCTCCGGAGAGCGATTCGAACTTCTGCTCGGACTGCGCTGCCAGCCCGTAGCCATCCAGCGCTCCGGCCGCTGCCTCGCGCGGCATTCCGGAGCGGTGCTCGTCGCCGCGGTGCAGGATTTCGAGCAGGGTTCGGCCAAACAGGTCCGGGCGGCTGTGGGTCTGGGCGAAGTAGCCCGGGCGGATGCGCGCTCCCAGCTTCACCGTGCCGGCATGCGCCACCGGGGCGATCACCACATCGGAGACCGGCAGGTGCTCGCGCTCCGGATCGGATCCGCCGGAGGCCAGCAGGCGCAGGAAGTGCGACTTGCCCGAGCCGTTCGAACCCAGCACGCCCACCCGGTCGCCGAACCAGATTTCGGTATTGAAGGGCTTCATCAGGCCGGTCAGCTCGAGCTTTTCGGCCACGACCGCGCGCTTGGCGGTGCGCCCGCCCTTCAGCCGCATCTGCACGTTCTGCTCCAGCGGGATCGCCTGCGGCGGGCCGGCCTCCAGGAACTTCTCCAGCCGGGTGGTGGCCGCGTGGTAGCGGTTGGCCATGTCGGAGCGGAATGCGGCCTTGGTCTTGTACATGTTGACCAGTTCCTTGAGCTTGGCATGCTCCTCGTCCCAGCGCTTGCGCAGCTCCTCGAAGCGCTCGTTGCGTTCGGTGCGCGCCTGCACATAGCTGCCGAAGGCGCCACCGTGGATCCACGCGGTGGCCCCGCCGTGGCCCGGTTCCAGGGTGATGATGCGGGTGGCGGCGTTGTTCAGCAGCTCGCGGTCGTGGCTGATGAACAGAACGGTCTTGGCCGAGTTGCGCATCTTCTCTTCGAGCCAGCGCTTGCCCGGCACGTCCAGGTAGTTATCCGGTTCGTCCAGCAGCAGCAGCTCGTCGTTGCCTTCGAACAGGGCCTCGAGCACCAGGCGCTTCTGCTCGCCGCCAGAAAGGGTGCGGGCCAGTCGGGTGGAGGCGGCATCGAATTCGACGCCCAGGGCGGCCATGCACACCTTGTCCCAGGTGGTTTCCAGCTCGTAGCCGCCGGCGTCACCCCATTCGATGATCGCCTCGGCGTAGCGCATGTGGACTTTTTCGTCCTCGCTGGTGGCCATCGCCGCCTCGTACTTGGCGACCTTCTGGGCCGCCAGAGCCAGCGCAGGAGCGGCGGTGGATAGCAGCAGGTCCTTCACCGTGGATTCATCGCGCACCTGGCCGACGAACTGGCGCATGATCCCCAGGCTGCCGGTGCGGTTGATCGAGCCCTCGTCGGCTTTCAGGTCGCCGGAAATGATCTTGAACAGGGTCGTCTTGCCGGTGCCGTTGGGGCCGATCAGCGCGGTCTTGGAACCGGCGGAGACCTTGAAGGTCACCCCGCCCAGCAGCGCGGTGCCGTCGGAGAGGAAGTACTGGATGTCTGTCACGTCTATATGGGCCACCGGATCATCCTATCGGGTAGATTGCCTAACATGCAGATCACAGTAGAAATCTACGGAGCGCTCCATGCCTGCTGCCATCCGGCGTTTTCGGTAGGCGATCAAGTGCGCTGGCAGCTGGCCCAGGTGCGCAATGGGCGCGGGGAAATTTCCTTCGTGCTTGATGACCACGGCACCTTCGATGGCACGGGGGTGCCGGTGGCGGCAGTCGCCGCCCGGGTTGTGCGCATCCAGTACCGGGATCATGAGCCTGCGGCGAAGACCGGGGCGCCGCGGGGACTGGCAGATGGCCCTGTCCCTGCCGCGGTGGTCGACACCCTGCATGTTCCCGAAGGCACGGATTTCGACCACGACTGGATCGTGGTGGGACTGGAAGTAGCGGATCCGAAGGGCCTTCCGCCGCTGGCCGACTGGGATGAGGGCGCACCCCTGCCTGGAGGTGCGCCCCGGGGCGGCTAGCTGTACTTGTAGAACCCCTCGCCGGACGCGGCGCCGAGCTTGCCCTGGTCGATGTACTGGGTCTTGAGCAGCTCGGCGAACTTCTGGCTGGTTGCATCGCCGGCACGGGAAATGTTGTAGGCGGTGTTCAGCCCTACGATGTCGTAGATCTCGAACGGGCCATGCGGCGCCCCGGTGCCCAGCTTCCAGGTCTTGTCGATGGTCTGCGCATCGGCGACCCCGTTGACCAGCAGGTGGCTGGCGGACTGCAGGAAGGGGACCAGCAGCGAGTTCAGCACGTAGCCCGGCTGCTCCTTGAGCACCCGGATCGCGACCAGCCCGGTACGCTCGGCGAAGTCGACCACCGCTTCGTAGGCTTCGGGCGTGGTTGCGGGTGTGCCCATGACTTCGCCGGTGTTGTTGGACCAGATGTGGTTTGCGTAGTGCAGGGCGAGGAATTGTCCGGGGCGGCCAGTGAATTCGGCGATATCCGAGGGCAGCAGGGTCGATGAATTGGTGGCGAATATGGCCTGTTCCGAGGCCAGCACGGCCAGCTTCCGGTAGGTCTGCGCCTTGATCTCCAGATTCTCGGGCACCGCCTCGATGACCAGGTCGGCCTCGCGCACTGCGTCGGCCAGATCGCTGCTCAGCACGATGGACTCGCGGGCGGCTTTGGCCTTCTGCGGGTTCCCGAAGTACTGGGCGTACTGCGGAACCAGGGCATCCAGCCGCTGGCTTGCGGCGGCCAGCGCTTGCTCGCTGATGTCGTAGCCGATGACGGGCAAGCCGTGGTAGGCGGTTTGGAAGATGATTTGTGCGCCGAGCACGCCAGTGCCCAGAACAGTGATGCGTTGCAGTTCCATGATTCTCCTTGGGGTACAGCTTCACTCTCCGCTTTTAGTTGCGCAATTTCAACTAAATGTGAGCGGGAGAACGCCCGACACCTGCTGGTTAGCTGCCTGTTGCCGTGGATTCACCTTCTGGCTAGGTGGTGCTGGAACTCTTGGGGAGTCATCCGCAACCAGCATGGGGAGAACTACGTGCACCGCATAACCAAGAAGGGCCCGGGAATCCTGGCCGCCGCCGTCATCGCCGCGAGCCTGTCGCCGCTGGCCGCCGCCGCGGATCCGGGGGAGTACTTCGAACGCGTGGCCACCTACCCGGTCTACCAGAACCACCCCGACGGCGCAGCCGCGGCCACCGCCGCGGAAATCTCCACCGTTTCGGCGGACGGCAACACGCTGATCTACTCCGATGCGCTCTCGCGCAGCGTCGGCTTCCTGGACATTTCCGACCCGGCCGAGCCGAAGGGCCTGGGCCTGCTGGGCCTGCACCAGCTGGGCAGTGCCGAGGACGAGCCCACCAGCGTGGCCGCCTACGGCGAGTTCGTGTTCGTGGTGGTGAACACCTCCGCCAGCTACAGCGAGCCCTCGGGCCGCGTGGATGTGGTGCGGATTGCCGACCGCACGCTGGTGCACAGTTTTGCACTGCCCGGCCAGCCGGACTCCATTGCGGTCTCCGCCGACGGCGCCTACGCGGGCATCGCCATCGAGAATGAACGCGACGAGGATGCCGGCGATGGCGGATTGCCGCAGGCCCCGGCCGGATCGATCGCCATCATGGACTTGCAAGGCGCGGACCCGGCAGGTTGGAAGCTGCGCGAAGTTCCGCTCGCCTCCGGTTCCCGCACCGAACCGATCGCGCTGCCGCTGCTGGCAGCGGCCGGCCTGGACACCCCGCAAGACCCCGAGCCCGAGTACGTCACGATCAACGCCAAGAACCAGTTGGCGGTAACCCTCCAGGAAAACAACGGCGTGGTGCTGGTGGATCTGGCCTCGGGCGAGATCACCGATGCCTTCAGCACCGGGACCGTGGACCTGGCGGGGATCGACACCGAAAAGGACGGCGTGCTCGATCCCAGCGGGGAGCTGAAGGGCGTGCCGCGCGAGCCCGATGCCATCGGCTGGATCCAGGACCGCTATCTGGCCACGGCCAATGAGGGCGACTGGAAGGGCGGCAGCCGCGGATTCACGATCTTCGATTCCGCCAGCGGCGACGTGGTGTGGGATGCCGGCAATAGCTTCGAGCACCTCGCGCTATCCCAGGGCTTGTTCCCGGAGCAGCGCGCAGGGAAGAAGGGCGTTGAGCCCGAAGGGCTGGCCCTCGCCGAATTCGGCGGCGTGGACTACGGATTCATCGCGGCCGAACGCGGGAACTTCGTGGCCGTGTACGACCTGTCCGAGCCATCCAGCCCGCGCTATCTGCAAAGCTTGCCGACTACCAACGGCCCGGAAGGGATCTTGCCGATCCCCGGGCGCAACCTGCTGGCCATCGCCTCGGAAACCGATGAGGGCCAGGTGCGCTCGGCGGTGTCCCTGTACTCCTTCGGTGCCGCCGCGCCGCAGTTCCCGCAGCTGTCCTCGGATGCCGCCGATCCGGTGCCTTTCGGTGCGCTCAGCGGGCTGTCGGCCAACCCGGCCGATGCTTCGCAGCTCTTCGCGGTCAGCGACAACGCGTACCAGCCGCGCATCTACACCCTGGAAACCGGGACCCCGGCCACCGTTGAATCCTCGATGGCGGTCACCTCGGCCAGCGTCGAACTGGATCTGGAAGGCATTGCCGCGCGCGCGGACGGCGGATTCTGGGCCGCCCATGAAGGGGAAACCGGGGCGGACAACCTGCTGGTGCGCATCGACGCGGCCGGTGCGGTGCAGGAAGAAATCGCGCTGCCTGCACTTTCAGGGCTGGGCAAGCACGGGCTGGAAGGCATCGCCGCGACCGGGTCCGGGAAGCAGGAAGAAGTGGTGTTCGCGGTGCAGCGCGAACTGCCCGGCGAGGACGTCGTCCGCCTGGGCAAATACCTCCCGTCCACCGGCGAGTTCAGCTGGTACGGCTACCAGCTGGACCCGGCAGCCGAAGGCGCATGGCATGGCCTGTCGGAAATCACCGCGCTGCCCGATGGCTCCTACGCGGTGATCGAGCGCGATAACCAGGTGGGGCCGGACGCCAAGCACAAGGCGGTCTACCAGTTCCGGCTTCCGCAGGCCCAGGCAGGAGAAGTGCCGCTGGTGCAGAAGAAGCTGGCGGCCGATGTGCTGCCGGTCCTGCAGGAAACCAGCGGCTGGACCCAGGAGAAGCTGGAGGGGCTGGCGGTAGCCGATGGCCAGGTCTACGTGGTGACCGATAACGATGCGGTGGATGAGGCCACCGGCGAGATCGTCTTCGCGAACCTCGGTGCGGCGGATGAAGTGTTCGATCTGGCCGGCCAGGCACCCAGCGAGGAGCCCGGCGAAGAAGAGGGCAAAGACCAGGACGAAGAGTTAGCCGCGGAACCAACCCGGAACCCGTCGCCGCAGCCGAGCGGGGAATTCCCTGCACAGGTCCCGGAGCCGACCCGGGAAGCCGGCCAGTCCCAGGCGCCCCAGGCGCCGCAGGAGACGCGGCCAGCCCAGCCGGAAGCCGGCGAAGAGCTCGCAGCCACCGGTGCGAACAGCTTCTGGCTGATTCCGGTGGGTGCAGTGATCGCGCTGCTCGGCGCCGCGGCGGCCCTCAAGACCGCACGGGCCCGGGCGAAGTAGGCCGATCGGAAGGAACCGGGAAAACAGCGAAGGCGTGG
>NZ_JBLVOJ010000025.1:209108-214406 GCF_053543715.1 Glutamicibacter sp. AGC46
CACGCCTTCGGGATTGACAGCTAGTTCTTCTTCTGCGAAATCACGACCGCGGCCACGATGGCGATGATCAGCGAGATGACCAGGAACTTGCCGCCATTGCCGGACTTCTTGTCCTGGGCGCCGAGGTTCTTCTGCGCGACCTGCACAGCACTCTCCACGGAGGCGCGGGCACGCTTGGCGGCCTTGGAGTTCCCGCCGACATTCTCGATCAGGTTGGCGCCGGCCTTGCTGATGGCTTCGGTGTTGACACCGGAGACGGCCTCGTTCCAGCCGCCACGGATTTCCTTCGGCAGCTCTTCCTTGGCAGCCTTGGCGAGTTTCGCCAGCGACTTTTCAACTTGCTTCAAGCTCTTGGCAGTCTTCGACATGTTGTTCCTCTCTGATGGACCTTGAGTCTGGTGGACCTTGAGGTCTCAGCTCCCAGCCTAGCCAGCCGGGGGTGGGCACTCAAGGCCGCGCCGTTGCGCTGACTGCGAACTGGGAATTTACTGGGAGGCTGCGGGCGGGCGCAGCTTGCGAATGCGGGTCCGCAGCGCGCTGAGCAGGCACAGCAGCATCAGGATCGCCGCGATCGAAAGCACCGTGGCAAACCCGGGAGAGGTGGCGTGGCCGGTGTAGCGGTCCACGATGATCCAGCCGATCACCCACAGCGCGCCGGCGTTCAGGTAGATCCCCATGGGATTCTTGAAGCTCACCGCGCTGAGGAACAGCGCCAGGAGCAGCACCGACAGGGCGCAGGCGCCCTTGAACATCAGGGAGCTGGCGTCGGCCCCGGACAGGGCGGCGAAGGCGACAGTTTCGGCCAGCACGATCACCGAAAGCCACCCGGCGAACAGCCCGAAACTGGCGCGGGTAATCCACCGGTCCACTTGCTGCAGGGCAGGGGTCTTGCCGATCATCACCACGATGCGGATCAGCAATGCCAGCAGGAGCAGGCCGAACACCAGCGAAGTGCCGATGCGGTCGCGCTCCAAGAACGCCACCCACAGCGCATTGCACAGCACCGCGCCGAGCACCCAGGGGCGCAGCCGGCGATGGAACCCGGTGCGTTCCTGCGGCATGCATTGCCAAATCGCATAGAACGCCACTGCGGCCATCAGCCCGAACCAGGGCAGCTGCCCGATGCGCGGCACCGAGGTGACGGTGGCGTCCTGCCCCATCCACCCGCCGGCGAGTGTTTCCAGCCCGGCGGCGGAAAGCACCGCCCACGCCGCCCAGCCCAAGCCGAGCAGGATGATGGCGGCATAACCGCCGGTAACCAGCCTTCTTTTCACGATTCCGAAGGTACCACGCCGCCAAGGGTTAAAACCGTTCGCCACGGTTAGAGTGGAGCCATGACAGATCTTTGGGTACGCCGTGCCATTTCCCTGCTCGACGCTGACGCGAACCGCAGCGCCGACACCCACCTGCATCGCTTCGAACTTCCCGCCCACTGGGGGATCGAGCTCTATTTGAAGGACGAGTCGGTGCACCCCACCGGTTCGCTCAAGCACCGGCTGGCACGCTCGCTGATCCTCTACGGGCTGGTCAACGGGAAGATCGGCGAAGGCACCACGCTGGTGGAGGCCTCCAGCGGATCCACGGCCGTTTCCGAAGCCTACTTCGCGCGGATGCTGGGGCTGGACTTCATCGCGGTGGTGCCCAAATCCACCAGCGGCGAGAAGATCGAGCTGATCGAGTTCTACGGCGGGCGCTGCCACCTGGTGGACGCGGCCGGCCAGGTCGATGAGGCGGCCCGCGCGCTGGCGGCCGAAACCGGCGGCTACTACCTGGACCAGTTCACCTATGCCGAGCGGGCGACGGATTGGCGCGGGAACAATAACATTGCCGAGTCGGTGTACGCGCAGATGGCCGCCGAAGCCCACCCGATCCCCAGCTGGATCGTGGTCGGTGCCGGGACCGGCGGCACCAGCGCCACCTTCGGGCGCTATGCGCGCTACAAGCGGCACGAAACCAGGATCTGCGTGGGCGATCCGGAAGGCTCCTCCTTCTACGGGGGATGGCGCACCGGGGACATGGGCTACGCGACGGGGCAGGGATCGCGCATCGAGGGGATCGGCCGGCCCAGCGTGGAACCGAGCTTCGTGCCCGGGGTAATCGACCAGATGGTGCAGGTGCCCGATGCCGCCTCGCTGGCAGCCATGCATTTCCTGCGCGCCAAGACCCGCTACTTTGCCGGCGGCTCCACCGGGACCAACCTCTATGCGGCGTTCGGGATCATCGCCCAGATGCTCGAACGCGGCGAGCAGGGCTCGGTGGTGACGCTGATCTGCGACTCCGGCGAGCGCTACGCGAACACCTACTACAACGAGCAGTGGGTGGCCGAGCAGGGCCTGGACCTGGAGCCCTACGCCGCGCAGCTGGAGCGCTTCATCCAGACCGGGGCCTGGAGCTAGCTGCCACGCAGGGCGGGCATGAGCCCGGCCCGCTTCTTGCGCTGGTGCACCGAGAAGTAGCCCAGGCCCGCTTCGCCGGCCACGAAGCGCCGTTGGGAGCGGGCGGGCAGATAGATGATGTCGCCGATGGCCAGCTCGATGGATCCGCTGGCGGTATGCAGCACCCCGGAGCCGGCGAAGACGTGCAGCACCACGTCCAGCTCCGGGCCCTGGTGCTCCCCGATCTCTCCGGACGGGGCCAGCGAGATCACGTTGGCGTCGAGGTCGCGCTGCCCGGGTTCCAGCTTCCAGATCGCTCCGTTGGTTTTTCCGGCGGCCAGCTCGGTGGTATTGGCCATGCGGCGCGGTTCGGGCATCGTCTCTCCTTGAAGTTCTCTGCTGCAGCTTCCAGCCTATCCAATGGCGGGCAGCGCCCCGGTCCACCCGGCGGTGACGCGGTGCGTGCCGAACTGAGCCAGTTGGCCACGCGGCCGCTCATCCTGGCCATGGCACTGGGAACGCTGGTCAACGGGGGCACCTTCGCGGCGTTCACCTTCATTGCGCCGGTTGCGGCTATCACCGCCGGCGTGGCCGAGGGATGGGTTTGGGCCGCGCTGGTCCTGTTCGGGCTCGGATCCTTCCTCGGCGTAACCAGCGCAGGGCGGCTATCGGATCGGCGACCGGGCCTGGTGCTCTTCTCCGGAGGACCGCTGCTGCTGGCCGGTTGGGTCGTGTTGGCCTGGACCGTGTCGCATCCCATGGCGCTGCTCTGCCTTGTCTTCATCCAGGGCGTCCTGGCCTTAGGCGTCGGCAGCACCGTGATTGCGCGGGTGCTCTACGCGGCCTCGGCATTGGCGGCGGCCGCTCCCTTGGCCATGCTGCTGAGCCGGCGCATGCTGTTGGATACCACGGCTGGCTCCCATCGATGATCCACCGCGGCGCGCTTCGCCCACAGGCCCCGGGACGGCGGGAAAGAAGGCGCGGTGGACCTGGGTGCACCGGTGCGGGGTAGCCGGCGTTGCCCGGTAGGCAGCGCTCGTTGCGTGCGCCACCTGCCGGTGTGTTGGGAGGAACCTTCGGCAGCGTCAAAAACCCATGACACAAGGTGGCTGGCGCAGTAGGGTGAAGAATAGTCCCACTGGAAAATTGTGTGCAGGAGGAATGTTTTGCCTACCGTAGCCGACCACCTGATTGAACAGCTCGATACCCAGGGAGTGCGCCGGATTTACGGCCTTCCGGGGGATTCCCTGAACGGCTTGACCGATTCATTGCGGGAGAACGGGCGGATCGAATGGATCCACCACCGCCATGAGGAAGCCGCTGCCTTTGCCGCGGCGGCCGAAGCCGGAATCACCGGAGAGCTGACGGTATGCGTCGGCTCTTGCGGTCCGGGGAATCTGCACCTGATCAACGGGCTGTACGACGCGAACCGCTCGCGCGTGCCGGTGCTGGCGATTGCAGCGCACATCCCTACCGAGGAGATCGGTTCCAACTACTTCCAGGAGACCCACCCGGTGGAAGTCTTCCGTGGCTGCTCGGTCTATGCCGAACAGGTTTCCGATCCCAAGCAGATGCCGCGCATGCTGCGCATTGCGATGCGCGAGGCCATCGAGAGGCGCGGCGTGGCAGTACTGGTGATTTCCGGCGATGTCGCGTTGGCGGAGATGGAACGCACGCCCACCCAGGAAATCACCAAGACCAACCCGCGGGTGCTGCCCAATGAAGACGAGCTCGAGCGCACCGCGGAGATCCTCGAAGGCTCGCGCAAGGTCACCATTCTGGCTGGTGCGGGCGTGGCAGGAGCCCATGACGAGGTGATCGCGCTGGCTGGCAAGCTCGGGGCGCCGATCGTGCATGCGATGCGAGGCAAGGAGCATATCGAGTACGAGAACCCCTTCGATGTGGGCATGACGGGCCTGCTGGGTTTCGCTTCGGGCGCCAAGGCGATTGCCGAATGCGATGTGCTCCTGATGCTGGGCACCGACTTCCCCTACCAGCAGTTCTACCCGCAGGACGCGACTATCATCCAGGTGGATATCCGCGGCGAGCAGATCGGCAAGCGCACCCGGGTGGACATCCCGCTGGTGGGCACCGTGAAGGACACCGCGGCGGCACTGGATGCGCTGCTGCCGGTGCAGACCCACCGCAAGCACCTGGAGACAGCGGTGGAGCATTACCGCAAGACCCGTACGAAGCTCGACGAGCTCGCCACGCCCTCCAAGCCGGGTGCTGCAATCCATCCGCAGTATCTGGCCCGGCTGATCGACCAGCACGCAGATGAGGATGCGATTTTCACCGCCGATGTGGGGTCCCCGGTGATTTGGGCAGCCCGCTACCTGACCATGACCGGCAAGCGACGGGTGCTCGGCTCCTTCAACCACGGTTCCATGGCCAACGCACTGTGCCATGCCCTGGGCGCCCAGGCAATTGACCGGCAGCGCCAGGTTATCGCCTTCGCCGGGGACGGCGGATTGGCCATGATGCTCGGTGAGCTGCTGACCGCCACGCAGAACAAGCTGCCGATCAAGATCGTGGTGTTCAACAACTCCTCGCTGAATTTCGTGGAACTGGAAATGAAGGCCGCCGGGTTCGTCACCTACGCCACCGATCTGCACAACCCCGACTTCGGGGCCGTGGCTACCGCCTCGGGGCTCAAGGGCTACCGGGTAGATGATTCGGCGCAGCTTGAAGCCACGGTGCAAGAATTCCTGGCCCATGACGGTCCTGCGCTGCTGGATGTGGTGACCGACCGCCAGGAGATGTCGATGCCACCGGAAATCAAGTTGGAACAAGCCAAGGGATTTGCCTTGTATGCCATACGCACCGTGCTCTCCGGGCGTGGCGACGAGCTGCTGAATCTGGCTAAAACCAATTGGCGGCAATTGTTCTAGTCCTTTTATGCCTATGCTTGTTGCTGGTGGCC
>NZ_JBLVOJ010000025.1:214455-308833 GCF_053543715.1 Glutamicibacter sp. AGC46
CACCCCCAACACGTTTGTGACATCAAGAAAGTTGGCGCTTTGGCTTCGCAACCTGCCGCTACCCACGCGGCCACCATCGAGGATTTCACCCGCAACCTGGCTGCTGTCAACCAGAAGATCGCCGCGGCGGCGCTGGCTGCCGGCCGCGACGCTGGCTCGGTTCGGCTGCTGCCGGTCACCAAAACCATCGATTTCGAGCGCTTGGCATTGGCCATTGCTGCCGGTGTGGACACGCTGGGGGAAAATAAGGTCCAAGAGGCCCAAGGCAAGTACGAGCACTTCTGCGAGGATTTCCCGCACCTGCGTTATGCGATTATTGGTCCCTTGCAGACCAACAAGGCGAAGTTCGTGGCGAAGTTCGCTGATGAATTCCATGCCTTGGACTCGCTGAAACTGGCACAGACCCTGCAACGCCGTTTGGAGGCAGAGGATCGGACGCTTGAAGTCTTCATCCAGGTCAATACCTCCGGCGAGGAAAGCAAATCAGGCATCGAAGCTGCTGGGGCAGCGGACTTGCTTGGCGGGTTGGCGCCGCTGGATCGATTGACGCCAGTGGGCTTGATGACCATGGCCGCAAATACCAAGGACGAAGCATCTATCCGTGGCAGCTTTGCGTTGCTGCGCGAAACCCGTGACCAATTGCAGCAGGATGCTCCTGAAAGCTTCCAGCACCTGTCCATGGGCATGAGCGGAGACTACGAGCTGGCCATCGCCGAGGGGGCCACCGTCGTGCGTGTAGGCCAGGGAATCTTCGGTGCCCGCACCTACCCGGCCTAAGTCGCTTCTGCGTCGCCACTGAGCTTCGTTGCAAGGGCAGCTGGCAAATCGCCAGCTGCCCTTGCTGCGCGTTCTCCACAGCCGGTCGTGCGTCGGCCAAACTGTGGGTGCCAGGGGCGACACTACATGTAGTGGTGCACACCGTGTACCCCGAACTACATGGAGGGTGCAGAACACGCCGACGAACATCTCACAAGAAGAATTTTTAACCCACAGCGGACTTCTGCCAACCTGTGGACAAAGGTCTCGAGTCCGCGAGAAATCGCGGTTTAAACGGGGGTTAATATCCACAGTTCCTGTGGACGTTGCCGTGGATGAATGACATACTTGTAATACATCATGTTGTGGCCGCTTGACCCGCCAAACACAAGATGTAGTATTGAACCCGTCGGTGCGGCTCGCACCAGAAGCACCTCGAAACAGTGGTTTTGAGGCATCCGAGAGGATGGCTAGGACTTTTCCGAAAATCCGGGATCTTAGCCGAAACAAAGACTTTTTAAAGGGGATCAGGGACATGGCCATCACGGTTTACACGAAGCCTTCCTGCGTTCAGTGCAACGCTACGTACCGCGCGCTGGATAAGAAGGGTGTCGAGTACAACAAGGTAGACATCTCTCAGGATGCGGCAGCCTTGGAGCACGTTCGTGGCTTGGGCTACATGCAGGCACCTGTCGTAATCACCGATGACGATCACTGGTCGGGCTTCCGCCCAGACAAGATCGAGCTGCTGGCTCCAGCCAACTAATCAAGAATTCCATCCGCTAGCTTGTAGTGGAGGCGAAAAGCAATGTCACCTGCAGCGCTTGCCGATAGGCAACATGCTGAGGCCCAGGAACCGCTGGAACTCACCGATTCGAAACTGATCTATTTTTCATCTGTTTCGGAGAACACCAAGCGTTTCGTGGACAAACTTGAGATGGATGCCGCACGGATTCCGGTCTATGCGACCGAACCACAGCTGATCTCAACTGCACCATACGTGCTGCTCATACCCACTTATGGCGGAGAGCGTGGCAAGCGCTCGATCATGCCGCAGATCATGAAGTTCCTGCGGCATGAAGCGAACCGCGTGAATCTTCGCGGCGTGATCGGTGCAGGGAACACAAACTTTGGCGAGTACTACTGCATTGCGGCAAAACGCATTGCCGAGAAATGCAACGTACCCGTGCTTTACACATTCGAAATTATGGGAACCTCAGAAGACGTTCTCAACGTCAAAGAAGGGCTTGAAACCTTTTGGACACCAGCGTCGCAGAACCGGCAGCAACGATGAATAGCTCAAAGGAGCTCCCAGCCCAGTTCCAGGGCTTGAGCTACAACGACCTCAACGCCATGCTGAACCTTTACGGACCAGATGGAAAGATCCAGTTTGAGGTGGACCGCTACGCGGCTCGCCAGTACTTCTTGGACCACGTGAACAACAACACCGTGTTCTTCCATGACCTCGATGAGAAGCTTGAATATCTGGTCAAGCACGAGTACTACGAGCGTGAAACCCTCGATCAGTACTCGATGAACTTCATCCGGGATTTGTTCAAGCACGCCTTCGGCAAGAAGTTCCGTTTCGAAACCTTCTTGGGCGCCTTCAAGTTCTACACCTCGTACACGCTGAAGACCTTCGATGGCAAGCGCTACCTGGAACGCTACGAAGATCGCGTATGCATGGTTGCCCTGCACCTGGCACGTGGCGATGAAAAGCTGGCCATGCACCTGGTCGATGAAATCATCGAAGGCCGCTTCCAGCCTGCCACCCCAACCTTCCTGAACGCCGGCAAGGCACAGCGTGGCGAACTCGTCTCCTGCTTCCTGCTGCGCATCGAAGACAACATGGAATCGATTGCCCGCGCAGTCAACTCGTCGCTTCAGCTGTCCAAGCGCGGAGGTGGCGTTGCCCTGTCGCTGACCAACCTGCGTGAGCACGGTGCGCCGATCAAGCAGATCGAGAACCAGTCTTCCGGCGTCATCCCGGTGATGAAGCTTCTTGAAGATTCCTTCTCCTATGCAAACCAGCTCGGTGCACGCCAGGGTGCAGGTGCCGTTTACCTGAACGCACACCACCCGGACATCTACCGCTTCTTGGACACCAAGCGCGAAAACGCTGATGAGAAGATCCGTATCAAGACCCTGTCCTTGGGTGTTGTTATTCCGGATGTCACCTTCGAGCTGGCTCGCAAGAACGAAGATATGTACCTGTTCAGCCCGTACGACGTCGAGCGCGTCTATGGCGTACCGTTCAGCGAAATCTCCGTCACCGAGAAGTACTACGAGATGGTAGACGACGCTCGGATCAAGAAGACGAAGATCAGCGCCCGCGAGTTCTTCCAGACCCTGGCCGAGATCCAGTTCGAGTCCGGTTACCCGTACATCATGTTCGAAGACACCGTGAACAAGGCCAACCCAATTGCCGGCCGCATCACCATGTCGAACCTGTGCTCGGAAATCCTCCAGGTTTCCTCCGCTTCGGAGTTCTCTGACGACCTGAGCTACAAGACCGTCGGCAAGGACATCTCCTGCAACCTCGGTTCGATGAACATCGCCAAGGCCATGGACGGCAAGGATCTGGCTACCTCGGTAGACATCGCCATCCGTGCCCTGAGCGCAGTCTCGGACATGTCCTACATCGCCTCGGTTCCTTCGATTGCTGACGGCAACAGCAAGTCGCACGCCATCGGCCTGGGCCAGATGAACCTGCACGGCTTCCTGGCCCGCGAGCACATCTACTACGGCTCCGAAGAAGGCATCGACTTCACGAATATCTACTTCTACACGATCCTGTTCCATGCACTGACTGCATCGAACAAGATCGCCATGGAGCGCGGCGAGACCTTCGATAACTTCGAGAACTCGAAGTACGCCTCGGGTGAATTCTTCGACAAGTACACCGAGCAGGAATGGGTTCCAGCTACCGAGCGCGTGCGCGAACTGTTCGACGGCATGCAGATTCCTACCCAGGAAGACTGGAAGGCGCTGAAGGCTTCTGTCATGGAGCACGGCATCTACAACCAGAACTTGCAGGCAGTTCCTCCCACCGGTTCGATCTCGTACATCAACAACTCGACTTCCTCGATCCACCCGGTCGCAGCGAAGATCGAGATCCGCAAGGAAGGTAAGATCGGCCGCGTTTACTACCCGGCTCCTTACATGAACAACGAGAACATCGACTTCTACGAAGACGCTTACGAAATCGGCTACGAGAAGATCATTGACACCTACGCTGCCGCAACCCAGCACGTAGACCAGGGCCTGTCGCTGACCTTGTTCTTCAAGGACACTGTCACCACCCGTGACATCAACAAGGCCCAGATCTACGCATGGCGCAAGGGCATCAAGAGCCTGTACTACATCCGCCTTCGCCAGCTTGCGCTGGAAGGCACCGAGGTTGAAGGCTGCGTTTCCTGCGCACTGTAAGACCTTGATCCATTGACCGGTTAGCCGGGCAATGGCATCACGCAACAGCTGCCGCATGGTTTCGTCCAACGGCAGCTGTTGCATATCAAAACGACCTCAGATCGTGTCAGCGATCTGACAATAACTTGGGGCCTTGCTGTACAGGCGGCGTTCGAAAGAACGGTAGAGTTGTAAGCAAAGTTCTTAATACGATTTAGCTTTTCGATGAGGGGCAATGACCGAGAAGATTCAGCTCACCAACAAGGTTGAGGCAATCAACTGGAACCGTATCCAGGACGACAAGGACGTAGAGGTCTGGAACCGCCTCGTCAATAACTTCTGGCTGCCGGAGAAGGTGCCGCTGTCCAACGACATCCAGTCGTGGGGAACCCTGACCGAAGACGAGAAGCTGCTGACCATGCGCGTCTTCACCGGTCTGACCCTGCTTGATACCTTGCAGGGCACCGTTGGCGCTGTTTCGCTGATTCCAGATGCGATCACCCCACACGAAGAAGCCGTGTACACCAACATTGCCTTCATGGAATCGGTACACGCAAAGAGCTACTCCTCGATCTTCTCGACCTTGGCATCGACCAAGGAAATCGACGAAGCCTTCCGCTGGTCCACTGAAAATGTGAACCTGCAGAAGAAGGCTCAGATCATTGAGAGCTACTACCACGGCGAAGATCCACTGAAGCGCAAGATTGCTTCGACCCTGCTCGAATCGTTCTTGTTCTACTCGGGCTTCTACCTGCCAATGCACTGGTCCTCGCATGCGAAGCTGACCAACACTGCAGACCTGATCCGCCTGATCATCCGCGACGAAGCTGTTCACGGTTACTACATCGGATACAAGTTCCAGAAGGGTCTAGAAAACGAGACCGAGGAGCGCAAGCAGGAGCTGAAGGACTACACCTTCGAGCTGATGTATGAACTGTACGAAAATGAAGTCCAGTACACCCACGATCTCTATGATCCGGTAGGCCTGTCCGAGGACGTCAAGAAGTTCTTGCACTACAACGCCAACAAGGCGCTGATGAACCTGGGCTATGAGGCGATGTTCCCATCGACCGTGACCGATGTGTCGCCAGCGATTTTGGCTGCGTTGAGCCCGAACGCTGATGAGAACCACGACTTCTTCTCCGGTTCCGGTTCGTCGTACGTGATCGGCAAGGCAGTGAACACCGAAGACGAAGACTGGGATTTCTAATCTAGAAAATCTTCAGCCTAATTGGTGATGGCCAGCAGGCCCGGACTCATGCAGAGTCCGGGCCTGCTGGCATTTAAGCTGTTCCGAAGTTGACGTATCCGGCTGGGCTAACGGTACGTCAGCGGTGGACCGAGCAAGATCTTGGGGAGCCTGTGGTGTTGGAAACGCCAATGGTTATCACGTGCGAACCCGGTGCGTGGACAAATGTCCCGTTTGCGCGGTGAGCAGCGGTTATGAAATCTGGAGTTCGTTCTCGCAGTATCCCCATCGAGACAAGGACAACCGCCAGATCGCGGGGAATTATGGCTTGGGCGGAAGCAACCTGGCCCGCAACCGCAGATGAACGCGAAATGGCGAGATTTCGCAGGTATCGTGAGCAACGGGGTTTGACTAGCATCCACGCGAGTCCAGCCTCTTAAGGCAAAAACTCCTTCGGCCACAAAAGCAGAAGGGAGAGACCTCAGCACGGCGGTCGAATAATCAGATCGCTGAATCATTATGGTTCTCTGCCAAAGCAAGAATGGGGGTCCAAATGCCTAGCTTGCCAGGCAAACTGGAGCGATTGAAACACCAATTATCGGGGCTTGGCGAGGTCTTTATTGTGCCTCCTGCTGAAGATGGATACGTATTCTTGCGGTATGCCGACTCCCAAGAGCTATACGCATTCGACTGCACTTTCGAAGAAGTGCTCAATCACGCGGTTCAATCTGGTGGCGAAGAGATCTGGCCTCAACTCGAACCACTTGAAGCTCAAGTGGCGCTCTTCGCGGTGCACGTCATGGAAACGATCGAGACTGCGCCGGACAAGGCACGTATTTTGAGCTTTGGAGGCAGTGGTCTTGAGGCAGCGAAAGGTAAGCTGCCTACGGCAGCGATTCGTGAAAACGAGTAACTTGAGTAGGCGTAATAGCAATCTCGGTATGCTTCCACAGAAGCATGCGTCGCCGTTGCCCTATTCGAAAGGACCGATCTCACATACGGGTCCGAAATTTTGCGCCTTCGCCGACGGCTCAGCCAAACTGGGGTCTGAAGACCGCGAGATGGACTCCAATCCGGAGCCGCAGAGGTGTTCGCTGTTGATGTGAACCGTGAACTTAAAGTGGGACTGTCTGCTGACCCGGCAGAGCGATACGCCAGTATTATTCGAGCGTCGAAAGATGCGGATCCGCAATCAAGGTGAGTTACCTAGCCCATTGAATTGGAAATTCATGGGGATGCGACCACTCCGGCTATAGCCCAGCTTCGGTGGGTCCATAGTCATGCACAGCGGCGCACTCAACGCTCGGAGATAAATAGTAGATACTTAGACAGTACAGGTAGCTATAAATGCGGGGGAGTCAATGTGCAGATCGAATCCACTTCGGATGAACAGCGTTCATTGGATGACCAGCAGATTCAGCGGATTCGACGCAAGTCGATTTTCGTCCTCGCTGCGGGACAAATTCTTGGAGGTCTAGGCGGTGGCGCAACCCTGACTTTGGGGTCGCTGCTGATCGTAAGCATTTCCGGACTCGATGCATTGGCTGGCATGGCCGCGACCATGAATACTTTAGGTGCTGCCATCATGGCGTTGCCTTTGGCATTGCTTGCCCAGAAGTTCGGCCGGCGTATTTCGCTGTCGACCGGCGCATTGCTGGCAGCCAGCGGTGTTGTCGTCATCATTGCCGCAGCTTTTCTGAGATACTGGCCGTTGCTGCTGCTTGGAATGCTGGTTCTGGGAACAGGTTCGGCAATGAACCTCCAATCTCGATTCGCCGCCACCGACTTGTCCACCACGGCTACACGAGGCCGTGACCTTTCCCTGGTTGTGTGGTCAACAACTGCGGGTGCAGTCATCGGCCCGAATTTATTTGAACCTGGAGAAGAGCTAGCGCAGTTCATTAGCCTTCCACCGTTTACCGGCGGCTTTCTTATTGCGATGTGCGCCCAGCTGGTAGGGGTTCTTGTTTATTGGCTGGGCTTGCGTCCCGATCCGTTGCAGATCGCTCAGCGTCAGGCGGCTGCCCAAGCGAGCGAGGTTCAGCTTCGCCGCCGCGGCTGGAGCATCCTAAGAAACACTCCTGCTGCCAGGCATGCCGTGCTTACCGTCGCCTTGACTCATCTTTATATGGTGTCCATGATGTCGATGACTCCAATTCACATGCAGCATCAAGGGGCAAGCCTCACGCTCATCGGGATCACCATTTCGGTCCATGTTGCGGGAATGTATGCGCTCTCACCAGTCTTTGGCTGGCTCACAGATATGCTAGGTCCACGAACGGTCATCTTTACCGGGCAGGCGTTGCTAGTTACCGCAAGCATCTTGGTATGGAGCAATGCAGAGAACCATACCGTGACAACTTTGGCGTTGCTTAGCCTAGGCCTCGGTTGGTCGGCGTCGACGGTTGCAGGCGCAACGATGATTACTGGATCAGTTGGCCTTGCCGAACGTCCGAAGTTGCAGGGCACGTCGGACCTCTGCATGAATCTGGCTGGTGTGCTTGGCGGTCTCACCGCTGGCCCAATTTTGGCAGCTGTAGGGTTCCTCGGACTGGCCGTGGTGCTGTTGATTTTCGCGATGTTCATGATCGCTGTGAATATGAAGTCTAATAGCGCTGGAACTGTTCACGAGTAGGGTGCAAATCCAATTCGGTAATAGGCACTTCAAATGAAGGAGAGCATATTCATGGCAGGCAGAAGGCAGTGAATCAAAGTTGGGGGAGGGCCGGCTGGAATGGCCGCCGGTTTAATGCTGCTCGCAGCGGTGTGCCAGTAGCGGTTCATGAAAAGCACCGTGAGTTCCTCAGGGACTTTCGCGGTGGCACCATCTGTCCGTCAACTTTGCACGTGCTCGATGAACTGGGACTGGTGGGCGAATTCTTAGAATCGGGTTCAGCAAAGTTACCCAGGCAAGTAGTCCGGTCTCCAACGGATCGCCGGCAACCGTTCCTAACCTGTCGCGAATGCAGCTCCCTTTTCGATTCATTGCCGTGGCGCCACAGTGGAGTTTCCGCAATCTACTAGCCCGTGCAGTTGATAGTCGAATTCCGAGCTGAATTCCGGCTACCGATGCCGATAGTTGCTGCTTTCCGCTTGCCCCCGAAGCAGACGGAACTGCCAGGTAGATTGCTTGGCGTTGGGGTTCTTCGCGAACGACCTCCGGTCGAAGCCTGCAGCTAAGAACCGGTTAAAAGCAACAAAGGTGCAGTTCCAACCTTGCGGGGAACTACACCTTTGAAGAAAGTCTCTTAGCGAGCCTGGATGTTGGTTGCCTGTGGGCCCTTTGGACCAGCTTCCAGGGTGTACTCAACAGTCTGGCCCTCTTCGAGGCTACGGAAACCGAAGCTCTGGATTGCGCTGTAGTGTGCGAAGACGTCAGCCGATCCATCCGAAGGAGCGATGAAGCCGAAGCCCTTTTCAGCGTTGAACCATTTCACGGTGCCAGTGGCCATAGTGTTATATCCTTATTTATTGATTGGCCACGATGTGGCCTGGTTGCCGATCCGAAGTTCCGAATCGGAAAATTTAGGGGTTACCTCGCGCAGAGCTGCCGAGAACGATTCGCCTGCCGTCGATACGGAGAATCGAATACTGATTTTGCCGGTATCGGCCAAAACGGGGGTCGCTGCACTTGCTTAAACATCGTCGGATTCCAGGCTGCTAACGGGTAATGACCCCACGCTAGCGGAGTAGAACAAGGAATCCACAGAAAAGTGACGTACGGAGTCGTCGAGATGTTTTATCTGCAGTGAAGAAGAGAAGATGAAGAATTCGTTTCGATAGGAGCTCATTCGATCTGAAGATCGATGAACCGATTTGTAAAGCACAGACGATTTGTTGGCTGTGCTACAAATCCTACTGCTAACAATTACTGGCGGGGACTCACACCTGCAACCGTTGAGGTAACAAATCAAGCGTACCATTGATCGCTGGTCCGTGGGGCGTGATGCGTGATACTTGGGCGTTTTGGCAATGCAAATCGTTGCATCGACATTCGTTATTTGTCTGTTGACTAGTGTTTTAGTAAATATTATTTTTCCGGAAAATTGATGCGGGCTATTTTCATGCTCACCCTGCGGCCCTGGCTCTACCCCGTTTGGGCCGGTGCCCGAAGGGGTAGAGCCAGCAGTTACGGATTCGCTTGCGCCTGGACCTTAGCTAGCTGATTTCCGAGCAGATCCGCATTTATGGCTGCTCCGGCGATCGTTCCGGCTGCGGCTGCTGCCATGACCATCGCGCCTAGGTTGCTGGCATTCCCTGCCGCATAAACCCCTGGCAGGGCTGTGGCACCCATTTCATTGACCTGGATGAAGGTGCCAAGCGGGTGCTCGGCAAGCTGTCCGCCGAGCTTGAGATAGAGCGAGGCTTGTGCGTTCATTCGGCTTGCAACTACCAGAGCTTGAGCGCTGATCTTCTGGCCGTCTGCCAGCGTGACTGAATCCAGAGTCCCCTGGGTGTCGAAATCGATTGCTTTCACTGGCTGCTCAACCACCGGTATTCCCAATGCGGCAAGTGTCGCGCGATTTTCATCGTTCAATGCATCCGGGGTGTGGTTGACGAAGGTGATCTTCGAGCTGAGCTGGCTGAACATCATTGCTTGGTGCGTGCTCATGGGGCCGATTCCGAGTACCAGGATCTCCTGGTCACGCACTTCCCAGCCGTGGCAGTATGCGCAATGGATCGCGGTATCACCCCATGCTTGGGCCAGCCCCGGAATCGACGGCAAATCATCAATGAGGCCCGTTGCCAGCACGATTCGTTCGGCGCTAAAGGTATTCCCTGCAGCTGAGACGTTGAATCCGGTGTCCAGCGAACCGGTGAGGTTCTCCACCTCGCCTTCGATGATCCGCGCGCCATAGCTAATCGCTTCCTGCCGTCCGCGGGCCAGGAGGTCCAGCGGGTTGATGCCTTCGTTTCCCAGAACGTTGTGGGCATGCTGCGCTGCCGCGTTCCGCGGATTTCCCTCGTCGATGACCAGGACAGTGCGCCGTGAGCGGCCCAATGCGACTGCGGCCGCGAGCCCGGCACTGCCGCCGCCGATAATGATCGCTTCGAAATGTTCCATGATTCCTCTCCCTGCTATTTGTGATGTTGTGTCCACGGTATCGACGTTTTGCGCTGTGGGGTGTACCGTTTTGCGCATGACGCAAGAATTCGAAGTTGACCAAGTTATCCGCCAGCGCATAAGAACGTTGCGGCAGAACCTCGGCTGGTCGTTGGAATCGTTGGCGAGCAAGGCTTCCCTGAGCGTTTCCACGCTCAGCAGGATTGAAACGGGAGGCCGGCGTATTGCTCTTGACCAGCTGGTTCCAATAGCCAAGGCACTGAATACCAGCTTGGATGAGCTCGTATCGACCTCTGAAGCCGAGATTATTATCCGCCCGGAGCCGATTTCGATGCCCGGGATAACCATGTGGAAGCTGTCCACCGATGACGCAGTTAACGGGGTGAATGTGTCGAAAATGCGTTTCGACCCTTCGCAGGCGCCTGCTCCCACCGAGCTGCGTATTCATCCGGGCAAGGAATGGTTCACAGTGCTCCTCGGAGAAATCCAGCTAAAGCTAGGAGATCGCACCTATCACGTGAAGGCGGGGCAATCTGCGCAGTTCGACACAATGACTCCTCATGCCCTGTGGGCGGTCAATGGCATTGCCGAGGTGCTCGGAATCATGGATAATGCAGGCCAACGAGCCCATGAGCACGACACAGCCAGCTAGTTTAGTGATTCCAATTACTCTTGGATAACCTGAAGGCAGAGTATTGAACACTGCGATGCCAGGAGGGCAACGATGACGCACCAGCTCAACGAGGAGCTTGAACAGGTCCTAGCTGATGGCGATTTCTATTTCGAAGCACTCGGTGAAGGCCGCTATCGCTCGTCGTGGCATTCCCAAGGTGCGTGGAATCCCCATGAGCAGCACATGGGTCCCGCCTCTGGAATCTTGGCCTACGCCTTGGAAAATTTCCAGCCTCGTGAAGACATGCGCATCGCACGGATCAGCTATGAGATCCATGGCCTTATTCACGCCGGAGAATTCGAGATCTCAACGCGAATGGTCCGTCCCGGCCGGACGATCGAATTGATCGAGGCCGAAATGACGGCCAAGGGCCGCACCAGCATCGTTGCGCGCGCGTGGCGGGTGATTACGGGTGACACCAGTGCTGTTGCAGGGGTTGAAGACAAGGAAATCCCAGGCCCAGAGGCCTGCGCGGTGCGCGAAATCAGTGAGCAGTGGCCCGGCGGCTACATCAAATCCATCGACATGCGCGCCAATGATGAGCTGCGGCCGGGTCGAGGTTTTGCGTGGCTGCGTACTCCTTATGACCTCGTCGACACAGGAGACGCCACAGCGTTGTCCAGCTTGGTGGGAATGATCGACACGGCAAACGGTGTGGTGCCGCGCGTGGATCCGGGTGAAGGAACCTGGATCTACCCGAACGTGGATCTGCAGATCCACATGTACCGCGAGCCCGAGGGCAAGTGGCTGGGCCTGGATGTCCAGCAGAGCTTCGGCACAGACGGCATCGGCCTGACCTCAACGGTATTGCACGATGAAGCAGGCCCTTTCGGCCGTGCTGAACAGATCCTGACGGTCCGTTCGCGCTAGCTCGATGCGCCGGTTGAAAGCTTGGCCAGCAGCTTCTTGAGCTCTGGCTTGGACTTCAGCGTGAACTGGCGCTGGCGGTACTTTTCCCGGTCTGCACCGTGGGCCCGGAAAAGTGCATAGCCGCGCTTGACCAAGAACAGGACCGGTTTCCGGCGCTGTGCTACATCGCGCACGAACCGTCGAAGAGCAGTTACCAATGCAGGTTCGTCGACGTAATACGCTTGGACGTTAATGCCCTTGGCGCGCAGCGGCTCAAGGATTTCGTAGAGGAAGATGCCTTCGGCGACAATCGGCCCGTCTGCGCAAGCGATTTCACGATGCCCGTTGTAGCTCGAGGTCGTGATCGAGTAGTTGGGGACCAGAGTGGTACCGTGGTGGAGCAAATCATCGATAGCCTGCAGTGCGGCTTCCTGATTCCAGGTAGCCGAATTGTCCCAATCGATTTCGCCGTAACCGGTACGGGGGAAATCAACGGGATTCCCGTCTTCGCTGATCTGGCGGTAGAACTCGTCCAGTGGCAGGTGGGGTCGGCCGAATTTCGACGCGAGATAGGACTTGCCGGAGCCGGACGGTCCGCCGATCAGGATGACAGGGGTAGAAGAATTTGGCACGCCTTTTATTATGGCCCAGAAACCTCGGCCATCGGCAATCGGATGCTGTGACATCTACTCCGCCTGGAGCGAATTGCTGAATTAGACTCAGATTTATGAGTTTGTGGAACCCCCAGTCAGATGCGCCGTTATCTGTGGAAATCGAAAATCCTACCGGAGACCCGGCTGCTGACCTAGAACGTGGAGTGCAACTGCTGCGCAGCGTCCAATCTGGCGAAAGCGGCGCGCTGCTACGGCTCTATCGTCCGGACCCGACCCTGGCCTTCGGCCAGCGCGATGTGCGGCTAGAGGGCTATGAGGCGGCTCGTGACGTAGCGCAGCAGCAAGGCTTTGCTCCTTTGGTGCGCAAAGCTGGAGGCCGGGCCGCCGCGTATCACCGGGGTACATTGATCGTTGATCATATTGAGCCCGAAGCCGAGGCGGTGATGCGCCAGCAGAATCGCTTCGAGGTCTTCGCGCGGGTGTATGCCAACGCTTTCCAGCGCCTTGGCGTGAATGCGCAAGTCGGGCCAATCCCGGGGGAGTATTGCCCGGGAGATCATTCGGTGCATGGCCTCCCTGATGGGAAATCGCCGCGCAACTATCCAGTGAAGCTGGTAGGCACAGCTCAGCGTGTGGTTTCCGGGGCATGGCTGTTCTCTTCGGTCTTTGTTGTCGAGGATTCCGCGCCATTGCGGCAAGTCCTCGATGGGGTCTACCAAGCAATGGGCATTCCAATGGATCCCACGACGGTAGGCGCGGCTAATGATCTGCTCGCCGCTGTCACCACCGAAGCATTTATTTCAGCGCTGCTCGACGAATATAGCGAGCACGCCACGCTGCAAGGCATCTAGCACAGCTTAAAAAAGAATCGGCACCCGATGCGGGTGCCGATTTTGGTTCGCGGCCGGATCTAGGCGCCGACTCGCTCAACAACCTCGTCAATGCGCGGGTTGGTGGCTGCGGTGCCGTCCGGGAAGATCAGGGTTGGCACGGTTTGGTTGCCGTTGTTGAACGCCTCGACGATCTCTGCGGTGCCTTCGACTTCTTCGATATTCACCTCGGTGTATGCGACACCCTTCTGGTCCATCAGGCGCTTGAGGTTGCGGCAGTAGCCGCACCAGCTGGTGGTGAACATGGTGACTCCGCCGGCAGCGGGAACGTACTGGTCAAGGTTCAATTCGTTGCTCATACATGGTGTAACGGCAATGATGTTTACTTTGTTCCCGGAGGGGTAGAAAAAGTTCGCTGGATTCTTTTGCTCCGCTCGCTAGACTGGGGAGCAGATTTTCCTTGATGCCGGTTCTAAGGGGTAGGCGATGTGCGGACGATATGTGATGGCCAAAGCCATCGGCGATCTGGTGGCAGAGGCCGAGGCGGAAGCGGACGCCAATCTGGAACTGCGCCAGTCCTGGAACGTTGCTCCGACTACCGACGTGCCGGTTGTGCTCGAGCGGCTGATCGACGATGAGCTGCACCGCCAGATCCATGTAGCACGGTGGGGGCTGGTGCCAGGATGGGCCAAGGAGCTGGCGGTCGGGGTGCGCGCCTTCAATGCGCGCAGCGAGACGGCCAGCACCAAGCCGACCTTCCGTTCGGCGGTGAAGAAGCGCCGTGCCGTCGTCCCGGTGGAAGGGTATTACGAATGGAAAAAGGAAGGCAGCAAAAAGCGCCCCTTCTACGTGCATCGCGAGGATGGAAAGCTGATCTTCTTCGCCGGCCTCTACGAATGGTGGAAGGACCAGGACGGGTCCTGGATTCTTTCCACCTCGATCATGACCATGGATTCGCCTTCGGCGGAAGAGCCCGGGGTGCTCGGCGAACTTGCGGGCCTGCATGATCGCCTGCCCATTCCGTTGGGCAAGGAGATGATGGGCCGGTGGATGAACCCTGCCGAGGAAGACGGTGAAGGGCTGATCGAGCAGATTCGCGCCGAAGCTTTCGATGTGGCTTCCCAATGGACCATGCATGAGGTCGATACCGCTGTTGGCAATGTGCGCAATAATTCGCCGGAGCTGATTGCGGCGCACAGCAACTCGCTGTTTTAGCCGCGGATGGCTGAGCCGCTGGGCTTGGACCCGAGCCGGAACCCCAGGTAGCTGCTGGCCAGCAGGGTTCCTGCCACAAGTCCCAGCTCGCCCATGACGTGGGCTGCGCTGTCAGGAACGAATGCTGCTTCGCTCAGCGGGGCATAGGCGAACCAGCCGAAGGTTCGAACCTGGTTGTAGTCCCATAGCAGTGCTCCGATGCCACCTGCTGCCAACAGCAGCCCGGCGATCAGGAACCAGGCCTTGAACCGAGCGAGCTGGCGAAGCGATAAGCCGCCGGCAACCCCCAGCGCGCCAACGCCGAGCAAAGCCAGCACCCAACCGAGAATTTCGGCGGGACCCGGGCCAAAGTAGATTTCAGAGTCTTCGACCAGCGGTACATAGGATCCAGAGTAGAAAACTACTTCTTGTTGACTGTCCCACCACAGCACGACGATGCCGACGATGATGAATACTGCTGCGCCCAGGAATAAGGCAGTGGCGGACTTGTAGCGTTTATCTGAAGGCATGTATTTAATCTTGCCATCACCAGATGTTTTGCGCATCAACTTTAAACACGAGCGGCAGCCGGCTCTAATGGCCTGCTGCCGCTCGATGCGTGGTGCTTAGTGACCGCGCTTGATCCATTCATCCAGGTTCGGCGCTTCTGCACCGATGGAGGTGGCATCGCCGTGGCCGGTATTGACCACGGTTTCAGCTGGCAGGACCAGCAGCTTGGTGCGGATCGAATCGACGATCGTCTCGAAGCTGGAGTAGCTGCGACCGGTAGCCCCCGGGCCGCCGTTGAACAGGGTATCACCGCTGAACAGTACACCGAGGTCTTCAGCGTAGAAGCAGGTTGAGCCCGGAGAGTGCCCCGGGGTGTGCAGGGCGGTCAGCGTGGTGCCGGCGATGGTGAATGAATCGCCTTCGCTGATTTCTGCGTCCACATCGCGCTCGGGGTAGACAGCTTCCCAGAGCATGCGGTCTTCCGGGTTCAAGAACAGCGGTGCATCCACGGCGTCGGCGAATTCGCCAGCCGCGCGGATGTGGTCATCGTGCCCGTGGGTAAGCAGCACGGCCATGACTTCTCGATCGCCCACAGCTTCGCGGATCTTGGCTACATCATGTGCCGGGTCGATGACCATCACCTCGGAATCATCGCCGACGATCCAGACGTTGTTATCGACATCCCACGTCCCGCCATCCAGGGAGAAGGTGCCGGAAGTGACGACGTTCTCGATGCGGGCGGCCACTAGAGCTCCACCACCGAACGAAGCACGGTGCCTTCATGCATCTTGGTGAACGCCTCTTCGATTTCATCGATCGTGATGCGTTCGGTGACAAAGGCATCCAGATCCAGGCGGCCGAGCTTGTACTGCTCGACGAGCATCGGGAAGTCGTGGCTCGGCAGGCAGTCGCCGTACCACGAGCTCTTCAGCGAGCCGCCGCGGCCGAAGACATCGAGCAGCGGCAGCTCGAGCTTCATCTCCGGAGTTGGCACGCCTACCAATACGACGCGGCCAGCAAGATCGCGGGCGTAGAAGGCCTGCTTGTAGGTTTCCGGGCGGCCCACCGCGTCGATGACGACGTCGGCGCCGAAGCCGCCGGTCAGCGCCTGGATGGCTTCCACGGCGTCGACCTTGGAGGAATCCACGGTGTGGGTGGCGCCGAACTTCTTGGCGCCTTCCAGCTTGTCCGGGTTCACGTCCACCGCGATGATGGTGGTTGCGCCGGCCAGCTGCGCGCCGGCGATGGCAGCAGCGCCGACGCCACCGCAACCGATCACTGCGACGGACTCGCCGCGCTTGATCTCGCCGGTATTGATCGCTGCCCCGATGCCGGCCATGACACCGCAACCGAGCAGGCCTACTGCGGCCGGGTCGGCTTCTTCATCCACGATGGTGCACTGGCCGGAATGGACCAGGGTCTTTTCGGCGAAGGACCCGATGCCCAGCGCCGGGGAAAGCTCGGTGCCATCTTCCAGGGTCATCTTCTGGGTGGCATTGAAGGTGTTGAAGCAGTACTTCGGCTCGCCCTTGGCGCAAGCGCGGCACTGGCCGCAGACTGCACGCCAGTTCAGGATCACGCGGTCGCCGACCTTGACGTTGGTGACGTTCTCGCCGATCTGGCTGACTACTGCGGTGGACTCGTGGCCCAGCAGGTACGGGTACTCGTCGCCAATTCCGCCGAGCTTGTAGTGCAGGTCGGTGTGGCAGACACCGGTGGTGAGCACATCGACAACTACTTCTCCGGGACCCGGATCCGGAACGATGATGTCTACGACCTCTACGGGTGCGTCCTTGACGCGGGAAATAACGGCTTTGACCTTATGGGACATGGGATTTAGCTCCTGGAACGATTGGCTAGTGCTCTCTCGATGCTATCGGTGTCTCAGGTGCTAATCGAGCATTCGAGACACAATGACGCAGGCAGTTTCGCGCAGAGCCAATTTGTGCAGGTCGATCACGGGTTGCCCCCGGAATGGATGTGACGGGGCAGGAGTGCTGCATCCAGCTCAAACACCGCTGAGCAGGAGGACAGCGCCTAGGCTGGAACCCAGTGCTCGCGCGGCATTGGCCCTGATCCACCGTGGCTCATATTTCGCCCAAGCCAACGAATTCTGCTCCAGTCGCCGATTGAGCGGAACATTGACCCCGATGGTGAGCAGGGCACCGCTAAGCACTAGTGCCGCTCCGATCGATATGCGGATATTCTCGTGGACGATGGAGAGGGCAAGGCATCCGGTGCTGGCGAGCAAGCCGAGGAAGAACAAGCTCAGGAATGGGGGCCGTTGGGCGTATCTGTTCACGTGGACCATGAACGTGCTTGCGGAGCGATCATCCATTCGCGCTAGCGCAGGGAAGACCACGAGGGTGAAGGAAACGTAGAATCCGGCAATGATCAAGCCGGTCGCAATTGTCAGCAGTGGCAGGAAAATAGTAAGCAACGGCAGGTTCATGATTTCATTCAACAGATGTTGGGCAGGATTTTGAATGCTCAAGGCTCGACAATGCATACGCAATCGTCCAGAGTGGTGGCGTGAGACCCGATGCATTTTTCCCTTCTGGCCCACGGGCTCGTGAAGCCTTCATTCTCCGCATGTGCATGGAGGGCCAGTGGAGTGTTGCTGTTCGCGATCATTGCCCGCTGACGATTTTGGCGGTGCGCTCGGGATCCTGCAGGGTGCAACGAGGACAAAAGTCCGTGGTGGCGCGGCAAGGGGAACTGGTCGTCATTTGCGGATCAGCCTCCTATGAGGTTCGCTCGGCCAGCGCCCAGACTCTTCCGGCCGCGGCGCCTGGCAACTATGCCATTGCCCCGGGCCAGCAATGCCTGGGGCCATCGGGCCGAGCCATGGTCCAAGAGTTGCGCCATGGGGTGCGTGCATGGGGCAATTCGCCTAATGGCCCCGACCAGCTACTGGTTGGCACCTTCACTACGACCAGCGCTGTCGCTGATCTTGTCTGCGAGGGTACCGATCTGGCAGTTATCGATGACGACGCGGCGTGGCGATGGGCTGAACTGCTGGCGACCGAAGCCGAAAGTGCGGGTCCCGCCCAGCAGGTGGTATTGGACCGGCTGCTGGACATTCTGGCGATCTGCGCCTTGCAGCACTTGCCGGGAACCAGGGCGCTTCGCTCGGCGGCGCCAGGCATTGGGTTGGCGGTGGGGGCGATGTGGGCGCAACCAGCTCGAGCGTGGAGCGTGGAGGGGCTGGCCAGAACAGCTGCGATGTCCCGTTCGGCTTTTTCGCCAGCCTTCCGCCAGGCCATGGGCACCGCACCCATGGGGTACCTCACCAAATTGCGTCTGGGATTGGCTCATGATGCGCTGCTCGCCAGCGATGCACCGCTGTCGCAGGTTGCCCGTGATGTCGGATACTCTTCACCCTTTGCGCTCAGCGCTGCCTTTCGCAGGGCTTATTCAACCAGTCCGTCGGCGCTGAGATCCGCTGCACTTGGCTAACCCAAACTGTCGGTCGCGCTGACTAGTGTAACTGTCATTCGAACACGTGTTCGAATAGAATGGTTCTACTAAGTAAGGAGTGCACACGTGGGGATGTTCACCGAGTCGATCGAGGTTACTCGTGCAGCTGATGGAATGCCGTTGCGCGTGAGCTGGCAAGGGCAGGACTATCGCTTGGTGGCCGAGCCTCAGCGCTGGTTCGAACGCCGCAAATGGTGGGATGAAAACCTGCGGATTCCTCGCGGAGCCGGTGCGGGGATTGCCGACTATGAGATGTGGCGCCTGCAACTGGTCGCGGTGCGCGGATCCCGGCAAGTGCACAGCGTTGATGTGAGTTTTGATGCGCAAACTGAACGGTGGCGTCTGGTGCGTGTGCATGAGTCGCTGGCCCGCAGCGCCTAATTCCCCTGCAGGGGAACATATATTCGAAGGACCTCCATGAGCTTCACCCACCTGAACGTCAGTTCTTCCTATAGCGCCCACTACGGAGTCTCGCACCCAAAGCGGCTGGCCCAAGCGGCCAAAGCGCAGGGTGCCCAGATGCTCGCGCTGACTGACCGGGATGGGCTCTATGGAACGGTCAAGCATGTGGCGGCCTGCATGGCAGAAGGGCTGCACCCGATTCTCGGGGTGAACCTTGCCGTGCTCGATAACCACGGAGAAACCCAAGGGCGGATTGTCCTGCTGGCCCGTGGGCGCTGCAATGGCGCAGGGTATGCGGCGCTGTGCCGAGCCATCACCCTCGCGCACAGCACTGCGCACGGGGTTCCGGGGCTGAAAACCGAGCAGCTGGCACACCTGGGTGCTGCCGGGAACCTGATGATCCTGCTCGGCGGCGAATCAGACGTGGCCCGCGCAATCCTCAAGGGAAGCTACGCCCAAGCCCGGGCACTGCTTGCCAGCTGGAAGAAGCGGCTGGGAAAGATGCTGCGAGTGGAAATCACCACGCACCTCTCCAGCCCTGGATCGCGCTACAGCCTCGGTGAAGCAGCCCGCTTGCTGCGCTACGCCCAGGAGCGGGGGATCAGGGCCGTGCTCACCAACGCCGTGCGCTACGTGGACCCCGATGGAGCGGTTACCGCAGACATCCTGGACTCGGCGCGCGCCCTGCATAGCCTGAAGAACCTGGACTCCTGCCAACCCAATGGCCAAGGGTGGCTGAAAACCCCGCCCCAGATGCGCCAGCTGGCCAAGGAGATCGGCCAAGCCACAGAAAGGAGCTGGGCGCAGCAGCTTTTGCGGGAAACTGAAGCGCTCGCCGAATGGGCAGCGGCGGACCCGGTAGCCGATCTTGGATGGAAGCAGCCGGTGATCCCCGAAGCGAAGATCATCGGCCTGCACCGTCCGGCCATGCAAGAACTCACCGAGCGAGTCCATGCAGCGGTGCCTGGGCTCTTGCCGCACGCCAATCCCAGCCTCATTGAAAGACAGCTGGCTCTGGAACTTGGGGTGATCGACCGGCTGGACTTCGCCGGGTATTTCCTGACCGTCGCCGAAACCGTCAAGCTGATCACCGGCATGGGAATCCGCGTGGCCGCCCGCGGCTCCGGTGCTTCCTCGCTGGTGAACTACCTGCTGGGCATCAGCCAGGTGAACCCGCTGGCCCACGACCTGGTGTTCGAACGCTTCCTCTCCGATACCCGCACCACCCTGCCGGATATCGACATCGACGTGGAATCCGCACGCCGCCACGAGATCTACCGCGAGATCTTCTCCAGCTTCGGGGAAGAGCGCGTCAGCCTGATGAGCATGCAGAACGCCTACCGTGCGCGCGGCGCGGTCCGTGATGCAGGAGCCGCCCTCGGGGTAGAGCAGGAGCAGGTGGATGAGATCGCGAAGCAGCTCTGGCGCTTCTCCGCATCCTCTTTCCGCGAAGCGCTCACCGAGAAGCCGGAGCTGGCCGCATTGGCAGAACGCATTACCGATGACACCCAGCTCGATATCCTCATCGACGCTACCGAGCGCCTGGACCGGCTGCCCCGGCATATCTCCATGCACCCCTGCGGGGTGATCCTCTCCGACGCGAGCCTGCTGGACCGCCCCCCGGTCCAGCCCTCGGGCATCGGACTGCAGATGAGCCAGTTCGACAAGCATGACATGGACCTGATGGGCTTGATCAAGCTCGACGTGCTCGGTGTGCGCATGCAATCGGCCATCGCCTACACGCTCGAGGAGATCGCCCGCATGCACCCGGATAAGCAAGCGGCCGCCCGCGCCGGAGGGCACGCCGACGACAGCTATATCTCCGCTACCGGAGCGATAGACCTGTCCAGGGTGCCACTGGATGACGAACCAACTTTCGAATTGATCCGCTCCACCCATACGCTGGGCTGCTTCCAGATCGAATCCCCGGGGCAGCGCGAACTGATCGGCAAGCTCGCGCCCCGCGAATTCAACGACCTGATCATCGATATTTCCCTGTTCCGCCCGGGTCCCATGCAGTCGAATATGGTCAAGCCCTACCTGGAGCACCGCCACGGATTCGCCCCTGCCCAATACCTGCACGAGGATCTGATTCCGGCGCTCGCCGAAACCCACGGGGTGACCGTCTTCCATGAACAGGTGCTGCGCATGCTTGATGTGCTCACCGGATGCGGATTGGGCATGGCCGATGTCTACCGGCGCCTGCTGGGCAACCCGGAGAAGGAACCAGCCGTAGAACGTTATGTGCGCGCTGAAGCGGCCAAGCGCGGTTATAGCCAGGAAACCATTGACCAAGTCTGGGAGGTGCTCTCCGGCTTCGGCTCCTTCGGCTTCTGCAAGGCCCACGGGGCTGCCTTTGCCGTACCTACCTACCACTCGGCCTGGCTCAAGGCGCACCACCCCGAAGCTTTCCTTGCCGGGATCTGGGAGCACGACCCGGGCATGTACCCCAAGCGGCTGCTGGTCTCCGAAGCGCGCAGAATGGGCGTTCCCATCCTCCCGCTGGATATCAACCGATCCACCGGGCACTACCGAGTCGAACGAATATTCGAATCCGCTCCAGCGAAGGTTCCTGTGGTGCCCCGCGCACCCAGCTCGCTGCGCCCTGGGCGCTATGGAATCCGCCTGGCCTTCCGCGACATCCACCAGATGAGCGAACGCGAAGTGCAACGCCTGGTCGCAGGCCAGCCCTATGAGCACCTCGCCGATGTCCGCGCCCGCGCAGGACTCTCGCGACGCACCTACCAGAACCTTGCAGCGCTCGGAGTGTTCGATTCCCTATTGTCCGGGACCTCCCGTGCCGACACGATCGCCCACACGCAATCCATGGCGCACAGCTCCCTTCCGGCCAAATACCGGCCGGGACCCGGACAACTTGCCCTGGATCTGGGGCAGATCGAATATATCGACCAGACCGGCAAAGCACTGGATCCCGCGGAAGTAGTACGTACCGAATTGGACCTCATGCATCTGGACGCCAGCGAGCATCTGATCACCTCGTACCGCCAACGGCTGGCGCACCTGCCCATTACGCAGGCAGCCGAGCTGCTGCACCTGCGCAACGGAACCGAAGTTCTGGTCGCCGGGGTACGGGTGGCCACTCAGACTCCTCCCATGCGCGGAGGCAAGCGTGTGGTCTTCATTTCCGTGGATGATGGGACTGGCTGCATCGACGCCACCTTCTTCGATGACACGCAGCAGCGCACAGCGCCCTTGCTCTTCTCCACACGCATGCTGCTCATCCACGGGGTCACACGCCGTACCGGACCGCGCGGCATCTCCCTCCAAGCGCTGAACGCCTGGGACCTGCATCAGCCGGAGACCCTGCCTGCTGCAGGCTACCTCGCGGAGCTCACCCGGCCGCAACCAAGCTATCGGCCAAACCTCGGCGAGGGAGCACGCAAGATCGAAAGTGTCGGGGAACTTGCCAAACGGATGGAAGCTGAAGGCCTGGACCAGAGAGGGGCCTGATGAGCTAGTTCGCTGACAGGGTTTACCCAACAGATACATCGGGTCCAATAGGAGAGATACCTGATGTGAGGGGAGAACGGGCGTAAGCGCAGATGATTGGTGGCTCACTGCAGGTGCACTATCCCAAACAGTTTGGAACGTGCTCGAAGGCAAAGATCCGCAAAGAGGAATTCGTGACTACGACTTCATCTACTTCGATGAAGATACGTCCTGGGAGGCCGAAGATGCGCTCATTCGTGGAGCCAAAGTACTCTTCAAGGGCATGGACGCAGAAATCGAAGTACGCAACGGAGCATGCGTCCAACTTTGGTACGAAGAGCCCTTTGGGGCGCCGGCTATTCCATTCCTCAGCGTTAAGGACGCCATCGACCATTTCGCAGCGAAGACCTGCTGCTTTGCAGGCACTAGTGATGAGCCTGGGCAAATTAGTACCTATGAACCCTGGCCTGAACGGGAACCATCAAGGAAGATCACTGAAAACTGATAATTCTCAAACCGAGGAAACATGCCCATCGGCGTCGACGACAAATGACGGGTTGTGCACAAAATCCCAGCGGAAGCCATCCGGATCAGCCACACAGGCACTCTTGCCGCCCCACGGCTGCACCGTCGGTTCGGTGACAGAAGTCGCTCCCGCATCCAGCGCTCGCCGGTAGTGTCGGTCCACTTCTGCGTCAGAGTGCACGTTGTGTCCCAGTGAGATCGGTGGCGCCAGCTGGCTGTGCCCGACGTCGCCGTACTCGCTGGGCATCTGCTTCACATCCCAGAGGGCGAGCATCAAGCCATAGCCGGCACGGACAAAAGCGATTTCCGGGTGAGCTGGCTGGACCAGCTCAAACCCCAGGCCCTCGGTGTAGAACTTCGTGGAAGCACCGACATCGCGCACTCCGAGGGTAATGGCACTGATGACAGGTGGGGCCGGTTTGTTCATATTCCTAGGGTAGAAGGGGTTGAAAATGAAAGCCATGGGTTTGCGGATCTTCCAAGACTTATCCTGCCTCCTTATAGATAGATCCATTGCTCGTTGCGCAGCGCTTGATACCTCGCCTGGGCAATTGCATCGTCGGCTTGGTGCGTCAATGCAGAAGCATGGCGGTATCTTTTTTCGCTGCTGAAGATTCGCTTCCGGGCTGATCGCTTGAGCCGGAAATCGCTGGGCGACGTGGGATCGGAATTCACTTTGGATACTCCTATTCGGTGGAGGCCGCTGGGGCGGGGGATTGTTGAGGGGCGGATGCGCTGGTGAGTTCGGGCGATGCCGCCATCCAATGCTCAGGACGGGGTATGCGCCGTACCTGCGGTGAGAGCCAGGCCAAGACTGCTGCTAAGGAAACGAATGCCCCGAAAAATATCAGCGTTGGTCCCATGCCGACCGATTCCAGACCAAATCCGGTAAGCAGCGGAGATAAGGGCAAAGCGGCCAGTGCCATAAAGGTGATTAGGGAATTAGCGCGCCCAGACATTTGCTTCGGAATGGAGGCCATGAAGTATCCACCCACCGCAGCGTTGAGAGCTGGAACGCTGAGGAAGCTGATCATCAGCATGGTCCCCATCCAAAGCAGGTTCGTATTAAACCCGATGAGCAGCATGGCTACACCCAAAATGGTGAGACAGGTGCAGGTCAGTAAACCACTGCGGAATTTATCGATGAGCTTCGTTGCGACCAACGATCCGAGCAGCATTCCAGCGCCCATGAAGGTAGAAGTTAACCCGATAACCCAGGGTTCTTCGGAACGCTGTTGAAGTCCGTAGATCAGCGTTGTCATCAGCCCGTTGACGCCGATGTTGACGACCGTAATCAAAATCAGCAGAGCGCGCAGCTGTGGCCGGGAAAAGCACCAGTGCATGCCTGCCAGAATTCCGTGGGCCACTTCCTCTTCGGAATCATTGCTGGTGCCATTGGAATCTTGCCCAGATAGCTTGGCTGCCCGCAATGGACGACGCAGTGCAAATCCACTGGCCGCAGCGATCAGATTCAGGACACTGACGATGAGCAGGGCAATGCCACCGCCTAAGCCCAGAAGCACGCCGCCCAGGGGAGCGGAGCCGAGCATCAGCACCGAGTCGCGGCCTTGATTCGCGGCCATCGCGCGGCCGAGCTGTTTGGGGTGTACGAGATCCTTTAGGGCGGCATTGGTTGTCGACCCAAAGTACCCGCCGCGCAGTTCCATAAGGATGTGGGCAAGGCATAAGGAGGCAACCGGCAGTGAACCGACGCTGCTGCCCAGGGCCATGGCTGCTGTGATTGCAGCACCGGCGAAACTTCCTATGAGAATCATCCGAGCCTTGTCGGTACGATCCGCCATGGCTCCGCCGGCCAAAATTACGCTCGCCCGTGCTGCCATTCCCACTGCGGCCAGGGTTCCGGCCAAAACCGGGGACCCCGTAGCGGACAGCAAGATCAAAGGAAAGATGAACCCGTAAATACTGCCCGACAGCAAAGCCGTTGAGTCCGCCAGCAGCCACATCCGGTAGTTGCGCTGCACGCGCAAAGGCGGCAAAGGCTCCGTGATAATCGCTGTGGTGCCTGATGGATCGTTGGCCTGGATGCTGGTCATGGCACCAACTATAGATTCGCAAATAAAGTTGCGCAATAGAATTTGCGCAACTTTATTTGTGGGATTGCTATGCTGTGCTTATGAGCAACCATGAGCCACCGGTCACATTCACCACCCCCATGCTCAAGGCCATCGCAAACCCCTTGCGTCGGCAAATCCTTGACGCGCTTTCGGCAATGGAAACCGCACGCGCGGCAGACCTCGCGCAGGCTCTTGGCGTACCCGCGAACAAGATCAGTTTCCATCTGCGTGAGCTGGCCAAAGCCGACATGATCGTTGAAGTTCCGGAACTGGCGCGCGATAGGCGTGACCGCGTATGGAAACCTGCGGCTCGCGGCTATACGACCGGCAAAGTGGGAGAGCGCCCGGAGGACCAGACCGGGACGGCCATGGATGCCTACCTCAGCCAGGTGGTCCATGACGAGCAACGCCGCCTGCAAGCGACGCTTCGGCATGCAGAAAGGCACTATCGCGGCGAAGAGCCCGGGGAGATTAAAGCGCAGATGCAAACGAGCAACCTGATGCTTACCCAAGATGAATGCGACGAACTCATGCGCCGCATGGAAGAAGTGATTCCGGCTTTCCGCGAGGATCTGAAAAACGGCAAAGTCACCAGTTCGCAGCCCGCGGGCGATCGTGAAATCTGGCATGTCATGAGCCTGTTCAACGCAGATTCGCTGTTGAACGAGTCACAAGAGGGCGATCAATCTTCGTAAAACCCGAGGTAAACGCACGCTGAGGTGGGGTCCTGAACTAAACTGGATTCTGGCTGGCTGTGGCCAAGGTATGCCACAAGCTATGAAGCCATCACAGATTGAAAGGTAGAACCCGATCTCATGAGCGAGCAGCTGACTCTCACCATTGACGGCGAGCAGGTACAGGTGGACGCGGGAACGACCGGTCTGCAGCATTTTGCCAACGATAAAGACGTGGTTGTCATGCACGTCGATGGCGTATTGCGCGACCTGGCCCGCGAACTGGAAGCCGGAACCACTGTCACCCGCGTAACCATCAATGATCCAGAAGGATTGGAGGTGCTGCGCCACTCGACCGCCCACGTGATGGCCCAGGCTGTGCAGCAGCTGCGCCCGGACTCCAAGCTGGGAATCGGCCCCTACATCACCGACGGTTTCTACTTCGACTTCGATGTCGAGGACCCATTCACCCCAGAAGACTTGAAGCAGCTGGAAAAGATGATGCAGAAGATCATCAACCAGAACCAGCTCTTTGTCCGCCGCGAAGTTTCCCCGGAGGAAGCCAAAGCTGAAATGGCCAACGAGCCATACAAGTGCGAGCTGTTGGCCAAGGCCGACTCCGCCGACACTTCCGGCGAAGGCGTCACCGTTGAGGTGGCCGCTGGCGAAACCACCATCTACGACAACGTGGACCGCAAGTCCGGCGACACTGTCTGGAAGGACCTGTGCCGCGGACCGCACCTGCCGAACACCAAGCTGATCAAGAACGCCTACGCGCTGACTCGCTCGGCTGCCGCCTACTGGCTGGGCAGCGAGAAGAACAAGCAGCTGCAGCGCATCTACGGCACCGCATGGCCAACCAAGGACGACCTGAAGGCCTACCAGGAGCGCCTGGCCGAAGCCGAGCGCCGCGACCACCGCAAGCTCGGTGCCGAACTGGACCTGTTCTCGTTCCCCGATGAGCTGGGCTCGGGCCTGCCGGTGTTCCACCCCAAGGGCGGCATCATCAAGCGCGAGATGGAAGACTACGTGCGCGACCGCCACGTCGAAGAAGGCTTCCAGTACGTGGGCACCCCGCACATCTCCAAGGATGGGCTGTTCCACACCTCGGGCCACCTGCCGTACTACGCGGACACCATGTTCCCTGCGCTGCACATCGATGAAGAGCGCGATGAAGATGGCAACATCACCAAGCAGGGCCAGGAATACCGCCTGAAGGCCATGAACTGCCCGATGCACAACCTGATCTTCCGCGGCCGCGGACGTTCATACCGTGAATTGCCGCTGCGCCTATTCGAATTCGGCCACGTCTACCGCTACGAGAAGTCCGGCGTGGTCCACGGCCTGACCCGCGTGCGCGGTTTCTCCCAGGACGACAGCCACTCCTACGTCACCAAGGAGCAGACACCGGCCGAGGTTGAGCACCTGCTGAACTTCATGCTCTCGCTGTTGCGCGACTTCGGCATGGACGACTTCTACCTGGAGCTGTCCACCCGTGATCCGGAGTCGGACAAGTTCATCGGCTCGGATGAGCAGTGGGATGAAGCTACGGCCGTGCTGGAGCGCGTCGCCACCGAATCCGGCGTCGAACTGGTTGCCGACCCAGGCGGAGCCGCATTCTACGGTCCGAAGATCTCGGTCCAGGCCAAGGATGCCATCGGCCGTACCTGGCAGATGGGCACCGTGCAGTACGACTTCAACCAGCCAGCGCGCTTCGGTTTGGAGTACCAGGCTGCCGACGGTTCCCGCCAGGAACCAGTGATGATCCACGCTGCGAAGTTCGGTTCCATCGAGCGCTTCCTGGGCGTGCTCACCGAGCACTACGCAGGTGCCTTCCCCGCATGGCTCTCGCCGGTACAGGTTCGCGCGATCCCAGTGGCCGAGGCTTTCAACGACTACCTCGGTGAAGTTGTTGCCAAGCTCAAGGCGCAGGGTGTCCGCGTGGAACTGGATGACTCGACGGATCGCTTCCCGAAGAAGATCCGCAACGCGTCCAAGGACAAGGTTCCATTCGTGCTCATCGCCGGCGGCGAAGATGCCGATGCAAACGCCGTGTCCTTCCGCTTCCGCGATGGCAGCCAGGAGAACCAGGTTCCAGTCGACGATGCGGTAGCCCGCATCGTTGAAGCCATCAAGAGCCGCGACAACAACAACTAGTTCGGATAGGGAGTCCACCAAGCATGCAGGAACAAGCAGACCGGTCCGTCACCGACGACTTTGAACTCGCCGGAGTGCCGGATTCGTTCCAGCGCCTGTGGACTCCCTACCGGATGGCTTATATCAAGGGCGGGCAGGACCAGGTCAAGGATGAGGCCAGTTGCCCATTCTGCGCCGGTCCTGGGCGTACCGACGAAGAAGCGCTGATCGTGCATCGTGGCAAAACCTGCTACGTGATCCTGAATCTGTTCCCGTACAACCCGGGCCACCTGCTCGTGTGCCCGTACCGCCATGTGCCCAACTACACCGATATCACGGTGGAGGAAACGGCAGAAATGGCAGCGCTGGCGCAGCAGTCAATGCGCGTGCTGCGCAAGGTCTCCAACCCCGCCGGTTTCAACCTGGGCATGAACCAGGGCGAAGCCGGGGGAGCAGGCATCGCCGCGCACCTGCATCAGCACATCGTGCCGCGCTGGAACGGGGATGGGAACTTCTTCCCGATCATCGCGCAGACCAAGGCGATCCCGCAGACCTTGTCCGAGGTTCGCAGTGCCATTGCCGAAGCGTGGGACAGCGAAACCCCGAACTAGGCAATAGCTGGTACTTGGGCCCGGCAGAACATGGAAATGTTCTGTCGGGCCCAACGTCATTTAATGCAAAAGCCACGATGTTGGCCTGCTGCAATGCAAGACCAAATAGACTGTTGCGGCATGTTGGAGCAACTTCTTCCTGAAATGAGCATCGTTGAATATTCCCAGGTCCCCTGAACCAATCGGCACCATCGAAGAAATCCGCGACTGGATTATTAGTGGATCCGAGCATGAAATGCGTTTCGCCATCCAAGGTGCAGCCCGCTACTCAATCGGCATGATTGATCAGCTGCTCGAAGACCTGAGCTACGAGCATGATGCCAACTGCGACAGGTTCCTGCGCGGTTGGCTCGATACCCTGGATCCGCTGGAACGGCTCGCGGCGGCTGTGGCCACCGAGCACCACTACCAATTGAGCCTAGTTGCGATCTCGCAAGCGGCGGACCGGGCATTGGTGCAGGTGATGGAGTCAGTTAAACCGGCAATCGAGGACCTTGCCAAAAATTTTGAATCCGTCCATCAGCGTGCCAGCGACCCGGACCCCTCCTACACCAAACACTTCACTCCGCGATTGCTGGCATATGCGCAGCAATTGCGCTCCGTAGCCGAAGATATCAACGGCGACGTTCCGCTGGTGCAATTTATGTCTGAGGAAGTGGCGCGCATTGAAGCAGCTAATCCTGAAGGCTACGGTCAGCCAGCAAAATATCAAGTGTCGGATGCAATAGCGTCACGCCAAATATTCACCGGCAAAAAGCACTCTGACTAGTTGTTTAGTAGAGATTGCCAATGTTACGCACTAACTCGTAACTGATGGATAAATCTACTATCTGCCAATTATGACGCAACACGCGAGGTAATAAAGCAAAGCGATCCTACGATTACTGGCGTACCACCTCGCTTATATCCCCGAAATTCTGGGGCAAAAACGAGTCACCGCAGTGTCGAAAGGAACCCCTCCTCACCATGTCTACGAACAACCAGAACTCCGTCGTCGGTTCGGACCGCGTCAAGCGCGGCATGGCCGAAATGCTCAAGGGCGGCGTCATCATGGATGTAGTCACCCCAGAACAGGCACGCATCGCTGAAGATGCAGGTGCCGTGGCCGTCATGGCTCTGGAGCGCGTTCCTGCGGACATCCGTGCCCAGGGTGGCGTCTCGCGCATGAGCGACCCGGACATGATCGACGGCATCATCGCCGAGGTCTCCATCCCGGTAATGGCCAAGGCGCGCATCGGCCACTTTGTCGAGGCGCAGATCCTGCAGTCCCTCGGCGTCGACTACATTGATGAGTCCGAGGTCCTTTCGCCAGCAGATTACGAGAACCACATCGATAAGTGGCCGTTCACCGTGCCATTCGTCTGCGGTGCCACCAACTTGGGCGAAGCACTGCGCCGCATCAACGAAGGTGCCGCGATGATCCGCTCGAAGGGCGAAGCCGGCACCGGCGATGTTTCGAACGCCACCGGGCACATGCGCAAGATCCGTGCTGAGATCGCGAAGCTGGCCGCATTGCCAGAAGACGAACTGTACGTGGCTGCCAAGGAGCTGCAGGCACCGTATGAGCTGGTCAAGGAAATCGCGCAGACCGGAAAGCTGCCGGTGGTGCTGTTCACCGCTGGCGGCATCGCCACCCCGGCCGACGCTGCAATGATGATGCAGCTGGGCGCCGACGGCGTCTTCGTCGGCTCGGGCATCTTCAAGTCCGGCAACCCGGTCCAGCGTGCCGAGGCCATCGTGAAGGCAACCACCTTCTTCGACAACCCGGACGAGCTGGCCAAGATCTCCCGTGGTCTGGGCGAAGCTATGGTCGGCATCAACGTCGCCGATGTGCCGGTACCGCACCGCCTCTCGGAGCGCGGCTGGTAAGCGCCGACGTTCCCAGCATTGCAGGCCCACGCCACCGAATTCCCGGTGGCGTGGGCTTGACGTTCCCAGAGCAGTGAGTCGGGTGGAAACCGTAGTCTAAACGGCGTATCCGTCGATAAAGTTGTCTACAGTTGCATCTTGACAAGCAGTCACATACTAACGCTCCCACCGAGCCAATAAACGTCTGCTGAACATCCATCTCATGTGAGCAGATCGAGTGGGTCATTCCGCATTTTGGACTGAAACAAGGTGTATTGTCCGAGATTCATCGCTGTGTCGTGGAACCTCAGGCCAACCAAGGTCCACTGTCTTGATCTGTGTCGATCCAAAAATGAGTGGGCGTTTGTTCCACACTTTGCGAGTCATCTCGGAGAGACATCCAATTGCTGTTTCTATGAATGGACCAGCCTTCGTCTGGTATGTCTGAGGTGTCACTTGGACAGTCCAACTGATGGGTTCGCTTCATCTGTCGTATATGTTTTCCATGGCACCGTTACTCAAAGTGGCGCTTCGATTGCTTCCGCGATTGCTCGTAGACCTAATGCCGAGGAGCGAGGGCTACCAAGCTCGAAACTAGAAAATTTGGGATCGTTGTTCTCGTTTGTCTTCCGGACCGCACCCGGTGCGAGTTCTTGCAAGGTACTAAGGGCCGAGAGAACTTCACTAACCGAAGGCTTGACTTCACTTCGGCGGCCATCTCTAGATATGTCGCGAGGCGTGATCGGGTCACCTGATTCCTTTGCCTCTTCGGCAAGCTGCCCGACCACGTATGTGAGGACTGCGAGCTCACGTTGTTTGTCGGCAATCGCCTTCATAGTTGCGTCGACACCGCCGTTGGACTCAAATAACGCTCCCGATAATTCAGGTCCGATACCTAGCGCTAGCGCCTTGTCCGCGATGGCTCCAAGCATTGATGCGTCGATGAGAGTCCAGTTACGTGCCCGCGCCATATTCTTGATCGTGTCGCCGACAAACGCTGGGGCAATTACCGCAACGTGATCAGCATGATGTTGAACTTTATGTGATTCAAGTGCAACATCACTGACATCCGTGTGCGAGATGCTACCGCTGGAACGCGATTTGGCTTCGACAATTGAGGTACGTTTTGCACCCTTGTGGTCTCGCCATTTTACGAGTACGTCTGTGGTGCCTGAACCACTAAGTACGCGGGCATCGAATCCCATGAGAGTGAAGGCGTCACTGATTGCCCGTTCAAAGGCCTTCCCAGCCCCTCGTTCTTTCGCCATAGGCGTGCGGGAAAGTTCGTCTAATGACTCGGATAGGCTCGAAGAACAGAAAGCTGACTTGTTGTCTGATGCAGGGATATTTTCTGGATCAGAATCGGGCTGAACTTCTGGTTCTGCCAGGGGTAGCTCTTCGAGAAGAGCTACCCCTGTGGGAGTCGTCCGCAGGCTGCCATATTTCGGTGGCACTATGAGCCCCGTGTCCATAAGGAATGCCGCGATCCAGCGGGACTTATCCACATTTAGACCATGGCGTTTTGCTTCAGCATAGACATCGGCTCGAGTCGCGCCGCCCTCCGCCGCAAGGATCATCTCACCGACGAAACGCATATTGGCGTGAAGAATCCGGATGAAGTTAATGTTGCTGCCTGACTGGAGCCATGCACGAGCCGTAGGGGATGCTTGATATATACCTAGACCCACCTCGACGATGAGTCCCGAAGCTCGTAGGAAGGGCAACATTGAGTCCACGCTGGAACGTCGAAGACTGAATGTGTTGGCGATGAATCCGAGGAGTTCGGAACGACTGAGTGGATCGATCAACGCATTCACGATGACACGTAGATTTTCCACCTTGTTTGAATGAGTAGCCGGGCTCGGCACCCAGATATTGTAAGTGCTCCGAGACGACTGCAAACGAGTTCCATCGCTCAGTTCAGCCAGCAAGTTTTTAATCTGTATTGGCGCGGGCTCTATTGTTTCAACTGGAGCTGCTTCGATTTCAAGTGCTTCCGGGGTGACCAAGCGACAAGCCATCAACATCTCTTGGCCAATAGAAGTGATCATCCACCGTCGACCCGCGGTCGCCTCAATTGCACCGAGGGCATCGAGCCAATCTAGGCGCGCACGAACGCCACCAAGGCTTTTCCAGTCGGTGTGGTAAGCAGCTTTGAGGAATTCATCAACTTCCTCCACGGTTTCTGGTGAACTTGCAATAAAATTCAGTGATTCTGAGAGTAGCCGGAAACATCTTGCTAGTGACGTACCCAGAACGGATGGTGAACCGGTGATTAGATACTCATGGCCGACACCGGTGAGCACTAGTTTGGCGTCTTCCGCTCGAACGAGGCCTGCAGCCTTGAGGAATCTGCTGTACTCGCCCCACGTCAATGGCTCTCGTACGGCTGATGCTCCTGATCGTGATTCGGAATCCTTGAATACTGTGTCAGGTATATTCGGACGGGCATTCATCATGATATCCGCACCCGCTGCTTGCACTTGTGATACCAGCTCGAAAATAAGCTTTAGCCATGCGCGCTTCCCACCATGGAGCGAAGGTAAGCTCGCAGACTGTCTACGCCATAGGGCCCGTTGGTCTTCCACGGGAAAGTTCGCTTCGGTGATTGTCGATGACATGGATCAAGTCTATGGGAAATGATCACAATAATTATGGAAGTCATTTATGTAATCTCGAAATTGATTTGTGAATCTCGAAATGCGCATGAATAGATTGGATTTTGAAGATTGTTTCCATGCCTGTTGAACCATAACCGCATGTCGGGAAAGGCATCAAAAGATTTGGGTAAGGCACCAGACCAATCTGTCTAGTTACGATTGGATCGCTGGGAACCGCTGAAGATCTGTTCATTGAACCGATCAGCGCCACGGCAACCGAATGGGCCCCTCGATTAGTCGGTGCCTACATTGCTGCTGTGGGAACAGCTAGGCCTGTTAGTCTCACGGGGCCGCTCGGCAGCGAATGGAGTGAGTCTACGAATTCTTCGAGTTCAACCTCCCGCTATCGGTTTGCCTGGCCCCTACACGACCTAAGAATCTGCCTAGATCGTTGGTCGCTTGTAGCCTTTCGCTTCCCACCCAGAAGCGTACCGTGGCCTGCCGCCGAAGTTTGACCAGGGAAATCAATTGGAGAGCGGATCGCCAGATGCTCGAATTAATTCGTAGTATTGGATCATGCCAACCTATGACTGGCCGCTGATTCAGCAGCGAAGTGGCGACTCGATCGAGTCCCTTATTGCAACCCTCCTGCGCCGCGAATTCGTCGACGCGCGGCAGATTAATCCTTCGCAGGGGGATGGCGGGATCGACATCCTCCGCACATTACCCGACGGAGTTGAGATTTGGCAGGTCAAAGGCTTCACGACGTCGATTTCCAGTAATCAATTCGGCCAGGTCAAGAACTCTTGGAAACGATTCCTTGAGGAGCATGTCAGACCCGGTGGGAAGCCAATTATCCGCTATCACCTGGTCACGCCGTGGACCCCTACTGAGGAACGAGTCGCGGACTTCGACAAGCTCACTGCGGGCGTTGCATTCCCCTGTCAGTGGGCCGGTGATGCCTTCATTTCGGGGTTGGCAGACCGCTTTCCCGAGACTATGCAGCGGTTTACTTACGGTGAGGCGGTGTTGGAACAGTTCATTAGCCAGAAAGCCATGCTCGCTGCCTCGCCAGTTGAAAGGGGAGAGCCGTTGAAGATGCTTGATGCCATAGAGACCCGACAGGACGCACTCGATGCCCTCCGCAACACTATCCACGACAACTATCGGATGGAGCACGGCACCCGCACCGTATCCAGCAATCAGGAAATACCACTGCCTCACGAAGGCGATCCAGCGGTCTTTCACAGGATGACTTACCTTGGAGATTGCCGCTGGAAATACGAATCCGTTGTGCCTCGCACGCCCGAGGCCTCGAAAATTGACCCGATCTTCATGGACGTTGAGTTCCTGACGATTCCCGGGACACCCGAGCATGCCGCAGTCCAGGCTTGGGAAGCGTGGGGTACTGCGTTCAAAGACGTGCGGGTCCGGATAACAACCACAGGTGGTCCATTCGCTCATGAGGAAGCGGTGGAGTCCACAGTCTCCATTTTCGAAAGAAGTCATGCCAACATCCCCTTGCTATATCTGCGGTGTACAGAGAGCAACGGGCAACGCCGGTTCAGGATGCCACTGGAAGTTACCTCCCAAACTGTCGGTTCACAAACGGGCTGGCTGCGTCTGGTTCTCGATACGCCAGAGCGGTCGCTGAACTTAGAGCTGCGTTTCAAACCGGGAGATAACGCAGAAGCGAAAGTTCAAATGGGAAACGTCGATGGGCGTAATCCGGAGTCGGTCTGTGATGAGCTCGAGGAGTTATTTGGCATTCGCGAGAGCGACGTCATGTCCGTGGAAACTGAGGCAGGGAGCGCACTTCTCAGAGCGCATGGTGCTGTCCTCCCCTCTGCACTGGAGGCGATCTATCTTCCCGTCGCCCGTCACCTGACCCTGCTTCAAACACATACGTCTCCTGCACTTGTCATGCCTTCGGTCGTTGAGATCACCGACCGTCAATTCCGGCATCTCTCGCTCCTTGCCACTACGTACGGGGGCATTCCTCATCGCTGGAATTGGACGGAACTTACGTTCCAAGTTCCCGAGGGCGGTTTAGAGGTAGCATCCATTAAGAACGTAGTAACCAACGCTATCGCCGGCCGTGGCACCATCGTGCAGGTGGAAGCGCCCGTCTTCGCTCTCGGGAACCGGACTTACACCGTTGATCATCCCCTCGCGAGTAGTGTGCATTCAGTTCAGCTCGAACAAGGTGTTGACCTTGCAAGGCTAAAATCGGGGGACACGTTCCGGCTCGTGCCCGGAGCGGATGACTCGGTCACAACGGCGAAGGTTGTCGATTGGACTCCTGGAAGCATCCAGTTCGGCTAATTCTCTGCGAACTATTTCGTGAACAGGATGGCCGGGTCTGAGTTCAGCGTGTCCGCAGCCCACCCGTGCTCCAGTGCCAGCATGGGCCTTCGAGTGGCCATTCTGCTGTGGCGGCCCAGGCCAGGATGCACGGCGAACGTACCGAACACCGGCCAATGTCCATCGAGTCTGGCAACGGCGGAATCTGGCACGATGCAAACGGCCCAGGCCGGAATTGTCGGTGGATGCCGCCGGGCGTAGGTTGGTGGAACCCGGAATTCGCGCCGACCACAAGAAGCTGACATGTGCCGCTGGCTTCCTATCGGGGTTCCCCGATCGCCATCGCCGATATTCTCGTGCGTCCCACGCATTCGCTGATCGACCAGAGGCTGCATGCCCGCCAGCTCTACCTTCCCCTGGATGAGCTCGACTCCGGCTTCGCGGACCATGCCTTCCCGACCAACGGCGACGGGCTCGGCATGGCCTGGGCAGGGTACTCGGGAATGCTCGGACAGTACCGGCAGATCGGACCGGCCTCGGACAGCCAGAATCTGCGGCACCTGGCGGCGCAGATCGCCTTAGAATGCATCCTGGCCCATGTGTGCGCGGCGCCGGGCGGGACCATCACCGAGCAGAACTGCCAACCTTTCGTCGATAAGGGCTGGATTTTCCAGCACAACGGGTCAATTCCGGACTTCGACAGGCTCAAGCGCGAACCGACCTTCGACGTGGACCCGGTGCGCTATCCGGGAATACTGGGCAACGCCGATACCGAAGTGTGCTTCTATTCGGCATTGAGCTACGGGCTTGCCGATGATCCGATAGCTGGCCTGTCGCGCATGGTAGCCCGGGTGGAGCAGGCGCGCGCTGAGCATGCGATAGCAGAACCCTTCCGCGCGACCATCTGCGCCTCGGATGGCCATCAGCTGGTCGTGTTGCCCTGGGTTAGTCCGGACGCCGAAGACTCAATCGCGCCCTCGCTCTACCACGCCGACGGGCCGACCATGCTGCTTACCGAAGACGGGCAGGAAGACCGATTGCCGGAAAACGCCCAACTAGTGGTGTCCGAGCCATTGGAACTGCACTGGAGCCGCAATACCTGGCATGAAGTTCCTCCGGGAACCATCGGGGTCATGCGTACCGGAAGAGACCCGGTATTCGCACCCGTGGACCTTGGTATGTAGGTGCATTCCTGTGGCAAACTAAATGCCATGAGCCAGATTATTTTCGACGCGGCAGTAACCCTCAACGGCTATCTGGCAGATGAGAACCACAGCCTGCAGTGGCTCTTTGACGTGCCCGGGGCCCACGAACCCGACCCGGACCTGCTGCCCAAGAACGTCGGCGTTCATATCGAAGGCGCGAATACCTATAAGTGGCTGATCGAGAATGAGCAGTTCATCGAGAACCCGCAGAAGTGGCAGGAATACTATCAGGGGATCACCACCTACGTCTTTACCTCGCGGGACTTGCCGATTCCTGATGGTGCAGACGTGCGCCTGGTTAATGGCCCGGTCAATGAGTTCTTGCCCGAAATCCGCGAGACCGCGGGGGAGAAGAACATCTGGGTGCTCGGCGGAGGGGAGCTTCTTGGGCAATTCCTGGACATCGATGCGCTCGATTCCTTGGCATTGACCATTGCTCCAGCAGCGCTGCCAGCGGGTGCCGCCTTGCTGCCGCGAAGAATTGGCAGCGAGCGATTGGAACTGGCTGAAGCAAGGCAGGCCGGGCCGTTCGCTCGACTTGTCTATAGAGTTCTTCCGAACCGGTGAGCAAGCCTTAATGAACTCAACCGGCCACGGGAAATCCCGGGGCCGGTTGGGGTCCTGCCGTATTAGATGATCCCTACTGCTTCCAGGAGCGCAAGATCATGTGGCGTCCACGACCAAGGAGCTTGAGCCCATTGGCGCTGAAGAAGTCGGCGCTCGACGGCGTGGCGGCAGCGAGCAGCTCCTGCGGTACCTCATCGTCTGGCGGCGACAGCGGATTGATCATTGATCGCGACAGGCCATGGAGCAAGGCAGTGCCAACGCCATGGCGGCGATGTTCCTTGCCTACGGCCAAGGAATGCACCATGAGCTGGCCGTTCAGGCCCTGCTGGGCAAAGCCCCGGCCCACGATCTCTCCCTCGTCGGTACGAGCCAAGGCATGCTCGACGCGGCGCAATGCCGGATGCCCGCTGGAGAGCTGGGTGCTGGTCTCGCGCCAAAGGTTCGTCACATTCAGCTCGGCCGCATCAGCTCCCGTGGCCTCAGGCACGTTATTGCCCAAGCGGATCTTGCCGGTCCAACGATCCATTGGAATGGCCAATGGGCCGGCATGCCAGGAAACCTGGGCATTATCGGAGAAGCCGGTCGCCCTCAGCTCATCCGCGTGGGCGCCTGAGTTAACCCAAGCTTCCACACGCCGGGCGCCGAGCCGATGGCCTTCGGCTAGCGCCGGACGCAGGCCCGCCTGTTCTGGCTGTTCGGGGAACAGCAGGATCAGCCGCTTGCGTACTGGCTGCCATGCCCATGAGCATCCGTGGGTGGTAAAGATCTTGCCGCCGGTGGCGACTGCAAGTGCCTGATGCCAGTGGCTTAGTGCTTCCTGTGCGGAGGCAATAGTGGTCATTATTCTGCGTTCACCAATCCTCGACGGCGCAACAACGGTTCAACCAATGCGGTGCGGCCGCGGAATAATTCGTAGGACTCAAGGGGATCGCGCGTATTTCCGCGCGAAAGCAGTTCCTCACGGAACCGATTACCATTTTCGCGCATTAAGCCCCCATTTTCCTCGAACCACTGCACAGTGTCGGCATCGAGCACCTCACTCCAGATGTAGGAGTAGTAGCCAGCGGAGTATCCATTGGCGAAAATGTGCTGGAAATAACCGGTGCGGTAGCGAGGCGGAATCATTGCGGAGTCGAAGCCGGCGCCCTGAAGCACGTCCTGTTCGAACTGCAGCGGATCCTCGATAACAGTCCCGGCGCTGATGGTGTGCCAGGCCCAATCAAGGACACTGGCGGCAAGGTACTCAGTGGTTGCAAAACCCTGGCCCCATAGCGAAGCCGCGCGGATCTTCTCGATCAGCGCATCGTCCGATACTTCGCCGCTCTGGTGGTGGATAGCATAACCGGATACGACATCCTCGTGGAGCATCCACATCTCGTTGACCTGCGATGGGAACTCCACGAAATCGCGGGGGACCGAGGTGCCAGAAAGCGAAGCGTACTTTCCGCTGGAGAACATCCCGTGCAGCGCATGGCCGAACTCGTGAAACAGCGTATTTGCCTCATCCATGGACAGCAGAACCGGATCACCCGGCGCAGACGGGGTGATGTTCAAGGTGTTGGTGACGATTGGCCGCTCGTCCAGGAACGAAGCGGCATCGCGCAGGCTGGTCATCCATGCACCGCCCTTCTTGGTATTCCTGGTCAGGTAGTCGCCGGTGTAGAGCGCCAGCGGCTTGCCATCGGCGTCGAAAACTTCGAAGACGCGAACATCCTGGTGGTAGGTGGGAAGGTCGAACCGCTCGCTGAAGGTAATGCCAAACAGCTTGGTAGCGGTCGCGAAGACCCCATCGACCAGGACCCGGTCTAATTCGAAGTAGTTGCGCAGTGCCTCGGAATCCACCGAGTACTCCTCACGCAAGACCTGGTTGGAGAAGTATTTCCAATCCCACGCGTTGATTTCGGCACCGGCGATCTTGCCCAGCACCTGGGCTTCCTGGCGGGCATTTGCGGTGGCGGCCTTGGTTAGCTCGGCCAGCCGTTCTTCCACCGCAGCGGTGGAAGGTGCAGTGGCCTGGTCGAGCACGGTTTCTGCATGGTTGGCGAATCCGAGCAGAGCGGCGCGTTCAGCGCGAAGCTGTGCCATTTCGGCGGCCACATGGATGGTCGCGTTTTCCTCGGTGCCACGGCTGATCGAGGCATTGAACACCTTGCGGCGGGACTGGCTTGACGCGAGCGACTCCAGGACCGGTTGCTGGGTAGGCGAAACCAGCGTCAGCAAGTATCCCGATGCGTGGCCTGCTTGCTTGGCGGCTTGCGCAGCGGACTCGATCGCTTGGCTGGAAAGACCTGCGAGTTCCTCAGCATCGTCGAAGTGCACAGCGTGGGCATTCTGATTTTCCAGGACGAGGTCAGCGAACTGCGTGGAAAGCTCAGCGAGTTTGGCGTTCAGTGCCTTCAACTGGTCCTTTTCGGCGTCGCCCAAGCCTGCGCCGGCCAACTGGAAATTCTTCAGTGTTTGCTCGGCTAGACGGGCATCTTCACCCTGGAGACCCTCATAATTCAAAGCTTGTAGACGCAAGTACAAGGTTTGGTTTAGGTAAATCTCATCTTCTTGCCTAGTCCAGATCGAAGAAATCTCCGACTGAATCGCCCGCAGATCTTCGGTGCCGTGGGCGGAAATCACCGAGAAATACGTCATGAGCGCACGGCGCAGGGTCTGCCCGCTGGCTTCCAGCGCCAAGAAAGTGTTCTCAAAAGTGGGAGCCTGGGCATCGTCGATGATGCGCTGCAGCTCCTCACGCTGTTCGGCTGCGCCGAGCCGGACTGCCTCCAGGTAATGCTCAGCGGTGAGCTGGTCGAAGGCTGGCCATTGGTAGGGCCTGGTACTGGGAGTCAGAAGCGGGTTTTGCATAGGCCTAGGTTTTCATGGAAAACGTGATTTAGCTTGCATTTACACCCCAGATGCCCAGCTGAGCTAGGCTCGATGCATGCCCCAACGTGCACTGCCTGCATTTCTTCCGCTGAGCTCAACGCTGCTGGCCGCATTGCTGATTGGCGGTTGCTCTGCAGTCCCAAGCGATCACGCAGAACCAGCAACCCCGCAGCCTTCCGTCCAGGCCAGCGTTCCTGCCTCGCCGGAACCGGCTCCGAGTTCAGCCATAGCGGATGCCTCGGCCGCACCTTCGGCACCCGAAGAGCTATCGCTGATGGTTACCGGCGATGTACTGCTGCATCCGCAGCTATTGGATGAAGCGAAGCAAGCGGCTGGAGCGGAAACGGGCAACGGCGGCGACTACGATTTCAGCCCCTTGCTTGCGGGCCTGGCACCCTATGTCCAGGACGCAGATGTGGCGCTATGCAATCTGGAAACACCGATTGGTGTCCCTCCGTATTCGGGGTATCCGCGGTTCACGGTCCCAGATCGAATCCTGGCCGACCTCGGCGCTATTGGCTACGACGGATGCACCACTGCCACCAATCACACGGTAGATGCCGGGACGGCCGGAGTAGAGCGAACGCTGGACGCTCTGGAAGCGAATGGGCTTTTCGCGACCGGCTCCTACCGCAGTGAAAAAGAATCCGAGAAGCCATCGATCCTGGACATGGAAGGCGTGAAGCTCGGTGTAGTAACCAGCACCTATTCGCTCAATGGCTTGCCGGAAGAAGCTGACTGGCAAGTCGATACCGGGGTGGATGCGCAGCAACTGATCGCCAGGGGCAAGGCAACGCGCAAGGCGGGAGCGGACATCGTCGTGGCTGCCGTGCACGATGGGGCTGAATACAGCACCGAACCGACAGCGTCCCAGAAAAGGCTCGGTCGAGCCTTGGCAGAGTCCGGTGTCTTCGATTTCATCTACATGCACCACACCCACTCGGTATTGCCCATTGAGAAGCACGACGGAACCTGGATCGTCTACGGTTTGGGCAATTCCGTGGCAAAACACGCCACACCAACCATTCTCAACCGCGAAGGCATCAGCGTAAAGGCAACGTTTACCCAGGGAGCGCCCGGCGAATGGGATGTCAGCGAATTGCGGTGGGTACCGCACCAGCTCTCAAATGAACCTGTGGCCTGGTGCCAAGTCTTCGATGCTGCTGGATGCATACGGGAAGATGAAGCAAAAGCCTCCTTGAAGCGCAGCGAGGCCACAGTGAATGCCTATGGCGCATTCGACGACGGACTTCGAGAGTGGACGCTGGACTGACCTAGCGCAATGGCCAAGGTGCCCACACGCGGCTTGAGGGAAGAATTGCGCGTGCTCTGGCTAGCCGTGCCGGCGATATGTCTTCGAGGCCGCGGTACTGCTCGCCGAATCCTGTCCGGTCAACGTCGAAACAGTGCACGAGGCGGTCCATGCCTCGATCCAGGAACTCGCCGAATCCTCCGGACGCGGCGGCACTCACCTGGATCTCGAGTTCCTCAAGGATTTCTGGGACAACTTCGTCGCATCCATCGCAGCCGCACGGCGGAAATGTCGCGCGGTACAACGCGCCGAGCTCCAGGTGCACCGCGGGAAACGTGGTGAAGACCATGCCCAGTGGCGCGCAGCGCGAATCCATCGGAAATACGCGAACAGAGCGCACCACATGGCCCGGTTGAATCCGCATTTGCCTGGCCAGCCCGGGATCTTCGAAGCAACGCACCTCGAACTGCTCGCGCAGGCAATCCAGCAACGCCTGGGCTACCTGCGGCACCGGGGCAAAGCGTTGCACATGAGAGGTCAGCGAATAGCTCTCCGCTGGAGGCTGCTCATCCCAGCGCTGGCCATAGGGGATCAGCGCACCGTGCTCGTCGAAGTAATCCGCCACTTCGATATCTGGGCGCTGGTAGCCGTGAAGCATGTTTGGGTTCTCCGTTTCTGCCGCATGCAGGTATTGCGGGAATTCAGTGCCCGAACTCATCCGAATCGGTGAAGGGGCCAGCACCGGTATCCATGGCATTGATGGCGGCCATTTCCGCCTGGGTGAGCTGGAAGTCGAAAATGTCCAGGTTCTCGCTCTGCCGCCGCTGGTCTGCCGATTTCGGTGCCGCTGCCCGCCCGGACTGGACATGCCAGCGCAAGGTCACCTGCGCGCTGCTCTTCCCATGTGCTTGGGCGATCCGGACCAGGGCAGGATGTGAAAGGAGTCCAGATTTCTTGCGTCCCAGCGGGGAATAGGATTCGGTCCGAACGCCATGCTCGGTGTTGAAACCTTGCCAATCGACGCTTTGCCGTTCAGGATCAACCTGGATCTGGTTCAGCGCCGGCACGAGCCCCGAATCCAGGACGTTCTGCAGCTGGTAGGGCTTGAAGTTCGAGACTCCCGCAGCCCGGATCTTGCCCTCGTCTACTAGTTTGCCCAGCTCAGTGAAGGCTTCGACATAGGTGTTCTGCGGGGGGTTGGGCCAGTGGATCAAGAACAGATCCACATACTCAAGACCCAAGCGGTCCAGGGAGTTCTCCAACGCCTGGCGCACGCCTTGGGTCGAATGCTATTGCTTGTTGAATTTGGTGGTTACGAAAATTTCATCGCGATGAAGCCGGCTCTGTGCCAGGGCCTTGCCCACGGCGTCCTCATTCTCGTAGTTCTCCGCTGTATCAATGCGGCGGTAGCCCACGTCGAGGGCGGACAGCACCGCTGCGGCCGCCTCGTATCCACGCATGGGCCACGTGCCCAAACCGATCGAGGGCATGCTCACGCCACCGGCAAGTTCGAGGGAAGAAATATCAGCAATCATGTCCTTGAACCTACCAAGTTCCACCACTTGCCGGGAGGCGGCGTCGAAGAATCCGCGACACACCGGGAAACAAAACAGGCGCACGGCGTCTCTGGGTTTAACGTTATTTCGGCGCATTTTTCGTGCTGCCAACCACTGAACACCATGAAGGTTAGAACCATGCCGAAAATAGGCGTCCTCGCTCTGCAAGGGGATTTCCGCGAACATCTGGCCTCTTTGGAACGGCTCGGGCAGCGCACGCACATGGTGCGCACCGTCGTCGATTTGGAGCAGGTTGACGCGCTGGTGATTCCCGGCGGCGAGTCCTCGGTGATTGACCGGCTGTCCCGCAACTACGGGCTAGCTGGTCCCATCAAGGAGCGCATCGCAGCAGGCATGCCAGCCTACGGCTCCTGCGCCGGAATGATCATGCTGGCCGATCGCATCGAGAACCCTGCAATCTCGCGAGATGGCGCGGTACAGCAAAGCTTCGGCGGCATCGACATGACGGTCAAGCGCAACGCGTTCGGGCGCCAGATCGACTCATTCGAGCACCAGCTGGACTTCAACGGGCAAAATCTCGAAGCGGTGTTCATCCGCGCACCGGAAGCCGTGCAAATTGGCCCGGACGTGCAAGTGATCAGCACCGTTCAAGCGGGGACGGATCACGAACAGGGTAGAATTGTTGCAGTACGCCAGGGAAAATTGTTGGCAACCAGCTTTCACCCGGAAGTCACCGGCAGCACCGCTATCCACCAATTTTTCATCAATCTCACGCGAGGAGACGCTTAAAGCATGTCAGGCCACTCCAAATGGGCAACTACCAAGCACAAGAAGGCCGCGATCGACGCCAAGCGCGCCAAGGCCTTCGCAAAATTCATCAAGGGCATTGAAGTTGCCGCCCGTGCCGGCGGCGCCGACATGGCCGGCAACCCGGCACTGGAACTTGCTGTCAGCAAGGCCAAGAAGAACTCCGTGCCGATCAACAACATCGACCGCGCCGTCAAGCGCGGCGCAGGCCTGACCGGCGAGGTCGTCGACTACACCGAGATCATCTATGAAGCACGCGGCCCGCAGGGCTCGGCCCTGCTGATCGAGTGCCTGACCGACAACAAGAACCGTGCAGCCTCCGAGGTGCGCGTGGGCATCACCCGCAACGGCGGCACCATCGCCGACCCGGGTTCGGTCGCCTACCTGTTCAACCGCCAGGGCGTTGTCCGCCTGCCCAAGGGCGAGCTGACCGAAGACGACCTGCTGATGGTCGTGCTGGACGCCGGTGCCGACGAGATCATGGACGAGGACGAGAACTTCGCCATCGTCTGCGACCCTTCGGACCTGCGCGCTGTGGCCGCTGCGCTGGATGAAGCGGACATCGCCTACGAGTCCGACGAAATGGAATTCATTCCATCGATGAAGGTCGACCTGGACGTTGAAGGAGCTCGCAAGTTCCTCAAGCTCTACGACGCGCTGGAAGAACTGGATGATGTCCAGGGCATCTACACCAACGCTGATCTGTCCGACGAGGTTCGCGCCGCGCTGGACGAAGAGCAGTAAGGCTTGGCCTTACGTGTTGTTGGCGTCGATCCCGGCCTGACCCGTTGCGGTCTTGCCGTGGTCGACGTCGCCGCAAACAGGCAAGTTTCGCTGGTCGACGTCACCGTCGCCGGCACCCCTCCGGGCACTCCGCTCGATGCCCGGCTCTTGAAGATCGCCAACGCCATCGACGAATGGCTGGATCTGCATCAGCCCGATGTGCTCGCCTTGGAACGCGTGTTCGCATCGGCGAACGTCTCCACGGTCATCGGCACCGCGCAGGTCACCGGCGTTGTCATCACCGCGGCAGCGCGACGCGGAATACCCGTGGCCCTGCACACGCCGACCGAGGTCAAGGCGGCGGTTACCGGTTCGGGACAGGCCACCAAGGCGGCGATCGGCAAGATGGTTGCCAAGATCTGCCGGCTCGATGAACCGCCTAAGCCTGCCGACGCCGCTGATGCGGTGGCCTTGGCGATTACCCACGGCTGGCGCGGTGCGGCCACCGGCTCGAATGCCTCGGCCTCCGCGGCTAATGCCGGTGGTTCGTCGCAGCTGACCGGTGCGCAGCAGGCGTGGATTGCCGCCGAGGCGTCGGCCAAGCGCCGTGCAGTGCGCCGCTAGCCGGCCAGCACGGCAGCGGCCCCGACCCACCGGGGAACGCGGCGGATCGATATTCGTAGGTATCTTCGATAAACTGGGTTCGATCGAACATATATCCCAAGGAGTGGCATGATCAGCTCATTGACCGGCACCGTGCAGGCGGTAGCCCTGAATACCGCGGTAATTGACGTTAACGGCTTCGGGATGCTGGTCAATGCCACCCCCGGGACGCTGTCCACCCTGCAGGCAGGACGCGAGGCAACGGTATTCACCTCCATGGTGGTCCGCGAGGATTCGATGACCCTCTTCGGCTTCGCTACCGCTGAGGAACGCGATGTCTTCGAGGTCCTGGTTTCCGTATCGGGCATCGGGCCGCGCACAGGCTTGGCCATCTTGGCGGTGCACTCTCCGGAGGAAGTCCGCATCGCGGCGAACACCAAGGACACCGCCGCTTTCACCAAGGTATCGGGCATTGGCCCCAAGGGCGCGAGCCGCATCGTGCTGGAACTGAACGGCAAGCTGATCCCGACTGGCGCGCCAGTGGCTCCGGTTTCCGGCGGCGGCAACGCGAGCGTCTGGGAACCGCAGGTGATCGAGGCGCTGACCGGCCTGGGCTGGAGCGAAAAGGATGCAACCAGCACCCTGAAATCGCTGTCCAAGGCTGATCCAGATGTCGTTGCCACCGGCAACGTCGCAGAAATCTTGCGTGCTGCACTGCGCAGCATGTCCAGCGGAACCCGCGCCTAAGCGGTCTGCGAGAGGATCAACTGATCATGAATGACTCCACCGGGCTCACGAATGCCGGCAGCGAACCCGAGGAACGGGTAATCGAAGCGGCCCTGCGCCCGCGGAACCTCGACGACTTCGTGGGCCAGTCCCGAGTGCGCCAGCAGCTCTCGCTGGTGCTTGAAGCAGCGAAAATCCGCGAACGCACCGCGGACCACGTTCTGCTCTCTGGCCCGCCGGGCCTGGGCAAGACCACCTTGTCGATGATTATCGCCGCCGAGATGAACGCGCCATTGCGCATTTCCTCCGGCCCAGCGATCCAGCATGCCGGTGACTTGGCCGCGATCCTCTCGTCGCTGACCGAAGGCGAGGTGCTGTTCCTCGATGAAATCCACCGCATGTCCCGGCCGGCCGAGGAAATGCTCTACATGGCCATGGAAGACTTCCGCGTAGATATCATCGTCGGAAAGGGCGCCGGCGCCACGGCCATTCCACTGGAGCTTCCGCCCTTCACTCTCGTTGGCGCAACCACGCGCGCCGGACTATTGCCCGGCCCGTTGCGTGACCGCTTCGGCTTCACTGGCCATCTGGAGTTCTACGCGGTCAAGGAGCTTGAACTGGTTTTGCGCCGTTCGGCCATGATGCTTGATCTGAGCGTCACTTCGGCCGCGTTCACCGAGATCGCCGGACGCTCCCGCGGTACGCCCCGTATCGCCAACCGCCTGCTGCGCCGCGTGCGTGACTGGGCGCTGGTGCATAAGCTCGAAGAGATCGATGCCCAAGCGGCCGAGGCCGCCTTGGACATGTACGAGGTCGATGCACGTGGCCTTGATCGCCTGGACCGGGGTGTGCTCGAAGCCTTGTGCACCAAATTCGGCGGGGGACCGGTGGGGCTATCGACCCTGGCCATCGCCGTGGGTGAAGAAACCGAAACCGTCGAAACTGTCGCAGAGCCATACCTGGTGCGTGAAGGGCTGATGGGCCGGACCCCGCGCGGTCGTATTGCCATGCCCGGAGCCTGGGCGCATTTGGGCTTGGCGATGCCAAAGGATGCCATCTTCGCCAGTGCGCAAAGCTATGAAAACGATGAGGATTAGGCAAGCATTACTTCACTGCCCGCGTAAATGGTCTGCCGGTTCACCGTGACGCATTAGACTAAAGACGCCCGACCTATGCCCGTTTCGGGGCGAGGTGGGGCGTCTTTGCTGTATTACGCCAGAAATAGCCGCAACAGCATCCCAGAACTTCAGATCAAATCGCAACAATTCGTTAGCAGGTAAATACGTGAATCCCCTCGTAATCGCTCAGGCCGCTGGTGGCGGCTTCAACCCTTCGCTGATCCTGATGGTCGCGCTGTTCGCAGTGCTGATCTTCATGATGTTCCGTGGCCGCAAGAAGCAGTCCGCCCAGCAGGAGAAGCTGAAGAACAACACCGTGCCAGGCGCCAAGGTGATGACCAACTCGGGTATCTTCGGCACCGTCGTCGGCGTTGACGCAGAGGATCGCGTCCAGGTCGAGGTCGCGCCGGGCGTAGTGCTGAACCTGCACCGCCAGGCCATTGCCACCTTCCTGGACAAGGATGCAGCAACCCCGGCCGGGGCCGACGGCGCTGCAGAATCCACCAGCACCACCGAAACCCCGGAAGAGTCCCTGCGTCGCCTGAACGATGAGGGCAAGGACGAGCGCAACGCCTAAGTCCCGGGCAGCATAGCGGTGGCCTGAAGGCTAAGCCACCCAAACCAGAAAGCACAATAGATGTCATCAATCAGACCTGTTAAGCAGGCGCGCAAGGCGTTGCTATGGTTGCTGATCGTCTTCATCATCGCAACCGGCGTGTTGGTAGCCGGTGCAGCGAACGGTAAAACCGGATGGGGACCGAAGCTCGCCCTCGACCTCGAAGGCGGTACCGAGATGATCCTGGCCCCTCGGGTCCAGGGCGACGAAGCAATCAACCAAGAACAACTGGACCAAGCGGTTGAGATCATCCGCCAGCGTGTGGACGGTTCCGGTGTTACCGAATCGGAAATCACCACCCAGTCCGGTCGCAACGTTGTGGTCTCGATGCCCGGCACCCCGGACCAGACCACTCGCGATTTGATCCAGGCCTCGGCCAACATGGAGTTCCGCCCGGTGCTGATCACCGGCAGCTACGCAGCCACCCCTGAGGAAGATCGCACTCCCAAGGAAGACCTGCCAAAGCCTGAGGGCAAGCCAGAGAACCCATCGGACACCAACTGGATCACCGCAGAGCTCTTCCAGGAGTTTGAAGGCTACGACTGCGAAACCGAGCTCAAGGACCGCGGAGGCGACGCTGCGGACCCGGCCAAGCCAATGATCTCCTGCGATACCGACATGGGCGTCAAGTACATCCTTGGCCCACAGGAAATCTCCGGCGACAAGATCAAGGACGCATATGCGCAGCTCGCTCGCGGCGTCAATGGTTCGGTCACCGGCGAATGGGTCGTCGTCATCGAATTCGATGCCGAAGGCACCAAGATCTTCGCCGATACCACGCAGCGTCTGATTGCCCTGCAGGGTTCGCAGAACCAGTTCTCCATCGTGCTTGATGGCGAAACCATTTCGGCGCCAACCACCAATGCGGTGATCTCCGATGGCCGTCCGCAGATTTCCGGTGGCTTCACCCAGGAAACCTCGCAGGCGCTGGCCGAGCAGCTGAAGTACGGCGCACTGCCAATCAGCTTCGACATCCAGTCAGAGCGCCAGGTTTCTGCAACGCTGGGTGCTGACCAACTGACCGCGGGCCTCATTGCCGGTGTTATCGGCCTGGTCCTGGTATTCATCTACTCGCTGTTCCAGTACCGCGCCCTGGGCTTGGTGACCATCGCTTCGCTGCTCGTCGCCGGTGTGCTGACCTACCTCTGCCTGGTCCTGCTTGGCTGGGGCATGAACTACCGCCTGTCGCTGGCGGGCGTGGCTGGCTTGATCGTGGCGATCGGCCTGATCGCGGACTCGTTCATCGTGTACTTCGAGCGTGTTCGAGATGAGCTGCGCGAAGGCCGGCCATTGGCAAGCGCCGTGGATATCGGCTGGAAGCGTGCCAAGCGCACCATTCTGGCTTCCAAGGCCGTGAACGTGTTGGCTGCAGTAGTGCTCTACATCGTTGCCGTGGGCAACGTGCGAGGCTTCGCCTTCACCTTGGGCCTGACCGCAATCGTTGACCTCGTGGTCGTGTACGGACTGACCCATCCAACCTTGGTCCTGCTGGCACGCACCAAGTTCTTCGCCAACGGCCACCCGCTCTCGGGCATGGATCCATCGTTGCTTGGCGTCAAGCCGCTGTACCAAGGTGCAGGCAAGGTTCGCCGCTTCGATGAAAACGTTGTGGCAAACCGCGGCAAGAAGAATGCGAAGGCCTCGGCTGAGGCCGCCAAGCGCATGACGATTGCCGAGCGTCGCCGTGCACAGGCCGAACAGCCAGCCAGCACGCAGGCCAAGGCCCAGGAGGAGAACAATGAATAAGCTAGTCACTTGGGGCAACGAGCTCTACACCGGCAAGCGTTCCTACCCGTTCACCTCCAAGTACCGGTTGTGGTTCCTGATCGCCGGTATTCTGGTGATGCTGTCGATCCTGCTTCCAGTGGTCAAGGGCGGCTTCAACCTGGGCATCGACTTCCGCGGTGGTTCTGAATTCACCGTTTCGGATGTGCAGAACACTGATATCTCGATTGGTGAAAAAACTGTTAGCTCGGTGGCTTCGGGTTCCGAGGCAACGGTCACCAACATTGCTCCGGGCACCATGCGCGTGCAGACTGAGCGTTTGAGCGATGACCAGACCTTGGCCATCGCCGGCCAGCTCGCGGAGAACTACGGCGTCTCCAGCGATGAAGTTACCAGTAACTTCATCGGCCCAACCTGGGGTGAAGACGTTTCGCGCCAGGCACTGGTTGGCTTGGTAGTCTTCGTGGTCCTGGTGGGCTTGCTGATGGCTGCCTACTTCCGAACCTGGAAGATGTCGCTGGCAGCGATCGTCGGACTGATTACCGTGGTGATCGTGACTGCGGGCATCTACTCGCTGTCCGGTTTCGAAATCACGCCCAGCGCGATCATCGGCTTCCTGACCATTCTGAGCTACTCGCTGTATGACACCGTGGTGGTTTTCGACAAGGTCCGCGAAAACACCAAGGACTACACCCAGCAGTCCAAGCGCACCTTCGAGCAGCTGGTGAACCTCGCTGTGAACCAGACCCTGGTTCGCTCGATCAACACCTCGGTCGTTGCCGTGCTTCCAGTGGCCGCGATCCTATTCATCGGTTCCTACCTGCTGGGTGCCGGTACGCTCAAGGACCTGTCCTTGGCGCTGTTCGTCGGTATCATCGTCTCGGCCCTGTCGACCTTGTTCGTGCAGGCGCCAATGTTCCATTGGCTCCGCCACAAGGACGACGACGTGGTAGCGCACGATAAGAAGATGGCTGCTGCCTAAACCGATCCGAAGATCTGAATTTGGTGCTCCCAGCATTTGCTGGGGGCACCAATTCGCTTAAGCGGGAAGATGCGTAATTAGTTGTCACCGCCCGAACGTGCTATAACGTTTGAACTAAAGAAGGTGTTTTTTCAGTGCACGGCTACCAGTGATCTGGTGGCCCGGAACTACCGTTGGATTCCGTCGGGCTTCACGCAGGCTCGGTAAAGAATCCAACGGCAACGGGAAGGAGCGGGGCATGGCGAATACGCCTAACCTGAACAATTCGAAACGACGCTCTATCTCTCGTTTGGTGCGCTTTGCTGGCCGGGGGAGCACCCCGAGCACATCGCCGACCCTTGAACCGCTATTGCGCACGGTCAAGTCCAAGCATCCGAAGGCGGATTTGGACCTGCTGGTCCACGCCTACGAGGTCGCCGAAAAGTACCATGAAGGCCAGAAGCGCAAGAGCGGCGACCCGTACATAACGCACCCGGTCGCCGTCGCCACGATCCTGGCGGAGATGGGGATGACCGGCTCGATTCTTGCCGCCGCCTTGCTGCACGACACCGTTGAAGACACCGATTACTCCCTGGAGTCGGTTAAGAAGGAATTCTCCGAGGAAATCGCCATGCTGGTCGATGGCGTGACCAAGCTGGACAAGGTCACCTATGGCGATGCGGCCCCGGCAGAGACCGTGCGCAAAATGGTCGTGGCCATGTCCCGCGACATCCGCGTGCTGCTGATCAAGCTGGCCGACCGCCTGCACAATGCCCGTACCTGGCGCTACGTATCCCCGGAATCTTCCTCGCGCAAGGCGAAGGAAACCCTGGAGATCTTCGCACCGCTGGCACACCGTCTGGGCATGAACACCGTCAAGTGGGAGCTGGAGGACCTGTCCTTCGCTGCCTTGCACCCGAAGGTCTACCAGGAGATCGTCCGCATGGTGGGCGATCGCACTCCGGAACGTGAAAAGTACCTCTCCTCGATCCGCCAGACCCTTTCGGGCGATCTCGGCGATGTCGCCATCCATGCCTCGGTGTCCGGCCGGCCCAAGCACTACTACTCGATCTACCAGAAGATGATCGTGCGCGGCAAGGACTTCGACGATATCCATGACCTCATGGGCGTGCGCATCCTGGTGGATACCGTCAAGGACTGCTACGGCGCCCTGGGCGTCGTGCATGCGGAGTGGAATCCACTGCCTAACCGCTTCAAGGACTACATTGCGATCCCGAAGCTGAACCTCTACCAGTCGCTGCACACCACGGTGATGGGTCCTGAAGGCAAGCCGGTAGAGATCCAGATCCGCACCCACGATATGCACGTACGCGCCGAATACGGTGTAGCAGCGCACTTCCAGTACAAGCATGGGCAGACCGATAACTCCATGCTTTCGCCGGAACAGAATATGGATTGGCTGCGTTCCTTGATGGAGTGGCAGGCGGATACCGCCGACTCCGAGGAGTTCCTGGACGGCCTTCGCTACACGATCAGCTCCGCTGAAGTCTATGTGTTCACCCCCAAGGGCGACATCATGTCCTTGCCGGTTGGTGCCACACCGGTGGATTTCGCCTACTCGATCCACACCGACGTCGGCCACCGCACCATCGGCTCCCGCGTCAATGGCAAGCTCGTCCCACTGCATACCGAGCTCAAGCAGGGCGATGTGGTGGAGGTCTTCACCTCGAAGGCCGAAGGCGCTGGCCCATCCCAGGATTGGCAGAACTTTGTCCGCTCGCCTCGTGCCAAGGCAAAGATCCGCGGTTACTTCTCCAAGGAACGCCGCGAGGAGGCCATCGAAAAGGGCAAGGAGCTGCTGACCAAGGAACTGCGTCGCAACCAGCTGCCATTGCAGAAATTGATGACTCACGACCTGCTCACGGCGGTAGCCAACGAACTGCACCACACGGACATTTCGGCCCTGTACCAGTCCGTGGGCGACGGCCATACCAGTGCACAGAACGTCATTGAGCATTTAACGGCCCTGATTGGCCCTCCAGAAGCCGAACAGGTCGATGAGGAAGCGGTAGTCCGCCCAATGGCTCCCAGCCCGGCTACGGGCAACGACGCCGGCGTGATCGTCGAGGGCCTGGGGGATGTGCTGGTGAAGCTGGCGCGTTGCTGCACCCCGGTGCCGCCAGATGAAATCCAGGGTTTCGTAACCCGTGGCGCCGGAGTCTCGGTGCACCGCACCGACTGCCTGAATCTGACGCAGCTCGCCGAGCAGCCGGATCGACTGGTCAATGTCACGTGGGCCACCAAGCACCATGGCGTGTTCCTGGTGGAGATCCAGGTCGAAGCATTGGACCGCAAGTCGCTGCTCTCCGACGTCACCCGGATACTCTCCGAAAGCCACTTGAACATCCTTTCGGCCAGTGTGCAGACAAGCAAGGACCGTGTGGCAATCTCCCGTTTCTCCTTCGAAATGGGCGATCCCAAGTTCCTGAGCCACGTGCTGAACCAAGTACGCCGCATCGATGGCGTCTACGATGTCTACCGCACCACCGCAGGGTCCCGCCGCTAATAGCGCGGTGCACCCCGCGGCGGCAGCCTAGGCCGCTTGCGCCGTATCGGAGAAGGACTGGACCAGGCGCAGGGCCCGGGAGCGCTCGGGTGAGGGAACCTCAGATGCCAGGGCTTGTTTGATGGCGTCCAAAGTCAGGTAGGGATCTGCCAGCGCCGCGACTGTGCCCAGTACGCGGCTGGCAATGGGCAATGGATCGTATTTCGCGCAGTCGCAGGCGCTGCGCAATGCGGTGGTCACCCTGATGCGGCTGCGGAACACCATGTCCGTATCCGGCACCTGCATTTGGGCGAATTCCGCCCTCAGCCCGTGCCCGGGGTAGAACGGCCGATGGTAGCTCTTGGTGTAGATGCACAATGTGGACACTGACGGCAAGAGCCCATGGATCCAGGCTGCAGTTTGGCGAGCTAGCACCGCATCGCGGGCCAGCTCGCGGCCACAGGCGAAACCTGCAATCCGTGCCCGCACCGACGCGTTGACTCGGATGCTGCTGGGCAAAAAATAATCACCGAGGACCTCGATCAGCAGGCCGTTGTGGGCCATGGCGTGCAGCTCGTTGCGGGTGAACATCTCACCAGCGATCCACAGGTCCCCGGGAATGCGCAACGCGGCGGCGCGAGGTCCGGTAGCTGGGGAATTTCTCGTTTCCATAGAGCTACTGAACCAGTTCGCGCCGCCGCGTTGGCGGTGTGCAAGCGATCTGTGGATTACTTACTGGAAGTCGGCAGCCGACTTCTCCAAGGTGCTCAGCCACATGCGGCGTGCATCCAGGGCTTCCTGGGCTGTCGCGATCTGCTTGGCGTTGCCCTTGGCCTGTGCTGCTGCCAGATCATCTTCCAAGGCGGAGATGGTGTCCTGCAGCTGCGAGAGCATCGAGTTGGAGCGGGCCTTGGTCTCCGGGTTGGAACGGCGCCACTGTTCGTCCTCGGCACCCTTGACCGCGTCCTCGACCTGGCGCAGGGCCGATTCAATGCGCTGCAGGTCGTTGCGCGGCACCTTGCCGGCAGCTTCCCAACGGGTGCGGATCGAATCCAGCTTGTTCTTGGCAACAGCCAGATCCTTGATGGGAAGCAGCGCGCGCGCTTCTTCCAGCAGGGCTTCCTTCACCACGAGGTTCTGGGAGTACTCTTCATCGATCTTGGCGTTGGCCGCGGCGCGGGCCTGGAAGAAGACATCCTGGGCGGCGCGGAAGCGGCTCCAGAGCTGGTCGTCGTCCTTGCGCGAGGCACGGCGCGACTTCTTCCACTCGTCCATGAGCTTGCGGTACTCGGCGGCGGTAGCGGTCCAGTCGGTGGACCCCTGCAGCACCTCGGCGCGAGCGATCAGCTCTTCCTTCACTTCCTTGGCGGCCGCGTTGGTCGAATCCAGCTGCGAGAAGTAGGCCCGGCGATGGCGGTCGAAGGTGGTGCGGGCGGAGCGGAATCGCTTCCACAGCGCATCTTCGGTGGACCGTGGCAGGCGCACCGAGGAACGCTGCGAACCCTTCCAGGCGTCGAACAGCTCGTTCATCGCCGCCGAAGCGGTCTTCCACTGGATCTGCTCCGGGCGCTTGCCGGCCAGCTCTTCAGCCTGTTCGACGATGGCTTCGCGGGCAGCGAGCTGTTCCGCGCGAGCTTCGTCGTTGGCCTTGCGCTGTTCGCTGGTCAATGCCTCGACGGCTACGCGGGCATTCTCGAGGCGCGTTTCCAGCGCCGGGATGTCGCCGACCATATGGCGTTCGGCAACGGTGGCCGAGAGCGCCTGCACAGCCTTGCTGAGCTCGCCGGCCGGGGCCTTGGCAACGACGCGCTGCTCCAGGAGCATCAGCTGCGAGAGCGCGTCGTCGTATTTGCGCACGAAGTAGCCCAGGGCTTCGTCCTGGGTTGCGTCGGGGTATTGGCCCACTGGGAATTCGGCGCCGTCAATGATCACGAAGACGTGGCCGTCCTCGGTCACACGGGCGAACTTTGCCGCTTCGTCGAGGGGAGTGGTATGTGCGACGCTTGGCGCTACAACCGGCTTTGCGGCAGGCTTCTGGGCCTGTGGCAATGGGGTCTTCTGGCTGTCGTCGGATTGCTGACTGGTGGTCACCGCTGAAACTCTTTCACTTTACGAGCACTTGCTTTAGCCAACTCTACCTGTGACCTCCGCTTCTTAGTAAGCCGACGTGCACAGGTTTCTCGGGTTTCGGGCTATAAGATGGGTAGGTAGCCCAATTTGCACTAAGGAGTTTCATGGCACGCAAGGCCTCACTATCAGGTTTCCCGGAATGGCTTCCCGCCGAACGGGCAGTTGAACAGCATGTGCTCGATACCTTGCGCCACGTCTTCGAACTGCATGGATTCGCCAACATCGAGACCCGTGCGGTGGAAACCCGAGCGCAACTTCTGCGCAAGGGCGAAATCGACAAGGAAGTCTACGGACTGTCACGGCTGGCCGCGGAGGATGAGAAGAACGATCCCAACGCGTTGGCCCTGCACTTCGACCTCACCGTGCCTTTCGCACGCTACGTGGTGGAGAACGCAGGCCACCTGGCCTTCCCCTTCCGCCGCTACCAGATGCAGAAGGTCTGGCGTGGCGAACGCCCGCAGGATGGCCGCTTCCGCGAATTCACCCAGGCCGACATCGATGTCGTGGGCGATGGCACCTTGCCCTTCAGCTACGACGTGGAGCTGGCGCTGACGATTGCCGACGCGCTTTCCGCCCTGCCGATCGGTGATTTCCGCCTGCGGGTGAATAACCGCAAGCTGGCCGAGGGCTTCTACCGCGGTCTGGGCCTGGAAGATCCGGATGCAGTCCTGCGCGCCATCGACAAGCTGGAAAAGATCGGCGATGATGCCGTCGCCAAGATCCTGGTCGAAGAAGTCGGCGCCACCGCGCAGCAGGCCGCCGCCGCCCTGGCCCTGGCCAAGATCCGCACCATGGACACGTCCTTCGTGGAGCAGGTCCGCGCACTGGGCGTCAGCCACGAACTGCTGGATACCGGCTTGGATGAGCTCTCGCAGGTCATCGATGCCGCATCCAAGCGCGCACCGGGCAAGGTCATGGCCGATTTGTCCATCGCCCGCGGGCTGGACTACTACACCGGCACCGTGTACGAAACCGTGCTGGTGGGCCACGAATCCCTGGGTTCGATCTGCTCGGGCGGGCGCTACGAATCGCTGGCTTCCAAGGGCAAGAAGAACTACCCGGGTGTGGGCTTGTCCATCGGCGTCACCCGCCTGGTCTCGCGCATCCTTGCAGAAGAGTCCGTGACCGCAAGCCGTTCGGTGCCTTCGGTGGTATATGTCACCTTGGCCAACGACGAGTCCTGGCACGAAGCGCAGGATGTAGCCTCGCAGCTGCGCGAGCGCGGCATCGCCTGCGAGGTAGCAGCCAGCGCGGAGAAGTTCGGCAAGCAGATCAAATTCGCTGATCGACGCGGGATTCCGTTCGTCTGGTTCACCCATGCCGATGGCGCCCACGAGGTCAAGGACATCCGTTCCGGCGAGCAGGTCGCCGCGGATCCGTCCACCTGGATGCCGGCCGAAGCGGACCTGAAGATCGCCATCAGCTAGTTCTCGGGCATGATCGCCCGCCCGCGCACCAATCACGGTGCACTAAACTTCATGGGAAGAAACTTTCCCAACCGACCGAAAGGATCGTAGTGCTACGCACTCATCAGCTGGGCGTCTTGAACGCCGAGCACATTGGACAGCAGGTCACACTCACCGGTTGGGTCGCGCGTCGCCGCGACCACGGTGGTGTCGCCTTCCTGGATTTGCGTGATGCTTCGGGCGTGGCCCAGGTCGTCGTGCGCGATGAAGAGGACTTCCATCCGCTGCGCAATGAGTTCGTGCTGCAGATTCTCGGCACCGTCGAGCGCCGCCCGGAGGGCAACGAGAACCCGAATCTGCCTACCGGGCAGATCGAGGTCATCGCTGAGACCGTGACCGTGCTGAACACCGCGGCCCCGCTGCCATTCCAGGTCGACGAGCACGTCGAGGTCGGCGAGGAAGCGCGCCTGCGCCACCGCTACCTGGACCTGCGCCGCCCGACCCCGGCCCGCAACATCCGCCTGCGCTCCGAGGCCAACCGCGTGGCACGCAACCTGCTGCACGACCAGGGCTACATCGAGATCGAAACCCCGACGCTGACCCGCTCCACCCCGGAAGGCGCCCGCGACTTCGTCGTGCCGGCCCGACTGACCCCGGGCAGCTGGTACGCCTTGCCCCAGTCCCCGCAGCTGTTCAAGCAGCTGCTGCAGGTCGGCGGCTTCGAGAAGTACTACCAGATCGCCCGCTGCTACCGCGATGAGGACTTCCGCGCGGACCGCCAGCCGGAGTTCACCCAGCTGGACATCGAAGCATCGTTCGTCGAGGAAGATGACATCATCGAGCTCGGCGAAAAGCTGGTCACCGAACTGTGGAACCTGATCGACGTGCAGGTCCCGACCCCGATCCGCCGCATGGCGTACTCGGAGGCCATGGCCAAGTACGGTTCGGACAAGCCGGACCTGCGCTTCGGCCTGGAACTGACCGAAATGACCGAGTACTTCGCGAACACCTCCTTCAAGGTCTTCCAGTCCGAGTACGTCGGCGCCGTGGTCATGCCTGGCGGCGCATCGCAGCCGCGCCGCACCCTGGATGCCTGGCAGGAATTCGCCAAGCAGCGCGGTGCCAAGGGCCTTGCCTACGTGCTGATCAAGGAAGATGGCGAGCTGGCTGGCCCAGTGGCCAAGAACCTGTCCGAGGAAGAGAAGGCCGGACTGGCCGCAGCTACCGGCGCAGCCGCCGGAGACTGCATCTTCTTCTCCGCCGGCAAGAAGAACGAATCCCGCGCACTGCTCGGTTCGGTCCGTGTCGAGATCGGCCACCGCACCGGACTGATCAAGGAAGGCGACTGGGCCTTCGTCTGGATCGTCGACGCACCGATGTTCGAAGCTGCCTCCGACGCTGTCGCCTCGGGCGACGTAGCCGTGGGCGCTGGCGCTTGGACTGCTGTGCACCACGCGTTCACCAGCCCCAAGCCGGAGTTCATGGAAACCTTCGACACCGATCCTGCATCGGCCCTGTCCTACGCCTACGACATTGTCTGCAACGGCAACGAAATCGGAGGCGGTTCGATCCGTATCCACCAGCGCGACGTCCAGGAGCGCGTCTTCAAGCTCATGGGCGTAACCCAGGAGCAGGCTGACACCCAGTTCGGCTTCCTGCTCGAGGGCTTCAAGTACGGCGCCCCACCGCATGGCGGCATCGCCCTGGGTTGGGACCGCGTGCTGCAGCTGCTGACCAACTCGGAGTCCATCCGCGACGTCATCGCCTTCCCGAAGACCGGTGGCGGTTTCGATCCGCTGACCGCGGCTCCTGCGCCAATCACCCCGCAGCAGCGCAAGGAAGCCGGCATCGACTTCAAGCCTGAGAAGAAGAAGGCCGAAGAGACCGAAGCCAAGGCTGAAGCCAAGTAGGTTCACGCAGCTTCGTAACGCCGGATGGAACGCTTGAATGCGTTCCATCCGGCTTCTTTTTAACCTGGAATTAGCTCTTTTGGTGGACTATGAGTATTTTTAATACTAGGTTTGTTTTTGACTTAGTTTGCAGAACCAGTTCTCACGACCACTTTGGAGCGATACGTGCCAGCAGAAGAACCACACGATATCATCGAACGTTACCCAGAAGCGGACCAGGAATGGGCTAAAACCTTTTTCGCTTCAATGGTGTGGAACGACCTCACCAATGCGCAGGTGGCGCTCGAACTGGACCGCACCCTGAGCATGGTTCGCGATAGCGGGCAGCGGGCCGAGGAACTCTTTGGCCATTCGGGCGAATATGGTGCGACGCGGGCTCAATGTCTATTGACGCCAGAGCAGCGCGCGGACGCGGAACTTCCCGTCGAATCAAGTACTGCGCTATTGGCGGTTGTTGGGATGCTTGTTGGCCTGCTGTGCACTGGATTTGGAATCTGGATCGGGTTCCGCGATGGGTGGACCTCGAGTTCGTGGCACTACTGGCAGCTTTCTGCTCTAACTGCCGGGGCAGGGATCGCACTATCGGGATACCTGTGGTGGTTTAACCGATTGAAGGGGAAATTCGGCCTGTCCTGGATACTGGGACCGGTAGGTATCCTCGTGTCGGTTGGAGCTGCCGCTCTAATCGTGCAGATAGGAGGAAGCAATAATCTGCTGCCCCTGCCAAATTGGTTAGCTCCAATTCTTGGCGCAGGGCTGGTGGTTGCTTGCTTCTATCTGATGCCTGCCTATAAAGCGCAGAAAGCCGCTGGCGGGCAACAAATCCTTCTCGGCACCGACGAGTGGTTCGCGGAAACCACCAGACTGCTGCGCGGACGCTACGGCATGAGTCACAAGGAAGCCAATGAGTCGCTGAGTACTGCGCGAGAACATCTCGATGATGCGGCGACCCGAGGCGAAAAAGCTGACCCAAACCTTGAATTCGGAACGCCCAATGAATTCGTGATTGGGCTGGCAGTGAACACCGAAAAGGCGCTCAAGCGTCGTTGGCTTCTACGCCGCATGGCCACCTTGACCGTAGTCGCTTTATTCGCGGTCGGCGCGGTCGCTGGCCTGATGGATCCAGCGCGAAATGGCGGGGATATTTTCTTTGGGGTCGCAGTGCTGGTGTTTGCCGCGGTGAGCGTTTACGAGCTGCGTCCGGCTGACCGCAAGGCCTACGTCCAAGAGAAGCTCAAGGAACGAGCAGCCAATGCCCGGGCACTGCAGGAGCGCGACGATGACTAAGCCCGAAGGCTTTCCGGGTAGCTGGCAACGCGCCATGTTGCCGATGCTCTTACTCGCCGAACTCTCGGCTGGCCAGGCCCACGGTTATGCACTGGCGAAATCCCTGCAGGAACGCGGTTTCGGGCCGATCAAGGGAGCCACGCTCTACCCCGCATTGGCCAAACTCGAGGCCTCGGGTTTTGTTGAAACCCGCTGGGAAGAAGGCCAAGGTGGCCCGGGGCGAAAGGTCTACGAACTCTCCGCCACCGGACGGGTGGAACTAGCCGAGCAACGAGCCAGCTTCGACCAACTGACCCAACTGGTACAGAGCACCGGCCGCTAGGGTAGGTCTGCCGAGTCTACGATCATCGTGAACGGTCCGGTATTCGTTAGCGAGACATTCATCATCGCGCCAAATACACCGGTCTGAACGCTCGCACCCAATTCGCGCAGGTGCTCCACGAAGTAGTCGTACAACGGTTCGCTGATAGGACCGGGCGCCGCATTGGACCAGGATGGGCGACGGCCCTTGCGCACCGAACCGTACAGGGTGAACTGGCTGATCACTAGCAGTGGTGCATTCACCCCGGCGGCGGAGGTTTCATCCTCCATGATCCGCAGCTGCCAGATCTTTTCGGCCACCTTGCGTGCGGTCGCCTGATCATCCTCATGGGTCACCCCAAGTAGGATCACCAAACCGGGGGAGTCGAGCTGGCCGACAATCTGCCCTTCAACCTCAACATGGGCGGTGGCAGCGACCTGGACGACAGCGCGCATATGACGGACCTTTCAAAAGACGGTGGGGCCTCCAGAATATCGGTAGGCTTAGGGGGTGAGCGATTTGTTCGATTCCCTGTCCGATGAGCCACGCGATGCGCGTGAGCCCCAAGTCAACCGGCCCCGTCCGCCACTGGCGGTGCGCATGCGCCCGAAGACCTTGGATGAGCTCGTCGGCCAACAACACCTGCTAGGCCCGGGGTCACCCTTGCGACAGCTGGCCGAAAACCCTGAAACCGGGTTGGCTGGACCTGCCAGTGTGATCCTCTATGGCCCTCCGGGAATTGGCAAAACCACCATCGCGCACGTGATCGCCCGCGCCACCGACCGTAAATTCGTGGAACTTTCGGCCATCACGGCCGGTGTCAAAGATGTCCGGCGAGTCATCGAACAGGCCAAGGATGACCGCGATCTGCGCGGGATTACCACCGTGCTCTTCCTCGACGAGATCCACCGCTTCAACAAGGCCCAGCAGGACGCACTGCTGCCCGGCGTGGAAAACCGTGTCGTCGTTCTGGTAGCTGCGACGACGGAAAATCCCTCCTTCTCGGTGATCTCGCCGCTGCTTTCGCGCTCTTTGCTGCTGACCTTGCGTCCGCTGACCGACGGCGACCTGTCCACCTTGCTCGAGCGCGCTGTGGCCGACGAGCGGGGTTTCGACGGCCAGGTGCTCCTCAAGGAGGAGCAGCGCGACGCCATTGTCCGCCTGGCCCAGGGCGATGCCCGACGCTCGCTGACCGTGCTGGAAGCAGCCGGCGCGGTGGCTTGGAACGCCGCGGGCGCCGGCATCGATCCGCCGGTGCTGATTACGGACGACCATGTGCAGCTGGCCATGGACCAGGCGGTCCAGCGCTACGACAAGGATGGCGACCAGCACTACGACATCATCTCCGCGTTCATCAAGTCCATTCGTGGCTCTGATGTGGACGCGGCCCTGCATTACCTGGCGCGCATGCTCTCTGCGGGGGAGGACCCCCGCTTCATTGCCCGCCGCCTGATGATCTCGGCCTCGGAGGATATCGGCATGGCCGATCCCACCGCACTTCCCGTTGCCGTAGCAGCCGCTCAATCGGTGCAGCTCACCGGCATGCCGGAAGCACGGATCATGCTCGGGCAGGCAACGGTTCATCTGGCTACGGCCCCGAAGTCCAACGCTTCATACAATGCGATCAACGCCGCCCTGGCCGACGTATCCGAAGGCAAGGGTTCGCTGGTTCCCGACCACCTGCGTGACGCGCACTATCCCGGCGCCAAGCAGCTGGGCCATGGCGTGGGCTACATCTACGCCCATGATGCTCCGCACTCCATCGCAACCCAGCAGTACCTGCCCGATGATCTGGTGGGCACCGACTACTACACGCCGACCAATAACGGTGCGGAAAAAACCATAGGGTCCCGCCTGTCCCGTTTGCGTGAAATCATCCGGGGCAAGGATCCGCAGCGCTCCAAGGGCAAGCGCTGATTGTGCGCTAAGCCTCAGCGAAAGCTGCTGCCGTTTCGTGTAAACTTGATCTTTGGCTGGCAAGCCTTGTCCCGCATTCGAGTCATCGAGCGTGGAGGCAGGGTTGAAGTGAAGCAGGGACGCGACGCCCACACACTCTCCCACCTGGAGGCCAGTAGATACCGTCGCTAATCGAAAGGGACACATTATGGCTAACGCCCGTGCCCGCCGCACCGTACGCCTTTCGCGTGCGCTCGGCCTTGCATTGACTCCAAAAGCTGAAAAGTACATGGAGCGCCGTCCATACGGTCCAGGCCAGCACGGCCGCGCCCGTAAGAAGCAGGACAGCGACTACGCAGTACGTCTGCGCGAAAAGCAGCGTTTGCGTGCCCAGTACGGCATCCGCGAAGCTCAGATGCTGAGCGCCTTCAAGGAAGCTAAGCGCCTCGGCGGCGAAACCGGCGGTAACCTGCTGGCTCTGCTCGAGTCCCGTCTGGATGCCCTGGTTCTGCGTGCAGGCTTCGCCCGCACCATCCAGCAGGCCCGCCAGATGGTTGTTCACCGCCACATCCTGGTCAACGGCCAGCGTGTAGACCGTCCGTCCTTCAAGGTACAGCCGGGTCAGCTGATCCACGTACACGAGAAGAGCGAGAAGATGGTTCCATTCCAGATGGCTGCAGCAGGTGAGCACTCGAAGGTGCTGCCAGCCGCTCCTGCTTACCTGGACGTAAAGCTGGAAGCCCTCCAGGCTACCTTCGTGCGCACCCCAGAGCGCACCGAAATCCCAGTGACCTGCGAAGAGAACCTCGTGGTCGAGTACTACGCACGCTAAATCCGTGCGCTAGTTCCAAGCCCGCAACCGGAAACGGTTGCGGGCTTGTCGCTTAACTACCTATCTGGGCTCTGACTTCGATAAGGTGGACTGGCACCAAAAACCCAAAGCAGAAGAGGAAGCACATGTCGGGTTCGGATATTGCAGGGCTCATCGCCGCCGGCGCGTTTGTTGTACTAGTTGTGCTGCTGGCAGTGCCGATCATGAAGTTGGGCAAGGTGTTCGACGAGCTGCGCAAATCGATCAAGGACCTGGCCGACGGAACCACTCCGCTGATCGGCGAAGTCGCCAACACCGTGGCGACCACCAACGACCAGCTCAAGAAGGTCGATGCCATCACCAGCAACGTTTCTGACACCACCGCCAATGTGTCCGCGCTGTCCTCGCTGGTAGCAGCCACCGTTGGCAAACCGCTGATCAAGGTTGCCGCGTTCACCGAAGGCGTGAAGGTCGCGATGAACACCAAGCCAAGCGGCAAGGCTCGCCGCAGCCGCTAAGCAAGCAACGCTGTTTGATCGAACACGTATCGGCGCGCTGAATAGGATACGGCCAACTGGTGGCCGCCAAGGAGACTAGAATGAAAAAGCTCTTGTGGGTTTCGATTGGAGTGGGCGTTGGCGTGCTCGCGTCCAAGAAATACGCTGAAGTTTCATCCGGGGCGGCGCTAAACCGCCAGGTCGGCAAGTACACCGACCGCGCCTCGGAATATTGGGAAGCCTTCCGCCAAGGAATGAGCTCCCGCGAAGAAGAATTACGTTCCGCCTTGGGCGTGGACGCCGCTAAGTGAAGGGATCATCCGTAACACGATGAAAACGCAGGAAATTGCCCGTCGTTGGGTCGACTTTTTCGTCTCGAAGGGCCATACGGCGGTACCTAGTGCCTCGCTGGTCTCGGCCGACCCTTCGCTGTTGTTCACGGTGGCCGGCATGGTCCCGTTCATCCCTTACCTCACCGCGCGCGAAGAGCCCCCGTACTCCCGTGCGACCTCCGTGCAGAAGTGCATCCGCACCGGCGATATCGAAGAAGTGGGCAAGACCGCGCGTCACGGCACCTTCTTCCAGATGTGCGGCAACTTCTCCTTCGGCGACTACTTCAAGAACGAAGCCATCCACTTCGCCTGGGAGCTGCTGACCAGCTCCGTCGAAGACGGAGGCTACGGCCTGGACAAGGAACGCCTGTGGGTCACCGTCTACGAAGACGGAGACGAGAAGGACCTTGAAGCCCGCCGCATCTGGGAAGAAGAGATCGGCATGCCTACCGAGCGCGTTGTAGGCACCGGCAAGGAAGACAACTACTGGAATACCGGCCAGCCCGGCCCCGGCGGTCCATGCTCCGAGATCTACTACGACCGCGGCCCCGCCTACGGTGTCGAGGGCGGCCCAGCGGTCGACGAGACCCGCTACGTGGAAATCTGGAACCTCGTGTTCATGCAGTACCGACTCTCCGCGGTACGTTCCAAGACCGACTTCGATGTGGCCGGCGAACTGCCCAAGCGCAACATCGATACCGGCCTGGGCCTGGAACGACTAGCCATGATCCTGCAGGGCGTCGAGAACATGTACGAGACCGACCAGGTCCGTCCGGTGCTCGACAAGGCCGCCGAGCTTGCCGGCGTCACCTACACCTCCACAGAGGATCCAGCCGACCCGAACCACGCCACCGACGTGCGCCTGCGCATGATCGCGGACCACATCCGCTCCTCGCTGATGCTGATCTCCGACCAGGTCACCCCGGGCAATGAAGGTCGCGGCTATGTGCTGCGCCGGCTGATCCGCCGCGCCGTGCGCGCAATGCGCCTGATGGGCGTGGACACCGAGGTGCTCCCCGAGCTGCTCCCGGTATCGCGCGACGCCATGAAGGGCGTCTACCCCGAGGTGGAGGCCGATTTCGAGCGCATTGCCCGCATCGCCTACGCCGAGGAGCGCGCTTTCCGCCGCACCATCGCTTCGGGCACCACGCGCCTGGACGAGGCACTGGGCCACGCCAAGGAGGAAGGCAAGAACCTCTCCGGCGATGACGCCTTCACCCTGCACGACACCTTCGGCTTCCCGATCGACCTCACCTTGGAGATCGCCGCCGAAGCAGGCCTGTCCGTGGACGAGTCGCGTTTCCGCGAACTGATGAACGAGCAGCGCACCCGCGCCCAGAAGGACGCCAAGGCCAAGAAGGCCGGCCACGCCGACCTTTCGGTGTACACCCAGCTGGCCGAGGCCGGCAACGTGCACTTCACCGGCTATGACACCCTCGAAGGCGAATCCTCCATCCGCGGCATCATCCGCGATGGCCAGGTTGTGCCATTCGCCGAGCAGGGCCAGGAAATCGACCTGGTGCTCAACGAAACCCCGTTCTATGCCGAGTCCGGCGGCCAGGCAGGCGACAGCGGCCTGATCACCGGCGACGGCTTCGTGCTGGAAGTCACCGACGTGCAGGCCCCGGTCAAGGGCCTGAACGTGCACAAGGTCATCGTGCGCGAAGGCGAATTGCCAGCCGAAGCACTGGTTCGCACCCAGGTCGACGCGGTGCGCCGCCGCTCCGGCGAGCAGGCGCACTCCGCCACCCACCTGGTGCACGCCGCGCTGCGCGAGCTGCTTGGCCCAACGGCCACCCAGGCCGGTTCCTTCAACAAGGCCGGCTACCTGCGCTTCGACTTCTCCTGGGCCGAGGCGCTCTCCGCCGCGGCACGCAGCGAAGTCGAGGAGGTAGTGAACCTGGCCATCGCCTCGAACTACCAGGTCGTCACCAATGAGATGGCGCTGTCCGAGGCGAAGAAGCTGGGCGCCATGAGCCTGTTCGGGGAGAAGTACTCCAACGACGTGCGCGTGGTCGAGATGAACGGCGACTGGTCGCGCGAGCTGTGCGGCGGTACCCACGTGGACACCACCGCGCGCATCGGCCAGCTGACCTTGCTCTCGGAGGCTTCGGTCGGTTCGGGCAATCGCCGCGTCGAGGCCCTGGTCGGCATGGAAGCCTTCCGCCACGGAGCCGCCGAGCGCGCCCTGGTTTCCGAGCTCTCGGGCCTGTTCCGCGTTCCATCCAGCCAGGTGTCCGAGCGCGTCAACGACACCGTTGCCAAGCTGAAGGCCGCCGAGAAGCAGATCGCCGAGCTCAAGAGCCAGGCCATGCTGGCCCAGTCCGCAGCGCTGCTGCAGAAGGTCGCCACCATCGGCAGCACCCGACTGCTGGCCCACAACGCCGGGCAGATCGACTCGGCTGACGCCCTGCGCACCATGGCACTGGACCTGCGCGCCAAGCTGGGTTCCGAAGCCGCAGTCATCGTGCTGATCGGCGTGGCCAACGGCCGCCCGCTGGTGCTGGCTGTGACCAACGACGAGGCCCGCGCCAACGGCTTCAAGGCCGGCGCGCTGGTGCGCACCGCTACCGGCGTGCTCGGCGGCGGAGGCGGCGGCAAGGACGATATGGCACAGGGCGGTGGCCAGGACGCATCGAAGATCGATGACGCACTGGCTGCAATCCAGGCGGCACTGGCCAATGGCTAATGCCGCTCTCGGCGTCGACGTGGGCCTGGCCCGCGTCGGCGTCGCCGCATCTGATCCCTCCGGAATCCTCGCCACTCCGGTGATGACCCTGCGCCGGGATGCGAAGAAGAACTCGGATCTGCGGATGCTTCTGCGCATCATTGCCGATCGCGGCGTCACCGAGGTATTCATCGGGGAGCCGAAATCACTGGCTGGCAACGCGACCGAATCCACTAAAATGGCACGTGACTACGCGATTGCCTTGGCCCAGGAAGCTGCAAGCGCTAATATCGAGCTTGAGGTTTTCATGGTCGACGAACGCCTGAGCACCGTGAACGCGCATCGCTCGTTGCACGCCTCGGGCAAGAAGATGGAAGATCACCGCAAGGTAGTCGACCAGGTCGCGGCCACTGAGATCTTGCAGCAAGTGCTGGAAATGCGACGCAACAATGTGCGCGTACAAGCCAGCCGGATTGTGCTGCGCTAGCCCACAACAGCTAGGGCACCACAAAGACCCGAGAGATGAGAGTTGATGCGAGAAGAAGCCCGCCATGAACGGCAACGCGAAACGCATCGCGCGCTATACGAACGCTTTGCCGCCGGCACTGGCTTGCCGATCGAACAACCCTCAGAACCGGAACTGACCGGCACCGGGGATTACCGCCAATCGCTGGCGGCGGCCGAGGACAGCTGGCAGGAGCCCGCAGACCAGGAAGCCCCGGACGGGGAAGGAACCGACACCAGGTTCCTCCCCGCCCAGGCAGCCGCCTCCTCCGATGCGCCAGCATTTGCCGGGCACGAGGATGCCGCCCAGGAGCACTACCCGGAAGAGCCCGAAGCCGCGCAGCAGTCCGCGGTGCTCAGCGGCGATCCCCACGATGACCAAGCTGCCCAGGCCGCCGCCGCCGGCAAGGCCCAGCGGCGCAAGCGCACCAAGCGCAAGCGCAACCTGGTCATGCTGGCCACCGTGCTGATCTTCGCACTGGTGGTCGCCGGCTCGGTCTACTTCGTCAAGTCCGTGCTCAAGCAGTTCAACCCGGACGACTATCCAGGCCCAGGCGGCGCCGCGGTGGAATTCACCGTGGAAGATGGCTGGGGCTTGAAGATCATTTCGCGCAAGCTCGAGGAGCTCGATGTCGTCTCCAGCGACGGCCTGTTCACCGACGCCGTCGCGGACTCCGAAGCGCAGAGCAAGCTGATCCACCCCGGCACCTACCTGCTCAAGAAGCAGATGCCAGCGGCCGACGCGGCAGATATCCTCGTGAACCAGCGTCCGGACAAGGTCTTCTACATCGGGCTAAAGGCCAATATGCGCCTGGACGCGGCGATCAAGGAGATTGCCAAGGGCTCGGGACTGGCGGAAAAGGATCTGCAGGCGCTGGCCAAGAAGCCGCAGCAATTCGGCCTGCCTGCCTCGGTGCCGAGCCTCGAAGGCTGGCTGCACCCGGGGGAGTACCGCTTCCCGCTGAACGCCGACGCCGAAGAAGTCCTGGGCGAACTGGTCAAGGCCACCAAGGCTTCCCTGGAGCAGGCCGGCATCACCGACCTCGAAGAGGGCTACCGCACCCTGAAGGTCGCCTCGATCCTGCAGGCCGAGGCACGCACCCCGGACTACGCCACGGTCGCCGGCGCGATCGAGAACCGCCTGGACCCGGGCAACCGCGAAACCCACGGGCTGCTGCAGGTCGACTCCTCGGTGATCTACGGGCTGGACCGCTACTCGCTGCAGTTCAGCGCCCAGGAGAAGCAGGACGCGTCGAACAAGTACAACACCTATGTGCACACCGGCCTGCCGCCAACCCCCTTGGGCTCGCCGGCGAATTCTGCGATCGAGGCTGCTGCCCATCCGGAAAGCAACGGCTACTACTACTGGGTGACGGTCAACATCGAAACCGGTGAAACCAAATTCGCCTCGACCTACGCTGAGCACCGGCAGAACCAGGCAGAATTCCGCGCCTGGTGCAACCAGAATCCAGGAGTCTGCTAGCGCGGATTCCCGTGCTTGCCAGCCGCACTGCTGCCGCTGTGCGGGCAGCCACAAGCAGAAAGTCCATGAAGCCATGAAGCAGGCAGCCGTTCTCGGCCACCCCATCAGCCACTCCAAGTCGCCGGTGCTGCACCGCGCCGCCTACCAGCTGCTCGGCGTGCCGATCAGCTACAGCGCGATCGATCTGGAACCGGGGGATGCTGCCGGGCACGCGGCCGAGCTGCGCGCAGGAAACTGGGCGGGCTGCTCGGTCACCATGCCGCTGAAGGATGCGTTCGTGCCGCAGATGGATGAGCTGTCCGCCCGCGTGCAACGCCTTGGTGCGCTGAACACCGTGGTGGTCCGCGAAGACGGCACCCTCTACGGGGAAAACACCGACATCGAGGGCCTGGTCCAGGCCCTGGCGGATTTCGGGCTCGCCCGCAGCGCGCAAGCGATGGTCCTGGGTTCGGGCAACACCGCGCTGGCCGCCATCGAGGCCGCCGCAGAAATCGGCGCCCGGCAGCTGACGCTGGTGGTGCGCGCAGCCTCCCGTGCCACCCGCGCTGTCGAATTGGCCCGCGAGCTCGGGATGGAAACGTCCGTCCACGAGATTTCGGGCATCGGCCAGGAGCTGGCCGCCACGCTCAACGAGATTCCGCTGGTCTTCTCCACCCTGCCGCCGCACGCGGCCGATGACTGGGTGCCGGCGATCGGCGCAGGCACCGGAATCCTGCTGGATGTCGCCTACGATCCGTGGCCTTCGGCCTTGGCCCGGGCCTGGCAGGGAACCGTGATCAGCGGGCTGCATATGCTGGTGCACCAGGCGGTGGAACAAGTGCGGCTCTTCAGCGCCGATGCATGGGAGGAATCGCGTCGCATGGACGTCACAAATGCGATGTATGACTCTTTGGGTCTGGCCCGACACCAGTAATCAGTTCGTGCCATGGCAAAATAGATGACATGTTGCGTTGGTTGACCGCGGGCGAATCGCATGGCCCGGCACTTGTTGGAATTCTCGAAGGACTACCCGCCGGAGTATCGGTGGATAGCGAAGCAGTGCGAGAGGCACTGGCGCGCCGACGCCTCGGCTATGGCCGCGGCGCGCGCATGAAGTTTGAAAAGGACCAGGTCACCTTCCTTGGAGGTGTCCGCCATGGCAAGACCCAGGGCGGCCCGGTAGCCATTGAAATCGGCAACACCGAATGGCCCAAGTGGGAACGCGTGATGAACGCTGATCCGGTGGACCTGGATGAACTGGCCTCGATGGCGCGCAATGCGCCACTGACCCGGCCGCGGCCGGGGCACGCCGATTTCACCGGCATGCAGAAGTACGGCTTCGAGGACGCCCGCCCGATCCTGGAGCGCGCCAGCGCCCGCGAGACCGCGGCCCGTGTCGCCTTGGGCACCGTGGCTTCCCGTTTCCTGAACGACTTGGGCATCCAGCTCGTTTCGCACACCACCGCCGTCGGCTCCGTGGCTGCCCCAGCCGATGCGCCGCTTCCCACGGCCGCCGACGTTGCGGCGCTGGATAACGACCCGCTGCGCTGCTTCCACCAGGAAACCAGCGAGGCGATGGTCGCCGAAGTCGATGACGCGCACAAGGCAGGGGAGACCCTGGGCGGCGTCGTCGAGGTCCTGGCCTACAACCTGCCTCCGGGCATCGGCTCCTACGTGCACTGGGACCGCCGCCTGGACGCACGCCTGGCCGCGGCCCTGATGGGCATCCAGGCCATCAAGGGCGTGGAGGTCGGCGACGGCTTCGCCACGGCCGCCCGACGCGGCGCGGCCGCCCACGACGAGATCGTGCACGCCGAAGACGGCAGCATCAAGCGCAACTCGAACCGCGCCGGCGGCATCGAGGGCGGCATGAGCATCGGCGAGGTGCTGCGCGTGCGCGCCGGCATGAAGCCGATCGCCACCGTGCCCCGGGCCCTGCGCACCGTGGACACCGCCACCGGCGAGGACACCACCGCGCACCACCAGCGTTCGGATGTCTGTGCGGTGCCGGCAGCCGGCGTCGTGGCAGAAGCAATGGTCGCCCTGGTGCTCGCCCAGTCCCTGCTGGAGAAGTTCGGCGGCGACTCGGTGGCCGAAACCAAGCGCAATATCGAGTCCTACCTGGCGAACATCCCGGGCAACCTGGGTTCGACCGGCGTCTAGGAAGCGCGCTTCAATGATCTACCTCATTGGTCCGATGGCCAGTGGCAAGTCCACCGTGGGCAAGTCACTGGCCACGGCCCTTTCTACGAGCTTTGCGGATTCGGACGCGGCCATTGTCGCCCACCATGGAACCATCGCGCAGATCTTCGCCGAGCACGGCGAAGCGCATTTCCGCGACCTGGAAGTCCAGGCGCTGTGCCGGCTGCGCACCGGCGTGGTCGCCACCGGGGGAGGCGCAGTGCTGCGCGAAGAGAACCAGCAGCTGCTTTCGCGCGGGACGGTGATCTACCTGGAGCTGGGTGAACAGGCCGCCGCCGAGCGCATCAAGGGCGACGGGCACCGCCCGCTGCTGGCTGGTGACCAAGCCCTCAACAGCTGGATCTCCGTTTACGAAAAACGCCGCCCCATCTACGAAATGCTCGCTGACGTGCACGTTCTGGTGGATGGAAAGTCCGTTCCGCAAATTATCGACGAGCTTTTGCCGCAGCTGGACGCCCTGTGATTAGCCTCACGAGATGCAACTTCTGGCCGAACGCACGCGTACGCTAGAAAAATCACCACCATCAGGAGGAACTAGACTGATGCCTATCGCACCGACCACTCTGAAGGTCACCGGAAGCACCCCAGGGGAGTCATACCCTGTCATGGTCGGCAACGGCCTGCTGGGCCACTTGCCCGAACTGCTTGGCCCCGCGGTCAAGAAGGTCCTGGTCATCCACCCGCGGGCCCTGCGCGCCACCGGCGACGTCGTGCGCGACGAACTGGCGAAGTCCGGCCTGGAAGCATTGACCGCAGAGATTCCGGACGCCGAAGAGGGCAAGCACATCCAGGTCGCCTCCTTCTGCTGGGAAGTGCTGGGCAAGAACGATTTCACCCGTTCCGATGCCGTGATCTCCGTAGGCGGCGGCGCCGTCACCGACGTCGCTGGTTTTGTCGCAGCCACCTGGCTGCGCGGCGTGAAGGTCATCCATATCCCTACCTCGCTGCTGGCCATGGTCGACGCTGCCGTAGGCGGCAAGACCGGGATCAACACCGCCGAAGGCAAGAACCTGGTTGGCGCCTTCCACCCGCCAGCAGGCGTGCTCGCCGATCTGGACGCGCTGGCCACCTTGCCGAAGAACGAGCTGGTGACCGGCATGGCCGAGATCGTCAAGTGCGGATTCATCGCCGACGAGCGCATCCTGGAACTGATCGAAGAAGATCCGGCCGATGCCATCGACCCGGCCAGCGACCGCTTGCGCGAACTGGTCGAGCGCACCATCGCCGTGAAGGTCGACGTGGTATCCCGCGACCTGAAGGAAGCCGGCGACCGCGAATTCCTGAACTACGGCCACACCCTGGCCCACTCCATCGAGCTGTCCGAACGCTACCAGATGCGCCATGGTGCCGCCGTGTCCATCGGGCTGGCCTTCGCCGCCGAATTGGGCCGCTCGGTAGGGTACACCTCTGACGCGGTGGCCGATCGCCACGTCGCGATCCTCAAGTCCCTTGGCCTGCCGACCACCTACCGCAATGACCGCTGGGCTGCACTGCTCGATGGCATGAAGCGCGACAAGAAGGCCCGCGGCAGCCAGCTGCGCTTCGTCGTGCTGGAAGAAATCGGCAAGCCGCGCATCTACGAAGTCCCCGATAACTCGCTGCTCTTCGCCGCCTACCAGGAAATCGGGGAGTAACTACATGGTCGACTACACCGCATACGCCATTGACGTCGCATCGGTAAACCGCGAAGGTGTCGGCACCGCCGTAGAGGGCGTGCTGATCGACCCCCAAACGCTGAAGCCCTACATCGCCGACGAGGCCGCGGCCGAGCAGCAGCTGCTGGTCGGTTCCCCTACCGACCAGGTCATGGTACTGCTGGCGCGTGGGGAGCTGGTGAAAGCCGGCGAGCTGATCGCTGAATCGCGTTTCGTGGATCCAACCAACGCCCACCTGCGTGTGCTGGACACCGAGCTGACCCGCATGCAGGGCGACTTCGATCGCGCGATCAACCGACTGCGCAAGCTGGCCGAGGAATTCGCCGGCACCGCATACGAGCCGCTGATCCACCACCACGCTGGCCTGTCCTTCTTCGCGAAGGGCGATTTCAAGGCGGCGGCAACCCGTTTCCGCAAGGCCCTGGATCTGCGCATCGCGCTGGACGACGACGCGTACCTGGTCAACGCCGCAAGCACCTGCATGCAAATTGCCGAGGAGCGCGCCGCGCAGTAATGCGCGCCACCGTGTGAAACCCTTTGTACCGCATGGTGCGTAGGGTAAACTTGGAGATGGATTTTTGATAATGCCGGCGCTAGCTGGCGAAAATAGAGGATTGAGGAACCGTGGCGGATACAACTGACATCAAGAATGGACAGGTCATCAAGATCGATGGCCAGCTTTGGACCATCATTGACTTCCAGCACGTCAAGCCAGGCAAGGGCGGCGCATTCGTTCGCACCAAGATGCGCAACGTCATGTCCGGGAAGGTCTTGGACAAGACCTACAACGCTGGCACCAAGATCGAGCTGGCCACCGTTGACCGCCGCGACTACCAGTACCTCTACCAGGATGGCGAAGACTACGTCTTCATGAACCTGGAAGATTACGACCAGATCACCGTGTCCGGCACCACCGTTGGTGATGCAGCAGGCTTCCTGCTGGAGAACCAGGAACTGACCATCGCCATGTACGATGGCAGCCCACTGTACCTGGAACTGCCAGCTTCGGTCATCCTGGAAATCACCTACACCGAGCCAGGCCTGCAGGGCGACCGCTCGTCGGCTGGCACCAAGCCGGCAACCCTGGAAACCGGCAAGGAAATCCAGGTTCCGCTGTTCGTTGAGCAGAACACCAAGGTCAAGGTCGACACCCGCACCGGCGACTACCTGGGTCGTGTCAACTAGTGAGAGCCCGCGCCAAAGCCCGTCGCCGAGCTCTTGAGTTCCTGTTCGAAGCCGAAGCCCGCGATGTCAATCCGCTGGCCGTAGCCATCGCACGACGGGAAAACTCGGATATCGTACTCAACGAGTACTCGCTGACGATCATCGAAGGCGTTACCGCACACCTGGACCGCATTGACGAAGTTCTCGAGAGCTACGTCAAGGACTGGACCATCGAGCGCATGCCAGCGGTTGACCGCAGCGCACTGCGCATCGGCGTGTGGGAGCTGCTTTACAACGATGACGTTCCCGATGCAGTAGCCGTGGCTGAAGCCGTGGTGAACGTCCGGGAATTGTCCACCGATGAATCGCCGGAGTTCGTCAATGGCGTTTTGGGTCGCATCCAGAGCGTCAAGGACACCCTGGTCGACTAATTCGATCCTCATCATTCCGAGCCCGGGCCGGATCCCCTTTCACGGGGTTCCGGCCCGGGCTTTTTTGCGTTAAGCCGTTGCCTGGCGCGGCTCGGCCCCGGGCAGGATCACAGCGAAGCAGGCGGAGCGGGTCCGGCAGGGGAGCGGGCCACCTGCACGGCAACCGGCTGGCCACGGGCTCGAATGCCGGGGGCTGGATGCTTTGCTGCTGGCTAGGCGCTCGGTCCTGCCATCCACGCTCGGACTGCTTGTCCTGCCGCACCATCCGGGTGAAGGGAGCGGGTCTGGCGTACCTGGATCTCCCGGGCTGATCCGGCGGGCTGGAACTCGGGTCCGCCGGGATCCGAGTTCGACGGAGCGGCGCAAATCCTGGATGAGCAGTACGCGCGGCATAGCGGGCCTGCAGATCTGCTGCGCGAATGCCTTGCCCGGACGCGCGGGCCGAACATGCACGAGGAATCCCGGGCCCACGCCACTTCGCGGGTGTGTCGATCGCAACACATCTGCGCGCGGGGCCAAGGCCAAGCGCAGGGATCTGCGTGGTTCTGCCGGTCGCATGAAGCCGCCGGCCGATCGCTGTGACCGATCCCATGCCCTATTCAGTGTCATGCATAGGTTTCCGCTAGGGAATCAGCTCCCGCTCGTGATAATTTGAGTTAGCAATATTCCTTTAAATCCCGTCCCGTGAGGCGGAGAAGGGAGAGGTGCACAGCATGAATGAAAATTCAGTGCCAGATGCTGCCCGCACGGTATTAACCGGCGACGACATCGAACGTGTACTCACTCGCGTAGCCTTCGAGATCATCGAGGCCAACAAGGGCACCGACGACTTGGTGCTCCTGGGCATTCCCAGCCGGGGTTTCCCGCTGGCACAGCGGCTGGCAGCGCGAATCGCGGCTACCGCCCCGGGCAACCTGGACCCGGCATCCCTGGTAGGCCAGCTCGACATCACCATGTACCGTGATGATCTGCGCCACTCCACCACCCGCACCCCGTCGCCGACGCGCCTGCCAGCAGGCGGCATCGAAGGCAAGGTCGTGGTCCTGGTTGACGACGTCCTGTACTCCGGACGCACCATCCGCGCCGCCCTGGATGCCCTGGCAGACTGGGGCCGCCCCCGCATCGTGCGGCTGGCCGTCCTGGTTGACCGCGGGCATCGGGAACTGCCGATCCGCGCCGATCATGTGGGCAAGAACCTGCCGACAGCCAAGAGCGAAAAGGTGCGCGTGCACTTGGCGGAAATCGATGGGAAAAACGAAGTCGTGATCGAGGGCGCCGCTTGAAACACCTGCTATCCACCGCGGACCTGACCCGCGAAGAAGCCATCGCCATCCTTGATATTGCCGAAGAGATGCGCGAGTCCTCGACCCGTGCCATCAAGAAGCTTCCGGCCCTGCGCGGTCGCACCGTGGTGAACCTCTTCTTCGAGGACTCCACCCGCACCCGGATTTCCTTCGAAGCCGCCGCCAAGCGATTGAGCGCGGACGTCATCAATTTCTCGGCCAAGGGCTCGAGCGTTTCCAAGGGCGAGTCCTTGAAGGATACCGCCCAGACCCTGCTGGCCATTGGCGCCGACGCAGTGGTCATCCGCCACCCGGATTCCGGCGCCCCGGCCCGGCTAGCGGCCACGGACTGGATTGGCCTGCCCATTGTCAATGCAGGCGACGGCACGCACGAGCATCCCACCCAGGCGCTGCTGGACGCATTCACCCTGCGCCGACAGGTGGCATTGCGCGATGGCACCAGCCCGGCAGGCCGCGGCCTGGACGGACTGAAGGTCGCGATCGTCGGGGATATCCTGCATTCGCGCGTGGCCCGCTCCAACCTGTGGCTGCTGAACACCCTCGGTGCCGAAGTGACGATGGTGGCCCCTCCGACCCTGCTGCCTTTCGGCGCCGGCTCCTGGCCCTGCGCCATCAGCTACGACCTGGATGCAGTGATCGCCTCGGGCGTTGACGCGCTGATGATGCTGCGCGTGCAGGGCGAGCGCATGAACGCCGCGTACTTCCCGAACCCCCGCGAATACTCGCGCTACTGGGGACTGGACGATGCACGCCTGGCACAGTTGGACGCCTCGGGCGCCGAAACCCTGATCATGCACCCGGGCCCGATGAACCGCGGCCTGGAAATCTCCTCGGCTGCCGCGGATTCGCCGCGCTCCACCGTGCTCGACCAGGTCACCAATGGCGTGGCCGTGCGCATGGCCAGCCTCTACATGCTCCTCTCCGGCGACCTGATCTGAAGGAAGAACCCATGAACTACTTGATCCAGCAGGCCTCCATCCTCGGCGGCGAACCAACCGACGTGCTCATCGTCGACGGCAAGATCGCGCAGATCGGCAGCATTGAAGCCACCGACCAGCATCAGGTGATTGACGCGAAGAATCTCGTGCTCTTGCCCGGGCTCGTCGACACCCACACCCACCTGCGCGAACCAGGCCGCGAAGATGCTGAAACCGTGGAAACCGGTTCGCAGGCAGCGGCCCGCGGCGGCTACACCGCCGTGCATGCCATGGCAAACTCGACCCCGGTAGCCGACACCGCCGGCGTCGTCGAGCAGGTCTACGAACTGGGCCGCAAGGCAGGCTGGGTGGATGTCCGCCCGGTTGGCGCAGTAACCGTCGGACTGGCCGGCAAGCAGCTGAGTGAAATCGGCGCCATGGCCGACTCGCGCGCCCAGGTGAAGATGTTCTCCGATGACGGCATCTGCGTCTGGGATCCGCTGCTGATGCGCCGCGCCCTGGAATACGTGAAGGCCTTCGACGGGGTCATCGCCCAGCACGCACAGGAACCGCGCCTGACCGAAGGCGCCCAGATGAACGAGGGCGAAGTCTCCTCGATCCTGGGCATGCCCGGCTGGCCCGCGGTCGCCGAGGAATCGATCATCGCCCGCGATGTGCTCTTGGCCGAGCACGTCGGCGCCCGCCTGCACGTGTGCCACGTGTCCACGGCCGGCTCGGTGGAGATCATCCGCTGGGCCAAGGCCCGCGGCATCCAGGTCACCGCGGAGGTCACCCCGCACCACCTGCTGCTCACCGATGAGAAGGTCCGCACCTACGACCCGGTCTTCAAGGTCAACCCGCCGCTGCGCCGCGAAGAAGACGTGATGGCGCTGCGCGCGGGCGTTGCCGACGGCACCATCGACGTGATCGGCACCGACCACGCCCCGCACCCCTCCGAGGCCAAGGACTGCGAGTGGGGAGCGGCCGCCATGGGCATGACCGGCCTGGAGACCGCTCTGTCCATCGTGCAGCACACGCTGTTCGACACCGGGCTGATGGGCTGGGAGGGCGTGGCCCGCATTACCTCGCAGGTGCCCGCGCAGATCGGCCGCGTTGCCGACCAGGGCCGACCGATCGCCATCGGCGAGCCTGCCAACCTGGTGCTGGTCGATCCGGCAGCCCGCTGGATCGTCGACCCGGCTGCCATGGCCACCAAGGGGCGCAACTCGCCGTTCGCCGGCATGGAGCTGCCCGGATCGGTGCGCGCGACCTTCTTCCACGGCCATGCCACCGTGCTCGATGGCCAGCTGGCTACCCCTAGGACGGCCAATGCCTGAGGGAGCCCTGACCCCGTTGATCTGGACGATTGTCGCGATCGTCGCAGGCGTGGGCCTGATCCTTTTCGGCTGGCGGAACCTCAAGGCCCGGCAGTCAGCGATCCCCGAGCCCTTCGAGGACTTCGCCGATGAGGTGGAGCACCATTTCGCAGGCATGTATGTGGTCACCACCCGGTTCGACGACTGGCTGGCGCGCATCGCGGTCCATGAGCTCGGGGTGCGCACCAACGCCACCTTGGAACTGGGACGCGAAGGGCTGCACCTGATCCGTTCCGGAGCGCGCGACGTGCACATCCCGTGGGAGCACTACGAGGACGTGAAGCGCAGCAACGGGATGATCGGCAAGGTCGTGGAGAAGAACGGCCTGATCGTCATCACCTGGAACAAGGACGGCTTCACCTTCGACACCGGATTCCGTCCCCGCTACCACGAGGACACCCCAAAGATCTATCAGTTGCTGGCGTCGCACAACGACGTAAGCCGAGCAGGAGACAAATAAGTGAATTCCCTGAGCAACCTACCAGCCGTGTTGGTACTTGAAGATGGCCGCATCTTCCGCGGGCGCAGCTATGGCGCCGTGGGCACCACCCTGGGTGAAGCAGTGTTCACCACCGGCATGACCGGCTACCAGGAAACCCTGACTGACCCGTCCTACGCGCACCAGATCATCGTGCAGACCTTCCCGCACATCGGCAACACCGGCGTGAACTCGCAAGATCCGGAATCCACCCGCATGTGGGCTGCCGGCTACGTGGTGCGCGACGCCGCCCGCCGGCCAAGCAACTGGCGCAGCGATCGCACCCTTGATGCTGATCTGGTCGAGTACGGCATCGTGGGCATCCAGGGCGTGGACACCCGCGCGCTGACCCGCCACCTGCGCGACGCCGGCGCGATGAAGTCCGGCATCTTCTCCGGCGATGACGCCGCGAAGACCGACGCCGAGCTGGTGGCCCTGGTCAAGGCGCAGCCGTCGATGGCCGGCCGCAACATCTCCGCCGAGGTTTCGGTGGACGCCGCCTACATCGTCGAGCCAGCGGACCACGGCTACGACGGCGAGGCCAAGCACACCGTGGCCGCGATCGACCTGGGCATGAAGTCGATGACCCCGCACCGCCTGGCCGAGCGCGGCCTGCGCGTGCACGTGCTGCCGTACAACGCCACCCTGGAAGATATCAAGGCCACCGGTGCTAACGGCGTGTTCTTCTCCAACGGCCCCGGTGACCCTGCCACCGCCACCGCCCAGGTGGAACTGGTCCGTTCGGTGCTCGATGCCGGCATCCCGTACTTCGGCATCTGCTTCGGCAACCAGATCCTGGGCCGCGCGCTGGGCTTCGACACCTACAAGCTGCGCTTCGGCCACCGCGGAATCAACCAGCCGGTGATGGACAAGGCCACCGGCCGCGTGGAAATCACCAGCCAGAACCACGGCTTCGCCGTCGACGCGCCCATCGAGGGCGCCGTCACCGCTCCGGTCGAACGCTTCGGCAAGGTCGAAGTCTCGCACTACTCGCTGAACGACCACGTGGTCGAAGGCCTGAGCTGCCTGGACATCCCGGCCTTCTCCGTGCAGTACCACCCAGAGGCAGCATCCGGCCCCCACGATGCCGCCTACCTCTTTGACCGCTTCATGACCGCGTTGGATTCCGCCGCAGAAAAGGACAGCAAGTAATGCCTAAGCGCACCGATCTGAAATCAGTTCTCGTTATCGGTTCGGGTCCGATCGTCATCGGCCAGGCCGCTGAGTTCGACTACTCCGGCACCCAGGCACTGCGTGTGCTCAAGGAGGAAGGCCTGCGGGTCATCCTGGTCAACTCCAACCCGGCCACCATCATGACCGACCCGGAATTCGCCGACGCCACCTACGTTGAGCCGATCACCCCCGAGGTCGTCGAGAAGATCATCGCCAAGGAACGCCCGGATGCGATCCTGCCGACCCTGGGCGGGCAGACCGCGCTGAACACCGCCATCGCCCTGGACAAGTCCGGTGCCTTGGAGAAGTACGACGTCGAGCTGATCGGCGCGAACATCGAAGCCATCGAGCTGGGCGAGGACCGCGAGAAGTTCAAGGGCGTCGTCGAGCGCTGCGGCGCCGAATCGGCCCGCTCGGTCATCGTGCACACCCTGGACGAGGCCTTCGCCGCCGTCGAGGAGCTGAACTACCCGGTAGTCGTGCGCCCGTCGTTCACCATGGGCGGCCTGGGCTCGGGCATGGCCTACAACCCGGAGGACCTGCGCCGCATCGCGGGCGCCGGCCTGCAGTACTCGCCAACCACCGAGGTGCTCCTGGAGGAGTCCATCCTGGGCTGGAAGGAATACGAGCTGGAGATGATGCGCGACAAGAACGACAACGTCGTGGTCGTCTGCTCCATCGAGAACTTCGATCCGGTCGGCGTGCACACCGGCGACTCGATCACCGTGGCCCCGGCCATGACCCTGACCGACCGCGAATACCAGAAGCTGCGCGACATCTCGATCGCGGTCATCCGCGAAGTCGGCGTGGACACTGGCGGCTGCAACATCCAGTTCGCCATCGAGCCTGACACCGGCCGCGTCGTGGTCATCGAGATGAACCCGCGCGTCTCGCGCTCCTCGGCACTGGCCTCCAAGGCCACCGGCTTCGCGATCGCGAAGATCGCCACCAAGCTGGCCGTGGGCTACACCCTGGATGAGATCCCGAACGACATCACCCAGAAGACCCCGGCTTCCTTCGAACCGGCCCTGGACTACGTGGTCGTGAAGGTTCCGCGCTTCGCCTTCGAGAAGTTCCCGGCAGCGGACAAGACCCTGACCACCACCATGAAGTCGGTCGGCGAAGCGATGGCCCTGGGCCGCAACTTCACCGAAGCGCTGCAAAAGGCGCTGCGCTCCCTGGAGCAGAAGGGCTCCGAGCTGTCCTTCGAGCCGATCCCGGAATCCGAGCACGAGGCCGTGCTGGCCTCGATCGTCAAGGGCTCGACCGAGCGCCTGTCGCTGGTCCAGCGCCTGCTGTTCTCCGGCGTGTCCATCGAGAAGCTGTTCGAGACCACTGCGATCGACCCTTGGTACCTGGACCAGCTGCAGCTGATCAACGAGGTCGCGCAGCTGGTGGCCGCGAACAAGCACCTGCCGGAGCACGTGCTGCGCGAAGCCAAGCGCCACGGCTTCTCCGATGTCCAGCTCGCCCAGCTCACCGGCAAGGCCGAATCGGTCATCCGCGGCATCCGCCATGCCCTGGGCGTGCGCCCGGTCTACAAGACCGTGGACACCTGCGCCGCCGAATTCGAGGCCTTCACCCCGTACATGTACTCCTCGTACGACGAAGAGACCGAGCTGGCGCGCCACGAGAAGAAGTCGGTCATCATCCTGGGCTCGGGCCCGAACCGCATCGGCCAGGGCATCGAGTTCGACTACTCCTGCGTCCACGCGGTGATGGCGCTGCGCGCCGAGGGCTACGAGACCGTCATGGTCAACTGCAACCCCGAGACCGTCTCCACCGATTACGACATCTCCGACCGCCTCTACTTCGAGCCGCTGACCTTGGAAGATGTCCTGGAGGTCATCCACGCTGAAGAGGAAACCGGCGGCGTGCTGGGCGTGTTCGTCCAGCTTGGCGGCCAGACTCCGCTGAAGCTCGCCGCCGAGCTGAAGGCTGCCGGCGTGCCGATCCTGGGCACCTCGCCCGAGGCCATCGACCTGGCCGAGCACCGCGGCGCCTTCCAGCAGGTACTGGATAACGCCGGGCTGGTAGCGCCGAAGAACGGCACCGCGGTGTCCTTCGCCGATGCCAAGACCATCGCCGACTCCATCGGCTACCCGGTACTGGTTCGCCCTTCCTACGTGCTGGGCGGACGCGGCATGGAGATCGTGTACGACGAGGCCAACCTCGAGCGCTACATCACCAACGCGACCGAAATCACCGTGGACCACCCGGTACTGGTGGACCGCTTCCTGGAAGACGCCATCGAGATCGATGTCGACGCCCTGTTCGACGGCACCGACCTGTACGTCGGCGGCATCATGGAGCACATCGAGGAAGCCGGCATCCACTCCGGCGACTCGGCCTGCACCCTGCCTCCGATCACCCTGGGCGCCGACGTGCGCGACCGCGTTGCCGCGGCAACCCGTGCGATCGCCCAAGGCGTGGGCGTGCGTGGCCTGATCAACATCCAGTTCGCCCTGGCCAGCGACATCCTGTACGTCATCGAAGCGAATCCGCGTGCATCGCGCACCGTGCCATTCACCTCGAAGGCTACCGGCGTGCAGCTGTCCAAGGTCGCCGCGCTGATCGGCGTGGGCCGTACCCTGGCCGAAATGCGCGGCAGCTACCTGCCAGCATCCGGCGATGGCGCGCACCTGCCGGAATCGGCGGCGATCGCCGTCAAGGAAGCAGTTATGCCGTTCGCCCGCTTCCGCACCCCGGAGGGCAAGGTCGTCGACTCGCTGCTCGGCCCCGAAATGCGTTCCACCGGCGAAGTCATGGGCATCGACAAGTACTTCGACACCGCTTTCGCCAAGTCGCAGGCCGCAGCGAACAACCCGCTGCCAACCGGCGGCAAGGTCTTCGTCTCGGTCACCAACCGCGACAAGCGCTCGATCGTCCTGCCGGTCAAGCACCTTGCTGACCAGGGCTTCGAGATCATCTCCACCGGCGGCACCGCGGAAGTGCTGCGCCGCAACGGCATCCCGACCCAGGTGGTCGGCAAGCTGCACGAAGGCGGGGAGTCCATTGTCGATTTGATCGTAGCCGGCCAGATCGGCCTGATCCTGAACACCCCGTCGGGCTCGGATGCACGTGGCGATGGCTATGAAATCCGCGCCGCCGCGACGTCTGTCGGCACCCCGGTCATCACCACCGTGGCGGAGTTCAACGCTTCGGTCCAGGCGATCGATGCCCTGCGCGAGTACGAGTGGGATGTCACCAGCTTGCAGGTGCACGACGCCAACCTGAACGCAGCGCGCAATGCCTGAGCCGATCCCATTCGGTCAGCGGCTTCGTTCAGCCATGCAGGCTTCCGGCCCGCTGTGCGTGGGGATCGATCCCCACCCCGCGCTGCTGGAAGCCTGGGGGCTGGAGAATACGGCCGAGGGCGTGCGATCTTTCTCACTGACCGTCGTGGAAGCGATGGCCGGTGCGGCGGCAATCCTCAAGCCCCAGGTGGCTCTGTACGAGCGTTTCGGGTCCAAGGGATTTGCCGCATTGGAAGAAACCTTGAGTGCTGCGAAGTCCGCTGGACTGCTCACGCTGGCCGACGCCAAGCGCGGGGATATCGGTTCGACCATGGCAGCGTACGCGAGCGCATGGCTCGATGATGCTTCTCCGCTGGCCGCTGATGCGGTGACGCTGAGCCCGTACCTGGGGTATGAATCGCTGCGTCCGGCACTGGATTTGGCTGCTGGAACCGGCAGGGGAGTGTTCGTTCTCGGACTGACTTCCAACCCCGAGGGGCCATCGGTACAGCACGTAGGCGGGGAAAACTCGGTTGCTAAATCAATTATTGACCAAGTCACTGCGGATAATGCATACGCAGGAGATTTAGGACATGTCGGGCTGGTCGTCGGTGCGACCATCGGGGATGCACCGTCCAAGCTCGGAATCGATCTGGCAGCTTCCAAGGCTCCGCTGCTCACACCAGGGCGCGGCGCCCAGGGTGCCACGGCCGCGGATATTGCCAAGTCATTCGCCTCAAGCTACGGCCAGGTACTGGGCACGAGCAGCAGGGACATCCTCAAAGAGGGGCCGAATAAGGCCGCTCTCAGGGAAAAAGCCCTGCGGGTTAGGGACGAATTGCTGGCAGCTCGCTAGCAAAAAATTCGAATAAGTGACATAGGCGCGTAGTGGCTATTAGAGTTTCTAGTAGCCACAACGCGTTTAGTCTTGCAAAAGCAGCGTTAGCTCGCTATGTTTCTCAACATAAGCCTTAGTCCACTACAACTGAAGGATGGCTGAACGATGGTACTGCGAGAACTCTCTGACGAAGATCGTATCCGCGCCCGCGCCAAGGCACTCGCCGCACGCACTCGTCGTGCAGAAATCAAGGCCGAGTTCAGTGCCGGCAAAATTTCCATCACCGAGGTACTAGACTTGGTATACGAAGATGAAGCCGTGGGACGCATGCGTGTCATGGACCTTCTGGAATCGGTACCGGGCGTAGGTGAAGTGCGCGCGGCAAATTTGCTGGAGCGACTTGGCATTTCCCCTTCCCGCCGTCTGCGCGGACTGGGACGCAAGCAGCGCACCGCAATCACCGAGCACTTCAAGCAAAGCCCGCCAAAAACGAAAGTGTAGTCAATGACCGCTGCGTCGGTAACTGTTCTAGCCGGCCCCACGGCAGTAGGCAAGGGCACCGTCTCTACCTACATCCGCGATAACTATCCAGATGTCTGGCTCTCGGTGTCCGCAACGACCCGAAATGCCCGGCCAGGGGAGCAGGATGGAGTCCACTACTTCTTCGTGGGCCCCGAGCGCTTCCAATCCCTGGTTGAGGAAGGCCAGATGCTGGAATGGGCTGTTGTCCATGGCCAGAACAGCTACGGCACGATTCGGTCGACGGTTGAAGATGCAGTGGCAGAGGGCAAGAAGGTTCTGCTGGAAATCGATCTGCAAGGTGCGAGGCAGGTCAAGGAGTCGATGCCCGAGGCAAAATTCGTCTTCTTGGCACCGCCATCATGGGAGGAATTGGTGCGCCGCCTTGTGGGACGCGGCACTGAAACGGCCGAGGAACAGCAGCGCCGCCTAGAAACCGCTAAACTAGAACTTGCAGCGGAATCTGAATTCGACGTGACCATCGTCAACGACGATGTCGCACGTGCCGCCGAAGAGCTTGTAGCCCTCATGGGGCTAAAGAACGACAAATAGGGAGTCCTGTGTCCAACCCAGAGGGAATCATTAACCCATCGATCGACTCGTTGCTTGAGACCAACGACTCGAAGTACGCCATTGTGCTGAACTCGGCCAAGCGTGCACGCCAGATCAACGCCTACTACGCGCAGCTGAACGAAGGCCTGTTCGAGTACGTAGGCCCACTGGTGGAAACCAAGCTGAACGAGAAGCCGCTGACCATCGCCTTGCGCGAGCTGGACGATAACCTGCTGAAGGTAACCGCAGCCGAGGTCATCGAAGACTAATCGAAAAGTCGGCGCCCCTGAGCGGGCGCCTTCTTTTTCGTTAAGCTCCTTTTTCTCCCGCACCCACCTCATTGCCGCACCGAATCCTCGAGGAAGTACTTCGTGAAGCGAATTGTCCTAGGCGTTTCCGCTGGTATCGCCGCCTACAAGTCCGTACTCCTGCTGCGCTTGCTGCGCGAAGCCGGGCACCACGTCGACGTGATCCCCACCCGGAACGTCGCCAACTTCGTGGGCAACGCCACCTGGGAGGCCTTGTCCGGAAATCCTGTCACCTCGAACGTGTTCGACGCGGTGGATTCGGTCAATCACGTGCGCCTGGGCCAGCAGGCCGATCTGGTGATGGTCGTGCCGGCCACCGCGGACGTCTTAGCCACGGCCGCTGCGGGATTGGCTGACGACCTGCTCACCGGAACCCTGCTGGCCACGCGGGCGCCGGTAGTGATGGCCCCGGCCATGCACACCGAAATGTGGCAGCATCCGGCCACTGCCGCGAATGTGCAGACCCTGCGGGATCGCGGCGTGCGGGTGATCGAACCCGCTTCCGGGCGGCTGACCGGCAAGGACTCGGGACCGGGCCGGCTTCCAGAACCCGATGAAATTTTCGCCGCAATCCAGGACCTGCTCGCCGAACCGGTGCTGGCCGGAGCCAAGGTGCTGATCACCGCCGGCGGCACCCGTGAACCGCTGGACCCGGTGCGCTTCCTGGGTAACCGCTCCTCGGGCCGCCAGGGTGTCGCGCTGGCACAGGCCGCCAGAGATGCCGGGGCCGAGGTCACGCTGATCGCCACCCATCTGGAAGTGCCCGCGCCGCATGGCGTGCGGCTGGTGCACGCCTCCAGCGCACTGGAGCTGCGCGAGGCGGTCTTCGACTGCGCCGAGGGCCAAGACGTGCTGATCATGAATGCCGCGGTCGCCGATTTCCGCCCGGCAAGAATCGAGAACTCGAAGATCAAGAAGCGCGATGAGCATTCGGCGCCGGTCATCGAACTGGTGCGCAACCCGGACATCCTCGCCGAGCTGGTCGCCGCGCGCGGACAGAATCCGCAATTGCCGCCGTTCATTGTCGGTTTTGCTGCCGAGACCGGCGATGAGCAGGGGACCGTGCTGGAGTACGGCCAGGCCAAGCTGAACCGCAAGGGCTGCGAAATGCTCGTGGTCAACGAGGTGGGCGCATCCCTGACCTTCGGGCAGGAAACCAATAGCATCCAGGTTCTTTTCGCCGATGGCGCCGACTCGGTGCAGGCTTCGGGCAGCAAGCTCGAGGTGGCCCGCGTGGTCATCGAACAGATTTCGAATGCAACAAAAAGTCATGCAGCTGTAACAAAGTGAGTGGCGCCATACGGTGCTTGTTCACGAAACGTACCAGATCTGCTTACCGGTCCCAGAGACCAGATAGAGTTATACGGTGACTTCAACAACCCCTGAACTTCGTCTTTTCACCTCGGAATCCGTGACCGAGGGCCACCCGGACAAGATTTGCGACCAGATTTCCGACGCGATCCTCGACGCCATGCTGGCGCAGGATCCGGACTCGAAGGTCGCCGTCGAGACCCTGACCACCACCGGGCTGGTGCACGTTGCCGGCGAGGTGACCACCAATGGCTACGTGGAGATCCCGGAGATCGTCCGCAAGACCATCCTGGACATCGGCTACGACTCCTCGGCCAACGGCTTCGACGGTGCGCGCTGCGGCGTGTCCGTGTCGATCGGCCAGCAGTCCCAGGAGATCCACGACGGCGTCTTCAACTCGCTGGAGTCGCGCGAAGGCACGGCCAAGGATACCCGCGACATGCAGGGTGCCGGCGACCAGGGCCTGATGTTCGGCTACGCCTCGGATGAGACCGACTCGCTGATGCCGACCCCGATTTTCCTGGCGCACCGCCTATCCGAGCGCCTGACCCAGGTCCGCAAGAACGGCCGCATGCCGCTGCTGCGCCCGGATGGCAAGACCCAGGTCACCATCGGCTACGACGGCGACAAGCCGGTCTCCGTGGACACTGTGGTCGTCTCCAGCCAGCACGCCGCCGAATACGAGCTGGCGACCCTGAAGGCCGACCTGCACGAAGAGGTTGTCACCCCGATCCTGGAGCGTTCGGGACTGGACATCTCGAACACCAAGATCATCCTGAACCCATCGGGCCCGTTCATCATCGGCGGCCCGGTCGGCGATGCCGGGCTGACCGGCCGCAAGATCATCGTGGACACCTACGGCGGCTTCGCCCGCCACGGCGGAGGCGCCTTCTCGGGCAAGGACCCTTCGAAGGTCGACCGCTCGGCTGCCTACGCGATGCGCTGGGTGGCCAAGAACGTGGTCGCCGCCGGCCTGGCACGCCGTGCCGAGGTCCAGGTGGCCTACGCGATCGGCGTGGCCCGTCCGGTGGGCCTGTATGTGGAGACCTTCGGCACCGAAACCGTTGATCCGGCCAAGATCACCAAGGCCATCAACGAGGTATTCGACCTGCGCCCGCTGGGCATCATCGAAGACCTGGACTTGAAGCGCCCGATTTACCGCAAGACCGCTGCCCACGGCCACTTCGGCCGCGAGGACAACGACTTCACCTGGGAGAAGCTGGACCGCGTCGAGGCCCTGCGTAGCTGGTTCAACGCCTAGGACCTGAGCGTGCAGCAAGACGCCCTCATCTCAGCACCCGAGCCGGCCCGCCTCAAGCGGGTTGCCCGGGTGCTGATTGATTCTTCCGTCCCGCACCTGGACCGCTTCTTCGATTACGAGATTCCTCCCTCGATGGCCCAGGATGCCGTGGCGGGGGTGCGCGTGAAGGTGCCCTTCGGGCCGCAGCTGCTCTCCGGATTCATCGTCGCGGTGCTCGAGGACCACGCCCCGGAGATGAAACTGCGGCCGCTGGCCAAGCTGGTCAGCACCCAGGTGGCGCTGTACCCGGAAATTGTGGCCGCCGCGCAGGAGATCGCGACCCGCTATGCCGGAACCCTGTGGGATGTGGTGCGTCTTGCGGTGCCCGCCCGCGCGGCCAAGGTCGAAAAAGAGGAATTGGCCACCGTCGCGCCGTTGCTGCCCGACGCCCCGAACCAGCTCTCCCGCTACGAGCACGGCGCCCAAGCGCTTGACGCCTGGGGAAGCGGCGAAACCCTGCGCGCCGTTGCCACCTGGGTGCCGAATTTCCACGGTGCCTGGCCAGGGTTCTTGATGGATGCGGCCCGTCCGGTGCTTGAGCGCGGCAAGCGCGTGCTGCTGATCGTGCCCGACGCGCGCGACCTTCGGCTGCTGGGTGGCTATCTCGATGAGCACTTCGGCGCCGAATCCTATGCGCGGCTGCAGGCCGACGACGGGCCGACTCCGCGCTACCGCAACTTCCTGCGTGCCATCGGAGGGCATGTGCAGATCGTCATCGGCACCCGTTCGGCGGCGCTATGCCACGTGCCCGGGCTGGAACTGATGATCGTATGGCAGGACGCGGACCAATCGCACCGCGAACAGCGCGCACCCTACCAGCACAGCCGCGAGGTGGCGTTGCTGCGCAGCCAGCAGGCAGGCATCTCCCTGCTGATCGCATCGCCATCGCGCTCAGTCGAAGCCCAGCGCCTGGTGGCGACCGGCTGGGCCACCGAACTGAAGGTTCCCCGCGACCTGTTGCGTGCGCAAACCGCCCGCATTGTGGCCACCACAAACGATTTCGAGCTCGAGCGCGACCCGGTGCTCGCCCGGGCCCGCATCCCTTCGCTGGCCTGGCGGGAAGCTACCAGGGCGCTGGAATCCGGCCCGGTGCTGGTGCAAGTGGCGCGCACCGGGTTCATGCCGGCGCTGGCCTGCCAGGACTGCCGGACCCCGGCGCGCTGCACTGCCTGCCAAGGCCCGCTGCACATCGCCGGCAAGGGCTCGCATGTGGCTTGCCGCTGGTGCGGCGAGCAGTACCACGACTACCGGTGCGTGCACTGCGCCTCACCGAGGATCCGGGCCGCCAGCATCGGCGCCGACCGCACCGCCGAAGAACTCGGGCTGGCCTTCCCCAAGGTCAGCGTTATTTCTTCCACCGGAGCAAAACCCGTGGACAAGATTCCCGGCAAACCGGCGCTGGTGGTCGCTACGCCAGGGGTCGAACCATTTACCGAATCCGGCTACGCCGCGGTGCTGCTGCTCGATGCCGACAAGATGATGGCCCACGATTCGCTGCGCAACCCCGAAGAAGTCATCTCCCGCTGGTTCACCGCTGCTTCCATGGCGCGTGCCGACGGGGTAGTGGTGCTCACCGGCAATCCGAGCCCCGCCGGGGCCGCGCTGGTGCGCTATGACCCGGCGAGCTTTGCCGAACGCGAATTGGCCGAGCGCCGCGAGGTGGGGTTGCCTCCGGCAGTGCGCAGCGCAGTGATTTCGGGCCTGGGCGCCGAACGGCTGGTCGCGAACCTGGATCCGCAGACCCGGCAGTGCGTGCAAATCCACGGCCCGACGGTGATAGACGGGCCCCCGGCCCAGCACCGCTACGTGCTCTTCTTCTCCTACGCCGACGGGCCGGCGGTGACCATGGCCCTGCGCCAGCTGCGCGCGAGCATGTCCGCGGCCAAGGACCCGGTCGTGAATATCGCTATCGACCCGGACGACGCGCTCTAGGAGCCCGCCGCGGGATCCTCGGCCTGGCCGGTTGCCAACAGCTGCAGGAAGCCATCGATGGCGGCGGCGGTTTCGGGAGCCTTCTCGTAGTGGATCAGATGCCCGACGTTCTCGAGCATGACTAGTTGGGCGTTGGCGAAGCTGGCCCGCAGCGCCTCCTGCGTCTGCGCGGTGCCCAGTTCGTCTTGCAGGCCGCCGACCATCAGCGTCGGCAAGCTCAGCGCAGGGGAGTAGTCCCCGACCGTTGCGCTGACCGAGGCGCGGTACGACTGGGCCAAGGTGGCCCGCGAGTGGAAGCCGCCGAAGTAGGCGCGGTGCTGCTCGCGCACGTAGCGGCGGATTTCCGGGTCCCTGCTCTTGGTCATCACCAGGCTCATGGCATCGCTGAACAGCTTGGAACGCAGCAGCGGTTCGCCGATGCGGGCCGGAAGCTTGGCGCACACCTCGTAGTAGCCGCTGGTGAGCTTGGCCAGCAGCGCCTGGTCGGACTCCAACGCCGGCTCGGAGATCGGGTTGAGCAATACCAGCGAGGCAAAGCCGCGGACCGTGGCCAGCTTGGCGGCCACGATCGAGCCGAAGGAATGCCCCAGCAGGTGCACGGAGGATTCCAGCTGCAGCTCTTCGGCCAGCTGATTGAGCACCGCAGCGTATCCCTCGACGTCATGGGGCAGATCCGCCATCGAGGTCGAAGTGCCAAAGCCGGGAAGATCGGGAACGATCACCGTGTAGTGCTCCAGGTGCGAGACGATGCGCGCCAGCCCGTGGTGGGCTCCGCGGAAACCATGCACGGCGTAGATCACCCCGCGGGAGGGCTGCTGGGCCGGGTGGGTGTAGACCCGGATTTCTGCACCGTTCAAATTGTGGGTGGTCACTAGCTGCTGTCGTGGGGCCATGGCTTTAACCCTACCCGTCCAGCAGCGCCAGGGCGGTGCCTTCGTCGATCACCAGATCGGTGATCAGCCCGCCTTTGAGCGCACCGCGCACGGCCTGGAGCTTGCCGCGGCCGGCGACCACGCAGAAACGGGTCGGCACCTTGCGAAGGGCATCGAGGTTCGGGCCGGTGGAGCGGGCATTAAGCGAAATGTTCGAGCTGTTCCCGTCCTTGTCGAAGAACACCGTGGCCACGTCGCCGACCACGCCGATCTCGTTGAGCTCTTGGGTTTCCGCCTTGGTCAGGTAGCCGCCGCGGTAGACCTGCGAAGCCACGGCGGAGCCGGCCGAGCCCAGGGAGAATACCGCGAGACTCATCTCCTTCTGCACCTGCAGTACCCGGCGGATCGATGTTTCCTTCCACATTGCGTCGCGGGTGGAGGCCCGGTCGAAGAAGGCCGGGACCGGGAACTGCTCGGTGCGGGCGGTGAAGGCTTGGCCGAAACGCGTGAGGATGTCGCTGGCATAGCGCACGCCGCTGGTCACCGGATTAGCCGCTCCATTGAGCTGCACGATCTTCGTGTCATGGGTCGGGTGGGAGCCCAGCGCCGTGGACACCGACTGCATGGTCGATCCCCAGGCAACACCCACCGTCATCGAGGAGGAAACCATGCCGCCAAGCAGGTAGGCCGCGTGCGCAGAGACTCGGGCCAGCAGCTCGGAGTCATCCATGTTGCCGTCGGTGGGTACTACGTTGAAGCTGATCCCGTAGTGCTCGGAGAGCTGGTTTCCCAGCAGCGCCGACATGTTGGCGCTGGGGGAGATGCTGATCGAAACCATGCCGGTGCGCTTGGCGTGGGTGAGCAACCGGGAGACCGTGGACCGCGAGGTGCCCAGCTCCTTGGCGATCACTTCCATCTTCATATCCTGAAGGTAATACAGCTGGGCGGCGCGCAGCGCATCCTTGGCCTTGGGGGTGCTGTGCACAGATGTGCCAGTCGTTGCCCGCTTGTAGGTGCCCCCGGACGAGGATTTCATCATGATTCAGACCACTTCTGCACGTTTGTGCATTTTGTTTGACCGCTTTGCCGTTCAGTAACAAGACTAGCTTCAGACTCATTCAATATTTACATAAGGGGCACAAATCGTGATTCGGGAACAGCTAGCCAAACTGCGCGAACGTCCGCAGGCGCAGGTTCTGGTTGTTGGCGGTGGCATCAACGGCGTAGCGACCTTCCGCTACCTGGCCATGCAGGGGATTGATGTAGCCCTGATCGAGCGCGGCGATTACTGCCAGGGCGCTTCGGGTGCCAGCTCGCACATGATCCATGGCGGAATCCGCTATCTGGAGAACGGCGAGTTCCGCCTGGTTCACGAGTCGGTGCAGGAGCGCAACTCGCTGCTGGAGATCGCTCCGCACTACGTGAAGCCGCTGCAGACCACCATTCCCATCTTCTCCACCTTCTCCGGCATCCTCAGCGCACCGATGCGCTTCCTGTCCCACAAGTCGGGCAAGCCAACCGAACGCGGGGCGGCGCTGATCAAGGCCGGGTTGATCATGTACGACGTGTTCGCAGGGATCGGCGGACGCAACACCCCTTGGCATAACTTCAAGGCCGGCAAGGCTGCCCGCCAGGATCTGCCAGCACTGCGCGATGACGTCAAGTACACCGCCACCTATTTCGACGCCTCGGTGCACAACCCCGAGCGGCTGACCCTGGATGTGCTGCGTGAAGGCCTGAACGCCAACGACGAGGCCCGCGCCAGCAACTACGTTGAGCTGGCCGGCGGCGACGGCGGCACCGCGAAGCTGCGCGATATGCTCTCCGGCGAAGAATTCGACTTCGACGCCGATGTCATCATCAACGCCACCGGCGCGTGGGTGGATCTGACCAACAAGGACCTGGGCCGCGATACCAAGTGGACCGGCGGCACCAAGGGTTCGCACATCGTGCTGGATCACCCGGAACTGCTCGCCGCTACCGGAGGCCGCGAAATCTTCTTCGAGCATGAAGACGGCCGAATCGTGCTCATCTACCCGATGCTCGGCCGCGTGCTGGTCGGCACCACCGACCTCGAGCACGACATGAACGAGCCAGCGGTATGCACCGACGAGGAAGTCGACTACTTCTTCGAGCTGGTCCACCATGTCTTCCCGGGCATCAAGGCCACCAGGGAACAGATCGTCTACAAGTTCTCCGGCGTGCGCCCCCTGCCCAGCCATGACGACACCGCGCCAGGCTTCGTATCCCGCGATTACCAGATCAAGGAAACCCGCCTGACCGACGCGACCACCATGCTCTCGCTGATCGGCGGCAAGTGGACCACCTTCCGCGCACTGAGCGAGAACCTCGGCGGAAAGGCCCTGGAATTCCTCGGCGCCCGTGAAGTGAAGTCCACCGCCGGCGTAGCCATCGGTGGCGGAAAGAACTTCCCGGCCAACGAGGGCGAACTCGCCGCTTGGTATGCCGCGCGCGAGTCCAAGGCCGGCCGCGAACGCTTGCGCGTGCTGCTCGAACGCTACGGCACCGGAGCCGATGCCCTGCTGGAAATCATCGGCGGCAACGAAACCATGCTGGAGCACACCAACGAGCTGTCCTGCCAGGAGTTGGCCTACATGGCGAACCAAGAGCAGGTGGGCCGGTTGATCGATGTCTTCATCCGCCGCACCAACCTGGCCTTCCGCGGCCTGGTCACGAAGGATTTGGTAATCGAGGCAGCTAATTGCCTTGCAGAGCCGATGGGTTGGGACCAGTCCCAGACCCAAGCCGAGATCGACCATTCGCTCTCGGTACTCGCAGAAGCCCACGGAGTCACCCTGGTCTAACCTGCATCCAGGCCGGCGGCAAGGCGCCGCTGGCACTCGAAACCACTAAGAGGTCAACGTTGTCCACTCACGTGTTTCTCGCCGAATTAGCCGGCACTTTCATTCTCCTGCTGATGGGCGGCGGCGTCTGCGCGAACGTCGCCCTGAAAGGCACTCTCGGCAGCGCCGCGGGCTGGGTAGCCATCAGCTTCGGCTGGGGCCTGGGCGTCTATTGCGGCGTCTGGATAGCTGGGATCTCCGGAGCCCACCTGAACCCGGCAGTCACCCTGGGCCTGCTGGTCAACCCGGACGTTGCCGAGTACGCCCCCGGCGTCGCCAAGACCATGGCCAATACGCTGCTCTACTTCGCGGCGCAGTTCATTGGCGCCTTCCTGGGTGCCGTGGGCACCTGGCTGTCCTACAAGAAGCACCTGGATGATCCGCAGAACGCGGGCACGCAGCTGGGCGTCTTCGCCACCGGACCGGCCATCCGCTCCTACGGCTGGAACCTGGTCTCGGAAATCTTCGGCACCTTCGTCCTGGTGTTCGTGATCGCCGGACTGGGGCACACTCCTCACGAGCTTGGCCCGCTGGCTGTCGGCCTGCTGGTTGTTGCCATCGGCCTGTCCCTGGGTGGAGCCACCGGCTACGCCATCAACCCGTTCCGCGACCTCGGTCCACGAATTGCCCACGCCATCCTGCCGATCAAGGGCAAGGGCTCCTCCGACTGGTCCTACTCGTGGGTTCCGTTGGCTGGTCCAGCCATCGGCGGTATCCTTGGCGGACTTGCCGCCGCGCCAATGTTCTAGAAAGAGAGCAGTGAATCATGAGTGAAAAATTCGTCATCGCCATTGACCAAGGCACGACCAGCTCCCGCGCAATTGTCTTCACGCACGCCGGTGAGGTGCATTCGGTAGGCCAGAAGGAACACGAGCAGATCTTCCCGGCTGCCGGATGGGTCGAGCACGATCCAGCCGAAATCTGGAGCAACGTGCGCGAAGTGATTGGCCAGGCCCTGTCCAAGGCCAACCTGACCCGCCACGACATCGAGGTCGTCGGCATCACCAACCAGCGTGAAACCGCGGTGGTGTGGGATAAGAACACCGGCGAAGCCGTCTACAACGCGATCGTCTGGCAGGACACCCGTACCCAGGACATCGTCGACGAACTGGCAGCCGATGGCGGCCTGGAACGCTACAAGCAGACCGTTGGCCTGCCCCTGGCGACCTACTTCTCCGGCACCAAGATCAAGTGGATCCTGGACAATGTCGAAGGTGCCCGGGAGCGTGCCGAAGCAGGCGACCTGCTCTTCGGCACCACCGACAGCTGGGTGCTGTGGAACCTGACCGGCGGCGTGGACGGCGGCGTGCACGTCACCGACGTGACCAACGCATCACGTACCCTGTTCATGGACCTCAAGACCCTGGACTGGGACGAGAAGATCCTGGCTGACTTCGGCGTGCCGCGCTCGATGATGCCGCAGATCCGCTCTTCTTCGGAGGTCTACGGCTCCGTGCACACCAACCAGCTGCTGCGCGAGGTGCCCGTTGCAGGCATCCTGGGCGACCAGCAGGCGGCGACCTTCGGCCAGGCGGCCTTCACCGCAGGTACCGCGAAGAACACCTACGGCACCGGTTGCTTCCTGATCTTCAACACCGGCACGGAGATCGTGAATTCGACCAACGGCCTGCTGACCACCATGGCCTACAAGCTGGGCGAAAACGCACCGGTGTACGCCTTGGAAGGTTCCATTGCCGTGGCCGGGTCGCTGATCCAGTGGCTGCGCGACAATATCGGCATGATCGCTACCGCTCCGGAGATCGAGGAACTGGCAGCAAAGGTGGAGGACAACGGCGGCGTGTACATCGTTCCGGCCTTCTCCGGGTTGTTCGCACCATATTGGCGCTCGGATGCCCGTGGCGCGATCGTGGGCTTGACCCGCTATGCGAACAAGAACCACATCGCCCGTGCGGCCCTGGAGTCCACCGCATTCCAGACTCGCGAAGTCCTGGATGCGGTCAACGCCGACGCAGAGGTTCCGCTCACCGAACTGAAGGTCGACGGCGGCATGGTGGCCAACGAAGCCCTGATGCAGTTCCAGGCTGACATCCTCGGCGTGCCAGTGGTTCGCCCGAAGGTCACCGAGACCACCGCACTGGGTGCAGCCTACGCTGCTGGCCTGGCCGTTGGCTTCTGGAAGGACTTGGGCGAACTGGAAGACAATTGGGCCGAGGACAAGCGCTGGGAGCCAACCATGGATGAGGCTACGCGTGAGCGCAGCTTGCGCCTGTGGAAAAAGGCTGTCACCCGCACCTTCGACTGGGTCGACGAAGATACCAAGGCCTAAGCGCAACCGTGGCTTGGCCGGTTCCGAGCCGGCCGCAACCGGCAACGCCCGAATCACCCGGA
>NZ_JBLVOJ010000025.1:308871-332884 GCF_053543715.1 Glutamicibacter sp. AGC46
AGGGGTGGTTGGGGCGTTGCCGGTTTAACCCGCGGGGCAGCTCAATCGCCTCAATCGCCCGATGCGGCCTCAGGGGTGTCTTCCTGGCCTGGACGCGTGGTTTCCTGCGCGGCGGGTCTGCGGCGCGCGGGGGACTCGCCGGCTTGCCGGGCGTCCCAATAGGTATTGCGGCGGGGCTTTTGCTCCGGATCGACATGTGCAGGCATGACCACGTGCGGCAGCCCATCGACATCGACGACCTCGAGCTGTCCGGCATGGCGCTTGTGGTGATCGGACGTGCACATTCCCGCCCCGGACCAGACACTGGTTTCGCCGCCTTCGGACCAGGGCTTCTGGTAGTGGTCGGTTTCGACATGATCCGGCGGCACGGTGCAGTCGGGCACGATGCAGCCGCGATCCCGGGCCATGATCGCTTCGCGGATCCGGCCTTTGTGGTAGCGCATCTTGCGCCCCATATCCAGCACTTGGCTGTTGCCGCCGAGGACCATCGGGATGATGTTCGCCCTGGCGAGCAGCTGCCGGAGTTCTCCGGGCGGGATGTCGATGCCATTTGCGGTCATGCCGTGCGCGTCCGCCAGGTTCTGCAGATCCGCGAGCCACAGGTAGACCACGAACTTCGGGATGACGACTTTTCGATCGCCGCCAGCAAATGGTGCGCGCAACAGCGCCATGAACGCGTTGAGCCGGCGACGATGCACATCGGGCTGCCCGGCGGGGGAGTCCTGCAGGTGCGGCTCGTCTTGCGCCCCGTCTTGCGCCCCGTCTTGCGGTTCGCCTTGGGCCTCTGCCTGCTTTGCGGTGCGGCCGCCGTCCGGGTTCTGGCCATCGTGAGCTTCTGGTTCCTCTTCGGCCCACGGCGGCATGGGCTGATCGCTGCGCAGCCACGACGGCGGCTCGGGTGCGGCTCCACTTCCGTTGCCAGCGTTCTGGCCTGCCGTGGACTCCTGGTCCGCTTGGGAGTCCTGGCCCTCTCGCGGGCCGCCGCTGGCGCTGGATCCCGAACCCGCCGGGCGCTGCTGCTGGGGATCGCGATCGGCCCGGCCGGCCTTGGTTCGTGGGTTGCCGGCCTGCGTGAGTACCGAATGAACCAGTTGCGCGTCGGTGGCATCGGTGCGCAGCGAGAAGAAATGCACGCCGTTTTTCACCGGGCCGATGAACATGCCGAGCTTGGGAGGCAGCTGCTTGCCGTGCAGTTCTTTGTAGGTCCTGATTGAGGTGCTGATCTGCTTCTGCGCGGCGGCGGGGCCCAGCTCCCGCAGGGAGTGGGCCGCGGCTTGGTCCAGGCTGCGGCCATCGGTGCCATGCGCCAGCAGCGGCACGGGCACGCCGTCAAAGATGGTGTCCTGCGGTTCGAGCCGTTCAAGGCGCCGCGCGGCGGAAGCGATGGCCCGGCGGTTGGCTGCGCCCTGCCCGTAGAGTTCGGCCAGATGCTTGAAACGCGGCGCGCAGATGCCGCCATCGGGGGTGCGCCGGCCAATGAGCAGGTGCGCGTCGGCAATGCGCCGTTGGGCTTCGAAGTAGCTGATGCCCAGCCATGCGGCCAGCAGCTGGGCGGTGTCCTTGTAGCAGCAGCGCCCCGGGGCAAGGTTCGGTTCCCCGGCAAAGAGCCCGTCGGTGATGGCGTCGGGGTCATCCGCGGGCAAACGCAGGGCCGCGTAGCTGTCCAGTGCCAGCGCCCGGGCGCCGGTGGCCTCGGCATGCAGTGCGCCGGCGTGTTGCTCGCAATGGACTTGCTGGGCGAACCTTTCGGTGAGCTGCAGATGCGCCAGGACCAGGCGCGGGTCGCCCGCATCGCGCACCAGCTTGCCCAGCGCGGCATACAGGGCCAGGCACAGGTAGCCAAGGCGCAGCACCATGGCACCGGACAAGGCCGGTCCGAGGTGCATCGGGGCCTGGCATGCGGTGCGCAATGCGGCGATCAGGGCTGGCGCGTTCATGGCTCCATGATCGGGCGCTGGAAGCTCCTGCCCCTGCGGGCAGCTGCGGGATGTGGATAACTGCGGTGGCGCCGCGTTTGCCGCTGTGTGCAATCTTGCGCTTCATCGATGCGCGCGTGGGCAGGGGATATGCGATAGAATCGCGATATGAATCCGAAGCGCAACCTAGCCTGAGCACGGCCCGTTGGCCGTACCCCCGAGTGGAAATTTGGGGGCTTTTGTTGTGTCTGGAACCAAGAACAAGTTTTTCCTATCGGAAATTTTCCGCAAAGCGTGTGAGAAGAGCAGCGTGACATCATCGACGAACGAACCCAGGACCTACGACTTCAAGGACATCGAGTCCAAGTGGCTTCCGGTGTGGGACGAACTACAGGTGTTCAAGCCCGCCGATGATGGCAGCCGCGAACGCCGCTATGTGCTGGACATGTTCCCCTACCCATCGGGCGATCTGCACATGGGCCACGCCGAGGCCTTCGCCATGGGCGATGTGGTCGCGCGCTACTGGCGCTTGCGCGGCTATGACGTGATGCACCCGATCGGCTGGGACTCCTTCGGCCTGCCCGCAGAGAATGCCGCGATCAAGCGCAATGCCCACCCTGCCGAGTGGACTTACAAGAACATCGATACCCAGGCCGCCAGCTTCAAGCGCTACGCGATCTCCGCCGATTGGGATCGCCGCTTGCACACCTCGGATCCGGAGTACTACCGCTGGACCCAGTGGCTGTTCAACAAGTTCTACGAGAAGGGCCTGGCCTACCGCAAGGACCACCCGGTGAACTGGTGCCCGAAGGACCAGACCGTGCTGGCCAACGAGCAGGTCGTCAATGGCGCTTGCGAGCGTTGCGGCACTGCGGTGACCAAGAAGTCGCTGAACCAGTGGTACTTCAAGATCACCGAATACGCTGACCGCCTGCTTGAGGACATGGAGCAGCTCAAGGGCCATTGGCCTGAGCGCGTGCTGCTGATGCAGAAGAACTGGATCGGCCGTTCCGAAGGGGCCGAGGTCACCTTCGGGATCGAAGCGCACGAGGACAAGCCTGCGCTGCAGATCCCGGTCTTCACCACCCGCCCGGACACCTTGTACGGTGCTACCTTCATGGTGGTCGCCGCCGACGCGCAGCTGGCTGGCGAACTGGTCACCGATGAGCACCGCGCCGCCTTGGAGGAATACCAGGAGCAGGTCAAGGCCCTGTCCGAGATCGAGCGCCAGTCCAGCGAACGCGAGAAGACCGGCGTATTCACCGGCCGCTACGCGATCAACCCGCTCTCCGGGGAGAAGGTGCCGGTCTGGGCGGCGGACTACGTGCTGGCCGACTACGGCACCGGAGCCATCATGGCCGTGCCTGCACACGACCAGCGCGACCTGGACTTCGCCAAGGCCTTTGACCTGCCAGTACGCGTGGTCGTCGAAACCGGTCTGGAAGACCCGAACGAAACCGGCACCGCCACCGCGGGCGAAGGCCAGCTGGTCAATTCGGGGCAGCTGTCCGGTTTGGAGAAGACCGAGGCGATCGCCAAGGCCATTGAGATCGTGGAAGCTGCCGGCACCGGCAAGCACACCATCAACTTCCGCCTGCGCGACTGGCTGCTGTCCCGCCAGCGCTTCTGGGGCACCCCGATCCCGATCATCCACTGCGCCGATTGCGGCGAGGTCCCGGTTCCCGACGACCAGCTGCCGGTGCGCCTGCCCGATAACCTGCGCGGCGAGCAACTGGCCCCGAAGGGCACCTCCCCGCTGGCCGCCGCCGAGGAATGGGTCAACGTGGCCTGCCCGCAGTGCGGCGGCGCCGCCAAGCGCGACACCGACACCATGGACACCTTCGTGGATTCCTCCTGGTACTTCCTGCGCTTCGTCTCCCCGCAGTACACGCAGGGCCCTTTCGACCCGAAGGCCGGGCGCGACTGGATGCCGGTAGGCCAGTACGTCGGCGGGGTCGAGCACGCGATCCTGCACCTGCTGTACTCGCGCTTCTTCACCAAGGTCATCCACGACCTGGGCCTGATCGACGCGACCGAGCCGTTCTCCGCGCTGCTGAACCAGGGCCAGGTCCTGAACGGCGGCAAGGCGATGAGCAAGTCGCTGGGCAACGGCGTGGATTTGGGCGAGCAGCTGGACAAGTTCGGCGTCGACGCGGTACGCCTGACCATGGTCTTCGCCTCCCCGCCGGAGGACGACGTGGACTGGGCCGATGTCTCCCCATCGGGCTCGCAGAAGTTCCTGGCCCGCGCCTGGCGCATCGCCCAGGACACCACCAGCGAGGCCGGCGTGGACTACGCGGCAGGGGACAAGGCGCTGCGCCAGGTCACCCACCGCACCGTGCATGAATCCGCCGCGCTGCTGGATTCGGGCAAGTTCAACGTGGTCATCGCCAAGACCATGGAGCTGGTCAACGCGACCCGCAAGACCATCGACTCCGGTGCCGGGGCAGCGGACCCGGCAGTGCGCGAGGCCGCCACGGTGACCGCCCAGCTGCTGAGCATGTTCGCCCCGTACACCGCAGAGGACATGTGGGAAGCGCTGGGCTATGCGCCCTCCGTGGTCACCAGCGCCTGGCCTGAAGTGGACGAGTCGCTGCTGGTCGATGACACCATCACCGCGGTCGTGCAGATCAAGGGCAAGGTCCGTGCCCGCCTGGAGGTTCCGGTGGACATCACCGAGGAGCAGCTGCGCGCCCAGGCCCTGGCCCACGAGTCGGTGATCCGCATGCTCGATGGCAAGGAGCCGCTGAAGGTCATCGTGCGTGCGCCGAAGCTCGTGAACGTGGTTCCCGCCCCGTAAGCTCGGCTCATGACTGAACGCCAGAAAAGCTCGCGCGCGGGCTGGCTGCCCAAGTGGCTGGCCCCGCGCGGGCTTTCGCGTACCCGCATCGGGGTCGTCTCCGATTCGGCGTCCTGCCTGCCCGGGCATTTCGGGCCGCATCCGGACTTCATCGAAGTGCCGATCCCGATCATCGTGGACAACCATGTGCACGGCGAAGACCTGCAGGCGCTGATGATGGGCCTGGCCATGGGCAAGGCGGTGAAAACCTCGCGCCCGGCGCCAGGCGAGTTCGAACGCGCCTACCGGCAGCTGCTCGACGCCGGCTGCGAGTCGATCATCTCGATCCACATGTCCGGGGCGCTGTCGGGCACCGTGGAGGCGGCCCGCTTGGCGGCCCGCAGCTTTGACGCACCAATCACCGTGGTCGATTCGCGCACCGTGTGCCTGCCCCAGGGATTTGCCGTGGCCGATGTGCTGGCTGCCCGCGCCGCCGGCGCCCCGCTGGAGATGCTCGAGCAGATCGCCGGCACGGCCACCGCCAACACCGTGTACTTCGCGGTGCCAAGCCTTGAGCAGCTGCGCCGCGGCGGCCGGATCAGCGCGCTGTCCTCCGTGGTCGGCAGCTTGCTGAATTTCAAGCCGATCCTCGGGATTGCCGAGGGCTCGATCGTCGCCCTGGAAAAGCCCCGCTCCTTCGCGCGCGCCACCGCACGGCTGGTCGCCCTGGCCTTGCGCGATGCCCGCGACGCCAGTGGCGAGGTGCGGCTGGGGGTGATGCATTTCGGCGCCGAGGAACTGGCCGAGGAAATCGCCACCGAACTGGCGCCGTTCAGCGCCATGCCGGTCGTGGTCGAGTCCCTTCCGGCGGTGCTGGCCGCGCATACCGGCCTGGGCGTGATCGCCGTGTGCGTCGCCCCCAGCTATCCACAGTCGGCGTCCATCCTGGATCGGCCGCCGGCACCATAGCCCAGACTGTGGCCCATGGGCCGCCACGACTTTTTCAACAAATACGCGCCACGTCCCGGTCGCCTGAGATTCGCGATCTCGCGCGTGGCCGTGCTGGTGCTGGTCATCGTGGTGCTCGCCTGGATTGCGATCTCCATCCTGCTCGCGCCACCGCCGGTCGCCCAGGAGCTTGAAACAGTTCCGCTGGTATCCGACCCGTCCGCTTCGGCGCCGGCGGACCACCAGTCCCCGAGCCCGGCCGCACCCGAGATCACGGTCCACGTGGTCGGCGCGGTGAAGAAGCCCGGCGTCTACCAGCTGCCCGTGGATTCGCGGATTGCCGACGCGGTGGACGCCGCCGGCGGGCTGGCCAAAGGCGCACGTGCGCAGATGGTGAACCTGGCGGCCAAACTGGTCGACGGCCAGCAGGTGGTCCTTCCGGGCGCCGAAACGGCCACGGAACTAGCCGCGGCACCGAGCGCGACGGCAGGCGGGAAGATTTCGCTCAACAGTGCCGATTCCCAGACCCTGCAGGAGCTTCCGGGGATCGGTCCGGCATTGGCAGCCCGGATCATCGACTTCCGCACCGAGAACGGCCCGTTCAGCTCCGTGGAAGAGCTGGATGCGGTACCGGGCATCGGTCCGGCGCTGCTGGGCCAGCTGAGCGAACTGGTGATCCCGTGAACACCGATTTCCGCGGCCTGTGGCTGCTGGGCGGCGCGTGGACCGCCGCCTACTTCACCCTCCCAGTCTGGTTGCTCTGGGTACTTTCCGCGCTGATGGCTATCCTGCTGTTCCTGCTATTGCGGCCCCGGCACGACCGCGCCTACGCGGCGCCATGGTTTACCGGTCCCATTATCCTGCTCCTGGGGGTGGTGGCCGTCAGCAGCCTGGCCTTCACCGACCCCCAGTGCCAGCTGCCGGGCGCCGGCGAGCAACAGCGCCGTGCCGTGGTCCGCTTCGAGGACCCGGCCACCGCGCAGGGCCAGGGGGCTGCCGCCGGCCGGGCGGAAATCCAGCGGTACTGGGCCAACGGCCAATGGGTGCCATGCCGGGTGCCGGTCTTCCTCACCATTGATTTCGGGGTGCCGGCCACTGCGGGCGAGTTCGAGACCATCCTCGACTTGGAAGCAGCAGCTGCCGGCGCCTTCGATTGGTGGGCGCATGCCGCCAGTGAACCGCAGGTGAGCTCCTGGGTTGAGCCTACCGCCGCGGATTACCTCAAGGAACGGTTCACCCAGGGCCTGCGCGGCCTGCCGGACAATGCCCAGGCGCTGCTGCCTGGCATGCTCTATGGCGATCGTTCCGGACAGGACGAAGCGTTGAGCGAGGCGATGAGATCCAGCGGGTTGAGCCACCTGACCGCGGTGAGCGGATCGAACATTGCCCTGATCGGGGCCATTGTGCTGGTGCTGCTCCGGCTGTTTTCGGTGCCACGGGCACCCAGCGCGATCTTGATGATTGGCGTGGTCGGGCTCTTCGCCTGGTTTGCCGGGCCGGATCCCAGTGTCCTGCGCGCCAGCCTGATGGGCAGCATTGCGGTCATCTCGGTGCTGCTGGGTCGTGGCCAAGGCTCTCTGGGAATACTGTGCCTGAGCGGAACCGCCTTGCTGGCTATCGATCGCTCGCTGGGTGCCGAACCGGCCTTCGCCCTGTCGATGCTGGCGACCCTGGGAATCATCATGCTCGCCCCGGCCCTGACCGAAATTCTTCTCCACATATTCCCGGCCTGGTTCGCGCAGCTGACGGCCATTTGCTGCGCGGCACAGTTCACCTGCCTGCCGGTGGTCATCGCGTTGAATTCGGATTTCAGCCTGTACTCGCTGCCCGCGAACCTCGTGGTCGCGCCGTTGCTGCCCTTGATTACTGCGCTCGGCATGGCCTGCCTGCTGCTGTGCACGCCGTGGCCAGCGCTGGAATCGGTGCTGATCTGGGTTCCGGGGCTGCCGGCAGAAGCCATTGGCCAGGTGGCCCATTTCGTTTCCGGGCTCCCCGGTGCCGCCCGGCCGTGGCCCGAAGGCCTACCCGGAATCGTCTTGGCAGTGATGCTCTCCCTGGTGCTTTGCACCCTGCTGGTGCTGGGCCGGGAAACCGAGAGGCTCCGGGTCAGGCAGGTGTCCCTAAGCGTGCTGGGAGCGATCCTGGTATTCGCCGTAGCGCTCGTTCTGCCTGCGACGCTGTTCTACCGGGAAGATATCGCGCCGCATTGGAGCATTGCCATGTGCGATGTGGGCCAGGGCGACGCCTTCGTCATCAATCTGGGGGATTCAGAGGGCTGGCTGATCGATACCGGACCACCGGAGAGCGGGTTGCTGCTGTGCCTGGAGCGGCTGGGCATCAGCACCTTGAGCAAGGTCTTCATCACGCATACCCACAGCGACCATTTCGGGGCCGTGGGCGAGCTGGAGAATTCGCACGTAAAGATTGGTGAACGCCTGGTCTCGACCGGGTTCGACCTTGAACTATGGCCCGGTGCACGCGCCTTGGAGCCCGGTACGCGGCAGGCTGCAGGGGAGGTGGGCTTCGAAGTCGTGGGCCCCGAGGCGCGCTTCGCGAATTACGCCGAACCCAACGATACATCGCTGGTCATCCGGTTCAGCTTTTCCACCGGGTCCGGAACCATCGATCTCTTCACAGCCGGGGACATGGAAACCGAAGCCATGGATCGCCTGCTGCGCCTGCATCCGCAAGGGCATGCAGCGATCCTGAAAGCCTCGCACCATGGGGCACGCAACGGCGGTACCGAAATCATCGAGCAGATCCGTCCGCAGATCCTGCTGGTCTCCGCGGGGAAGGATAATTCCTATGGCCATCCGCACCCCGAAACCCTGGAGATGGCGCAGCAGGTCGGCGCGACGGTGATTCGCACCGACCAATCGGGTACCGTACTGCTCACATTTACCAGCCAGGGCGTTCTGGGTACCGCCCTGGGTACGCCAGTTCGGTAGGATCGTTATATCGACCGATGCACTAAGGAGTTCGATGGCACGCGCCCAAGCAAATCCGGGTATCTCATGGCGGGAACTGCGCCCGCAACCACTGATCCTGTTGACCGGTTCAGAGGATTACCTCGCTTCGCGCGCCTTCGAATTGCTGCGTTCCCAGGCATCCCAGCGGGACGATATCCAGCACACGCGTCTTGACGCGGCAAAGTACGAGCCTGGAGAGCTGCTCATGGCCACCAGCTCTTCGCTGTTTTCCAGCGCCAATCTGGTCGAGGTCCACGAACTGGCCCACATGAACGAGTACTTCCTCAAGGACGCCCTGGCCTACCTGAAAGACCAGGCTCCCGAGAATGTGCTCATCATGCATTACTCGGGTGGTACGCGCGGCAAGAAGCTGATTGACGCAATCAAAGCTGCCGGTGCCCTGATCGTCAATTGCCAACCGGTGAAAAAGGACTCCGAGAAGATCGACTTCGTCCAGTCCGAATTCAAGGCCGCCAAGCGCCGGATTACCAATGACGCGGTCAAAGCCCTCGTAGCGGCGGTAGGCAACTCGCTGGCAGAGCTTGGATCGAGCTGCTCCCAGCTGATTGCCGACACCACGGGAACCATTGACCAGGATACGGTCGACAGGTACTACGGCGGCCGGGTTGAAGCAACTGCGTTCAAGGTGGCCGATGCCGCAATTTCCGGCAACGCCCAGATGGCGCTTCGCACTTTGCGCCATGCGCTGGGTACTGGAACCGACCCGATTCCCATTGTGGCCACCTTGGCGATGAAGGGCCGCCAGATCGCCAAGGTCGCCGGCGTGAATGAACCCGCAGCTTCATTGGCATCCGAGTTGGGGATGGCGCCGTGGCAAGTTCAGCAGGCGCAGCAGCAGGCTCGCGGCTGGAAACGCAGCGATCTTGCCCTGTGCGTCGAAGAAATAGCGAATACCGACCGCATGGTCAAGGGCGGCAGCCGTTCACCGGGCTACGCGCTGGAACACGCCATCATGTTCATTGCAGGCAAGGCTCCGGGACGCTAGCCGCTGAGGTTCCAGGTGGGGGCGGGCACGATGCACTCCTGCGCGCTCCCACTGCTCTTTAATGAAGGCTAGCCATCAGCGCGTGCCTGCCTGGAAGCTTCGATGAGCAGTTCCGGGCAAAACAAAACCCCCGCACTCGATGAGTGCGGGGGAGTTGATGAAGTCTAAGCTCGGCTTAGAGGGCGTTAACCTTCTTGGCGATAGCCGACTTGCGGTTAGCAGCGTTGTTCTTGTGCAGAACACCCTTGCTTACAGCCTTGTCGATCTTCTTGCCAGCCAGGCGCAGTGCCTCGGTTGCCTTTTCCTTGTCACCGGAGACTACTGCCTCGTTGACGTTACGGATCACGGTCTTGACCTCGGAACGGACAGCTACGTTACGCAGACGTGCCTTCTCGTTGGTCAGGATACGCTTCTTCTGGGACTTGATGTTAGCCACTTTAATAAACTCTCTCGTTTATCGTTTTATACGGTCGGTAGAGGGTTCATCCTTCAGGCCATCGACTGAGCGGTGTGGGGCACCTATGGCGACCCGAAGGGGGCGTGTTGCCCAACCTGCGCAACACACAAAGATTAACTTTATCAGATAGGGAGCCTGACAACGAGTGCTTATGCGCGTTCGTTTAGGGCGTTCACCACATTTGAGAAGCGTTCGCGATCCAGGATGGCGCCTTCGCGGCGGACGGCTTGCTCGCCGACTCGGATAATGCGATCGAGCTTGACCTCGCTCGGACGCCGCTCGCGGTCCCAGTCCCCGGTACCGATGTCCATGTAGTTGCGGTCGCGGTGATCCGAGTTGTTCTTGTCCTTGCTGGTGAGCATCAACCCCAGCAGCCAGCCACTATCACGGCCGACGATCAGCACCGGGCGATCCTTGCCCTGCGAATAATCCTCTTCATAGGGAACCCAAGTCCAGACAATTTCTCCCGGATCGGCGTTGCCGTCCTTCGCCGGGTTGTACTCGTAGTGAATCTTGCCACGGTAATCACCCGGGTAGCCAGCACCCGCTGGAGAATCCTGCATGGAGTTGGCACGAGAGCGGCTTCCGGCAGTGCTCGGGGACCCGCTGGCCCCGCGGTTGCTGGCCGGGCGCTTGCTTGCCGAATTTGCGCGGACCTTGCTGATTTCCTTCAGCGCGCGCATGACGATGCTAAATATCTTCTCTGGATTCAGTGCCATGGACGACAAACTATCAGTTTCAGGCTGTCGAAATATGAGAAGACGCGGAAATCATGACAGAATGGAAGCTAATCCAACTATGTCTTTTAGTCAGCTAGTGAGGTCTGTTTAGGTGTCTCCATTGGCCCGCACCGCTCCGGTGCCTGCCGCGACCGATCCGTCGCTCATCCGTAACTTCTGCATCATTGCCCATATCGACCACGGTAAGTCGACCCTGGCCGACCGGATGTTGCAACTGACCGGCGTTGTCGCTGCCCGCGACATGAAGGCACAGTACCTCGACCGCATGGACATCGAGCGCGAACGCGGCATCACCATCAAGTCCCAGGCTGTGCGCATGCCGTGGGGAGCCGAAGATGGCACCCCCTATGCACTGAACATGATCGATACCCCCGGGCACGTCGACTTCACCTACGAAGTCTCGCGTTCGCTGGCCGCCTGCGAAGGCGCGATCCTGCTAGTTGACGCCGCCCAGGGCATCGAGGCGCAGACCCTGGCCAACCTCTATTTGGCTATCGAGGGCGATCTGACGATCATCCCTGTGCTCAATAAGATCGACCTGCCCAACGCGCAGCCGGAAAAGTACGCTGCCGAGCTGGCCAACCTGATCGGTTGCGAGCCAGAAGACGTGCTGAAGGTTTCGGGCAAGACCGGTGAAGGTGTTGAAGCACTGCTCGATGAGGTCATCAAGCAGCTCCCGCCGCCTGTCGGCGATGCCAAGGCTCCGGCTCGCGCAATGATCTTCGACTCCGTATACGACACCTACCGTGGCGTGGTGACCTACGTTCGAGTTGTCGATGGCAATCTGTCTCCTCGCGAGAAGATCCAGATGATGTCCACCGGCACCACCCACGAACTGCTGGAAATCGGCGTATCCTCGCCGAACCCCGAGCCCACCAAGGGCCTGGGCGTTGGCGAAGTGGGCTACCTGATCACCGGTGTCAAGGACGTGCGCCAGTCCAAGGTCGGCGATACCGTCACCAACTTCCACAAGCCGGCCACCGAGTCCCTGGGCGGGTACGAAGAGGCCAAGCCAATGGTCTTCTCCGGCCTGTACCCGATGGACGGCACCGACTACCCGGTACTGCGTGATGCGCTGGATAAGCTGCAGCTCAACGATGCTGCGCTGACCTACGAACCGGAAACCTCCGTGGCCCTGGGCTTCGGCTTCCGCGTGGGCTTCCTGGGCCTGCTGCACCTGGAAATCACCCGCCAGCGGCTGGAATCCGAATTCAATCTGGACCTGATTTCCACGGCGCCGAACGTGGTGTACGAGGTCATGGGCGAAGACAAGCAAATGATTACGGTCACCAACCCCTCGGAATTCCCGGATGGCAAGATCCTGGAAGTCCACGAGCCAATGGTTGCCGCCACCATCCTGGCGCCCAGCGAATTCATCGGCTCGGTCATGGAACTGTGCCAGACCCGCCGCGGCACCATGCGCGGCATGGACTACCTCTCCGAGGACCGTGTCGAAATGCGCTACCACCTTCCGCTGGCTGAGATCGTGTTCGACTTCTTCGACCACCTCAAGTCCAAGACCCGCGGCTATGCTTCGCTGGACTGGAAGGCCGACGGCGAGCAGGTTGCAGATCTGGTCAAGGTCGACATCCTGCTCCAGGGCGAGCAAGTGGATGCCTTCAGCGCCATTACGCACCGCGACAAGGCCTACAACTACGGGACCATGATGACCTCGAAGCTGCGTGAGCTGATTCCTCGCCAGCAGTTCGAAGTTCCAATCCAGGCCGCGATCGGTTCGCGCATCATTGCCCGCGAGAACATCCGCGCAATCCGCAAGGACGTTCTTGCCAAGTGCTACGGCGGCGATATCAGCCGCAAGCGCAAGCTGCTGGAAAAGCAGAAGGAAGGCAAGAAGCGCATGAAGATGGTCGGCCGCGTGGAGGTTCCGCAGGAAGCCTTCATTGCCGCACTGTCCACCGACGAGCCGAAAAAGAAGTAAATGCCTTCAGTACTGCCTGACGGCGATCCGGCTCCGGCCGATGGTCTGCTCCCTGCCTCATGCGCGCATGAGGCACAGGGGCGGACCATGTCCTTTTATGTGCATATTCCGTTCTGCACCGTCCGTTGCGGCTACTGCGATTTCAACACGTACACCGCCACGGAGCTGGGCTCCGGTTCCAGCCAAGCAACCTACGCTGCCACCGTCAGCAAGGAAATCAGCTTCGCCCGCGAGGTGATGGACCGTTCGGGCCAACCGCACCGCGAAATTGAAACTGTCTTCTTCGGCGGCGGAACTCCCACGCTGCTGCCCGCCGGAGACCTGGTCTCGGTGCTCGGCCGGATCCGCGACGACTTCGGCCTGAAGCCGGGTGCGGAAGTCACCACGGAGGCCAACCCGGATTCGGTGACCCGCGAAAGCCTGCAGGAGCTGGCCGACGGCGGGTTCACCCGCGTGTCCTTCGGCATGCAGTCCGCGGTGCCCCACGTGCTCAAGGTGCTTGAGCGCACCCATGATCCGAAGCGCGTTCCGCAAGCCGTTGCGTGGGCGCGCGAGGCCGGCCTGGATGTCAGTGTCGATCTGATTTATGGCACTCCGGGGGAGAGCCTGGCAGACTGGCGCACCAGCATCGAAGCCGCGTTGAGCTACGAACCTGATCACATTTCGGCGTATGCGCTGATCATCGAGGAAGGCACCAAGCTGGCGGCCCAGATTCGCCGTGGCGAGGTACCGAACATCGATGATGACGACCATGCCGAAAAGTACCAGTTGGCCGACGACATGTTTGCCGCGGCCGGTTTCTCCTGGTACGAGGTCAGCAACTGGGCGAAGACCCCGGCGAATGCCTGCCAGCACAACATCGCTTACTGGCAGGGCGGCGACTGGTGGGGCGCAGGCCCCGGCGCGCATTCCCATGTTGGCGGGCTGCGCTGGTGGAATGTGAAGCATCCAGCCGCGTATCAGCAACGGATCGATGCTGGAATCTCCCCGGGCCACGGCCGCGAATACCCGGATGCCGAGGCCGTGCAGCTTGAGCGCACGATGCTGTTGACCCGGCTGGGTTCGGGCATGACGATTAGCGAGCTCGATGAAACCGGACGCAAGAAAGTCGCCGGCTTGATCGCCGACGAGCTGATTGATGCCAAGGCCGCGTTCGCCGGCACATTGGTGTTAACGCAGCGAGGCCGGCTCCTGGCCGACCTCGTGGTGCGTGAACTGCTCGATTTCTAAGACTGGGAAACCGCTGCTACTTCATCAGCCGCAGATTGAATTGGTAGCGGTAAGGGCGTCCCTTGTTGGCCTGGATGGCAGCAAGGGCGCCCGAGACCGTCATGAAGACCCAGAGGGCCACGGCGAGTACTGCGAAAAGCCAGCCGATCACCGGCAAGACCATGAGCACATTGAATACGATGGCGAGAATGGTCAGCGGGAACGTGAAATTGAACGCTTCCTTCGATTCCTGTGCAGTGAACGGGCCACGGTCCCGGAATACGGCAAAGACGATTGCCGAAGGAACGCAACCCAAGATGGCACCGAAGTGGGCCATCATTGCCCACTGGCGATCTTCTGAAGGAGTCAGCGGCAGCGCAGAGGTCCTGGAACCTTCGAAGCGGGAATTCTCCGATGGCTTCGTCTGGCGTGATGTCACTATTTTTCCTTGTCTTGCTAAGTGTGGTTCCTCTTATCATAGCGACCGCGGCTGGGCGCACGGGGAGATTCGCAGACTAATCTCCAACTATTAGTCAATCGTTAGGAAACCGTAATCTTCGGTCGTGAGAAAATCGATCAATTCTTCAATCCGGCCCAAGAGCTGCGGTTCAAGCTGCCCGTAATGCTGCACCGTGGACAAGAGCCGCTGCCATCCGATGCCGATGTCTTCCGCGGTGGAGTGCGGCCAGCCAAAGGCCCGGAGCACACCGGTTTTCCAATCGGTGCCCTTGGGGATCACCGGCCAAGCCTTGATGCCCAGTGTCGCAGGCTTGATCGCCTGCCATACATCCACGTACGGGTGGCCGAGGATCAGCACGTTTTGCGCTGCACCGGGGACCTTCATCGCCTCGGCAACGATGCGCGATTCCTTGCTTCCGGCAACCAGGTGGTCAACCAGGATTCCCAGGCGGCGCTGCGCGGAGGGGGCGAAGTCGCGGATAGCCCCGGCAAGATCGTCCACGCCATGCAGCGGTTCAACGACGATGCCTTCAACACGCAGGTCGTGGCCCCAAACTTTTTCAACCAGCTCAGCGTCGTGCTTGCCTTCTACCCAGATGCGGCTTGCCCTGGCCTCCCGGGCCTTCAGTCCGGCAACGGCACGCGAACCCGAAGCCGAGACCAGCTTATGGGGCGGTGCGGCCTTGGCAACGGGATCAATGATCTCCACCGCTTCGCCTTCGAGGAAGAACCCAAAGCCCGCCTGGAAGGAGCGGGTCTTGCCGTGGCGGTCCTCGAGCACGATCACGCGCATGCCACCGGATTTCTCGGTACGGATGACTTCTCCTACCCATCCTGAGGTGGCATCTTCCAGAATCATGCCACGTTCAACAGGGACCTGGCGGAGTTTTTTCGGTGCCGGTGCACTCAGATCCCGTGGTCCCCAGGAGTAATTAGTCACGTACTGCCTTTCGCTGTGATCGAATACGCTCGAAATCCAATGCTAGCAACTGCTGAACGTATTAGACTTGGCACTTGACAGGTTAGAGTGCCAAAGCCGGGCACAGGGAATCCAAGGAGGTGCTGTTGTGACAGAGCCGCGACGCCTAGACGTTCTGCGTGCCATCGTGGAGGACTACGTCCAATCCCGTGAGCCAGTGGGTTCCAAAGCGCTCCTTGACCGGCACAACCTCGGTGTCAGCGCCGCGACGATCCGCAATGACATGGCTATGCTGGAAGAAGAGGGGCTCATAGTCGCTCCGCATACTTCCTCCGGACGGATCCCCACCGAAAAGGGATACCGCCGCTTCGTCGATGAGATCGGCGAGCTCAAGCCGCTGTCGCGGGCTGAACGCGACGCCATCAACAAGATCCTGGACAGCTCCACGGACCTGGACGAGATGCTCAAGAGCACCGTTCGCCTCCTGGCGCGGTTGACCAACCAGGTAGCAATGATCCAGGTGCCGCACTACGACACCGCTTCGTTGAAGAACCTCGATCTGGTCGGACTGGGCTCGGCCCAGGTGCTGATGGTGATGATCGCTTCCAATGGCACGGTGGATCAGCGCATGATGCCGGTCCAGCGTTCCTACAGCGATGATGAGCTGGATGACTTGAAGCTGTGGCTGCTCAACAATTTCGGGGGAGTGAAGCTTGCCGAACTTGCCGGCCGGCTCACCCGCATCGAGCGCAGTTCGACGCAGCAGGCCGACCCCCTGGTGGACCAGGTGATCGGTGCGCTGGAAGAAATGGCCCAGGCGGCCAACGCGCAACGCATCATCATGGCAGGCACCGCGAACCTCGCCCGCGTGGAAGGGGACTTCCCGCTGAGCATAACCCCGGTGCTCGAGGCGCTCGAGGAGCAGGTAGTGCTGCTCAAGCTCTTCTCCGAGCTGGAAGCCGATTCGCGCGGCGTGGCCGTGGCCATCGGCACCGAGCACCACTACGGGCAGCTGTCGGAAGCCGCCGTGGTCGCCACCACCTACGGCACCGATGTGCGCAACAAGCTCGGGGTCCTGGGCCCCACCCGGATGAACTATCCAACCTCCATGGCCTCGGTTCGTGCGGTGGCACGGTACCTGTCGAAGATTTTGGCTAACTAGCCTCGCTGGGCACCGCCCGGCACTACCGAATTTCAAGATTCTCAGGAAAGGACACGGCGAATAACGTGAGCTCGCATTACGAGACCCTAGGCGTCGCCAAGGACGCGACCCCGCAGGAAATCAAGAGTGCCTACCGCAAGTTGGCGCGTAAGCTGCACCCGGATGTAAACCCTAGCGATGACGCTGCAGAACAGTTCAAGCTGGTCACCCGAGCCTACGAAGTCCTTTCCGACCAGACCAAGCGCTCCAACTACGACGCCACCGGCGATGAGAACGGCAACGGCCACCCGGGCTTCGGCGGTGGCGGCCAGGGCTTTGGCGGCTTCGGCGACATCTTCGAGCAGTTCTTCGGTGGCGGCCAGGCCCAGGGCCCGGCATCACGCACCCAGCCGGGCCGCGACGCGCTGATCACCATCACCATCGACCTGGAAGACGCGGTCAAGGGCACGGTCTACCCGCTGGAGATGGAAACCGCTGTCACCTGCAAGACGTGCAACGGTTCGTGCACGCGCGAAGGCACCAGCCCGGTCACCTGCGACATCTGCCATGGCGCAGGCCAGGTGCAGCGTCCAGTGCGTTCATTCCTGGGCCAGATGATGACCGTGGAAACCTGTGCGGCCTGCCGCGGTTTCGGCACCACCATCCCGGACCCCTGCCTGGAGTGCAACGGCGAAGGCCGGGTGCGCGAGCATGTGTCCAAGTCGCTGAACGTTCCTGCAGGTGTCGACTCCGGCACCCGCATCCAGCTGCGCGGACAGGGCGAAGCCGGCCCGGGCGGCGGGCCTAACGGCAACCTGTTCGTCGAGATCGACGTGCGCCGCCATAAGGTCTTCGAGCGCGCCGGCACCGACCTGCACGCCAAGATGAGCCTGCCAATGACCGCCGCCGCACTGGGTTGCGAGCTGAAGCTGGAAACCTTCGACGGCGGCCAGTCCATCAATGTGGAGCCAGGCGCCCAGGATGGCGACACCGTCACCCTGCCGGGCCTCGGTGTGCCGCGCCTGCGCGGAGGCAAGCGCGGGGACATCATCGTGCACCTGCAGGTGGAGACGCCGACCAAGCTCGACGCTGCCCAGCGCGATCTGCTCGAGCAACTGGCCAAGCTGCGTGGCGAAGAACTCTCGGCCGGCCGTGTGGAGCACAGCGGCGGCATGTTCTCCCGCCTGCGCGACAAGCTGAACCAGCGCTAGGCATGAGCAACCACAGCTTCGTCATCGACGCCCAGCAGGGCCGGGACGCAACGGTCGGGGACATTCTTGAACTGGATGGCTCCGAAGCGCACCACGCGGTCACCGTTAAACGGGTCTCCGCGGGCGAGCACCTGGACCTGCTGGATGGCAAGGGGCTGCGCCTGACTGTGGAGGTCATCGGCACCGCCAAGGACCTGCTGAGCGTGAAGGTCCTGCGCCGTGCCGAGGAAGCGGTCAGCGATCACCCGGTCACCCTGGTCCAGGCGCTGTCCAAGGGGGATCGCGACCTGCAAGCTGTCGAGTCCGGCGTGGAACTGGGCGTGCTGTCGGTACGCCCCTGGCAGGCTGACCGCTCGATCGTGCGCTGGAACGCGGCCAAGGTCGACAAGGCCATGGCCAAGTGGCGCGCCCAGGTGCGCTCGGCGCAGAAGCAGTCGCGCCGCGCCTATGAGCCAGAGGTACTGGACCCGCTGGGTTCCAAGGAACTGGCCAAGGCCATCGCGGCCGATACCGCAAATGGCGCACTGGTTCTGGTTCTGCACGAGCAGGCCGCGGAATCGGTGGCCCGGCGTGTGCAGTCGTGGCTCGCCGATGCGCGGACCGGCCAGGAGATCATCATGATCGTCGGGCCAGAAGGAGGCATCTCCGAAACGGAGCTGCAGTCCTTCGTCGATGCCGGCGCCCAACCAGCCCTGCTGGGCCAGCATGTGCTGCGTGCCTCGACCGCGGGCCCCGCGGCCCTGGTCTTGATCCGCCATTTGATCGGCGAAATCTAGGTTCCAGAATTCCGGTTAGCAGGTGAATTGCTCCGCAGATCCCGGCAGGCATGTGCCTGCCGGGATCTGCGGAGCAATTTCGTCTCCGGCCGGCGCAACGGGTTCGAGCCGAGAAAAGGCCTCGGGACGGGGAACGCGAAGTCGCTGCGGGCCGGATACGCGGATGCGGCAGCCGATCGGATCACGACGCTGTCCACGGCAATGGCACTGGAAATCCTGCCAGCAGGCCAAGAATGCTCAGCCGCCACCAGTTCAGGAGCTGGCCCGGACAATGGGCGCCCAGGTTCATGTCCAGGACTTCCGGCGGGGGCTGCAGCGCTGGATGCTGCGTTACTCGACGCGGAAGTCGCTGGTGACCTTGCCGACCAGATGGTCCGATTCGGTCTCAACGCCCCAGAAAGTCAGGCGGTATGAGCCGGCACGCAGATCGGTGGTCAGGGTGAATGAACCGTCGGCATTGATCTGCCCGGGGTTGACCTGCTTCTGAGCGGTCATCACCGTGAGCTTGCCGTCGGCGTCCTTGCGCTGCAAGGAGTAGAAGGTGCCGATGTCGAACTGGGTGGTTCGGCCGTTAATCTTGATCGAGCCATCCGCCAAGGTCTTGTTGAACTGCGGATCGATGATCCAGATCGGTGCAATGAACGCCGCATCGCGCTCGTAGACATCCTTGAGCCGGAAACCGTCGAAGACTGTGGCATTTGCCTGGCCGTCAACCAGGATGCGGACCGTTGCGGGAAGCTCGCCCACGACCAGTCCAGCGCTGGCGGCAGCTGCCGTAGCGGTGAAGACCAATTGCTGGATGGCGCGCTCCGACAGGCCCTGGTCGAGATTGGCGCTGAAGACCTTGGCCGGCAGATCCAAGGTGATGACATTCGCATTATTGATTGAAACCCCGATTTCATCGGTGGGCTTCAAATGGGTATAGCGTTTCGGCTTCATCGGGTCGGCTGAGAGCAGCGTCCAGATCGCATCGCCGATGGGTTCCTGATGGCGGGTGTCCTCGATGTACTCGCGGTACAGGAACACGCCGGTATCGGTGTTTTCCAGCCAGTAGATGGGCAGGCTAGCCGCGATGCCGACATCCTCGCCAGCGTCGGTGGCGTTCGGCAGGTTCAGCGATTCAGCCACGGCGGTCGATGGCATCTCATAGGAGCTCTCGCGATTCGTCAGACCGCATCCTGCGGCGACGACGAGAGCGGCAGTGATTCCCAAAACGCCGAATCGGCGTGGAATCTTCCGCAAGATCCTTGATTGCACTGCGTACCAATCCGTGGTGATTTTAGCTGTTGTGGCTCCTGGCCGTATTGGAACCGCTCTCAAGCTTGCCATATCAGAAGCGGCTAACTGCAGAAAAATGGCCCAACTTACTAATCCGTAACCAAATCTATATGTTCGCCACTTGCCCCGATTAGCATCATTCAAGACTACTTTCAGGTTCTACTGCTTACGCTGAGACCTGAATTTTCTCCGGATTGGCCTGCGACTCGATAGAATGGCAAGCAGGACAAATCACGATTACCACCAAGCTCGCAAAGGGGCGCCGCGCACTGCATGCAGGTTGAACAGAATAAGGCGACAGCGGAGAACGGATCCGCATCGCTCACCATCAGTTTCGATACAGCTGAGCTCATGATTGCCACCCTCGGTCCCAATGACGAGCTCTTGCGTATTCTCTCCGGCGCCTACCCGCAGGTGAGCTTCCGCCCCAACGGCCAATCCCTGGCTCTGGTAGGTGAACCGCAGCAAGTCCGCAAGGCCCAGCGCGTCACCGAAGAAGCCCGTTCGCTGGCCACTCGCGGCTCGCGCATGAGCGCCGAAACGATCGAGCAGATCATCAAGATGCTCAGCGCCGGCAATCCGGATGCACCCACCGACGTCCTGGGCCTGAAGATCCTCTCGGGGCGCGGACGTTCCATCCGCCCCAAGACCGTGAACCAGAAGAGCTATGTCGACGCCATAGAGGATTCGACAATTACTTTCGGCATTGGCCCAGCCGGTACCGGCAAGACCTTCCTGGCCATGGCCATGGCCGTCGCCGCCTTGCAGGACAAGCAGGTCAACCGCATCATCCTGACCCGGCCTGCCGTTGAGGCAGGGGAGAAGCTGGGCTTCCTGCCGGGCTCGTTGACCGAGAAGATCGACCCGTACCTGCGCCCGCTCTACGATGCCTTGCACGACATGATCAATCCGGAAACCATTCCGCAATTGCTCGAGGCCGGAACCATTGAGGTCGCTCCGCTGGCCTATATGCGTGGACGCACCCTCAATGACGCCTTCGTGATCCTGGATGAAGCGCAGAACACCACCAGTGAACAGATGAAGATGTTCCTGACCCGCCTGGGATTCGGTTCCAAGATGGTAGTGACGGGGGATGTCACCCAGGTGGATCTGCCCAACAATGCGACCTCCGGGTTGCGCATGGCCAGCGATGTCCTTGACGGCATCGACGACATCAGCATCTGCCGACTCGACTCTTCGGATGTGGTTCGCCACCGTCTGATTGCCGACATCGTTACTGCTTACGACCGTTGGGATGACACCCGACGCAAAGACCACAACCGGGGACGCCGCAGCAAATGAGCATTGAAGTAAATAACGAAACCGAATACGACGTCGATCTCAAGGATGTCAACGCCTTGGCAGAATCGGTGATGCGGGCAATGTTCCTGCATCCGGAAACCGAAGTATCGATCGTTTTCATCGACGAGGATGCCATGAGCGCCCTGCACGTCGAGTGGATGGACCTCGAAGGCCCCACCGATGTGATGAGCTTCCCGATGGATGAGCTGCGCCCAGGAACTGCCGGTGCGCCGGGGGAGAGCGGCATCCTTGGCGACATCGTCATCTGCCCTGCCGTCGCCGAAGCGCAGGCCAAGGCCGGGGGCCACAGCACCCACGATGAAATCCTGTTGCTGACCACCCACGGCCTGCTGCACCTCATGGGTTTCGACCACATGGAGCCAGCAGAAAAGGAAGAGATGTTTGCGCTGCAGCGCCAGCTGCTAGAGAGCTACACCGGCCGCCCCGCGCCAAAGGAAACGGTGGAATAACCCCGTGGAAATAATTTTGCTGATTCTCGCCCTTGTTTTCATGGCCTTCTCGGCCGTGCTGACTGCCGCAGACTCAGCCTTCTACGCATTATCCCGGCACGCTGCTGAACGCCTGCGCGCCGAGTCCAATTCCAAATCGCTGTCCGCAATTCTGGATGAAACAGAAACCCACGCCCAGGCAGTGAAGTTCTGGCGGATCTGGTTCGAGACCGCTTCCGCTGTCGCTGTAGCCCTGCTCGTTTCGCAGTGGATCGAGAATGTGTGGCTGATCGGCATGATCTCCACTATTGCGATGGCCGCCTTGGGATTCGTCCTGGTCAGCGTGTCGCCACGTCGCTACGGGCGTTCCAACGCCCAGAACGTCGTGCAGTCCACCGCCACCCTGGTCCGCTTCCTGCGCCTGGTGCTCGGACCCATCACCACGTGGTTGGCATCCATCGCCAAGGCGCTGAGCCCCGGCGGCGTGGATGGCGACGGCTACCTGGGCAAGGAACGACTGCGTGATCTGGTGGATCGCGCCTCCGAAGGCGAGGACCTGGATGAGGAATCGGCCGAACTGATTTCCTCGGTGATCGACTTGGAGGAGACCAGCGTTCGTTCGGTGATGGTGCCGCGCACCGACATGGTGGTGCTGGATGCGGATCATTCCTTCCACAGCGCCATGGACCTGTTCATCGCCTCGGGCTTCTCCCGCATCCCGCTGATCGGCGAGGACACCGATGATATCCAGGGCATCATCTACCTCAAGGACCTGATCCGCGAGATCCACGGTCTGCAGCAGGCCCGGACCCTGGCCGAATTGGCGCGAAAGGTCCGCTTTGTTCCCGAATCGAAGTCGGCAGCAGAGCTGATGCAGGAACTGCAGCAGGAATCCATCCACCTGGCCATCGTCATCGACGAGTACGGCGGCACCGCGGGCCTGGTGACCCTGGAAGACCTGCTTGAGGAAATCGTTGGCGAAATCGATGACGAGTATGATCGTTCGAGGGCCGAATTGATCCAGAACCCTGACGGGTCGATTTTCGCCGTGGCGGCGGCATCCATTGACGATATTGCCGACCACTTCGACATGCACATCGAGGAAGAGGACGTCGACACCGTCGGCGGCCTGCTCTCCAAGGCCTTGGAATCGGTGCCGGTACTCGGTTCCACCGCTGAAGTGCACGGCCTGCGCCTGACCGTGGTAGCCCTCGCGGGCCGCCGCAACCGTATCGGCAAAATCCATGTAGAGCGTCTGGAAACAGATGCATCCGACCATATTGAGAACGACGAGGATTCCTCACATGAGTGAAAACCACAACCTGCTTGCATCCAGCGGATGGCCTGAGGGCTTCCGCTCCGGCTTCACCTCTTTCGTAGGCCGCCCGAATGCCGGCAAGTCCACCCTGACCAATGCGCTGGTGGGCCAGAAGGTGGCCATCACCTCGGCCAAGCCGCAGACTACCCGCCACACCATCCGCGGTATCGTGCACCGCGAGGATGCGCAGTTGATCCTGGTCGATACCCCGGGCCTGCACCGTCCGCGCACCTTGCTCGGCCAGCGCCTGAATGACCTGGTCGCCGACACCCTCTCCGAGGTGGACGCGATCGGCTTCTGCATCCCGGCCAATGAGAAGATCGGCCCGGGCGACCGCTACATCGCCACGCAGCTGGCTCAGCTGCAGCGCAAGCCGATCATCGCCCTGGTCACCAAGGCTGACCTGGTGGACCGCGAACAGCTCGCGCAGCAGCTGGTTGCGGTGGCCGAGATGGGCACCCAGAACTTCGGCGAGAACGGCTTCGCCGCAATCGTTCCGGTCTCGGCTGTCAAGGAATTCCAGGTCGAAGAGGTGGCCAACGTGCTGGCAGAGCACCTGCCAGTGGGCCCGCCGCTGTACCCGGACGGCGAGCTGACCGACGAGCCGGAAGCCAAGATGGTTTCCGAGCTGATTCGCGAAGCCGCCCTTGAAGGCGTGCGCGACGAACTGCCGCACTCGCTGGCCGTCGTCGTCGAAGAGATGGTTCCCCGCGAAGGACGCAGCGAAAGCAATCCGCTGATCGACATCCACGTCTCGCTCTTCGTTGAGCGCTCCAGCCAGAAGGCCATCATCATTGGCCGTGGCGGTTCGCGCCTGCGCGAGGTCGGCACCAACGCCCGCCAGGGCATCGAGAAGCTGCTGGGCACCAAGGTCTACCTGGACCTGCATGTGAAGGTTGCCAAGGATTGGCAGCGCGACCCGAAGCAGCTTGGACGCCTCGGCTTCTAGGCTGCGCACCTCAGCGCTGGAAAATGCGCTGTTCGTCCCTCAAGACCAGACCGGTTTTGGGGGACGAGCTGGTTAACCGGCTGCTTGGCCCGCACTCTGGATCTCCCGGGCCAGCCTTTCCGCGGGAGAAGCACCGGTACGCAGCCCATGGATTCCAGCGCCGATGCTGATCGCCTCCATCCATGGACCTCCCTGGTGCTTAGCTCCATGAGCCCCATTGTTCGCCTGCTTGGGCATCCTGTCCGGCG
>NZ_JBLVOJ010000025.1:332924-364652 GCF_053543715.1 Glutamicibacter sp. AGC46
GCGCAAGGCGGACGTCCACTATGTGACACGCAAGTGACATAAGTTTCACTTGCCTCCAAAGCGCGGTGCTATGCTCATTTCGTGCATTTCGAGCTTCTACTACTACTTAGCCGCTGCGAGGATCCAAAGGACCGCTAGTGGTCTACAGGCCGACCCCTCGTCGCGGAGTAGCTCTTGTCTGGCCCCACAAACTAAGCACTAATTTTGTCTAGGGGACCCACAGAAATGCAGAACATGCAGAAATCTTCGAACATGCCAATCCACAAGTATGTTCCATTCCAGGATCAGATCGAGGTCAATCTGCCCGATCGCACCTGGCCCGACAAGTACATCACCAAGGCCCCGCGCTGGTGCGCGGTCGACCTGCGAGATGGCAACCAGGCGCTGATCGATCCGATGAGCCCGGAGCGCAAGCACAAGATGTTCGACCTGCTGGTCGAAATGGGCTTCAAGGAAATCGAGGTCGGCTTCCCGTCGGCTTCGCAGACCGACTTCGACTTTGTCCGCCAGCTGATCGAGCGCGGCATTCCCGATGACGTGACCATCCAGGTGCTCACTCAGTCCCGCGAGCACCTGATCGAGCGCACCTACGAAGCGCTGGAAGGCGCCAAGCAGGCCATTGTCCACCTGTACAACTCCACCTCGATCCTGCAGCGCGAAGTCGTCTTCCGCCAGGACGAAGACGGCATCGTGGACATCGCCGTCCAGGGCGCCCGGTTGTGCAAGAAGTACGAAGAGCAGCTGACCGGCACCAAGATCACCTACGAGTACTCGCCAGAGTCCTACACCGGGACCGAGCTGGCCTTCGCCAAGCGCATTTCCGAGGCCGTAGCCGAGGTGCTGGAAGCGACCCCGGAAAACAAGATGATCCTGAACCTGCCGGCCACGGTGGAAATGGCTACCCCGAACGTGTACGCCGACTCCATCGAGTGGATGCACCGCAACCTGGCCAACCGCGACTCGATCATCCTCTCGCTGCACCCGCACAACGACCGCGGCACCGGAGTGGCCGCGGCAGAACTGGGCTACCTGGCCGGCGCCGACCGCATCGAAGGCTGCCTGTTCGGCAACGGCGAACGCACCGGCAACGTCGACCTGGTGACCTTGGGCATGAACATGTTCGGCCAGGGCATCGACCCGCAGATCGATTTCTCGGACATGGACCACATCCGCCGCACCGTCGAGTACTGCAACCAGCTGCCAGTGGCTGAACGCAGCCCGTACGGCGGAGATCTGGTCTTCACCGCCTTCTCCGGTTCGCACCAGGACGCGATCAAGAAGGGCCTGGAAGCGATGGAAGCCAAGGCTTCGGCTGAAGGCAAGGACATCAACGACCTGGTCTGGGCTGTTCCTTACCTGCCGATCGACCCGAAGGACATCGGCCGTTCCTACGAGGCCGTGATCCGCGTGAACTCGCAGTCCGGCAAGGGCGGGGTTGCTTACCTGCTGAAGAACGACTACAACTTGGACCTGCCGCGCCGCGCGCAGATCGAGTTCTCCGGCGTCATCCAGCGCAAGACCGATACCGAGGGCGGCGAGATCTCCTCGCAGCGCATCTGGGACGTTTTCCAGGATGAGTACCTGCCGGTCAGCGAAGATTCGGGCATGAACCCCTGGGGCTACTACCAGATTGCTTCGGCGACCGCGGCTTCGGCGGAGGACGGAAGCTTCCGCCTGGATACCAAGCTGATCATCGACGGCGTGGCCCATGAGCGCAGCGCCCAGGGCAACGGTCCGGTCTCCGCGCTGGTCAAGCTGCTCAACGATGATGGCGTGGATCTGCGCGTGCTGGACTACTCCGAGCACGCCATGAGCGAAGGCGGCAACGCCCGCGCAGCCGCATTCGTCGAATGCGCCGTGGGCGATCGCATCCTGTGGGGCATTGGCCTGGACACCAATACCAACATTGCAGCACTGAAGGCCGTAGTTTCGGCCGTCAACCGCGCGATCCGCGACAGCAAGTAGGTCTGCGGCACCACCTTGTTGCCAGCTCAACGCCACGGCCAGCCTCACCACGCTGGCCGTGGCGTTTTGCCTTCCATATACTGCCAGGGCGGCTGGCAAGCAAGCGCCGACGAAGAAAGGGAAGAGCTTTGCCCCGTTTCATGGATGAAATCCGCGCGGTCATTGCGGGCGATCCGGCAGCACAAGGACTATTGGCCACGGCAACTACTTCAACGGGCTTGCACGCGATCTGGATGCATCGGGTTACTCACCAGCTGTGGCAGCGCAAGACAACCAGGGGTCTGTCGAAAATCATCAGGCTCATTGCCCGATCATTGACGCAAATCGACATCCATCCCTCTGCTGTTATTGGCAGTCCCGTTCTCATCGATCACGGCACTGGTGTCGTTATCGGGCCTAATACGGTAATTGGATCCAGAACATTGATTTACCAGGGGGCCACTATCGCGGCAGCCGGGTCTGCCGGTCCAGCTACAACCGTCATCGGCAGCGACTGCATGATTGGATCCGGTGCCACGGTATTGCGTGGCGTGCAAGTAGGTAGCCGGTGCAATATAGGAGCGAATGCCGTGGTCGCTACTGACCTGCCTGATAACTGCGTCGCTGTCGGTGTTCCCGCTCAATTCAAGTCGAGAGACACCTTGAACCCCTTTTCCTCGGGCCCGGTAGATGCCGGGTTGCTCCTGCAGCTACCGCGCCCAGGGACGAATCGACACCCATAGGAATCGTTGGATTCAGAACTTTGGGAGTTGAAGTGGGAGAATATTGTCCGTGTCCAGATCAGGTTTCGCTTCCAAGAGCTACCACACCCGTGGTTTGGTTTTGCGTACCCACAAGCTGGGAGAAGCCGATCGCATCATCACCCTGCTGACACCCAATGGGATTGTCCGTGCGGTGGCTAAGGGCGTACGCCGGACGTCGTCGCGGATGGGCGCCACGCTGGAACCGTTCATGGAAGTCGACGCGCTTCTGGTGATGGGCCGCAATCTCGATATCGTCTCGCAGGCACAGCTTCGAAATCCATACGGCCAATTGCTGGTCATGGATTACCCGAGCTACACGGTGGCCAACGCCATGTCGGAGATCGCTGAAAAACTGCTGGAAACAGAAAGCGATTCGGCCCTCCAGCAATATCAGCTCTTCCACGGTGCGATCGCCCTGTTATCCAAGCAGCGAGTCGATTCCGGAGCCGTGCTGGACTCCTACATCTTGCGGGCCCTCTCGGTTGCTGGTTGGGCGCCGTCCTTTACCGACTGCGTGCGCTGCGGCAAGCCTGGCCCGCATCAAGCGCTCCACGTCCAGCTTGGCGGCGTCGTTTGCCCCGAATGCCGTCCCTCTGGATCGTTATCGCCGCATCCCGTCACCATTGAATATCTGCAGGCGCTGCTGGAAGGGGACTGGTCCACCGTGGCAGAAGCAGGACCTCGAGCGCGCAAGCAAGCTGCAGATATCGTGGCCAACTACTTGCAGTGGCACCTTGAGCGTGCCGTGAATTCCCTACGTCTTGTGGAGAGAAATTGAAGAAGCTTCCTAAGATCACCGGCCGCCGAGGCCCAGTTGCTCCTTATGCGCATCCGGATCATCCGCAGATGCCCGCCATTCCGCAGGAACTCATCCCTGAACACGTAGCTATCGTCATGGATGGCAATGGACGTTGGGCGAACCAGCGGGGATTGCCTCGTACCGAGGGGCACCGTGCAGGCGAAGCAGCTTTGCTTGATGTGGTGGCCGGAGCCGTGGAGCTGGGCGTCAAGTACGTCTCTGTCTACGCGTTCTCAACCGAGAACTGGAAGCGCAGCCCTGAGGAAGTGCGCTTCCTGATGGGCTTCTCACGTGATGTTCTGCGCCGCCAACGCGATACGTTGAACTCATGGGGCGTCCGCATACGCTGGTCGGGTCGAGAACCCAAGCTCTGGAAATCGGTTATCAATGAACTCAAGGAAGCCGAAGAACTCACCAAAGACAACTTGGGTTGCCAGCTGACCATGTGCGTGAACTACGGCGGGCGCGCAGAACTAGGCGACGCTGTCAGCGCGATTGCCCAGGATGTTGCAGCCGGCAGGCTTCGCGCTAGCTCGGTTGGCGAAAAGACTATCGCCAAATACCTGCATGCTCCGGAACTGCCTGATGTGGATCTTTTCCTCCGAACCAGTGGCGAGCAACGCACAAGCAACTTCCTGCTGTGGCAGTCGGCATACGCAGAGATGGTCTTCCTCGACCAGCTTTGGCCGGATGTCGACCGGCGAACGCTCTTTACCGCCGTAGAAGAATATGCCAAACGCGATCGCCGTTACGGCGGAGCTATCGACAAGCCACAGGCCTAGGACGTTTTCAGCGCTGTTCCCACCAATCGCAACCAGAGGCTTAGGTCTCGATATGCTGCGGATCTGGCGGGCTCAGCGGAGGTGAACACATCGTGCATTGCGCCCGGAATTTCGGACAAAGTAACGAAACTGCCTAGTTTCAACGCCCGCAGGCGCGTTTGCTGAACGTCGAGTACCGAATCGCAGTGCTGCATGTCAGGGGAGTAGCTCGTGCCGATATGGGTGCGATCCGAGGTGAGGACGAAGATTGGCTGTTGAAGTTTCAGCCCCTTCGCAACTAGGGCATGGCCATCGAATATCGTTTTCAGCCATCCCGCGGTGTTCGGAAAAGCGATCCGTGGTCGCCATAGCCGATGAACGTCCCACTGGCCATGGCTATCAGTACTTAGCGATTGCCAGTAATGATCGAATTCTGGTCCGTTGAGCTTCCTGCGCGGATTCGTGCGAGTGATCGCTTCCATTAGGCCGTGAAAAGGAATGCGCAGGAAGGCCGTTCCCTGAAACTCAAGCCATGGAGCATTCAGGACCAGAGCTTTAATGCCCGGCGCTTGGCGCGCAAGCCACAAGCTGAGGATCAAGCCGCCCGTCGAGTGCCCTTGGGCAACCACCGGTAATTGAGGATGCTCATTACGCAGCAGTTCCAAGCTCGCATTGAGCTCCTCATCGAAGTCCGCCAAGTCATCGACATAACCAGGCAAAGCATGTTCGGCTCTCAGACTGCGTCCATGCCTGCGTAGATCAAGTGCGTAGAAGTGGTATCCATGGTGATGCCAGAAAGCTGCCAGTTCGCGGTTGTAAAAATAATCGCTCCAGCCATGCACGCTCAGAACAATTCCCTGGGCTCGTCGTCCGAGCCGATTCCTGAATCCAGCCGGGCAATAGCGGACCAAGGTCGCGACGGCCGGTCCTTCCGCATCGACGCCGAAATCCAAGGTTTGGTGCTCAAAATCAGGCCCGAGGGGATCTTCGACCCATTGCCCCGGCCTAGTTGAAGACATAAAGTCTGGCCAACTGCTGCTTTCTGGAACAACGAAGTGCTTCATATCTTGAATACTACCCATCTCAAGTTGTCTGTTTCGGGTTCTTCACGGGAAAATGGTTCCATGCGCATATACCCACTGGTCTTCAAGCACGTGTTCACCAAGATGGATCCTGAACAGGCTCACCATTTTGCATTCAACGCGATCAAGATTGCGCAACGCGCAGGGCTCACTAAGGCAGCTCGCAAGTTCTTCGCTCCGGCACCCAAGCTGAAGCGCACCGTTATGGGCATCGACTTCCCGTCCCCATTCGGATTGGCTGCTGGCTTCGACAAGGGCGCCACCGGAATCCTGGCGTTGAGCGATATCGGTTTCGGCCATGTTGAAATCGGAACCGTCACCGGACAGGCCCAGTCCGGCAACCCGCAACCGCGGCTCTTCCGCTTGGTTGAGGACCGCGCGGTAGTCAACCGGATGGGCTTCAACAACGAAGGCGCCGAAACTGTCGCTGCCCGTGTCGCCAGTTCTCGCCAAGAGCTCAAGACTGGTTACGCTGGAACCCGCCCGGTCATCGGCGTGAATATCGGCAAGACCAAGGTTGTAGAGCTGGAAGACGCGGTAGGGGATTACCTGGCGTCCACCCGCCAGCTGGCGATCCACGCAGATTACCTGGTCGTCAATGTTTCGAGCCCCAACACCCCGGGTCTGCGCCTGCTCCAGAGCGTTGACTCTCTTCGTCCGCTGCTTTCGGAAGTCGGCCAGTTGGCTGACAAGGTTGCCGGCCGCCATATTCCCTTGCTGGTCAAGATTGCTCCCGATCTTAGCGATGAGGATGTCGCTGACGTTGCACGCTTGGCCATGGAACTTGAACTCGACGGCATTATTGCCACCAATACGACCATCGGTCGCGAGAACTTGACCAGCGATGCGTCCAAGGTTGAAGAGATTGGCGCCGGCGGGCTATCTGGCGCTCCGCTCAAGCAGCGATCGCTTGAAGTTCTTCGCCAGTTGCGTGCACTTGTTCCGGCCGAGATGGCTCTGATCGCCGTCGGCGGCGTGGAAAATGCCGCGGATGTGAAGGAACGCCTGGACGCCGGCGCGGACCTGGTACAGGGTTACACCGCATTCCTCTACGAGGGTCCGTTCTGGGCACGTTCGATCAATAAGGACCTGGAGCACATGCTCTAGTTCTTTGGAGTGGAATTTCCCAAATGCTCCGGAATGGCTCCGATTCTCGAAGAATCGGAGCCATTCCGCGTTAACCGGGCCCATCTTCTGCGTACGTCCTGCCTGCAACCGCTTTGAACGCAACTTGGATCAGGAGACTAGGCAAGGGCAGCCGCGCTAGGGGAGAAGGTGGCTGTGAAGAGTCGAGACATCGTTTACAGATGAGTTGCGACATGCTTTACAAATTATTATCAGTTTCCCCCGGCCACCGGCCGGGGGATTTCTGTTTATCGGGCCAATAGGATTTGCCGGGGTCGATGGAGTGGCGACTAAGCACCTCTGAAGTTTCTACGTCCATCACCGTGACTTCTTCAGTGTCGATGAGCATCACGACTTTCTTTCTACGGTGTATTTTCCGCACCCCTAAGTGACGTAGTTTTCCCTCGTGTCTCAGGGTTACTTTTCCATCCTTGTCGATCCGGTCATGTCGGATGCGGAACTCGCGGTCCCGCGTGACGTTCTTGAGGTTCGGCCGGGCCTTGAGTGTTCGGTGGTACCACTGGCTCGGTGTTTCCCGATTCAGTGCACGGTGTGGACGTTCATTGTTGTAAACCTTCTGGAACTCATCCAGGATCTCTTGCAGTTCGGTGATCGATTCAGCGCGTGGTCGCGCGTTGACCCAGAGGTGTTCTGTGTGGTGGAAACGCTCGATCTTTCCTTGAGTTTGCGGGTGATAAGGTTTCCCGTTTTTCTGGCGTATCCCTAGGGCGATCAGTAGTTTTTCGAACTTGTTCAGGCCTTTGAGCAGCCGTGTTGTGTAAACCAGTCCATTATCGGTCAGGATGCTTTGCGGTGGGCCGTAGTGGTTGATGAACCAGGTGAAACTGTCGATGACGATTTGTGTGGTGATCTCTTCGTGCACGGAGCAGTGCAGTAGGTATCGCGAGTGGTCATCGAGCCAGTGCAGGATTTCGACGGTGTGCCCGTTGGCTAGTCTCGCTTCGGTGAAGTCCGATTGCCAGGTTTCGTTGGGTTGCTCGGATTGGAATCGGTGCAGGCTGCTCTTCGGGCGTTTTTTCGGTTCTGGGGTGATCAGGCCGTGGGCGTGAAGGATTCTGCGGATGGTGGCCGTGGAAGGCACGTGCAAGTGCTCTTTGCCTAGGTGGTATTGGATGGTCATGGGGCCTGCGTCGAGGCCGTTGGCGGTGAGCGTGCGGCGTAATTCGAGGATGCGTGCTGTGAGTTCGGGGCTGGTGGCGCGCGGGTTGGTGTGTCGTTTTTTGCTGGCAGGTTCCAGCGCGGCATCGCCGCCGTGGTCGTAGGCGCGTAGTAGCTGGTAGATGCGTTGGCGAGAGATCTTGTAGTGGCGGGAGGCTTCGGTGACGCTCATGCCGGCGTCGCGGATCTGGTGGACGATGACGTGGTTTCTAGACATGTAATAGTGTCAAGGATGACGCGACTCATCGGTCAAGATGCGAGTGTCTAGGATGTCCCGACTCATGTGTCTAATATGTCGTGAATCTACACAAGGGGAGAAGGTGGCAATAACGGTTGCCGACCGGGATGAATCCTTGTATCGGAGCCAACAAGGCCGCATGCTGCGAGCACGGACAGGATTGGCAGAAATGCGTCGCGGCAACGATATTCCAATCGCAGAATTTGCATCACCTTGTAGTTGGCTCCACAAATTTTGAACATTGTTATTCAACCAAGCAATTAACTAGAAAGGGGCAAGCTCAGCGAGCTTGCCCCTTTGCGGTCTAGCGGTATCGACTAGTCGATATTTGCGCCGCGCTTGACCTGTGGCTTCGGCAGGCGCAATTTGCGGAACTGCATTCCACGCATTGCCGCGTACATGCGTACGCCCTTTTCCATGTGGCCGAACTTGGCGACCAGGCGCTTCTTCAAGAGGATGGTCGTCACAATTGCTTCGATGATGATCAGTGCGATAACAACCCAGAGGGCTGCCTGCACAAACATCTGGATCTGCAGGTTGCGCTGGAACACCAGCGAGACAACCAAGAAGGCCAGGATGATGAACATCATGAACTCGCCGAACATCCAGCGAGAGTCAATGAAGTTACGGGTGTAGCGCTTCTGCTCACCCTTGTCGCGTGGCATCAGGTAGCGTTCATCGCCAGTTTCGTTGGCTAAGCGCAAACGATTCTGCGCTTCAACACGCTGTTGACGCTGGGCTTCCTTAGCGGCCTTGCGATCGGTAGGAACCAACGGGCGCTGACGGTTCGCCTGCTGCGCATTGCGCTTGGGCGTTGGACCAGTTTTGCGGCCGTCGGTTGTTTCCGGGGCCTGCTGGGCAGACTCCACATTTACGGGGGATTGAGGTTCATCCTTCTTACGTCCAAACACCCCTCTATTCTAGCCGGAAATAGTTAGCGGCGTGACATTCGATACGCGAGGAATTGCTAGGCTGAAGGCATGACCGAAAATACTACCTTCGACGCTGTTGCAAGCGGCGTCGATATTGCCGCGCTAAAAAGCCACATCGACACGAACTTCGAGAAGATCCTCGAAGAGCTCACTTCCCTGGTCGCGATCCCGAGCATCGCATGGGAATCCTTCGACCCGCAGAACCTGGAAAAATCGGCTGCGGCAGTGGCCGAATTGGCCAAGTCGGCCGGGATGGAGACCGTGGAAATCCTGCGCGAGCCTGCGCAGAACGGCGCTATGGGCGCGCCTGCCGTGGTAGCCCAGCGCAAGGCGGCACCCGGAAAGCCAACCGTGCTCCTGTACGCACACCACGACGTCCAGCCTCCTGGCAACGCGGCGGACTGGAACACCCCGGTATTCGAAGCCACGAAGGTAGGGGACCGGCTGTTCGGCCGCGGTGCCGCTGACGACAAGGCCGGCATCATGGTCCACATCGCGGCGATGCGCGCCGTGCTGGACCTCATTGGCGATTTCGGCGTCGGCGTAACCTACTTCTTCGAGGGGGAGGAAGAAGCAGGATCCCCATCATTCCGCAACTTCCTCGAAGCCCATCAGGACAAGTTGGCAGCAGATGTGATCGTAGTTGCCGACTCGTCCAACTGGTCGGTTGGAACCCCAGCACTGACCAGCTCGCTGCGCGGCATGTGCGCAGCGGAGATCACCGTTCGCTCGTTGAACCATGCAGTTCACTCGGGCATGTTTGGCGGACCAGTTCTCGATGGCCCGATCCTCGCCGCCAAGTTGATCTCCAGCTTCCACAACGAAGACGGTTCTGTTGCCGTTGCCGGCCTGGTTGCCAACGACATCGCTGAAGTCGACTTCGACGAAGCCGAATTCCGCAGGGACTCCGGCGTTCTGGAATCCTTCCAGCTTGCCGGCACCGGCAAGATCACCGACCGCTTGTGGAATAAACCAGCACTGAGCGTGATTGGAATGGATATCCCGAGTGTCGACCACTCGTCGAATACCTTGCTGCCGGCAACGCGTTTCAAGGTATCGATGCGCCTGGCCCCAGGGCAGAATCCTGCAGATGCGCTCAAGGCCCTTGAGGCACACGTCAAAAGCGTTGACCTTCGCGGCGCCGAGATTGAATTTGTCGCCACCGAAGCAGGCAACGCCTACAAGGCGAACCTGGACGCTTCGGCAAATGACACTGCGCGCTGGGCGCTTGAACAAGCTTGGGGCGTTGTACCAGTGAATATGGGCCTGGGTGGATCAATTCCATTCATCGCAGATTTGCTGGAAGTTTTCCCGAAGGCGCAGATCCTGGTGACCGGTGTCGAGGATCCCGATTCGCGTGCGCACTCGGCCAACGAGTCGCTGCATCTAGGCGACTTCCAGCACGCAATTGAGGCTGAAGCCCTCATGCTGGCGAGGATCAACGCCAAGGGACTATGAACCGTGTCATACGGAGAGACGCAGGGGAAGAATTCTTCAGCGTAGCGACGTAGGATAGAAGCAAGAACAGAGGTGCCGGTTCCAGTAACAAATCTGGAGCTTGGTGCCGCATCGAGCAGTATGGGAGGAAAATCATGACTGCATCTGTTGACCAGACCAAGGGCGATCCAACTGAGGTGCCAACCCATGAGGTAGAGATTTCCGACGTGGCGGCGGACAAGGTTCGCTCGCTTCTGGAACAGGAAGGCCGGGATGATCTTCGTCTCCGCATCGCCGTGCAGCCAGGTGGCTGCTCGGGCCTTATCTACCAGCTTTACTTCGATGAGCGCATGCTCGACGGCGACGCGGTACGCAACTTCGATGGCGTTGAGGTCATCGTTGACAAGATGAGCGTCCCGTACCTCGCTGGCGCGTCCATTGATTTCGAGGACACCATCTCGAAGCAGGGCTTCACCATCGACAACCCGGCCGCATCGGGTTCCTGCGCCTGTGGAGATTCCTTCCACTAGGCCGTAGGGAACAAACGCCGCTGTTCAAACGTTGAAGAAATTTCTCGTTAGCACAGCGGCGTTTTTCGGCATTCTGACCCCAAAGAGGGTAAGCTCTACATTAAGTAGTAAAACTATGTTTCCCTTCGTGAGCCACCTCACCGTGCAACTCGTTTAAACCACGAGGTGACTTATGAAGACCACATTCTGCACCAACAAAGAGGAAGGGCCGTCTGTGAGTTCGCAAGACCGAACCGGCAGTCGCGGGTCCGCTAAAGCCAAAGTACTGGCTTTAGTCGGCACTGGCGCATTGCTGTTGACGGGATGTACAGCGGAGGCAAAACGCGGTTGGCTCCCAAACGTGGAGCGCGACACCACCAACCACACCGGGGCAATCCAGGATTTCTGGGTTAACTCGTGGATCGCTGTTATTGTCGTCGGCGTATTGACCTGGGGATTGATGCTCTGGTGCGTCATCGCCTACCGCCGCCGCAAGAACGATACGGGTTACCCGCGTCAGCTGAGCTACAACCTGCCATTGGAGATCTTCTACACGGCCATTCCTTTGGTCCTTGTTCTAGTCTTCTTTAGCTTCAACAACACCCTGGAAAAGCAGATCAACGCCCCTGTTGATTCTGAGGTCGTAGTCGACGTCCGAGCCAAGCAATGGTCGTGGGACTTCAACTACAGCTACCAGGGCACCGAGAAGTATTACGCCGGCGAGCAGGCTCACCTGAACACCGATGGCTCGGAAGGCGTTCGCGAAGAACTGCCAACCTTGTACCTGCCAGCGGGCAAGTCGGTAACCCTTGAGCTGAATAGCCGCGATGTCATCCACTCCTTCTGGGTACCAGCCTTCTTGCAGAAGCTGGACATGATCCCAGGCAAGACCAACTACATCTACCTGACTCCACAGGTTGAAGGCAGCTACGACGGAAAGTGCGCCGAGCTTTGCGGCGAGTACCACTCCGAGATGCTCTTCAACGTCGAGGTTGTCAATGAGTCCGAGTTCAAGGCTCAGCTGGCAAAGATGGAAGATGGACACATTGGTGAAGAGTACGACCGTAAGCCAGATGTTGTTAACGGCGTCGTAGTAGAGCACGGGGAAGGAGAGTAATCATGACAACGTTTGAATATGCAACTGACGACGTGAAGTCGATTGCTCCAGCCGTAGTGCCGAAGTCCAAGGGTCGTCTGTTCGTCGACTACATTACTTCGACCGACCACAAGAAGATCGGGTACATGTACCTGATCAGCTCGTTCATCCTGTTCTGTGTCGGTGGCGTTATGGCGCTGCTGATTCGTGCAGAGCTGTTCGAACCAGGCATGCAGATCCTGCAGACCAAGGAACAGTACAACCAGCTGTTCACCATGCACGGCACTGTCATGCTCTTGATGTTCGCAACCCCGCTGTTCGCAGGTTTCGCCAACGTCATGATGCCCCTGCAGATCGGTTCCCCGGATGTGGCCTTCCCACGTCTGAATGCATTGGCTTTCTGGTTCTTCTCGCTGGGCTCGCTGATCGCTCTGGCCGGCTACCTCACCCCCCAGGGTGCAGCTAGCTTCGGTTGGTTCGCTTACGCTCCGCTGTCGAACACCACCTTCTCGCCAGGAATCGGCGGAGACCTCTGGGTCTTCGGCCTTGCACTGTCGGGCTTCGGTACCATCCTTGGCGCCGTCAACTTCATCACCACGATCATCTGCCTGCGTGCACCTGGCATGACCATGTGGCGCATGTCGATCTTCTCGTGGAACACCTTGATCACCTCGTTGCTGGTCCTGATGGCTTTCCCGCCACTGGCAGCTGCGCTGTTCGCACTGGGTGCAGACCGCCGCTTCGGTGCCCACATCTTCGACCCAGAGAATGGCGGTGCCGTACTATGGCAGCACCTGTTCTGGTTCTTCGGGCACCCTGAGGTCTACATCATTGCTTTGCCGTTCTTCGGCATCGTCTCCGAGATCTTCCCAGTGTTCTCCCGCAAGCCGATCTTCGGCTACAAGGGCCTGGTCTTCGCGACCATCTCGATTGCTGCACTGTCGGTTTCCGTGTGGGCACACCACATGTACGTCACTGGCTCGGTAATGCTGCCGTTCTTCGGCTTCATGACCATGCTGATCGCAGTTCCAACCGGTGTGAAGTTCTTCAACTGGATCGGAACCCTGTGGCGCGGCTCGATCACCTTCGAAACCCCAATGCTCTGGAGCATGGGCTTCATGATCACCTTCCTGTTCGGCGGTCTGACCGGTATTATCCTGTCGGCTCCGTCGCTGGACTTCCACGTATCGGATACCTACTTCGTTGTGGCTCACTTCCACTACGTAGTCTTCGGTACCGTTGTGTTCGCGATGTTCGCTGGCTTCTACTTCTGGTGGCCGAAGTGGACCGGCAAGATGCTCAACGAGCGTCTTGGCAAGATTCACTTCTGGTTGCTGTTCATCGGCTTCCACGGCACCTTCCTGATCCAGCACTGGCTGGGCGTTATGGGCATGCCACGTCGCTACGCCGACTACATGCCTGAAGATGGCTTCACCACCATGAACCAGGTTTCGACCGTCTTCGCATTCATTCTGGGTGCGTCGATGATTCCATTCTTCTGGAACGTGTGGGTAACCCACCGAAACGCCAAGAAGGTCGAAGTAGATGATCCATGGGGCTTCGGCGCATCGCTGGAATGGGCAACTTCTTGCCCTCCACCACGCCACAACTTCCACTCGATCCCTCGCATCCGTTCCGAGCGTCCGGCACTGGATCTGCACCACCCGGAACTGAGTGGACGGGTAACCCCCGAAACTCCGGTTGCGAAGATCTTCGGCTCGGCTGACCAGAAGGACGTGTAACGATGAAAGTTGAATCCTGGATTTTCCTGGGTGGCGTCTTCTTCTTCACCCCAGTAGCGATTGTCTACGGTTACATGACCAACTGGAGCGAATGGGTCGGATTCCTGGCATTGCTGATGCTGGTCGCATTGTCCGCGATGGTAGGTGGCTACTTGCTATTCACCGCTAAGCGCGTTGGCAACAGGCCCGAGGACCGCGTGGATGGCGAAATCCACGAGAACGCCGGCGATATCGGAATGTTCTCCCCATGGAGCTGGTGGCCACTGGTCCTGGCTTCGGCTGCAGCGATTGGCTTCCTTGGCCTCGCTGTGGGCTGGTGGGTCTTCTTCATCGGCGCCGGTTTGGCCGTCGTTGGCGTGACCGGCTGGGTTTACGAATACAGCCGTGGCGATCACGCTCACTAGGCAGTAACCCTAACGGGACGACAAGCAATTTTGCTTGTCGTCCCGTTAGTCTTTTAATAGGGGTTCCTCGATGGCGATGGGCCGTCAGGATATTTGGATCAAGGAGAAGCAGCATGCGCCACGCACCGCAGCCACATGTCCAGGCGCACCTTGATCCGGCCAGCCGGCAAAGCAAATACCGGCAAATCCGAGAGATTCTCAAGACCCATGCGCGCGAGGCCTGCAAACCCGGCTACAAGCTTCCGCCCGAACGCGTGCTGGCAGAGCACTTCGGCGTGGCCCGCAAGACCATCCGCCAAGCCATCGATGCCTTGGTGGATGAACAAGTGCTCAAACGCGTGGTGGGAATCGGCACGTTCGTCGTGCCCGAAAAATTGGACCTTCGTGTCCGCCTGCATTCCTACTCCGAAGATATGATGCGCCGCGGCATGGTTCCCGATGCCCATGTACTCGAATTCGCGGAGATCAAAGCCAGCGCCACCTTGGCTTCGCAGCTGATGGTGGAGGAGGGTACTGCCGTAGTCCAGTTCAAGCGCCTGCTGCTGGCCGATGGCACCCCCATGAGCCTGGACGAGAACTATATGCCTGCCGATCTCGTGCCTGGCTTTGTGGATGGCGAGCCGCCGTCAAAGCTCTATCAGGCATTGCACGAGCGCTATGGCATCTTGCTCGAATGGGGTGAGGACCAGGTGGAAAGCACTGCTGCGAGCAAGCGGCAAGCCGTGCTCCTGGGCGTAGAACCAGGCTTCCCGCTCCTGCAGATCACCCGGTATGCCTACATCGGCGATCGGCTAGCCGACTACTCGGTTTCGCTCTACCGCTCAGACCGCTACAAGCTCTTCGTGCCGTTGCAGCGAGTGGGCACACGCACGCCTCGCTACACCGATACTTTCTAGGCCTGGCCAGGCGGCCGGCTGCTTCGATTTCAACGGGCAAGTACCAGGCAAACCCGTCAACCATGCCCAAGGATGCCATATCTGCCGTTCAAAATGGTTCCGGGCATCAACTACTGAATAAGCACTCCCGCAGCCTGGTCCGCCGGTATGGAGCTATAGCAGGAGCAAGCAGGTCTCCCGCACACGGAAGAAGATCGCGGCGCAAGCTCAAAGCCGCTTCAAGGCAGCAGGACATGGAATGTCGACGGAAGTTGAAAAGTGGACACTCCAGCCGCCCTGTCCAGTGGGAAACCAGCCACACTGGTGCGATAGGCCGTAGCGAAGATCCAATATATCCCTAGATCACACAGTCTTGTTTGCAGCGTGATTCTGCCATCCGGTCGATGCGTCCAGAGTTATTCCGTCATCCAATTCAAACGATTCTGAAGCAGGACTGGAGGTCATGGTGCCTGCCGGGCATTCTTTCTGGCAGGGGAGCAACCTTTGGAAGAGCGCTCTGGATATCGGCTCGGCCATGCCGAGCGCCAAAACGGGAGTCTGAACTGCTGCATTCGAAGTCTTGGCGAACGTGATTGCGGAACTGAGCTCGTCCCCAGTCTGGAGCGCCTTCGCTGGAAAGACGAATGCACTGAGCAGCTCTCCGCTCCGGTTCGGCCCGGGACGACACCGGGCAGCTGCGCCAGTCGCAACTGGCATTGGCGTGCAGCATTCGATTCCAGCCAATCCAGAATGGCTGCACTGCAGGCCGGCAGTAGCACTCAGCCCCGAACGGCATTTCTGACTGAAGTGCCAAACAGGATGGCCAATTCTTCTCCGCACTGGGGAGCGCAGCTCGATACGCGGCTAGGGGAGCAGGAACGGACTTTCCACCCTGAGCACCCGGCAGTGCCAGATGGCGTTCTAAGCCACTGGAATTTCGATGGGCGTCCACCATGCGTCTTCGGAGCGCTCACCGGCGCTAGGCTCACTGGGACCCCTGGGAAAGCCGGGTTAACGAAAGGAGGGACACACCTTGCGGTGTGTCCCTCCTTTTGTGACTAACTCAGGTCGCTATTACTTGGCGATCGAGTCCTGCGTGTCACCCTCAACCTCATGGTGGCCGTGGGCTGCATGAGCAGCTTCCAGCTCCGATGGGGTTACCGGGGCGACGCGATCTTCGAAGAAGAACTTCGAGATTGCTGCACGACGCTTCTCCGAACCGGAGACGTGTCCTGCTGCGTCAGGCTGAGCCGGGATGTACTGGCGATCAACGTAGTTGGTCAGCAGGTAACGCTTGTAGACGTCAACTTCCTCGTGCTTCTCCGAGAAGCCGCCCTCAGGCGACATCTGGATGATGCCAGCTTCGCGGCCGTGCAGGACGATCTCGCGATCCTTGCGCTGCAGCGACAGGCAGATACGGCGAGTCAACCAGAAGGCGAAGATTGGGCCCAGGAAGAACAGCGTACGCAGCCAGTAGGTGACATCGTTCAGCGACACGTGGAAGTGGGTCGCGATCAAGTCCGAGGAAGCAGCAGCCCACATGACGCAGTAGAAGACTACGCCGGCAGCGCCCACTGCGGTTCGGAATGGAGCGTTGCGTGGACGGTCGAGCAGGTGGTGCTCGCGGTTGTCCTTGGTGATCCAGCGTTCGATCCACGGCCATGCGAACATCACTGCGAACAGTGCGCCTGCAGGAACCAGTGCTGGCAGCAGTACCGACATCACCAGGGTGTTATCGCCCCATGGGAATGGAATGATCCATTCGAAGCTGAAGTTGCCCAGGTAACCTGGCATCAAGCGCAGCGCGCCATCGACGAAACCGATGTACCAGTCCGGCTGGGTACCAGCCGAAACAGGTGATGGGTCATATGGACCGTAGTTCCATACCGGGTTGATCTGGAACAGGCCAGCAATGAATGCCACGATGCCGAAGACGATGAAGAAGAATCCACCGGCCTTGGCTGCGTATACCGGACCAACAGGGAAGCCAACAACGTTGTCGTTGGTGCGGCCTGGGCCAGGGTACTGGGTGTGCTTGTGGGTCACGACCATGAACAGGTGCACAACGATCAGCAAGATGATGACCGCAGGAACAATCATGATGTGCAACGAGTACAGTCGCGGAATCACGGTATCGCCAGGGAACTCGCCGCCGAAGAAGAACATCGACAGGTAGGTGCCGACGATCGGCAGTGCCTTCATGACGCCATCGATAATGCGCAGGCCGTTACCGGACAGCAGATCATCTGGCAGGGAGTAGCCGGTGAAGCCGGCAGCAAGACCCATGATCAGCAGCACGCCGCCGACAACCCAGTTCAGTTCACGTGGGCGACGGAATGCGCCGGTGAAGAATACGCGCAGCATGTGCACGGACAGGGAAGCGACGAACAGCAGTGCCGACCAGTGGTGTACCTGTCGCATGAACAGGCCGCCGCGCACGTCGAAGGAGATATCCATGGTCGAGGCCATAGCCGTCGACATGCCGATACCCTTCATCGGTACGTACGAGCCGTCGTAGACGACGTGAGCCATCGACGGATCGAAGAAGAAGGTCAGAAAGGTGCCCGAGAGCAGCAGCAGTACGAAGGTGTACATTGCCACTTCGCCGAACATGAACGACCAGTGGTCCGGGAAGATCTTGCGACCGAATTCCTTGACCATGCCCGAAGCGCCGACGCGGGAATCCACGAAGTTGGCGATGCGACCGGTAGCGGTCGATGCCTGGTATTCGTTAGTCGTCGTCATGATTAACCACGCTCCCAGTAGGACGGGCCAACTGGTTCGTGGAAGTCACTCTGAGCTACCAGGTAGCCCTCGGAGTCCACGGTAATTGGCAGCTGTGGCAGTGCGTGGCCAGCTGGGCCGAAGATGACCTTGCATTCCTGCGTCAGGTCGAAGGTCGACTGGTGGCAAGGGCACAGCAAGTGGTGGGTGTGCTGCTCGTACAGAGCAATCGGGCAACCCACGTGGGTGCAAATCTTGGAGTATGCGACGATGCCGTCGACGTTCCAGGTTTCGCGTCCCTCGGAGATCTGCATTTCTGCTGGATCCATGCGCATCAGCAGAACGACGGCCTTGGCCTTTTCGTTCAGCGGGTGCTCGGTCTCGTTGAGGCCTTCTGGGATCACGTGGAATGCGGAACCGATCTGCACATCCGAGGCCTTGATCGGGGTACCAGATGGGTCGCGGGTCAGACGGATGCCCTTCTCCCACATGGTGTGGCGCAGGGAATCGATCATCTCGTTCGCGGTGTTACCGGTGCGATCCAGGTCGCGGAACATGAAGATTGCTGGGATTGGCGCCAAGGCGATGGCACCGATCAGGGTATTGCGGATCAGCGGACGACGCTTGATGCCGGACTCTTCGAGCACGGTATCGATGATTTCGACGGCATCCTGGCGATCTTCTTCCGAGCGGATCTCGTGGCGCATTTCCATGAGCTCGTGATCCGGCATCAGGGTCTTGGCCCAGTGAACAATACCCACACCGATACCGAGCATCGCGAAAGCGGTGCCCAGTCCCAGTGCAGCGTTCTGCACACGCAGTTCAGCGAAGGTCATCTCGCCCAGGTGGCCCAGGACGAAGTAGGCCACGAAGAAGAAGAGCGTGCCGATGATGGAGATGGTAAATAGGAGCGCTACTTGACGCTCATGTCGCTTGGCTGCGCGCGGATCGCGGTCTGCGAGACGCGGACGATGGGGTGGTAAGCCCGGATCTGGGAATCGATCCTGAGCTACATCGTCAGCCTTAGCAACGGTGCCCGAGTTTTCGGGACTGCCGTGACTATGGTCGCCCATGTTTCTCTCTCATCCTTCTGTTAGGAATTTATGTACGTAGTGATGGTTACGGCCGAGGCCGCGGGGTTGCCTTAGGAAGGACGCGAGGTCAACCAAATGGTGAAGGCAATGATGATACCCAGACCTGCGGTCCAGGTGAACAGGCCTTCAGCAACTGGACCCAGGGAGCCCAGGGCTGCACCGCCAGCGGAACCATTTGCTTCAATGGTCTTCAGGAAGGTGATAACGTCACGCTTCTCTTCTGGGGTGATGTTCGAGTCGTTGAACACTGGCATGTTCTGTGGGCCGGTAGCCATCGCTTCGTAGATGTGCTTCTCGGATACACCGGTCAGGGTTGGTGCGAACTTGCCGCGGGTCAACGCGCCACCGGCAGCAGCCGCGTTGTGACACATTGCGCAGTTCACACGGAAGACGGTGCCACCGTGGGCGGCGTCGCCCTGGGTGGTATCCAAGTATTCCTCATCAGGGATCGCTGGGCCTGCACCCAGGCTTGCAACATACGCTGCCAGCTGGGAGATCTGCTCGTCGTCGAACTGTACTGGCTTGACCTGGGCTTGCGGGCCCTGCATCTGCATCGGCATACGGCCGGTGCCGACCTGGAAGTCAACAGAAGCCGCGCCAACGCCGATCAGCGATGGACCGGAGTCAGAGCCTTCGGCATTCATGCCGTGGCAAGTAGCGCAGTTGGCGACGAAAAGCTTCTGACCTTCTTCTACATCGGCCTGCGATGCAGAAGTGGTCTCAGCTGCCTTCGCTTCGCTGATGTTACCGGCTGCAGTGTAAAGACTGCCGGTAATCAGCAATCCGAACAGAAGCAGGGCCACAGCGGCGAGCGGGTGGCGGCGCTTTTTCGAAAGAGCCTTCACTTGCTGGTTCCTCACTTAGTTTCTTTGGTGTGGTGTTGCCGTACTTCTTGTTGAGGCAACTAATGAATTTAAGTTGCTACTTCAAGAAGTAGATGATCGCGAACAGGGCGATCCAAACAACGTCAACGAAGTGCCAGTAGTAGGACACGACGATGGAGCCGGTTGCTTCGAAGTGACCAAACTTCTTAGCCAGCATCGCACGACCAATGATCAGCAAGAATGCAATCAGACCACCAGCGACGTGAATGCCGTGGAAGCCGGTCGTAATGTAGAAGGCCGAAGCGTAGGAGTTCGAGTCGAATGCCACGCCCTCGCTAACGAGGACAGCGTATTCGTAGGCCTGGACCGAAACGAAGATCGCGCCAAGGATGAAGGTAAGAATGAACCATTCAATCATTCCCCATTCCTTGAAGTTGAAAAGCCCACCGGAACGGCGAGGCTTGAATTCTTCGGCACGGAACACGCCTAGCTGGCACGAGAACGAGCTGGACACCAGGATGATGGTGTTAACCAGCGCGAACGGTACGTTGAGCTTGGCAGTTTCAGTCGCCCATAGTTCGGGCGCGGCAGCCCGGAGGCTGAAGTACATGGCGAAGAGGGCGGCGAAGAACATGAGCTCGCTGGAGAGCCACACCATCGTTCCCACCGACACCATGTTTGGGCGGTTCGGCGCATGTGGCGCCGTCGTATTTGGGGCATGAGTCGCAGTTGTCACACTGACATTATGTCTCTAAATGCCCCTCAGATACCAATGCAAAAGCGGGTTCGCAGAGGTTTGTTGCGCCACATCTTGGCAACATCCGCGGAAACATGCGGAAGTACAGAGAAAACTCTTTCTACAATTCGTAGAGCTTCGTCCGGCGAGTCTCACGAAACAATCATTTATGCAACGAAAGTGTTTCGTATTTAACCCCAGAAACTAGGCATTTTTAGCGACCTGAGCCACATCATCTAACGACATGAATTGGGTAGCGCCCCGGTGTCTGGATAGGCTTTCCCATGTGTCAACGAGCCTTGTAAACGAAAAGTTCCCGACGTGGCCAGATCTATTGGCCACCCTGATCAACGGTGGCGATCTCAGCCGCGAACAGGCCGCTTGGGCAATGAATGAGATCATGTCCGGCGAGGCGAGCGACGTTCAGATTGCCGGGTTCCTGGTTGCACTGCGATCCAAGGGTGAGACCGTGGCCGAATTGACCGGCTTGGTGGACTCCATGGTCGCCAATGCGCGCCCTTTGACCATCGATGCACAAACTTTGGACATTGTTGGGACCGGTGGCGATCGCCAGAACACCGTCAACATCTCAACGATGGCCACACTGGTGTGCGCTGGCGCCGGCGTGAGCATAGTTAAACACGGCAATCGCGCATCCTCTTCGTCCTCGGGTTCCGCCGACGTGCTTGAAGCATTGGGCGTCCGCCTGGAGGTACCAATCGAGCGCCTTGTAGAGGTGTACGACAAGGTTGGGATTGCGTTCTGCTTCGCCAACGTCTTCCATCCCTCGATGCGCCACGTTGCCGGAGCACGCCGTCAATTGCGCATACCAACCGCTTTCAACTTCATGGGCCCCTTGACCAATCCCGCATTGCCCAGCGCATCCGCCATCGGCTGCTCCGACATGGTCATGGCACCAATCATGGCGGGCGTTCTTGCAAGCCGTGGCGTGCGTGGCCTGGTCTTCCGCGGGGATGACGGACTGGATGAACTAACCACCACTGCAGCTAACCGCGTCTGGGAAGTGCGCAACGGCACGGTCACCGAGTTCACGTTCGATGCCCAGGACGTTGGATTTGCCCGTGCGACGCTTAATGATCTGCGCGGTGGAGATGCACTACATAACGCAGGGGTTGTACGAGATGTCATCTCCGGGACTCCCGGACCCGTTCGAGATGCGGTCCTCCTGAACGCGGCTGCCGGAATGGTGGCTTACAGCGATACTGCTGAAGGCAGTTTCGAAGACCGCATGCGGGCGGCGATTGGGAAAGCGGCGCATTCCATCGATTCCGGTGCGGCGAAGGCGACCTTGGAAGCCTGGTCCTCAACGACCCAGGCGATCGTAGGCGCGTAGCACCGTCAGATGCCAACAAAGCCGGTCTTTGGTTCGCGATTTTACAATCGCTGAACCGAAGGCCGGCTTTGTTCTTGAAAAGTCCTTAGTCGCCTAGGCCAAGGGAAAAGGCTGCTTCAAGATCATGTTCCGAATATGCGCGGAATGCAATGTGGGTCTGGGTGCCGCGGATGCCTGGAATCTTGGAAAGCTTATTGGCAATGACTTCGGCGAGGTCCTCGTGCTTGTTGACTCGTGCAATTGCAATCAAGTCCCAGTCGCCTGCTACGGAATAGACTTCGCTGATGCCCGAGATTGCGGAGATCTGCTTAGCGCATTCAGGGATACTGTCCGTTGCAGTCTGGATCATGACGAATGCGGTGACCATCACTGTGCCTTTCGGTTCTAACTTGTCGCCTGCCAGGAGGCGGCTGATCTGGAATCAACTCTAGTCGAAAAGCAGCGAATGAGAGGCATGGGCGCATCGCCCCGCTTCGCATAGTACAATGATTTTAATTTGTAGATTCGGATACAAAGTTTTACAATTGTTCCATGATTGTGTTGACCATTGACCAGCGGCGTTCACGTTCCACCGAAGACAAGGTGGAGGCTCTAGTCAAGCAAGCTAATGCTACCGTTCCAGTGGTTCGCCCCTTCCAGCGAACCGCCGGCGATGAAGTCCAAGCTGTCTTGGATAACGCCAACGAAGCAATTCGCTTGGCAGTGATGATGGCAGCTTCAGGGGACTGGAGTGTCGGCATTGGCTTCGGGCAAGTTGAAACGCCACTGCCCGAAGAAACCCGTGCCGGACGGGGGCCTGCCTTTGAATATGCTCGTGTCGCAGTTGAGCGGGCAAAGAACACCAATGCGCATCTAGCTGTTCATGGACCGTCGCATGAAGCCACCCGCCTGGAAGCCGAGCTCCAGCTGACTGCCTGCATAGTTTCAAAGCGACGGGCCACGGCATGGGAAGCTGGCACTCTGGCCGATGAAGGCCTGACCCAGCAGCAGATTGCCCAAGAATTAGGAATCACCCAGCAGGCTGTCTCTTCTCGTCTGTCGGCCGCGCTATGGTTTGAGGCGAACCGAATGATGGATGAAGCTGCCAAATCGCTGAACCGACAGCTGAAGATGCTAAAGGAGCAGTAAATGCTTTGGATCGCTTGGGGGAGTCTGAGCCTGGCGGCGTTTGTCTCTTGCATAGCTGCCTACCTTGGCTATGCCATGGGCAAACGAGCTCGTGTCCGCGACTGGCTAGTTGTGGGCTCTGCCCTGTTCGCCATTCTCTCGGCCCTGCTGGCAGTTGCTTCTCAAACTTCGCTGGAGCAGAACGGGCTTTCGCCGGTGTACGCGATCGTCCTGAGTTCCATCTTTGCCATTAGTTTCGGCGGTCCGTTTACGGAACTTGTTTTCCGGCTTGCTGCGAAGAATGATGTCGAGCTCCAAAAGGAGGAGTCCGACCCTTCACCGCTTCGAGGCGGGCTGTGGATCGGACTCCTGGAGCGCACGGCCATCGTTGGAAGCCTCTGGGCCGGTTGGCCAGAAGGCATTGCCGTCGTCTTGGCGGTCAAGGGTCTTGGCCGGTTCTCTGAACTGAAAAACCATCGCGCCGCCGAACAGTTTATTCTGGGGACTTTCGCCAGCGGTCTCGTCGCTGCCGGTTCCTACGGGCTCGGCCTGCTATTTACCTAGCCGCTTAGCCACCATTGAGGTAACCAGCCGACGCCCCATCAAGAATGCGCCCAGAACCAATGTCGCGACAATGATGAAGGGGAGTGCCGCAGTGGAATCCATGGCAACGCGAAGCGCAAGGCCCGCTGCTACGGTCACCACCCAGACCAGTACGCCAACAGGGAAGAGCTTGTTGATCGTGGTCCAAGGCTTGGACAGCAAGGTCACGACGACGTAGGCAACCAAGAACGGCAGGGCGGTCATCAGGATGCCGCCAATGCTCAAGCCATGTTCGTGTTCACGTCGACCGAGCAGGGCGAATAGAACAATGAGAACAACGTCGACAGCCATCCACAGCGGCCACTTACGAATAGAATCCTTCATGTACTCATCATAGGTTTACCCCGGTGTTTGTGAGTAATTCGGCGTTGGCTGGATCGTTGTCGGTTCAGACACAGAAGGGCGCCGTCGGGGCTCGCCCGAATGAGCTCACGGCCATGGTGGCCGCAGCTATTGTTCTAGCATTAGTCCTATGAAGATCTGGCCTGGCAATGCATGGATGCAAACGCACCAGATCGCCCTCTATTTATCCGCGATCACTGCCGGTTGCGTTCTCGGCCTGGCCTTGCCTGCCGCAAGCAAGGGTCTCGAGAACTCGGTTAACCCGTTCCTTGGATTGCTGCTCTACGCTACTTTCCTGGGCATGCCGCTGACCCGTTTTCCGGAGGCCTTCCGGGACACTCGCTTCATGGGTGCACTGTGCGCGGTCAACTTTGCCGTGGTGCCGCTCGTGGCCTTCGGGCTATCGCGAATAGTGGCGGGGGACCAGGCACTGCTCTTCGGCGTGCTGCTGGTCTTGCTAGCGCCCTGCATCGACTACGTTATCGTCTTTACCGGCTTAGCCGGGGGAGACAGCCAACGGCTGCTGGCGGCCACACCGCTCTTGTTGATCTTGCAGATGCTGCTCGTGCCGGCATACCTCTATATATTTGCTGGACCCTCGGCGATCGACGTGATCGTGCCAGCTCCTTTCCTGGGGGCACTGCTGGGACTGATCGTGCTCCCACTGCTGGCAGCAGCACTCACCCAGGCACTCGCCAAACGATTTACCTGGGCAGAGCCCATCGGGGATTGGGCCGACTATCTAATGGTTCCGTTGATGATGGGAACGCTATTTAGCGTGGTGGGCTCGCAGATCTTCACGGTGAGCGCAAGCCTGGGTCAATTAGGGCTGGCCATTATGGTTTTCGCCCTGTTTATCTGCATCATGAATGTCCTTGGATACTCCGCGGGGAAACTCTTCAAGCTGCCCACCGCCTCGCGGCGGGCAGTTACTTTCAGCGGCGTCACACGCAATTCTCTGGTGGTGCTTCCCCTGGCCCTGGCTTTGCCCGCGGAGCTGGAATTAGCTTCTGCCGTGGTCGTTAGCCAGACCTTGGTAGAGCTAATTGGAATGTTGGTGATGGTTCACTACGCACCGAAGCAACGCACCACCAAGTAGTTCGAGCCTTACCCTGCTATGTCCGGATTAAACAGAATTTGCCTGGCCAAGAACACATGGAAGTGACCGGGCCAGGCAAATTGGATTGAGGAGTCAGTGCATTCAGTGATGCCCAGGCGAAAGCAGCCTGCTCCTCATAGAATCCATGATTAGTGCTCGCCACCTGGAGGGCCAATGAAAAGCATGGCCGAGAAGATACCGGCAATAACGACGAATAGCAGGACCGTGGTCAGCGCCGGGCGGGCAACAAGCCAACGCATCGTCGCGTCGGTCCACTTGCGATCATCTGGATGATCGGTTGCTTCGGTACGCCAGGTACCTTCCAGCTTTCCCTTGCGTTCCAGCCACTTGTCGTAAGGAATGGTCAGATATGGGACGACGGCGGTCGCGGCAGCTCCAATGATCAGCGACTTCCTCCAGCGCTGATTCATGCCAATGAGCACAGCCATCGTTGCATAAGTCAGGAAGACAAAGCCGTGGATGAAGCCGGCAATGGATACAGGCCAATCACCAACCTTGACGACGTACTTCAAAATCAATGCAATGATCAGCATCGTCCATGTGACAGCTTCAGCGCGGGCAACTAGACGGTACAGGGCGCTTGGAGACATAGGGTGTTTTCTGTCCTTGAAGGTAGATAGGGGAGTAGTCCGGGAACTCGGTCAAGTACTAGCCTATCTGGCTCCCGGGATACCGCCGACATCCTGCCCTGGAACATGGAGTTCCCGGTTGACGCAGCACCTGCTAGATTTCTAGGCAGGCCCTCGCTGCAGGAAAGGCACCGCATGCACTTGGCCCCAGATGCCCCAATGCGCCTGCATCTGGCAGGATTGCCCCATGATCCACGCAGTAGTTTTCGATTTGGACGGAGTGATCCGCAACTTTCCCGAGGCCGCCACTGCTGACGTTGAAATGGAATATGGGTTGCCATCGGGCACTTTGAACGCGGCGGCTTTCGACCCTGCTCGCCTGGAAGGACTCACTACAGGTAAAATATCTCGTTTGACATGGATCAAGGAGATTGGGAAGAGCATTGGATCCACGGAAGCCGCCAACGCATGGGGTCGCATAGAGCCCGTTGTAGATCGCGATGTGCTGCAGCTACTCGACGATCTACAACGTGCAGGTATCACCACCGCCATTCTCACGAACGGCAGCGACACCATTGACATCGAACTTAAGCGGCAAGGAATCGCCACCCACGTCGCCCGAGTATTCAATTCAGCAAAAATCGGTTATCCGAAGCCAGACCGACGAGCATTTCTGCACGTAATCAATGCTCTGCACCTGTGTGCAAACCAGATCCTCTTTACCGACGATTCCGCCGGGAAACTTGTCGGGGCGACCGATCTCGGGATCCACACACATCACTTTGCTTCCGCTGCGGATTTGAGGTCGGCATTGACCCGGCGCGGTGTACTCTAGCCGGATCGATCATCGTTTGGAATAACATCGAGGGGAGTGGCAAGAGGAAAGCGCCCTAGTTCTCGAATACCTCCTGATAAACGTCCCAGAATTGATCCATCGAGCGCGGAGCCCCAAGCAGGACGGCCTCCAGATACATGAGATGCGTTTCCCATCCCGCCAAGTAATTCGAGACGCCAACGCTGAGTTTGGAGTGGCTCAGCGCAAGTTCAGCTCCGAAGAGGCTCGACTGCAGAGTCAAACTAACCTCCGACACAGATTCTTCCGGAAACTTCCAGGACATCACGAGGGCGGATGCTGGCTCGACCTGTTCAATCCGGCTTTCGCAGATGTAGTTTTCCGCATGCTCGATCTGCACAGTAGAACCCACGCCAAGGCTTCCAGCGACGTGAGTTCCCAGCCAGAGTGGCAATGCCTGACGATCAATCATTGCGTGCCAAAGCCTGTCGGTCGATACGCCGAAGGACCACCTGAGATCCACAGATCCCGCCGAAGCGTCCGCGAACTTTCGAATGATGGGCATGAAAGGAGCCTGCTTCGATAGACGGGGCAGCCAGCACAAATGGCTGCAGTGAGACCCTGCGTGGGGAGTCGTGGATTTCCAGTACTTTACATAATGTAGATTATCGGCTTATTCGCAATGTCGCTGGAAGTAGCCTTATTCGTCCATTTACGCCTCGGATTTCGAAGGCCGCTTACTGCTCAGCTTGTTGACGCTGATCCTGCAAATCCAGCCGATGCCTCGCGAAGTCCAGGGTCTGCCGAATGAACTCGCGCGATCGCTCATCATGCATCGAGTAGATGACATGGCGGCCGGACTTCCTCGTTTGCAATACACCGGCTGCTCGCAGCTTGGATAGCAATTGGCCGGCAACCGTTGGACTAACGCCGATCAACTGAGCCAAATCGGACAGGGAAAGATCGTCCATGGACAGCGCCCAGAGCATCTGGAGCCTTGCCGGATCCGACAAGGTTTTGAGTACCGTTGCCGACATGTCCAAAAGATCGCTGGAGACGATCTCGTCTTCAGCCGTTGGGACAATGAATTCGCTGGTCATCTCACGCGCTCCCTCTCCGCATTTCGCCCGCCCTGGTTCGATTCAACTGCTTCAACCCAGCTCTGTGGGTGTGTCCATTATGGCCACGGATCAAGATAAAGCGATAGGTATGCTCAAAATTCACAAGACTAAACAGGCTCGTAGCCATCTTTGGGAGCACTCCCCTATTTAAATCATCCGTTTCGAAATAAATCGAAGGCTTCTTGACTAGGCACTTTAACGTCGCCTCGGCACCGCAAGGCATCCCTGCAAGCTGGAATGGTGGCGATTGCATCACAGAAGATTGGCCGCGTCTGCGCTCAGTGGCAAAATTTAGATATGGCTAATCCGTTGCTACGCATTCCCCCCGGGAATAAGTACGCTCTTCAGATCCGCGAAGCTCTCAAGCTGCAAGGTATCGAAGTTGACCCGGTTCAGAGTGATCTGATCGACCTTCTAGGACGTACTTTGCGTACGACGATGACGGCAAAGCACCCTGGCGTCTACATTTATGGCCCTCCTGGTCGAGGCAAAACCCTCATCATCAATACCTTGGTCTCGGTGCTGCCTGAAACCACGACAGCGCGCTTCCATTTCCACGAGTTCTTCCAGCGCGTAAATTCCCCGGTCAACCGTGTCCCGGGCCAGCCGCTGGGCGCGATTTTCTCGCAAGGGCTTGAGCGCGAGCTCGCTGGACTGCAGTTGCTGGTCTTCGATGAGTTCCATTGCACCGAACCTGGCGACGCGATGTTCATGGCCAAGCTCATTCGGCATTGCACGGAACACGAGATGCAGCTGGTCACTACGTCGAACTACGGGCCGGAGAAGCTGCTTGACGATGACACTTTCCATCACCTGGTTCAGCCAATTATTGACCGGATCCAACGGGACTTCACTGTATTCTCACTGGATCATTCGGTGGACTACCGACAGCTCGCCGCCGATCCCGAGCAGGTCTTGGACGGGTATCGGAGAGGCACGCTAAATCTCTTCGAAGCACCAGGAGAACTGCCGGTCCACGATACGATGATCCAGATCGGCTACGACGAAATCGGGCCAGTCCACGTGAATGCGTATGAGATCTGGATCAGCTTCGATCAGATCTGCCGAACCCGCCGCAACACTGCCGACTATCTGGATTTGGCAAGCCGGTATTCGCGCTGGCATATAACCTGCATCCCAGCTAGTGCCACCATGCCAATGGATGAGGAACGCCGATTGGCGAATCTTATCGATATCTTCTACGACAAGAACGTGGAAGTCCATCTGTACGCCGCAGACAATCTGGGCAATCTTGGACACATGCTGCATGACACTGAAAAGGCCCGACTCACCTCGCGCCTGGCTCAACTTCAGCTCAACGAATACGAACGGACTAGCGCTTGCCGATGAACACCGAGTACACCGCACAGGACATCGAGAATATAGTTCGAGAAGTCCTGGAGACTGCAGATGAGAACCTCATACTGCCTATTGTCCAGCTGGGACATCCCGTTCTCCGCCAGCAGGCGGTGGCCTACGAGCAGCAGCTTCCGCAGGAACTGCTCGAAGAACTCCTTGAAGCAATGCGCCAGACCATGTACGACGCCCCTGGCGTAGGACTCGCCGCTCCTCAGGTGGGTATCCCCCTGCAGATTGCCGTGCTCGAAGATCTCTATCCCATTCCGGAGGAAGCTGCCTCGCACAGAGAGCGTGAGCCGCTGGAGTACTTCGAGATCTTCAACCCCGTATATACGGCATCAACAGAGCGCGCGGCAGTCTTCTACGAAGGTTGCCTGTCTTTCGAAGGATTCCAAGGCGTAGTGAGCCGGGCCGCCGATATCACCGCCACTTATAAAGATCGGGACGGCCAGGAAATAACTCGAAGCTTCTCCGGTTGGCAGGCCCGCATTGTCCAGCACGAAACTGATCATCTGTCGGGCACTGTCTATATCGACAAAGCACTTACCCGCTCCTTGATTAACGAATCCGAACTGTGGCGCCATGAAAGCATGGACGTTGCAACGGCAAAAGAGGTTCTGAAATTCTAATGTTCTCCGGCACCACGAACGTTACTTGCCCGGTCTGCGAGCAACCCCTTGGCTTCGAGGAATCTCGGGATAGAACCCTGAGTTGCGAAGCCGGGCATCGTTTTGATGCTGCCAAACAGGGTTACTTCAACTTCCTTACTGGCAAAGGAACGAACTTCCTCGAAGACACCTCGGCCATGGTCCAAGCCCGCGATGCTTTCCAGTCAAAGGGACATTATGAGCCTCTGGCGCGCGCGCTGTCCGAGCTGATCAATGATCATCACGACGGACATTCGCTTGACGTGCTGGATGCGGGCGCAGGTACCGGCTACTACCTGGGGAAGATTCTAGAGAACTCTCCTGCTGCTGAACTTGATGCTTTGGCTCTGGACATCTCCCGCTTTGCCATGCGTCGTGCCGCGAAGGTTCCAAGCACGCTCGCTGTGGTCTGGGATGTCTGGCGCAAATTGCCTACTGCCGACCGATCACGCGATGTGGTGATCAACTGCTTCGCACCGCATAACCCGGCAGAGTTCCAACGTGTACTGCGTACTGGTGGATTATGCATTGTCGTGACCGGCGAACCAGATCATCTCAACGAAGTCGTCGACCCGCTGGGCATGCTCACCGTAGGACAGGGCAAGCAAGCCGCCTTGGTGGAAAAATTTGCGGCTGAAGGCCTTAATCATCGCGGATCCAAGAATCTGACATATCGGATGAACCTGAATGCGGACGATCTCTATAACCTTGCATTCATGGGTCCGTCCGGGCACCACCTCTCCCCTGAAATTCTTCATCAGCAGACGCTGGCGTTGGGTTCCCAGCCTGTAACAGCTTCCTTTGGAGTACACGCATTCGTCACGCAGGGCTAGAAGATACCCCAAAATGACTACACCTTTTATCTGCCTTCTACGGCAGAATGTAGGAAAGACCAGTTACGACTGGTCAATGTCCTAACAGAATTTAGGTGAATGCCATGACAACAGCCGAATGGATCATCAGCAACGCTTGGGTGATCTGGCTGGCACTGTTCTTGCTGCTGGCGATCATCGAGATGCTTTCTCTTGATCTCTACTTCATCATGCTCGGCGTAGGTGCCCTTGGTGGTGTAGCGGTCGCACTGCTCAGTGGACCCATGTGGTTGCAGGTCCTTGTATTCTGCGTCATTTCATTGTTGATGATCTTCCTGGTTCGACCTATTGCCGTCAAACATTTACGGAAATCACCCGAGGGCTTCCGCACCAATATCGAGCGATTAATCGGTGCGGATGCACTTATTCTCGAGCCGACCTCGCGCATGTCGGGTTCGGCCAAGATCCGTGGAGAGATCTGGACCGCCCGTGCTGAATCCAGCGTTCCGACCATGAATCCCGGCACCTATGCCGTGGTTTCACGTATCGACGGGGCAACTGCATACCTCACCGCGAAGTCCCCTGACCCTGCTAACGGCTAGCTAGCCTGACGCCCCCAAATTCATCACTACTGCACAAGGAAAGAGAGTACGAACCATGAATTCAGATGGCTTTGGCTTGACTATTGTGCTTGTCGTTCTGGCAATCTTCGTGATTGTCGTCCTACTGCGCAGCGTGCGCATCGTGCCGCAGGCACGTGCTGGCATCGTTGAGCGCCTCGGCAAGTACAACCGAACCCTAAATCCCGGTCTGACAATCCTGATCCCCTTTGTGGATCGCTTGTTGCCGCTGCTGGACCTGCGTGAACAAGTTGTTTCCTTCCCGCCGCAGCCAGTTATTACCGAGGACAACTTGGTAGTTTCGATTGATACCGTGGTCTACTTCCAGATCACCGAGCCGCGTGCCGCGACGTATGAAATCGCTAACTACATCCAGGCCGTAGAACAGCTGACCACCACTACGCTTCGTAATGTCGTCGGTGGCCTGAATCTGGAAGAGGCCCTGACTAGCCGCGACCAGATCAACGGCCAGCTGCGTGGTGTCCTTGACGAGGCAACCGGCAAGTGGGGCATCCGTGTTTCCCGTGTCGAGCTGAAGGCTATCGATCCACCTCTGTCCATCCAGGACTCGATGGAGAAGCAGATGCGCGCCGAGCGTGACCGCCGTGCTGCCATCCTGACCGCTGAGGGCACCAAGCAGTCCTCCATCCTTACTGCCGAAGGCGCACGCCAGGCTTCCATCCTCGAAGCCGAGGGCGATGCACAGGCCGCAATCTTGCGCGCTGACGGCGAGTCCCAGGCCATCCAGAAGGTCTTCGATGCAATTCACGCCGGCAAGCCGGACCATGAGTTGCTCGCCTACCAGTACCTGCAGACTCTGCCGAAGCTTGCCGAAGGCACTTCGAATACCCTGTGGGTGATTCCAAGCGAACTGACCGAAGCACTCAAGGGCATCGGCGGAGCGCTGGGCGGCAACGGATCGGGCAGCAAGCCTGCCACTCCGGAATCGCCATCGGCCCCAGGTAGCAACCTGTAGCAACAGCTGGTTTAGAACCGATTAGCCGTCTGCGGCGAGG
>NZ_JBLVOJ010000025.1:364713-365281 GCF_053543715.1 Glutamicibacter sp. AGC46
CCTCCCCGCAGACGCGTATAATGGATGTTTTGGCACCAAGAATTATCTTCACCTCTAGTCGGAGGGAATTATTTCCGAGTGCCAAACGTTGGTACGTGTAGCGAATTCTTCAATCATCGCGGAGGGAAAACATGAGCGATCGCAGCCTACGAGGCATGCGCCTGGGTGCACAGAGCATGGAATCTGAGGCAGGTGTGGAGCCGGCTGCCCGTCAGCGTGTGGAATACCGTACCGAAGAGGGCGAGACCGTCTTCGTCGTCTTTGCTGCCGAAGCTGAAATTCCAGCAACCTGGCACACCAAGACCGGTAAGGAAGCCAAGCTCGTCCACGGCGAAGCCAAGGCCGAAGAACCGGGCAATGAAAAGCCTGTCCGTACCCACTGGGACATGCTTCTTGAGCGCCGTTCCGAAGAAGAACTGGAAAAGACTCTGGCAGACCGCCTCCAGCAGCTGCGCGCTGCTCGCGGGGAAACTGCCTAATCTCCCCCACGCACGGTTCCATGCTGCCTTAGCATGGCCGTAGGGGCTTGGTTGAGGGCTGGGTTTGATGACCAATGGTTATCAAACCC
>NZ_JBLVOJ010000025.1:365342-365599 GCF_053543715.1 Glutamicibacter sp. AGC46
ATAAACCCCCCCCCTCACTCTTTTGCCTGTCTGCTATGGGGCTCAAAGACCACGCCCAGTATTTTCAACTGCGTCAAAGAGCCTGCATGAAATTGCGCGGCCAGCGCCGCCGGCCTAAGCAGCTTCGTAGAAGCTATCTTCATCCTGCACAGTCCGCCTTTGGGGCGGTGGGCTGGTTTGTATTTCACTGCCTGCCCGAGACCTGATGATGATTCCTGGTTAAACGAACTGGCGTGCAACGATCCATCGTTGCACGC
>NZ_JBLVOJ010000025.1:365656-398962 GCF_053543715.1 Glutamicibacter sp. AGC46
ATCGTTGCACGCCAGTTCGCTTAACCACGGGTATTACTTCTTGGAAGTCAGCTTCTTCCACCGGGCGCCCAAGCCCCAGCGGGTGACATTCCACATTGCTTCGAACACAATGTTGCCGCTCATCTTCGACGCGCCCAGTTCGCGCTCTACGAAGGTCACGGGAACTTCAACGATCGTCTTGCGCAGCATGGCCACGCGGAAGGTCATGTCCACCTGGAAGCCGTAGCCGCGCGACTCAACGGCGTCAAAATCGATTGCTTCCAGGGTTTCGCGCTTGAAGGCGCGGTAGCCTGCGGTGATGTCGCGCAGAGGCAAGCCCAGCATGGTGCGCGAGTAGAAGCTGCCGCCGCGCGAGATGATCTTGCGCAGCATTGGCCAGTTCACGACTTCGCCGCCCTTGACCCAACGCGAACCGATTACGAGATCTGCGCCCGCGGCACTGGCTTCCAAAAGGCGTGGAAGCTGCTCTGGCATATGCGAGCCATCGGCATCCATCTCTACCAGTACGTCGTAGTCGCGAGCCAACGCCCATTCGAAACCTGAAATGTAGGCGGCTCCCAGGCCATCCTTGCCGGTACGGTGCAATACGTGGATATTCGAGTCCTCAGCAGCCATCTTGTCTGCAAGTTCTCCGGTGCCGTCAGGCGAGTTATCATCAACGATCAATACATCCGAGTCAGGAACTGCGGTACGCAAGCGTCCTACGGTCAGCGGGAGCGACTCCAGTTCGTTGTAAGTCGGAATGATTGTAATGACGCGCACGCGGCGGCACCTTTCTGGGTATACAACACAAAGCCTCTTGCCTGCTCGGCGTCGACTGCATGGCTTATGCAGGACACCGGGTCGAAAAGAGTTAATCCAAACTCAAAGTATAGTCATCATTTGCCAATCAGCGCGCTGGAGACACCGCATTAACGAACGATCCTCAGTGACTTCGGCCCTATTCTCCACGCCGAAAGGCACAGAGAATGTTATCTAAGGTCACTGAGGATCGTTGTTTAAATTGCGTAGTTTCCAACGCAATGCATGTGCATCTCGAAGAGGCGCTTAGACCAGCCTAGTGGGTACCCCACCTAGGCTGTCAACCATCAAATGACTTCACTCTTTACCTAGACACCACTAGTCAGGGCAAATTTTGCGAATTCATTCTGCTTATTGAGCATCTGTTTCGCTTTAAGCCGATTCGCTTGGCTCAAGGGTATTGAAAAGCGTGATTCCAGCGCGTACTGTACGCAGGCACTGCGGAATTTCCTCATCAACGACCGGAAGCATCGGAGTTCCAGCTCGTGCATCGGTACTCCAAGAACTGATTCGGACGTCCGGAGTTTGCACAGCAAGTTCAGAGGCAGTCCACACTGCAAAAGTCGCCGGCGCGCCGATCACGAGCTGCCCGGCGAACGGGTTCATCTCGCCCATGGCGCGGTAGGTGGATCGGGTTTGAGCCAAGAAGGCCGCACGAGCCGAAATGCGAGCCTCAGCATTCGTCATGTTCATGCCGGCGCGAACAACCTGCCAGCCATCAACCTCCGTTACCGGAGCATCAGAGCCAAGCACCATTGGCACACCAGCCGAAAGCATAGCGGAGAGGTTGTTCATCGATGCTGCGCGCTCCCCCAGGCGCTGCGCGTACATGCCGTTCGAGCCGCCCCACGCCTGGTCGAAGACCGGCTGCATCGAAACCATGATGGCGTACTGCAGCAAACGGGCCCGCGAGTCTTCATCAACCATCTCGACATGCTCCAGACGGTGCCGGCACATCTGCAGCTTAGCTGCCCCAATCTGCTCAGCAGCCAGGTCAAAACCTGCCAACACCTCGTCCAGGGCGCCGTCTCCGATCACATGGAACGAGGCCTGGATCCCCCGGGAACTGCAAGCGACCAGGTGGGCCGCAATTTCGTCACGCTTCAGATACAGGGTGCCGCGTTCGCCCGGCTGATCGCTGTAGTCTTCGCGCAGGTACGCCGTGTGGCTGCCTAGCGAACCATCCACGCGAAGATCGCCACCCAAGCCCAGCACCTTTCCCGTTGGGAAGGATGCGGCCAGCTCCTGGGCGATGTCTGCATCGCTAACCAGTTCGCCCCAGTAGGCATGGACTTGCGGCAGTTCAGGGTTGTCGATGGCCAGCAACTGCTCCAGCGCCTCTCGGCCCTCAATATGCGGGGCCGCCATCTCCACAACGCTGGCGAAACCACGCGAGGCGTAGTGCTCCAGTGCCAGGCGCTGGTATTCCTGTTCGGCCTTCTGCGTATTGGTGAGTGCTTCACGCACGGCGTCGTGATCCGCACCAGAAATGATGCCAGCGGCGAGGTGGCCCAGGTCCAGCAGATCCAGCAGTTCCCGATTGACCAGGGCACTGTGCACATCGCGACGCGCCAGGTAATAGCCGCGGCCTTCCGCGGCACTGGTCAGGTCGGTTTCCGCGGGCAGCTGCTGGTCAGCCCAGTTCGAGTTGTCCCACCCCTGAGCCAGGACCAGCTTGGTCGACTTCTGCGCCTGCTCGGCGAGGAGGGAAAGCAGCGAAGAAGCCGAGGTTGCTGCACCCAAATCGGCTCCCGAAAGGGTGCGGCCCAAGGCGGCAAGGTGCGTGTGGGATTCGACGAACGCCGGGGTAATCAAACCACCATTGAGGTCGACCACTTCGTCGACGGCAGACGCGTGGCGCTCGGCTGCGTCCTCGCCGCCCAACCATGAAATGGTGTCGCCGTCCACCACCATTGCGGTAGCAAATGGATCGGCCGCTGAGTAGATGGACCCGTTTCGGTAGAGTGTTTTTGCCATCAGCGTCTCCCTTTTCTCGTGCACTGGCTAATAAGTTTTTCGGCTGGACCTGCTGGCTAGTCCAGCACGTTCGAGTAGGCCACTACACCGCGCTTGATCTGGTCTACTGCCTTGTAGGCATTGCGAACCAGCAATGGCGGAAGGTCGCTATTCTTTGCGAACTGGTCCAATGTGTCGATGACCTGCTTGGCCCAGCGCACGAAGTCACCCGGTGCCAGATCGGTACCGCGCAGCGCGCTGTTCAGGCTCGAACCGCGGGCCCACTTGTACATTGGCCAGATCAAACCGGATTCCGGTGGAGCGGTCGGGTCAAGGCCCAAGGCCTCTTCAGCGTCCGATAGCTCGCCCCAAATCCTGATGGTGCTATTCCAGATGTCATCGATCTTGCCCGTTGGCATTTTCGGATCGGCACGGTCCCCGTCGCGGCGTGCCTGGTAGACCAGGCTGGCGACAACCGCGCAGAGTTCTTCCGCATTGAGCTGCGTGAGCTTGCCGGTCTCCAGGATTTGGCTGGTGAGCAGATCTCGGTCGCCATAGATGCGGCGCAGGCGGCGGCCCGAGTCGGTCAGCGCGAAATCTTCGCCGCCCTCGGAAGGCACGAGGTATTCGAACTGCTCGAGCACTTTGCAGACCTTGTCGAACTGCGTGGCAATGGTATTGGTTCGCCCGCGGATGGCGCGACGGGCCTTGTCCGTGTCCTTCTTCAGCTTCCAGTACCTGTCGGCCCAGCGCATGTGCTGGTCCTTCTCCGAGCAGGCGTGGCAAGGATGGTCCTTGAGCTCCAGGCGCAGTGCGTTGATTTCACGCTCGAAGGAATCCGAGCCTTCGAAATCAAAGCTCTGGGCGTCCTGGCGTGGAGGACGCGACTCGTAGATCGCGTTGCGCAAGGATGAAGCAAGGTCCCGGCGCTCCTTCGGTGTGCGCCCGTTGAACCCCTTGGGAATCTTGATCCGCGAAATGATCTGCACTGGTCCGTTGAGGTCTTCCACCGAGAGCCGGCGAAGCTGCGCTTCTTCGGTCAGCACGGTGTGTCGCGGGTTGTACATGGCCTTATCAAGCTCGACGACCACGGCGCGACCGAAGCGGCGGCCACCTGGCAGGTCCACCACGTCGCCGCGGATCACGGCCTGCAGGGACTGCTCAGCTGCCGAACGGCGCTCGTGGCGGCGGTCCTTCGCAGCGTTCTTCTCGACCTGGGCCAGGTTTCGTTGGAGTTTCAGGTACTCGGTGAAATCTCCGAGATGGCATTCCATCGACTTGGCGTAGCCGGCCAGGGATTCTTCCTTGGAACGCACCTGGCGCGCCATGCCCACCACGGAACGGTCCGCCTGGTACTGGGCAAAGGAGGTTTCGAGGATTTGACGAGTCTGTTCACGGCCAAACTGCGCCAGCAAGTTGGTGGACATGTTGTAGGTCGGACGGAACGAGGAATTCAGCGGATAGGTTCGCTTCGAAGCGAGTCCTGCCAAGGATTCCGGTTCCAGGTCGGGGTTCCAGACAACAATCGAATGGCCTTCGACGTCAATGCCGCGGCGCCCGGCACGGCCGGTGAGCTGGGTGTACTCCCCCGAAGAGATCTGCACGTGGGATTCGCCGTTGAATTTGACCAGTTTTTCCAGCACGACCGAGCGTGCTGGCATGTTCACGCCCAGTGCCAGGGTCTCGGTTGCGAACACCACCTTGATCAGGTTGCGTGCAAAGAGGTCTTCAACGATTTCCTTGAAGATCGGGAGCAGGCCGGCGTGGTGGGAAGCGAAGCCGCGAACCAGACCATCGCGCCAGGACCAGAATTCCAGAACGTCCAGGTCTTCGCTGGGGATCCGGTAGGCGACTTCATCCAGCGCTTGCGCGATCTCGGCGGCTTCTTCATTGGTCGTCAGGCGCAGGTCAGCCATGGCGCACTGCTGCACGGCCATATCGCAGCCCTTGCGGGAGAAAATGAAGAAGATAGCTGGCAGCAGAGCAGCCCGGTCAAGCTTCCCGATAACCGCTGGACGGTTGATGCGGTGCCCCATGCCTGAACTGCGCTGGGGGCCGCGGCCGCCGCGACCCCGGCCGCGCTGCACTCGGCCGCCAGGGCTGTGGGAGCGTACGAGTTTTCGCAGTTCGGGGTTGACCGAGGCCTTTGAATCGTCTTCAGCCACCTTGTCGAAGGCTACGTCTTCGGCAAACAGGTCGACCACGTTAGGGCCGACCATGACGTGCTGGAAGAGCGGCACCGGGCGATGCTCGGAGACGATGACATCGGTCTGGCCCCGGACGGTATCCAGCCAGCCACCGAATTCCTCGGCGTTGGACACGGTTGCCGAGAGTGAAATGATCTGCACGTTGGACGGCAGATGGATGATGACTTCTTCCCATACGGCACCACGGAATTTATCGGCGAGGTAGTGGACCTCATCCATGATCACGTAGCCCAAGCCGTCGAGGGTTTGGGAATCCGCGTACAGCATATTGCGCAGCACTTCGGTGGTCATGACGACGATCTGCGCTTCGGAGTTGATGGAGGTGTCGCCGGTCAGCAACCCGACCTTCTGCGCTCCATAGCGATTGACCAGTTCCGAATACTTCTGGTTGCTCAGCGCCTTGATGGGCGTGGTGTAGAAAGCCTTGCGGTTCTCGCCTAGAGCCTGGTAGATGGCGTATTCGCCAACAACAGTTTTTCCGGCGCCGGTGGGCGCAGCGACCAGTACGCTGTGCCCTTCTGCGACCTTCTGGCAAGCTTCGGCCTGGAATGGATCCAGGTCGAAGGAGATGCTTGCCCGGAATCCAGGAAGTGCAGTGCCGTTTTCGACCTGCCGTGCCTTGGAATTCGCGTAGCGTTCCGCGGGTGAAGTCACTTGTGGTCGTTCACTTTCTTGCCCTGGTTCAGAGCTGGGATTTAGGTTCGTCAATCGAGCTAGGGGTTTCAATGCCAGAAGTTTCACCAGCTGCTAGGCGTTCATTCTCGGCTTCCCGTGCCGCCAGCTTCTTTGCGCGCTTCTTGTCGTTGAAGTGGCAGATCAAAGTGGCAACGGCGAAGGTGAGGAACAACGGTCCAGCCAACGCGAACATGGTGATCGCATCGCCGCCTGGTGCTGCCATAGCGGCAACCAGGGCGATGAGGAAGACGGTGATACGCCAGTTCTTCAAGATGAGCTTGGCTGGCAGGACGCCAACCATGTTCAGGCCAACCATCAGTACCGGTACCAGCATGGCCAAGCCGAATGCCAGGAGCAGGCGGAAGATAAACGGCAGGTACTCGGAAATGTTCAGCAGGTTATCCGAGTTCTCCGGCGACAGGCTAATGAAGAATTCCAGCGCAAACGGAAGAACGAAGTAGGCCATCGCCACGCCGCCAAGGAACAGCGGAACCGCGGCTGCTACGAAGCTGTAGCTCAAACGGCGCTCGTTCTTTTTCAGTCCCGGCACGATGAATGCCCACAGCTGGTAGAGCCACACCGGCGAGGAAACGATCAGGCCGACGAACAGCGCCACCTTGATCATGATGTCGAAGGGTGACATCACCGCGGTGAACACTACCGAGCCGCCGGCAGCTTTCACAGGCGCGATCAGCAAGGCAAGCAGCCAGTCGTATACGAAGAAACCGGCTACCGTGCCCAAGGTCAGCGCGATGAGCGACTTGAATAACCGGTTCCGTGCTTCAATCAGATGCTCTTTGAGAGCCATCCGACCTTCTGCGTCCTTGGCCCGCTTCTTCTTGCTGCGCGGGTTCTTGTCTTTATTTGTTGCCACTGAAGAGGTCTACGAGTTGTTCTTTTCGTTGGGGTTCGGATCATTGATGGTGCCATCAACGGTTTCAGATTTAGGATCATCATCCTTCATCTGGCGAACCTCGGACTTGAAAATGCGCAGCGACTGGCCCATCGAGCGAGCCAAGCCTGGAAGCTTTGGAGCGCCGAAAAGCAGCAGTGCAAGCACGATAATGATGACCAAATGCCATCCCTGTAAGCCACCCATGTGGATTCCCTTCTCTCTATCTAAAGTCTACGTCAGAACAAGCCAAGATCGCGCATGTTCTGAGCTTGGCCGCGCTGTGCGCGACGTGCGACGCGGCGAACTCGACGCGCCTCGATTCTTTCAGCTTTGCCCTTATCGCGAAGCTTTTTGATCTTCTCCGGATCCGCGTGCGTGGCATCGGTTCCGTGCGGGTAGCGACGAGGGTTCGCAGCGTACTCGACGACGGTGCCCTCCTGGCTTAAACCGGCGCTGATGTGATCCGCAGCGTCGCCCAGGCCCTCGACGACCGCCATTCCCCGTTTGAACAAACGGAAGCCGGCAAGTGCCGCAACAAGTACTGTCGCCAAAACGAGCACAGTCCACAAAAGTACCCAAAACCACCAAGGAAGCATCTATTAATCCTCATACATTGCGATAGCCTCGTCCAACCAGTTCACTACCTGTTCGCGCGTAGCGTCAGGAGAGACCACAGTCAGTTTACCGCTATGGCGAGCCACGAGCGGCGCAGCTACCTGGTGATCCGAGAACCGGACGTTGGCCAGATACCCCGTACCGACCTTTCCCGTGGACCAGGAAAGAGGATGGAAAGCTTCGATAACCGGCAAGATCTCGGCGTCTACATAGACCATGACCTCTAAGTCATCGTCGTTGGAGGCATACCGGATCTGGACATCTTGCTGGTCTTCATGCCGAGCCGCCAGCTCGAATTGTTCACCGGCAGTTTCCACACTTAACATCCGGTCCACCCGGAAAGTTAATAGGCTCTGGCGCTTTCGGCACCAAGCCCGCAGGTACTGCACCGCTCCGTCTTCAATGAGCCGGATCGGTTCCACATCGCGAACCTGGTGAGTTCGCGAACGGGCCGAGTAATAATCGATGCGCACGACGTCTTGGGAACGAATCGCCTGAATCAGCTGCTGCGGAATATCGTTCTCGCGCGCCTTGGACAGTGCGAAGCCCAGCGCCCCGCTCCAGCCGTCAAAACGGGCCACCGCGGAATTCACCTTGGCCAGTGCCGCGTCGAGCACCTGCTGGTGCTCGAACTCGGGAATGCTTGCCAGGGCGTTGAGCCCGCCGAGCACGGCTACTGCTTCCAGCGGCGCCAGCTTCTGCGGCTCGGCCAGCAGGGCTGCATTGGAGATCGTAACGGTATCGGATTCAACGTCGCCGTCATTGACGTTGATCAGTTCGTCATGCTGGCCGTACGGGACACCGCACATCATGATCATGGCCAGCTCTTCACGAACCTTGGCAACGCTCATGGAGTAGCGTTCTGCCAGCGCTTCGATTTCTACGGCACCATGGGCGTGCACATACTGGATCATGTCGATATTTCGCATGACCTGAGTTGTGGTGGTGCCACGGCCGGTGGCGCGATGCGGACGGAAATTCACCTCTGCGTAGGCATCCTGGTTGCCCTGGCTGGTCTGGGAGCTGCGCGCGTCGCGCAGAATCCGGCGCACCTGGGCCACCAGTTCGGAGGGTCCCAGGACTTTCACGGCCGGACCATAAGCTGCCAGCTGCTGGGCAAATGAATGCGGATCCGCATAGCCGATCTGCAGCTCATCCTGATCGCTGCGGCCATTTACTGCCTGGGCGCGCAGCGGGATTGCTTCATCGCCCAAGAGCCGCACCGTTGCCACCAGTCCCGGATTCTGCAGGTCGAAATCCTGCAAGACCTGGGTCATGTCGAAATCCTGGGGGCGGGCGTGGTACTGCCCGTCGGCGTTAGCGCCGCCATGCCGGTAATTCGTGAACTTGCCCTGAACCCGCGAGAGGCGGAAGACACGGGTATCTTTCCGCGTGTGGTCATAGCCGGTGAAGTACCAGTTGCCGTAGCGCTGCCCGATCCCCCACACATCAACAATTCGTTCGCTCTGTGCGCCGCCAGAGGACGTATAGGCGAACTTGAGCGTGTTGCGGTTGAAGACCGCCAGGGCGCATTCGCGGAAGTTCGGTTCATCCATGGAAAGGCGTGGTACCAATGAGCCGGCCAACGGAGCGACCGGCGAGGCCACGCCATCATGGCCGGTGACTCGGGCCGCGGCATTGAGCCCCAATGACTGGAGCTTGGTGTCTTTCCAAAGGCTCGCGGCCAATGCGACCAGGCCGGCTTCTGCGGGGCTGAATTCCACCGGCGGCAAGAACCACTCGGTCGTGTCGATGCTGTAGTACGTAACATCGTCGATTACTTCTTTGTCCAGCTGCAACCCGAAGTCATTGCGGATATCGTCCTTGAGGCGATCCAGCGCCTTCTCTCGGGTCTCCTTGGTACCGCCTGGCACCAAATAGGATCCAATGCGGTCGGCGTTGAACTTCCGTGATTTAGTTGCCAGCGCATAGATGAGGCTGGTCAGGCGTTCTGCCTTGCTGGGTCCCGGGGATTGCTTTGTGCTCACGTGCCTAGACTAACCAACTTTCGCCGATAAGGATGACTTCTGGGACAGCAATGGCCCCGATTATTTAATCGAGGCCATTGCCAGCACTTGGAATTACTTGGTGCCCATCAGATCCACAACGAAAATCAGTGCTTCGTTAGGCGCAATGGCGCCTGGGGCGCCACGCTCGCCGTAGGCCAGGTGCGATGGGATATCCAGTCGGCGACGGCCGCCGACCTTCATGCCCAGCAGGCCCTGATCCCAGCCCTGGATAACCATTCCGACACCCACTGGGAAGTCGAGGGTCTGCCCGCGGCCCCAGGAAGAGTCGAACTCTTCGCCGGTGGACCAGGCAACGCCTACATAGTGCGCTTCAACGGTGGTGCCTGGGGTGACCTCGGCGCCGGTTCCCTCGACCAGGTCGGTGATGACCAGTTCTTCAGGAGCGTCGGTGCCCGGGAAATCGATCTCCGGCATGGTGCGGTCGTAGTTGCGTTCTCCGAACGACATAGTCACGGCCTTTCTGTTACTTGCTTTCGCTTACCTTGTCTAATTCTACGTAGAAGACCAGTGGTCCTGCAGGACGCCCCTGGGCTTCAGCTGTTTCGCCGTAGGCCAAGTCCGTTGGGACAGTCAGCAAGACCTTGCTGCCTTCCTTCAGACCCTGGAAGCCCTGCAGCCAGCCCTGGATGACTCCGCCGGCCATATCGGCTTCGAAGCCTTCTTCGTTGCCGAAGTTGCCGTCGAACTTCTTGCCATCTTCCCAGCGCACGCCGTGGTAGTGGGCAGTGACCTTGGACGTTTGGCCAACCGCTGGGCCGTCGCCTTCTTCAAGGACGTCCACTGCCAGGCCTGCCGGGGCTTCGGTGTCCTTGGGGATGGTGATCTGCGGATCGCCCTTGCCGGTCTTCACGGTGGGGAGCTTGCCGTCGTCCTTGAGCTGCTGGACTTCTTCCTTGCCCATCGTCTGGCTAGGGCTCTTGGAGTCCGCAATCTTGATCACGATCAGCCGTTCGGCACGCGAGCCTTCGGCCGGTTCGGCGATGGACCCGTCCGGCTGCTGAACGCCTTCGATGGCTGCGTAAGCGATCCAGTCGCCAATCTGGGACTTCAGCAGGGTTTCGTAGAGCTCGGGCATCTGCTCCTTGAGCGTCTCGTCAACCTTCATGGGAGCCGGATCAGCAGTGAAGTTCTCATTGGTCAGCAGGCCGTCGATGGTCTTGTACAGGCCCGACTGGATCTGGATGGTGTCGCCTTCCTTGATGTCGGAACCCTCGCCCTCCACCACGGTGACTGCTTCTGACTTTTCGGTCAGGAGCGGCGCATCGAATTTGACCTCAGGTGCGGTCTTGCTATCTTCTGCTGGCTTGACGTCGATGCCGCTCAGGGATGACGAACCCGAACCGCAGGACGCCAGGGCAAGGATGGACGCGGTGGCGCATACTGCCAAAACTTTTCGCACGAATCTTCTTTCCGGTTGGACTAGCTGGTCATGCATTGCGGGCTTGCACAGGGCAAGGGCCGTAATGATCTGCGTCCAGCTTAGAGGTTTTTGCTGTGTAAATACTTGTTTCCAGCTAGCTAAAGCTGCTGGCCCATCAGCTCAATGAGCTCGTCAATCTGTGAATTGGTGGTTGCGAACGGGTCCTTGCACAGCACAATTCCGCCCGGGCCATCCTCATACTTCATGTGGACCCAATCGGCGCTATAGCGTCGCCCATTGGCGCGGGCGGCGCGAATGAATTTGCTTCGCAGTGCCGCGCGTGTCGTGGCTGGCGGGTTGTTCACAGCCTGATTGATTTCAGCGTCGGAGACGACTGCGCTGGCCAGGCCGCGGCGCTTGAGCAGGTGGAACAGGCCGCGCTGCGGGTCGATGTCATGGTAAGTCAGGTTCAGCTGCGCGATCCGTGGCGCCGAGAGCTCCAGGGAGTTCTTCTGGGCATAGCCCGTGAGCAGCTTGTGCTTGATAGCCCAGTCGATGTCCCGGTCGATCAGCGAGAAGTCCTGGCTTTCCACTGCGTTCAGCGTGCGTTCCCACAATTCCAGGACGGTATCCACCTGGTCGTGGTGCGCGCCGTGGCGGGCGATGAATTCCTTGACGGATTCGAAGAGGATCCACTGGATCTGCAGTGCGGTCGGTTCGTCGCCGCCCATGAGCCGCACCACGGTCTGGCCAGTGAAATCGTGGGAGATCTGGCGGATGGAGCGAATCGGGTTTTCCAGTCGCAGATCGTGGTAGATTTCGCCGGATTCGATCAGGCGCAGCACCAGGTCGGTGGCGCCGATCTTCAGCAGCTGGGTGGTTTCGCTCATCGACGAGTCGCCCACTATGACATGCAGCCGGCGGTGGTACTCGGCATCGGCGTGCGGCTCATCGCGGGTATTGATGATCGGACGCGAGCGCGTTGTGGCCGAGGAGACCCCCTCCCACATGTGATCGGCGCGCTGGGAGAAGACGTACTTGGTCTGATCTTCATCGGTGATCAGATGCCCGGCACCGCACAATAGCTGGCGGGTGACGAGGAAAGGGATGAGCATGTCAGCGAGGCGCTTGAACTCGATTTTGCGTGGAATCAGGTAGTTCTCGTGGCAGCCATAGGAGTTCCCGGCGGAGTCCACATTGTTCTTGAACATGTAGATCCGGCCTTCGTGGCCTTCCTCGGCCAGCTGGTCCTCTGCCTGGTCAACGAGGTCCAGCATGAACGCCTCCCCTGCGCGGTCGTGGGCGATCAGCTGCTTGAGCTGGTCGCATTCCGCGGTGGCGTACTCCGGGTGCGATCCCACATCCAGGTAGAGGCGCGAGCCGTTCTCCAGGAACACATTCGAACTGCGCCCCCAGCTGACTACCGGCTTGAACAGGTGCCGTGCGGCATCCTCCGGGGTGAGCCGGCGCCCATCCGACGGGACATAATTCAGCCCGAATTCGGTTTCCAGACCAAAGATTCTGCGATCCACGCGAAGCTACTTCCCCTCAACTGCGGTTCCGCCACATTGGTCAGAACACGACTTCCAAAGCTGTGTGCCCGTTGGGGCTTACTGGCCGCCCTTTTGCACGAATCCGCGGACGAACTCTTCAGCGTTGGATTCCAGCACCGAGTCGATCTCGTCCAGCAGGTCATCCACGCCGGCGGACTGGCCGGTGGTGTTCACCTGGACCTGTTCCGTTTCGGCCTGCTGGTTCTGGGTGCTGCGGCGGGCCGAGAAGCTTTCCTGAGTCATCGTTTTCTCCTAAGTCGTCGTGAATCCCGGAATTACGCGCCGAGACTCATACCTATTCTGCGCCGATTAGCGACGCCTGGCCAATTCGTCGATAAATTCCGCAATCTCCAGCTGCGTGTCGAACAGCTCGCCAACCTGCGCACGGGTTCCGCCCAGCGGTTCGGGCATGTGGAAGCGGCTGATCTTGCGCGCCCCGGGGACGGCGAAGGACAACGCATCCCAGTTCGCTGCGACGACGTAGGGCGCATAGCGCTGCAGGGTCATGCCGCGCAGGTAGGCGCGGGTATCCTCCGGCGGGGCGCCCACGGCTTGGTTGATCTCCTGCTGGCTGAAGATCCTCTGGATGGCCCCGCGTTCGGCCATGCGGTAGTACAGGCCCTTGTCGGTCCGCAGATCAGCCCATTGCAGGTCCAGCATCGCCACGCGTGGATCGGACAGCTCAAGCTGGTGGCGCTGGGCGAAGCCGTTGACCAGCTGGTATTTGGCGATCCAGTCAATCTGATCTGCCGCGTCCATCGGGTCGCGCTCGAGCAAATCCAGGATCTGCGCCCAACGGCTGAGGATCTCGGTGGTGTCCGGATCATCAATCCCGCGTGCCGCACAGTAGTTTTCTGCCGCATGCAGGTAATGGCGCTGGATTTCAATGGCGGTGAGCTGGACCCCGCCGCGCAACCGCACCTTGGCCTTCAGCGTGGGGTCGTGGCTGATTTGCTGCAAGGCCAGGACCGGCTCGACCAGTTCCAGCTGCGGGGCCATCCCCGCTTCGATCAGCGAGAGCACCAAGTTGGTAGTGCCCACGCGCAGCAGGGTGGAAATCTGCCCGAGGTTCGCATCCCCGATGATCACGTGCAGGCGGCGGTACTTGTCCCAGTTCGCGTGCGGTTCATCGCGAGTATTGATGATCGGGCGGTTGATCGTGGTTTCCAGGCCCACTTCCGCCTCGAAGAAGTCGGCACGCTGGGAGACCTGGAAGGCGGCGCGCTCGTTGAGCATGCCCTGGCCCACCCGGCCGGCACCGCAGAAGATCTGCCGGCTGGCAAAGAACGGGGTGAGCCCGCGGACAATCGAGGAGAACTCGATGCCGCGCGGCATCAGGTAGTTCTCATGCGAGCCGTAGGAGACCGACTTGTTATCGGTGTTGTTCTTGTACAGCAGCAGTTCCCCGCTGCCCAGGCGCTGGGCGGCGGCCGCGGCGCGGCGCATCACTTCATCGCCGGCTTGGTCCCAGAGCACCGCATCACGCGGAGTCATCGATTCGGGGCTGGAGTATTCCGGGTGGGCGTGGTCGACGTACAGGCGTGCGCCATTGCCCAGGACCATATTCATCACGACATCCGTGGATTCCTTCTCCTGATAGAGCGTGGAACCCAGATGCGCGTCATTGCCATCCAGCGCAATGGATTCGGCGGTCCAGATGCCCTCGTCGTCCAGCCCCGGCTCCAGGTCGGTCAGCTGGCTCGGATGCGCTTGGGCCCGGTCCATGGCGAATCCGCGCGCATCTTGCAGCGGGGATTCGTCGCTGTAGTCCCAGCGTGCTGCCTTGGCCGCCGAATCCTGCTCGGCGACCAATTGCGCGTAGGCGTCAACGATCTGCGCCGAAAGCACCGTGGCGTTGGCCTTGGGCATGTTCGGGCGGATAATTCCGTATTCGGTTTCCAGGCCGACCAGGCGACGGGCGCTCATTTGCCGGCCTGCTGCTGGACCAGGGAACGGATGTTGCTGATCCGCTCGCCCTTGCGGCCGGAAATCCGGGCCCAATCATCGGGGTTGGTGGTGTTGGGCATGTCTTCGTGCTCGGCGAACTCTTCGCGCACCGCACGCAGCAGGTACTCCATTTTCAGTCCGCGCTCGTTCTGCGTAATCAGCGCCTTGATGGCATGCTTCTTGGCGCGGTCCACGATGTTGTGGATGACCGCGCCCGAGGCGAAGTCCTTGAAATAGAGCACTTCGGTGGCACCGGTAACATAGGTGACTTCGAGGAATTCGTTGATCCGCTCGGTGGAGTACATTGCCTGGACGGCTCCGCGGATCATGCGCGCTATGGTGGCGCCGGCATCCCCGGCATCGGCATCGAGCTCATCGGCATGCAGCGGCAGTTCGGTCGTCAGGTACTTGCTGAAGATTTCTGTGGCGCCCTCGGCATCGGGACGGCGGATCTTGATCTTGACATCCAGGCGTCCCGGACGCAGGATCGCCGGGTCGATCATGTCCTCGCGGTTGGACGCGCCGATGACAATCACGTTATCCAGGCGCTCGACGCCGTCAATTTCGGCCAGCAGCTGCGGCACGATGGTGGTTTCCACATCCGAGGAGACACCGGTGCCGCGGGTACGGAACAGCGCTTCCATCTCGTCGAAGAACACCACCACCGGATCTCCATGCAGCGCCTTCTCCCGGGCGCGGGCGAAGATCAGGCGGATGTGCCGCTCGGTTTCGCCCACGTACTTGTCCAGCAGCTCCGGACCCTTGATGTTCAGGAAGTAGCTGCGGTTGCTGGCCCCTTCCTTGCGCTCGACGACGCGCTGGGCCAGGGAGTGCGCCACCGCCTTGGCGATCAGGGTCTTGCCGCAGCCCGGAGGGCCGTAGAGCAGGATCCCCTTTGGCGCGCTCAACCCGTGTTCGCGGTACAGCTCAGGGTGGGTGAAGGGCAGCTCCACCGAGTCCTTGATGGCTTCGATCTGCGAGTTCAGCCCGCCAATGTCCGAGTAGGCAATGTCCGGGACTTCCTCGAGCACCAGGGACTGCATGTCGGTGAGCTGGACGCGGGATACCGCCATGCCCGAACGTGAGTCGATGGCCAGCTGGTCGCCCACGCGCAGGTGCATCTCGCGCAGCGGGCCAGCGAGTTCAACGACGCGCTGGTCATCGGCACGGGCCATGACTACGGCGTGGTGATTTTCCAGCAGTTCCTTGACCGTGACCAGTTCACCGGTCTCCTCGAATCCCAGGGCCGCGACGATCACCAGTGCTTCATTGAGCAGCACCTGCTGGCCGATGACCAGCTTGTCGAAATCCATCAGCGGGCTGACGGCCACGCGCATCTTGCGCCCGGAGTAGATGACATCTGCGGACTGGGCGCCGGTGGATTCGATGCCGAGCCCGGGTTCGGGGTGCTTGCGCGGGTGCTTGGCCACGATGGTGCCGTGGCTGAAGGGAGTGTCCCCGTCTTTTTCCAGCGCCGACTTCAGGTTGATGATCTGCTCGCGGGTGGTTTCCAGCAGGGCCACCAGGCGCTTGTTATTGCCGCTGATCCCGGCGAGTTGCTTGTCGAGGTTGCGATTCTTGTCGCGCAGCACGTTGACCTGGCGTTCGGTCATCTGCAGCCGCTCGGCCAATTGTTCTGCCTCGCGATTATCGTTCACGTTCCAACCTCCAACATCCAACGTCACCGGGGCGGTTCGTGCGCCCTGATGAGGTTTTTTCCGGTGCTTGGCGCACCGTCTTGCTTCCATCCTAGGAACTGAAGGCCCCGAGTGCAGAACACTCGGGGCCCAATGTCACATAATGAGACGCAATGTCTCAATATATGGTTGCAGCTCAGGCTTCGCCGCCAGCGCCTTCGGCGCCTTCTTCAGCGGCACGCACGCGCACGGACTGGTTGGCATCGCGGGCGGCCCGGCGCAGCTTCTTATCCGACAAGCCGCGCTCGCCCAGTGCTTCAGCGGTCCACTCGCCCTCGGCGTGATCGCGCGTCCATGCGCTCAGGTCCTCATCGGAGTACGAGTGCTCCTTGATGCGCTTGGCCTTCGGGATGCCATCGGCGGAATCGGCCAGTCGGCGGCAGGTGATCAGGAATGCGGTATGCGCCACCATCCGGTGATCCGGGCGGACAGCCAGGCCGTCGACGTGCCAGCCGCGCACCAGGGTTTCGAAGCACTCTGGCTCGGTGAACTGGCCCGAAGCACGGATGGCCTCGACCACGCGGGACATCTGGGTCACCGAGGACACGTAGTTGGTCCACACGCCGCCCGGCGCCAGCACGGTAGCTACCGCATCCAGGCACTCCCAGGGGCTGAGCATGTCCAGGACCACGCGGTCGATGCTGCCCGGTTCTTCCAGCTCGACGACCCTGTCCTGGAAGTCGCCGATGGAGATCTGCCACGAGGGGTGCTCGCCACCGAAGACGGTGGAGATGTTGCCGCGGGCGATATCGGCGAATTCCTCGCGTCGCTCGAAGGAGTGCAGGAAGCCCTCATCGCCGACCGCGCGCAGCAGCGAGATGGACAGCGCGCCGGAACCGACGCCGGCTTCGACGACGCGTGCGCCCGGGAAGATGTCGCCGAACTGCACGATCTGCGCGGCATCCTTCGGGTAGACCACGGTGGCGCCGCGCGGCATGGAGAGCACGAAATCCTTGGCCAGCGGGCGCAGGGCCTGGTAGCGGAAGCCGTCGATATTCTCGATGACCGAGCCTTCGGGCAGGCCGATGATGGCCTCGTGCGGCAGCACGCCCTTGTGCGTGTGGAACTCTCCACCGTGCTGCAGGGTGATGGTGTTGATCCGGCGTTTCTCGTCGGTCAGCTGCACGCGGTCGCCGACACGGAAGGGGCCGCGACGGGCTGCCGCGCCGTGCGGCGCCTGGCTCTTAGCTTCGCTCACTGATGTGATCCTTTTCTTGGTGCTTTTCAGTCTGTATAGAGTTTACTTGCGGCGTCCGGTGACGGCGTTGACGATCTGCCGCTGGTGCAGCAGGCCCACCACCTGCCCGGTGGCGCTGATCACCGCGTATTCGGCGCTGTCCACGCTGGCCAGGTAGTCGATCAGTGCGCGGCCATCGGAATCCTCGGCCACGATCGCGCCCTGGCCCAGGGCACGGGACACGGCCAGGGCCGGAACCTGGGCCGCCTGGTTCGGGTCCACCCGGGACAGTGCCTGCGCATCGATGACCCCGACCGGCATCCCTTTCGGGTCGACCAGGATGATCTCTCCCCCGCGAGCGTTCTGGCGGGAGAGCACGTCGGCTACGGTTGCGTGCGAAACCATGGCCGAAGCCGGGCGCATCAAGTCGGTGGCGATCACGGTGGGCAGGTTCAGCATCATCTTGGAGTGCGCAATCAGCTGCGTGGTGGCTTGCCACATGAACATCGCCACCATGATGCCGACCACCACCGTGATGATCTCGGGCTGCTCGCCGCGTACCAGAGGATAGATCACGAAGTAGAAGACCAGGCCCACGGCGATTGCCCGGCCCACCCAGCTCGAGGCGATGGTGCCCTTGAACTGGGATCCGGTGGCCTTCCAGACGATCGATTCGACCAGCCGCCCGCCATCGAGCGGAAGCCCGGGCAGCGCGTTGAAGGCGCCGAGCAGCAGGTTGGCATAGACGAAGAAGTCCAGCAGCAGGTTCGGGTACACGCCCATGGGCGCGTTCTCGATCACCAGCCAGCCGAGTCCGGCCAGCAGGAAGTTCGACAGCGGTCCGGAGAGTGCCACCCAGAGCGAGGCGCCGGGCTTGGCCTTGAAGGAACCGAACTGGGTGTGCCCGCCCATCAGCGTCAACACGATGTGCGCATCGGGCCACTTGAAGGCGCGCGCGGTCATCGCGTGCGCGACCTCATGGATCAGCACGGCCACGGCAATAGCCACCGCGCAGGCCAGGCCCATCAGGTAGGCGTTCAGCGGCGGAATGATTCCGCCGCGCGAAAGCTGGATGCCGACGCTGAAGGTGATGACCGCGGTGATGATGAACCACGAGCTGGAGAGGTAGACCGGGACGCCGCCGATACGCCCCAGCTTGATTCCAGGGGACTTTTCCTGAGTGTCGCTCACGCGCTAACCTGCACCAACCATCGAGTCATTTCATGTACATCCACGGATGCCAAGCTGTCGATCCGGCGCCAATTGCCTTCGCCCGGGTCGGTGGCGTTGGGGACCAGCACCGCATGCAGCCCGGCCGCGGCCGCCGAGGCGATGCCCGGCACGGAATCCTCGAAACCAATGCACCTGGCTGCTTCCAGTTCTTTCCCGGTGCACTGGCCAAGCAGCTGCAGTCCAGCCAGATAAGGTTCCGGGTGCGGCTTGCCGTTGGCGACTTCTTCGCCGGTAACGCTGGCCTGGAAGGTGCCTTCGGGGATGCTGAGCATCAGTTCATCGACGATGCTGCGCTCGGACATGGTCACCAGGGCCTGCGGGATGCCTGCCTGCTTGCACGCCGCGAGCAATTCGCGGGCTCCTGGCCGCCAGGGGATCTCGCGGCGGATGCCGGCAACCACCCGGGCAGAGAGCCAGTCGATGATCTCGCGGATCTCCAGCTTGACCCCGGCCTGCTGCAGGGCCCGGGCGCCATCTGGCAAGGCGTTGCCGACCAGGGCCAGGCCTTGTTCATGGCTCCATGAGCCGCCATGGGAAGCCACCAGCTCAGCTTCGGCAGCCAGCCAATAGGGTTCGGTGTCGATCAGCGTACCGTCCATATCCCACAGGACAGCTTGCGGGGTTGCGGGCTCGGTTCCGGCGGCAAAGTCAAAACTGGTGCTTGGCATGAGTCCATTCTAGATGGAAGAGTGGGGCTAAGCCGCTTCGGCGAGCCACGCCGAGAGCATCGAGTGCTGCCAAGGAGTCTTCAATGAACGAGGAATACCACGCCCCGACGCTGAATAGCTATATCGCCAAGACCCAGCATGAGATTCGCCCCACCATCGTCTTGGCTGCCTTCGAGGGGTGGAACGACGCCGGTTCGGCGGCCACGGACGCCGTCCGCCTGCTGCTCGAGTCCAACGCCCATGAGCATGTGGCCACCGTGGGCGAGGACGATTTCTACGACTACCAGTTCACCCGGCCCAAGACCCGGCGCACTGGGAGCGGGCGCGTAGTGGACTGGCCGTGCACCGAGATCTTCAAGATCCATTTGCCCCAGGCGGCCGCCGACCTGCTGGTGGTGCTGGGTGTCGAGCCGACGTTCAAATGGCAGACCTTCTGCTCGCGGATCATCAAGGTGGCCCAATCCCACAATGCCCATGCCGTGCTCACCCTGGGCGCCTTGCTGGCTGATGTGCCGCATACCCGGCCGGTGCCGACCTCGCTGGCCAGCGACGATCCGCGGTTCCAGGAGCACCTGAGGATCAGCGCCTCCACCTATGAGGGGCCCACCGGAATCCCCTCGGTGCTCGGCGTGGAGTTCGAACGGTACGGGATCCCGAGCCTGTCGCTGTGGGCGCAGCTCTCCCACTATGTTGCGCAGTCCCCCAGCCCGCGGGTGCAACTGGCCATCATCGAGCTGCTGGAGGAAGTCATCCCGGTCTCCGTGCCGGACCAGAAGCTGCGCGAGGATGCGCTGGCCTGGAAGCATGGGGTCGATGAGCTCGCGGCAGCGGATCCGGATGTGGCCAAGTACGTTGAACAGCTGGAGCAGGCAACGGACACCAGCGAGCTTCCCGAGGCCAGCGGCGAGTCCATTGCCCGGGAATTCGAACGCTATCTGCGCCGCCGGGGAAAGTACCGCAAAGACAGCCCGGGGTCCGACTTCGATATCTGAAGCCGGACCCCGGGATGCTTGGCGCGCAGCTTCCTAGAGTTTGAGCCCCAGCAGCGCGTCGATGCCGTGGCGCAATGCTTCGGCGCCGTCGCCATTCGAGCCGGCCGGCTGTGCCGCCCACCGGTCGAGTGCCTCCAGCGCGGAGGGCGCATCGATGTCATCTGCCATGTGTTTGCGGATGCTTTCCACTACCTTGGCTGCGTCCTCGGTGCTGGTGGTGGCCAAGGCCTGGCGCCAGGCAGCCACCCGCTGCTGCGCTGCGGCCAGCAATTGCTCGGTCCAGAACCAGTCGCTGCGGTAGTGCTGGGAGAGCAGTACGGCGCGGATCGCTACCGGCTCGACGCCAGCTTCGCGCAGTTTGGAAACCAGCACCAGGTTGCCCAGGGACTTGCTCATTTTTTCGCCGTCCAGGCCCACCATGCCGGTGTGCACGTAGGTCTGCGCGAGTTCCGCGTTATCGCCAGCAGCTGCGTGGGCCGCGGAGAATTCGTGGTGCGGGAAGATCAGGTCCGAGCCGCCACCTTGGACGGTGAAGGGGGCCGGCAGGGTCTTGCGGGCAATCACCGAGCATTCGATGTGCCAGCCCGGGCGGCCGGAACCGAGCTTGCCGCCATCCCATGACGGCTCGCCCTCGCGGGCGGCACGCCACAGCAGCGGGTCCAGCGCATCGCGCTTGCCGGCACGATCCGGATCCCCGCCGCGTTCGGCGAAGAAGCCGAGCATGGTCTGGCGGTCGTAGTTCGAAACGGCACCCAGTTTCCAGGCATCGTTCTGGGCGGCCAGGGTGTCGAAGTACACGTCGCCTTCCACCCCATCGGCACCAGCTGGCACACGGTAGGCCAGATCCGCATCGAGAAGCTGCTCGACCACCGGGACCAGCCAGTGGATGGATTCCACCGCGCCGATGTAGTTCTGCGGCGGAATGACGTTCAGGGCTTCCATGTCGTCGCGGAAGAGCTGGATCTGCGACTCGGCCAGTTCGCGCCAATCGACGTTGGTGGCTGCGGCGCGCTCGAGCAGCGGGTCGTCCACGTCGGTGATGTTCTGGGTGTAGGCCACGGTGCGACCGGCATCGCGCCAGGTGCGCTGCACCAGGTCAAAGGTGACATATGTGGCGGCGTGGCCCATATGGGTGGCGTCATAGGGGGTGATACCGCAAACGTACATGCTGGCCGGCGCAATAGCTTCATCCGCTGGCGCAGTGGCCTGTCGGGCTCCGGTGGCGGTATTGAAAAGTTCCAGTGTTGGTGCTGAACCAGCCACCTGAGGTACCTCAGGGTTATTCCACGCGTGCACTTATGGACATCCTTTCGCAGATGCGACGTATTTCTTCCTTTAACTCCAAGTGAAGCAAGGCGAGGTTTATTCCCGTTAACTGCAAGATGCCCGTGAAGCAGTCCACGGACATCTTGGAAAACCTGGATCAGGCGGCTATCAAGCCCAATCCCAGAGCGACGAACAGCGCCAGGCCCAGCAGGATGCGGTACCAGACGAAGAAGCGGTAGGAGTGGGTGGAAACGAACTTCAGGAACCAGCCCACAATCAGGAAGCCGACAACGAAGGCCACGACGGTAGCGACACCGGTCTGCGCCAGGGTGTAGACACCTGGTTCGTCGAAGGACTTCACCAGCTTGTACAGGCCCGAAGCGAACACCGCCGGGATCGCCAGCAGGAACGAGTAGCGGGCTGCGGCTTCACGTGTGTAGCCCATGAGCAAACCTGCGGTGATGGTGCCGCCCGAACGCGAGACGCCCGGAATCAAGGCCATGGCCTGGGCGAAACCGTAGAAGATGCCGTGCTTGACGGTCAGCTTGTCCAAGGTGCGCTGCTGCTTGCCGAAGTGGTCGGCGATGGCCAGGATCAGCCCGAAGACCACCAGCATGGTCGCAACAATCCACAGCGAACGGAAGTTCGTGTCGATGTAGTCTTCCAGCAGCAGGCCCAGGATCGCGATCGGCAGGGAGCCGATAATGATCAGCCAGCCCATCTTGGCATCCGGATCCGAATGCGGGATCTTGCCGGCCAGTGCCTTGCACCAGGCGCCGATGATCCGCACGATGTCACGCCAGAAGAAGACGATCACTGCGGTTTCGGTACCCAGCTGGGTAATGGCGGTAAATGCCGCTCCGGGGTCTTGGGCGTTGGGCAGGAGTTCGCCAACGATACGCAAGTGGGCTGAGGACGAGATCGGGAGGAACTCGGTCAGGCCCTGGATCAATCCTAGGAAAGCTGCTTCAAACCAATTCACCCCTCGACATTACTTCACCGATTGCGACTATCCGGACTCAGAAACACGGAATAGGAAAAATTCACTCCGTGGTCGTACTCACGCATCATCCGAGGGTATGGTGAAGGGCAATAACTCGGAATACTGATCGTAGAGGGCGTCTTCATAGTCTTCGAAGGCATCGGCCAGCGCGCCGAAAGCCGCGTCGACGGATGCCTCGCCAGCACCGCGGCTCTGCGACACAATTGCCAGGTGCTGCTCCAGGCGTGCAATAAATGCTTGCAGTGCAAAACTCGGTTCAGTACTCATAGCATGAGGCTACAACGCACGGCGTTCTTTAGATAGGGGGCAGGATGCTCGAAGAAAGAATTAAGCCACCGCTGCATCATCCCGATGACCAGCGCTTTGAATACCTGGTCATAACTTCTTTCCCGGGCGAACCAAAGCATGTCGCCCGCGCCGCCCTGCGGGAGCACGCCGATAACGGCAAATGGGAGCTCATGCGCACCTGCCGCTATGAAGGCGGCGCCCAAAAGTACTGGCTGCGCCGCCGGGTGATGCGCATTCGCAGCACCCTGGCTCCCTGAACCGGCAACTGGGCACATGGCACCATGCCCGCGATTGGCCCTCACGGCCATCGCGGGTCCTTGCCTCAGCTGTCGAGCGGGCCTACCAGCCACGAGGCCACCGTATTGGCTGCCGAGGCGGCATTGGACGGGTGGTACCAGCTGGCCTGCACGTCGCGGTAGAGCCGTTCGAACTCCGATCCCCGGAAATATCCGCCACCGCCCAGCAGCTGTCCGGCCACCTGGATGTTCTCCCGTGCAGTGTCCCCTGCCAGTGTGCGCAGCGTCACCAGCTTGGGGAACCACGCGCCCTGGTGATCCGCCTTGGCCTCCAGGTCACCGGCCACCGAGCGTTGCAGGGCATCCAGGGCCAGCAAGCGCATCGCCGCTTCGGCCAAGAGCCCGCGGGCCCGCACATCCTGCGCATACCGGGTCCCGTCCTGGTGCACCCGCTGGCCCAGGGCCTCCTGGGCCAGGGTCACCGCGCGATCTGCGATGCCCACGTAGACGCTTGCGGTCAGGGTCAGGAAGGATGCGAAGATGCCGAAAACCAGCGGGTCCTGGTTAGGGCCGGCCGGCAGCCGGCTATGCACCCATTCGCGCGGGGCGACCGCATTTTCCAGCTTCGTGGTGTGCGACTGGCTGGCCCGCATGCCCAGGGTGTTCCAGTCGTCGAGGGAATGCACGCCCTCGCCCCTGGCTACGAAGCCATGAACCAGTTCCCCGGATTCCTCATCCTTGCCGAACACCCCCAATCGGGTGAACGCCGGTGCCAGCGAGGTGAAGATCTTCACGCCGTTGAACTCCACCGAGCCATCGGCAGCGGTTCTCGCCCTGGTCTTCGAGTCGAAGAGCACCGCGTCGTTGCCGGGCTCCGAAATCCCGAACGCCATCACTTCGCCCTCGGCAATCCAATCGGCCACCATATCCAGGCGCCGGTCCCCGCGGGCCTGCAGCAAGTACGCGACGCCTGCCCATACCTGGTGCATGTTGATCGCCAGGGCCGTGCCGGGTGCCGCGGTGGCCAGGCGGCGCTGGGCCAGGGCCAGGGTCTGGAAGTTCCACCCCAGTCCCCCGCGCTCTGCCGGCACCAGCGCCTTGAGGTAGCCCAGTTCCACCAGTTCGTTGAAGTCTTCGATGGCGAACGAGTTCGACTCGTCATAGCCGGCGGCCCGGTCCCGGAAACGCTCAAGCAGCTCGTCGCTCAGTATGGATTCGATGGTCAAGGATTCTGCTCCTGGATTCTGTTGTGCTGGCTGGGCCAACGCTGGTTCTAGTATTCCTGCAAGAGGTTTTGCAGCACCCGCACGCCGAACTTGATCGAGTCCACCGGCACGCGTTCATCGACGCCATGGAACATTCCGGTGAAATCCAGCTCGGCAGGAAGTTGCAGCGGCGCGAATCCGTAGCCGGTGATCCCCAGTTTGGCCAGCCATTTGTTATCGGTTCCGCCAGAGAGCATATAGGGCAGAACCACGGCATCCGGGTCTTCAGCCAGCAACGACGCGATCATGGAATCCACCAGCGCACCGGCGAAGGGCACCTCCAGGGATTCCTGCTCATGCACCATGGACAGCTCGACGTGTTCCCCGGCCAGTTCACGCAGGGTCTGCAAGGTGGCTTCGTGCTGCTCGGGCAGGGTGCGGCAGTCGATCAGCGCTTGGGCCTGCCCGGGAATGACGTTGTGCTTGTAGCCTGCCTCCAGGGCGGAGGGATTCGCGGTGTTCTGCAAGGTAGCCCCGACGAAGCGCGAGACATTGCCCATGGCCGAGAGCAGCGGGGCCGGATCGGCTTCATCGAAGTCCAGTCCGGACAGCTCGGCCACCTGCTCAAGCAATGCGCGGGTGGTTTTGGTGTAGGACAGCGGCCATTGATGCTCACCGATGCGATGGACGGCTCCTGCCAGATGGGTGACCGCATTATCGGTGTTGAGCTGCGAGCCATGGCCGGCCATGCCCTTGGATTCCAGCTTCAGCCAGGCGATGCCCTTTTCCGCAGTCTGCAGCATGTAGGCCCGGCGGCCGTTGATTTCGACCGAGAACCCGCCGACTTCGCTAATGGCCTCGGCCGCCCCGGCGAAGAGTTCGGGATGGTTCTGCACCATCCAGCCGGAGCCATAGTCCCCGCCAGCTTCCTCATCGGCGAAGAAGGCGATGACCAGATCGCGCCGCGGGGTGATGTTCTCGCGTTGCAGGTGCCGGATGGCGGCGATAATCATCGCGTCCATGTTCTTCATGTCCACCGCTCCGCGTCCCCAGATCATCCCATCGATGATCCGGGCCCCGAAAGGATCCACGCTCCAGTCTTCGGCGATGGCCGGCACGACATCCAGGTGGCCGTGCACGACCAGGGCCGGCAATGCCCGATCGGCCCCCGGGATGCGGGTGACCACGTTGGCCCGCCCGGGAGCGGATTCATAGATCGTGTTATCCAGGCCGACGTCCTCGAGCAGCCCAGCGACATAGCGGGCGGCTTCAAGCTCCCCCGCGCCCTTGTTGCCTCCATAGTTCGTCGTGTCGATCTGAATCAGTTTCCTGCAGATCTCTACGGCTTCATTTTCCATGAGTGGAATGTCGCCAGCAGTGGACATCGCCAATGATCCTCTCGTAGCAGTGCTTTGCAATACACACTAGTGGGCAAAGCCCTCACCGTCGTGTGCGCACGTGCGCAATTTCTAGCCGTGAAGTTCCTGGTAGGCCTTCCTCGCGCCCGGGTGCAGGGGCTGGCCTCCGGTGCTGACCAAGGTTTCGGGGGTCAAGAACTGGATGCCGGCACTGGATTCTGGCACCAGCTGATCGGCATGGGCGACCAGGAGCTTGACGACGGCTCCGGCCAGCTCCTCGGGCATGTCCGCGCGCGCCATCAACAGGTTGCCAACCCCGATCGTCTCCACGGACTTGATTCCGCGGTAGGTTCCCTCCGGGATGACTACCCCGTCGTAGAGATCCGGGTACTGCTCGCGCAGCTGCGGCAGCACCGCTGAAACATCGAGCAGGCCCAAGTCCATGGCTGAAGCGAGCCGGCTCAGCGAAGCAACCGGCAGGCCGCCGAAAAGGAACAACGCGTCAATGCTTCCCTTGCCCAGCGCCTCCAGCCCTGCCACGTACCCGTACTGCAGCTCCTTGGGCGCGATCCCGCGATTCTTCAGCTTCGCTGCCCGCAATATGCGCTGGCCGGTCACCCACGTACCTGACCCTGGCGCGCCGGTGCCGATGGTGCGTCCTGCCAGATCCTGCAGCGAGCTAATCCCGGCTGCTGTGCGGATGATGCAATGGAAATAGTTCTGGTAGACGCGGCCCAGGGCCAGCGGCTGCGCGTGTGGAGCACTGTCCTTCCGGTACTGGTCCACCGTATCGGCTAGGGCAAGAGCCAGCCCGGCCTTGTTTTCTGCGAGCATCGCCAGATTCTGGGCGCTGGCCTGGGTGTTGAGGGCTGTGGAATGCTCGGCGACGCCGTGGTCCACCAAGGCGTTGGAGAGCAACGAGGCAAATTGGAAGTACATGCCCCCGTCTTCACCGGAGGCGATATCCAATCGATGCGCAGCGGGCAACGAGCTGCAGGAACTCAGTACTGGCAGTCCGGCGGCGACTGGGGCTGCCAGGAGATATCGAAGCAAGTTCCGCCGCGACGGCATGGGCTCAGGATTCATCGGGCACCTCGGGCTTGCCGCCATGCAGGGGCAGGCTGATCGTTGCTTTGAGCCCTTCGCCCGGAGCCGATTCAAGCGTGAGCTCACCGGCATTCGCGCGCGCCAAGCGATCCACGATAGCCAGTCCCAAACCTGTTCCCGGACTGTGCCGTACACGTTCTGCACGCCAGAATCGCTCGCCTGCATTCGCGAGTTCAGCAGCGTTCATTCCGGCACCGTGATCCTGTATTTGGATGCTGGCAGTTCCCGGATCGAGCCGCAGGCCCAGGACGATCTTGCTGCCAGGAGCGTACTTGAACGCGTTTTCCAGTAGTTCTGCGAGCATCTGCTGCAAATCGAATCCGTTGCACCACACCATGGCGGTCGGCCCCGAGGTGGCACTGCCATCGAGCAGCAGCTGGTTTCCCCGTTGCCGGGCAACCTCGGATTGGCGTTCGACCTCCTCGGCGAGCATTTGCCCGACGTCGACTTGTTGGCCGTGCACGGCTGTCTCGGGTAAGGACTCCCCCGCATTTTGCTCGGCTAGCCGATGCTCGGCGCTGGCCAAGCGCATGACACCGTCCAGCAAGGTTTCCACCCGATGCAGTTCGTTTTCCACCGCGTGCACTCCGGCGGGATCCGCTTGGTCGCCCATGCGCATCTTCAAAAGATCCACGCGCAACCGCAAGGCGGCAACGGGGTTGCGGAGCTGATGGGAAGTTTCAGCAATGAACTCCTGCTGCTGCTTCAGGCTCTCGGCCATAGTTCGGGCCATGCTGCCCAGCGACCGCGATAGCCGGCGCAGTTCCGGTGGGCCTTGCTCTTCGAGGAGGACCGGTGCCTGATGCCGCGCAATGTCATTGACGGCATCATTGAGCTGGTGCACCGGACGGAGCACCCAGAAGGTCAGGCGGTCGGCCAAGAGCAGGAGTCCAGCGCCAATGGAAATGACGACAAGCCACAGCAGGCTGGACTTTTCCAGCACCTTGGCGCGTGCAGTTTCCAAGTTCACTTGCATCGTGACAGAGCCGAGCACTTGGGCAGAATTGCCGAACGGCTGCGAGAGCAAGGCGGTGGCATCCGAGAGAGGATCGATCGGCGGGATCTGGACCAGTCCCAGATTCAGCTCTGAATCGCGCACGGTGCCAGCGACGTCGGGATCCGCAGGATCGATACTGCCCGAGACCAGTTGCCGCTGGCCCAGATTGATCAGCAGCCCTTCGCCATAGAGGTCGCTATAGGTGTCCATCTCCAGCTGGAGCAGCGACATGTCATTTGCCAGATCAGCATGGGCGGCAAGCTGGACAAAGCGGTTCAATGCCGATAACCGGTTCAGCTGGACTTCAGCGGTGGCATCACGGCTGACGCTCTGCAACAGCATCGCGCTGACGATGGCGACGATTACAAGCAGCAGCGTGCCCAGGATTCCCAGTACGCGCAGCCTCACGGGTTTGGCGTCTCTAGCCGGTAGCCGACTCCGCGGACGTTCACGATCATCCCGGGCGCAGCAAGCTTGGAGCGCAAACCGGTGAGGTGCACATCCAAGGAGCGCGACACCGCCACGAACGCGTCGCCCCACAAGCGGTCAAGAATCTGCTCCCTGGTAACCACCGCTCCGTCATGCTGGGCCAGCAATGCCAGCAGCTCGAATTCCTTGGCGGTCAGCTGGAGGTGCCGTCCATTCAGAATTGCTTCGTGCTTCCCGGTGTCCATACGTAGTCCGCCGGCGATGAGCACACCGCCATTGTCATTGGATTGGACCTTGGCGCGGCGGGCCACCGCATCGATGCGTGCGAGAAGAACCGCCAGCCCGATGGGCTTGACCAGGAAATCGTCGGCACCCTGGCGCAGTCCCCGGACAACGCTCCGCTCGTCATTGCGCGCCGAGAGGATGACCACGGGGACTTCACTGATTTGGCGCAGTTTGCGCAGGACTTCCAGTCCATCCATATCCGGCAGGCCCAGATCCAGCAGGATCATCTGTGCATTGTGGTGCTTCAAGAGCGCGTCAGCACCGCGGCTGACATGCTCGGCCTGATGGCCTGCGGCACTCACGGCATCGATCAGGGCGCGGGCGACGGCGTGGTCGTCTTCGACGATCAACAGCTGCACGGCATCATCCTCGACGTTCAGATCCGGGCTCGGCGCCCATGGGTAACTGCTCAATTCTACCAATCGGGGCACGCAGTGTTCTCCAGGTCACTGCATTCCTAAGAAAGTGTTAGTACTTGACTGTGAGTTTGCCAGTAAGAAAGATCACTACCAAGATTGAATACGATCTCACACCCCCGTGGTCCGCGTCACTGCCGATGCGACTCCGCGGCGGCATCGCACTGTGGCAAAAGGAAAATCAAATGAGCGAAAACATCCAGGCGCAACGCGCCGACCTAGACGGTGGCGGCCCGCCGCGCTGGAAAGTCATTGGCCCGGGACTGGTCGTTGCGGCGACCGGCGTTGGCGCCGCCGACATGGTTGCCACACTAGTAGCCGGCAGCCAGTACGGCTATGCGCTGCTCTGGGCAGTGATTGTCGGCGTGATCCTGAAGATTGTTCTGGTTGAAGGCGCCGGCCGCTACACCCTGGCAACTGGCAAAACCATTTTCGAGGGTTGGAAGACCCTGGGCAAGTGGACCACTTGGTATTTCGGTCCCTACATCATCATCTGGGGCTTCGTTTACGGCGCTACAGCGATGAGTTCCGCTGCATTGCCGCTGGCAGCCTTGATGCCGGCAGTGGATCTGAAAATCTGGGCAGTAATCATGGGCCTGCTGGGCTTCGTGATGGTCTGGTTCGGAAAGTACAGCTTCTTCGAGAAGATCACCGCTGTACTGGTGGGCATCATGTTCGTAACCGTGGTGGGCTTGGCTTTCATCGCTGTGCCCAATATTCCGGAAATGCTCAAGGGCCTGATCCCGATGATCCCGGAAGGCGGCGTGGTCTACACCCTGGCGTTGGCTGGCGGCGTCGGCGGTACCATCACCTTGGCCGCTTACGGCTACTGGCTGCGCGAAAAAGGCTGGTACACCCCTAAGTGGATGCGGGTCATGCGCATCGACAACTCCATGGCTTACGTCATGACCGGCATCTTCGTGCTGGCCATGCTGATCGTTGGCGCGGAAGTTGTTCGCGCCGCCGGCGTGAGCATCTCCGGTGGCGACAAGGGCCTGCTGGAACTGGGCGACGTGCTGAAGGCCGAATACGGCGATGTCGTAGGCAACGGCTTCCTCATTGGTTTCTGGGCCGCGTCCTTCTCGTCGATCATCGGCGTATGGAACGGCGTTTCCCTGATGTTCGCCGACTTCTGGGGCCATATGCGCAAGAAGCCGGCAAACCACCCGGATACCCTGACCGGCGGCAAGTACTTCAAGTTCTATGTCCTGTGGCTGACCTTCCCGCCAATGGTGCTGTTCCTGCTGGACAAGCCAATTGCCCTGATTCTGGCCTATGGCGTCCTCGGTGCGCTGTTCATGCCATTCCTGGCAGTCACCCTCCTGGGCCTGCTCAACGGCAAGCGCATCCCCAAGGCATGGGCCAACCGCTGGCATACCAACACCGCACTGGCGATTACCGCTGCGCTGTTCATCGTCTTGGGCGTACAGCAGCTGTACAAGTCCCTGGCTCCGCTCTGGAGCTGATGGCCTTTCGCTAGGTCCAGAAGCCATGGTCGCATGCAATGATTTGCATGCCACCATGGCTTTCGCGTTTAGGCTGGAGGTTATGAGCATCAAGCGGATTGGAATCCTCGGAGCGGGACGAGCCGGTACAGCCCTCGCCCGCGCAGCAGCATCGGCCAGAATCGACGTACGCATCGCAGGTTCCAGGCCTCCACGGATGATGAAGTACCACCTGGCACAGTACGCATCGCATGCCACCGCCGTACTGGCCGAAGACATTGCCGAGGATGCCGATTTGGTGGTGCTCATGGTGCCCCAAGAGGAACTCGACGACATTGATGTCCCATCCCTGGCTTGCATCTTGCTGGTGGATGCGACCAATCGCTGGGAAGACGAGCCGCTTCCCGACTGGCTGGAAACATCACTTGACGCTGGCTTGTCCAGCTCCGAAGGCATTGCAACCCATTTCAAGAGCTCTCGCGTGGTCAAAGCCCTCAATCACATCAGCCATTGGGACATGGACGCGGATCGGGCAACCAAGCAATCCGCGCAACGCGCCTTGGGCGTCGCCTCGGATAACAAGCAGGATGCCCAGACGGTTTCGGAACTTACCGTCGCCCTGGGTTTCTCTCCGGTCCTCCTGCCCAACTTGGCCGCGGGCCGCGGCTTGGAACCTGGTGGCGCGATCTTCAACGAAGTACTCGATGCGGCAACGCTGTCCGCCAGACACGGCCCATCTGCGCAGTAAAGCCGCTAAACCCGGGTTTCACTAGGCAGATCGCATCATATTCCTGTGACGCTCGACACTGATTTTCTGAATTTTTACCTTAAACCTCTACTCAATCCCGGTTTTCCCGCGGAATTCCGGGGTTTTCACCCTCCAGTTGCGGGGAGTTTCCCGATTGGAAATCCCCTGCTGGGGGTGGTAAAGTTTTACTTCGTTGCCAGCGATAACAACGCGAACAACAGACAACCTGCGCGGGTGGCGGAATAGGTAGACGCGCTAGCTTGAGGTGCTAGTCCTCGCAAGAGGGTAGGGGTTCAAGTCCCCTTTCGCGCACAGGTAGAATCCCCGGTTGACTTCGGTCAACCGGGGATTTCTTTATTTAATCCGAACGGATCCCCGCCCTCGATTGAGGATGCGGCGCATGCCTCCGCCGCGCTTGCACGTGCGCTGTCGTAAAGTGCTTATATGACTGATTCTTCCCCGGGCAACATCCCCGCCCAGCAGGGGCTCATGCCAACTGATGATGGCCACCAGCTGTACTGGGAAGCGTTCGGCAGTCCCGGGGGAATCCCGGCACTGCACCTGCACGGTGGACCAGGAGGAACACTCGGCGCGAGCGGCTACCGGAACCGCTGGGATCTGTCCCGTACTCGCCTCATTGGTTTTGAACAGCGCGGTTGCGGACGTTCTCTCCCCTCGGCAGCCGCTGCGGATACGGACATGGGAGAATTCACTACCCAGCGGCTGATAGCCGATATCGAAACGCTGCGTGTCGGGCTGGGTATCGAGAAATGGATTATCAATGGCGTGTCCTGGGGCTCGACCTTGGCTCTCGCCTACGCACAGGCCCATCCCGAACGCGTCGTCGGCATGGTGCTTTTCGCCGTCACGACAACGAGCCGTGAAGAAGTCCAATGGATCACCGAAACTGTTGGAGCGCTCTTCCCGGAAGCATGGGACCGCTTCTCGCGATTCGCCAGCAGCCACATTCCGGCCTACGCGGCGGGTGAACTGCGACTGGTCGAGGCCTACGCGCAACTGCTCGGCTCCACCGATCTGGAACTTCGCGATGCGGCGTCCCGCGAATGGGCGCTATGGGAGGATACCCACATTTCCCTCGGATCGGAGCAGGTAATCCGCGATCCGCGCTGGCATGACCGCCGCTTCCGGCATTCGATGGCACGGCTGACCACTCATTTCTGGGCCCATGATGGTTTCTGCCAGCCGCCGATCATCGAGAATATGGCTGGGATCCGGCACCTGCCGGCCGTTTTGATCCACGGACGAGCCGATGTTTCCGGACCGTCAATGACGGCATGGAAACTTCACCAGCTCTGGCCAGCTTCCTCACTGGTTATCTGCGAGACCGATGGCCACGGCGGAGCGGAGATGGTCGATCACTGGACATCGGCGAACGCGAACATGCTGGACCTGGCTTCTTGATAGCATCAGAGGCGGAGTTTTGAACGAAAAATTCCGTCACTAGCACAGCACTACTGGAGTACTGAACATGCGCATAGCCATGCTTTCCCTGCATACCTCACCGATGCAGCAGCCGGGCTCCGGCGATGCAGGTGGCATGAACGTATACATCCAGAACCTTTCCTATGCGCTGGGCGCCCTGGGCCACGAAGTCCACATGCTCACGCGCACCGCCAACGAATCCGAGTCGCTCCAGGTCAGCGAGGGCGTGTGGATGCATCAGGTGCAGATCGCTGCCCACCGGAACCTTGCCAAGGAACAGCTCCCGGCGATCATCGACGAGGCCGCGGAGGAAATCGCAACGCACTTGCACGGCATGAAGTTCGATGTCGTCCACGGGCACTATTGGCTCTCCGGAATGGTGGGGCTGCAACTGGCGCAGCGCTGGTCCGCTCCCTTGCTGGTCTCGATGCACACCTCGGCCGCGGCCAAGGAACACGAATCAGGTCTCCCCGAGCCTGGGAAGCGAAAGGAAGCAGAGAAGCAGCTGCTCGCCGACTGCGCGCGCATCATCGCGAACACGCCCGTCGAGGCGAAACAGCTGCAGCGCTTCTACGCCGTGGACTCGAACAAGCTCGACATCGTCCTGCCCGGCGTCAACCACCGCATCTTCCACCCGGATCAGGACAAGCTGCGCCGGCCTCTGGGAGACGATGACCTGCACCTGGTCTACGCCGGGCGCATGCAACCGCTGAAGGGAGCCCATCTTCTGCTCGAAGCCATGGGCATCGCGCGTCGCGAGGATCCAGCCCTGCGCATTACCGCATCGCTGTTCGGTGCGCTGTCCGGGGCAACGGACTACGACCTGCCAGCGCAAGTCCAACACCACGGCCTGGAGGACGTCGTCCGGTTCTTCGATCCGCTCTCCCCCGAGAAGCTGGCGCTCGTCTTCGCCAATGCCGATGTCGTCGCGGTGCCCTCGCTCTCCGAGACTTTCGGATTGGTGGCCGCCGAAGCGCAGGCCTGCGGCACGCCGGTGTTGGCCAATGCGGTGGGAGGGTTGGCCTACGCCGTCAATGACGGCGAATCCGGTTGGCTCATGACCGAGCCTGATGCCCAGCTTTGGGCCGCCAAGCTGCTTGAACTGGCCCGGGATCCTGAACAGATTACCGCTGCCGGACATGGGGCGCTGGAACATTCGGCCCTCTTCACCTGGGAACGCGCGGCCGTGGCCACCCTGGCCAGCTACCGTGTCGCCCAGTCCGAGCGCCAAGTACGTTGAACGCAATAGTGGCCTTGGCCTTCAAGGCAATTCC
>NZ_JBLVOJ010000025.1:398997-412348 GCF_053543715.1 Glutamicibacter sp. AGC46
GCAATTCCATTGAAGGCCACCCACTAGCGGTGGAGCCTAGCTGCGCACCAGATCCAGCTCGAAGTGGGGCTTGGACTTGCGTGCATTCCACGCGTGGACCTTGTACCCATCGGCTTGCGGCTGGAAGGCCAGGTCAACCGATGCCGGAAGCACTACCGGGGACTTGAACTCGATGCTCCAGCGGTACGTTCCGTTGGCTGGTTCGATCCCCGCCAATGCCCGGGCTGCCAGGTAGATGCCGTGGGCAATAGCCGCTGGCATGCCCAACGCCTTGGCGCTGAGCGCGGACAGGTGAATCGGGTTGTAGTCGCCGGCTACTGCGGCCCAACGACGTCCCGTTCCCTGATCCAGTTTCCAGCTCGCGGTACGCTGCGGTGCAGCAAAGGCCGGATGCGCGTTCTTCTCCGGTGTGCGGCCCTCGAGCCGCACGCCTTTGGCCAAGAACGTGCTGCGCAGCAGCACCCGGTCCTGCCCGTCCACGACGAGGCGCATCACCAAGTCGGAGGTGGCCCCATGGGGATGGGCCGAAAGGTTCTCGCTGTGCACCTCGATATCGAATGCTTCGTGCTCCCCCAGAGGCTGGTCCACATCGACCTGGTTGGACAGGTGGATCATGCCCAGCAGCGGCATGGGGAAATCATCTTGCACCATCAAGGACATAGCCAGCGGGAAAGCCAGCGAGTGCAGGTAGAGGCTGGGCAGCACGCCGTTCATCGGCGCGCCTACGGCCTGGCGGAACTCGGCGAGTTTCACCGGATCGGCCTTGGCGCCCTGGAAGACCAGGACGGTTTCGGGCAGCACCGGGTTCTTCGGCTTCCGCTTCAGGGTCTTCACGGCCTTGGCATAGACCGAGGCCATCGAGGGAATCCCGGTGACGATCTGCGCACCCATCTAGGCACCTACCAGCGATTGGCCGCAGACCCGCAGCACCTGGCCGTTCAACCCGGCTGCGGCATCGGACCCGAGGAAGCTAATCGCCTCGGCAACGTCTACCGGCAGACCGCCTTGCATCAGCGAAGGCAGAACCATGCGGGCAACGGTGCGGGTACCCAGCGGGATCTTCGCGGTCATCTCGGTCTCGATGAACCCGGGAGCCACAGCGGCGATGGAGCCGCCATTTTCTGCAAACAGCTTGGCGCTGGCGTGCACCATGCCGATCACCCCGCCCTTGGAGGCTGCATAGTTGGTCTGGCCGCGGTTGCCGGCAATGCCGGAGGTGGAAGCCAGCGAAACGATGCGCAAACCGGGCAGCTTGGCTGCCAGGAAGGCTTCATTCATGCGCAGCTGCGAAGCGATGTTCACGGCAATCACCGAGTCCCAGCGGCCGGCATCCATATTGGCCAGCAGCTTGTCCCGGGTGATGCCGGCATTGTGGATCACCAGATCCAGCGAGCCATGGCGGCCGATCGAATGATCCATGATCTGCTGGGCGGCATCCTGGGCGGTGACATCCAGCTGCAAGGCGGTAGCACCGATGGAGTTGGCGACCTTGGCTAGCGATTCGCCGGCAGCAGGCATATCCACCACGACCACCTGCGCGCCGTCGCGGGACAGCGTCTTGGCGATGGCCGCGCCGATGCCGCGAGCGGCACCGGTCACCACCGCGACCTTGCCGGCCAGCGGCTTGGCGAAGTCGGCAGGCAGCACGCCATCATTGGTGCGCACAGAAAGGAACTGGCCGTCCACGTAGGCGCTGCGCCCGGAGAAGAAGAAGCGCAGCGCGGCCAGCGCACTAGGGCTGGCAACGCTGGTGCCTTCGGCAAGCACGATGCCATTGGCGGTGGCCCCCCCGCGCATTTCGCGGCCCATCGAGCGCACGATGCCGTCGATCCCCTGGCGCACGGCGGAAAGCTCCGGCGCATAGTCATCGCTGGCGGGACGGGAGAAGGCCACCACGCGGCCACCTGGCAGCAGCTTGCGCAACGCCTGGCCGGCCGCCAGCATCAGCGGCGACAGCTCGGTTGGGTGCTCGAGTTCATCGAGCAGCAGCACCAGCCCGCCGAGCTTGGCATCGCCGGCGTCGTGCCGGCGCACATCCAGCCCCCAGGCGACCAGGGTGTCGCTCAGGTCCTGGGCCTTGGACGAGGCACCGAGCACCAGCACCGGGCCGGGCAGCAGTGGCGCATCGGGGCTGTAGCGGCGCAAGCGCGGAGGACGCGGCAAGCCCAGCAGGGTGGCCAGCTTCTTGGTGATCCCGGAATTAACCAGTTCCATGTACTTGTCCGCCATTAGCTGCGAGCCTCCAGAATTGCGACGACGCCCTGGCCACCTGCGGCGCAGACCGAAATCAGCGCGCGGCCCGAGCCCTTTTCATGCAGCATTTTCGCGGTGCTGGCGATGATGCGCCCGCCGGTGGCAGCGAAGGGGTGCCCTGCGGCCAGCGAAGAGCCGTTCACGTTCAGCTTCGACCGGTCGATGGCGCCCAGCGGGGCATCCAGCCCCAGCTTCTCGCGGCAGAATTCCTCGTCCTCCCACGCCTTGAGCGTCGAGAGCACGGTGCCTGCGAAGGCCTCGTGGATCTCGTAGAAATCGAAGTCCTGCAAGGTGAGGTTGTTGCGCTCCAGCATCCGGGCGGTGGCGTAGGCCGGAGCCATCAGCAGGCCCTCGGCACCGTGCACGAAGTCCACTGCTGCCGCTTCGAAGTCCACGAAATTGGCCAGCATTGGCAGGTCGTTGGCTTGCGCGTACTCTTCGCTGCCCAGCAGCACGGCCGAGGCGCCGTCGGTCAGCGGGGTGGAGTTTCCAGCGGTCATAGTCGCCGCATCGCCCAGGTTCTTGCCGAAGGCGGGCTTGAGCTTGCCCAGCTTTTCCATGGTGGAGTCGGCGCGCAGGTTGTTGTCCTTGGACAGGCCGTTGAACGGGGTGACCAGGTCGTTGAAGAAGCCGCGGTCGTAGGCGGCGGCCAGGTTCTGGTGGCTGGCCAGGGCCAGTTCATCCTGGGCCTCGCGGGTGATGCCCCACTTCTTGGTGGTGATTGCCTGGTGGGCGCCCATGGACAGGCCGGTGCGCGGTTCGCCGGTGCCGGGGGCTGCGGGGGCCAGATGCCCTGGGCGCAGCTTGGCCAGCGCGGCGAGCTTGGCCTTGGTGCTGCGGGCGCGGGAAAGCTCCATCAGGATGCCGCGCAGCGCATCCGAGACGGCGATCGGCGCGTCGGAGGTGGTGTCCACGCCGCCGCCGATGGCGGAATCTAGCTGGCCCAGCTTGATCTTGTTGGCCAGCGAGCCGATGGCTTCCATGCCGGTGGCGCAAGCCATCTGCACGTCATAGGCCGGGGTGGCGTGATCCAGCGAGGAGCCGAGCACCGATTCGCGGATCAGGTTGAAGTTCTTGGAATGCTTGAGCACCGCGCCGCCGGCGACGGCGCCGATGCGCTGTCCCTGCAGGCCGAAGCGGGCGACCAGGCCCTCGAGTGCTGCAGTGAACATGTCCTGGTTGGACGCTTTGACGTAGGCGGTATTGGAACGGGCGAAGGGAATGCGGTTGCCACCGATGATCACGGCATTGCGCACAGAGGGCTGGCTCATGTTCGTTGAACTCCTACAAATATTCTGGTGTGACAAGTATTACTGTAACCAAGAGTACATGATACTGTGAGTTACGTGAACAAGATCACTGGGGAAATCGACCGCGAGACCGACGGCCGGGCAGCTCGCTGGCAAGCGCATCGCACCGCGCGCCACGAAGAACTGCTCAAGCTGGCGCGCAAGGCCGTGCACAAACTCGGCCCGCAGGTCTCCATGGAAGACATCGCCAATCACGCGAAAACTTCCAAACCGGTGTACTACCGGTACTTCGGCGACAAGGAGGGCCTGCGCCAGGCACTGAGCGCCATGGTCATCAACGACTTCCGCGAACGCGTCATCGCCGCAGGCCTGGCCAAGGAAGACGAAATCAGCGCCCTGCACGCCATGGTTTCCTCCTACCTGGAGCTGGCAGCCAACAGCCCGAACCTGTACTTCTTCGTGACATCGGCCCCGCGCTGCGCCGACGATGAATCCGCTGGCGCCCTGAGCACCTTCTTCGAAGAGGCATCCAGCTTGATGAGCGAACGCCTGCTCAAGCTCTATGACCAGCGCGCCACTTCCGCGACCCTGGAGTTGTGGCCGCGCGCGGCGCTGGGCATGGTCCGCGCGGCCGGCGAACAGTGGCTGCGCCAACCGGATTCCGCCAACAAGCCGGCATTGCCGTCGCTGGCCGCGGAACTGACCAATTGGCTGGCCTATGGCATCGCCTCCACCCGGACCCCGAAAACCAACTAAAGCACCCAGGTGCACTCCCAACCCGACTCACCACCGAAATGAAAGGTACGTCATGAGCGAGAACCGCATCAACGTCAACGCCCTGTCCGAACAGCTCTTCGGACCCTATGCCGCAATCCGCAAGGCCTCCCGCGCCCGCGCCGCGGATCCGCAGCTGCAGCGCGACCCGCTGCTGGGCATGGATGAGCACCGCGAACGCGTTCTGGGCCAGCTGGGCATCCTGGTGCAGCAGGAAGCCGTCCAGCGCGCCTTTCCCACTGAATTCGGTGGACAGAATGACCACGGCGGCTCCATCGCCGCCTTCGAGGAACTGGTCGCCGCCGACCCGTCGCTGCAGATCAAGGCCGGTGTGCAGTGGGGCCTGTTCGCCGGGGCGATCCTGCACCTGGGTACCGAAGAGCACCACAAGGCCTGGCTGCCCGGCGCGATGAACCTGGACACCCCCGGCGCCTTCGCCATGACCGAAATCGGCCACGGCTCCGATGTGGCCGCGGTGGCCACCACCGCTACCTACGACGAAGCCACCGATGAGTTCGTCATCCATACTCCGTTCAAGGCCGCCTGGAAGGAATTCCTGGGCAACGCCGCCCTGCACGGCAAGGCCGCCACCGTCTTCGCGCAGCTGGTCACCAAGGGCGTGAACCACGGCGTGCACTGCTTCTACGTGCCGATCCGCGATGAAGCAGGCAACTTCCTTGAAGGCATCGGAGGCGAAGATGACGGGCTGAAGGGCGGGCTGAACGGCATCGATAACGGCCGTCTGCACTTCACCAACGTCCGCGTGCCGCGCACCAACCTGCTCAACCGCTACGGCAACGTGGATGAAACCGGCACCTATTCCTCGCCGATTCCCTCCCCGGGACGCCGCTTCTTCACCATGCTCGGCACCCTGGTCCAGGGCCGCGTATCGCTTGATGGCGCCGCCACCAACGCCTCGAAGATCGCCCTGCAGATCGCGATCACCTACGGCAACCAGCGCCGCCAGTTCAACTCCGCCTCGGACACCGAGGAAACCACCTTGCTGGACTACCAGCGCCACCAGCGCCGGTTGATCACCCGCCTGGCCCGCACCTACGCTGCCTCCTTCGCCCACGATGGGCTGCTGGAGAAGTTCGACGCGGTCTTCTCCGGCCGCGAAGACACCGACACGGACCGCCAGGATTTGGAAACCCTGGCCGCTGCATTGAAGCCGCTGAGCACCTGGGATGTGCTGGACACCTTGCAGGAGGCCCGCGAGGCCTGCGGTGGCGCCGGGTACATCGCCAAGAATCGCTTCACCCAGCTCTACGCTGACCTCGATGTCTACGTGACTTTCGAGGGCGATAACAACGTGCTGCTGCAGCTGGTGGGCAAGCGCCTGCTCACCGACTACGCCGCCGAATTCCGCAAGCTGGACACCGGCGCGATGGCTCTGTACGTGGCCAAGCAGGTGGGCACCACTGCGCTGCACCGTTCGGGCCTGCGCAGCGTCGGCCAGGCTTTCGCCGATATCTCCGATGAGCGCAAGAGCGCCAACTTCTTCAAGGACCCGGAGAACCAGCGTGCCCTGCTCACCGACCGCATCAACACCAAGGTGGCCGAAGTTGCCGGCGCCCTGCGTGCTGCCGGCAAGGACAAGGCCAAGGGCGCCGCGGCATTCAACGAGAACCAGGACCTGCTGATCTCCGCGGCACGCGACCACGGCCAGCTCTTGCGCTGGGAAGCGTTCACCGCCGCGTTGGAGCAGACCGGCGATGCTGCCACCAAGGAGGTGCTGACCTGGCTGCGCGATGTCTTCGCCCTGAGCCTGGTCGAAGACGACCTGGGCTGGTACCTGTCCCACGGCTTGCTCTCCATGCAGCGTGCCCGCACCCTGCCCGGCTACCTCAACCGCCTGCTCGCCCGCCTGCGCCCGCACGCACAGGACCTGGTCGAGGCCTTCGCCTACACCCAGGACCACCTGCGCGCGGACATCTCCTCGGGCGGCGAAGCCGAGCGCCAGGACGAGGCCATGGAGTACTTCCGCAAGCTGCGCGCCAGCGATGACGCGCCGGTCAGCGAAAAGTCGCTGCAGAAAGCCAAGGGCTAACCCGTAGCCACGCCGATGCCCGTATCCCAAAGCATTCTGGGTGCGGGCATCGGGTGGTTAACCGTTCAAGCGCTGGGCCAGCGCCACAATGATCCCCTCAGGTCCGCGAATGTATGCCATTTTCCACACGCCTTCATAGTGTCCGATGCCGCCGATCAGCGGATAGCCGTGCTGGTTCAAGTCATCCACCGTGGCCTGCAGGTCATCGAGCTCGAAAGCGATCGAACGCAGTCCCAATTCATTGGCCATCGCCGCACGGCTTCCCGGCAGGTGCGCTGGTCTTTCGAAACTCGACAGCTCGATTCCCACATTGGATCCGGGAGCCTTGAGCATCACGATATTCGTGCGCGAGTCGGGCACAGCGCAGACGGTCTCCAGGAACTCGCCTTCAAGCCCGCTCGCCCGGCCTTCCACTTCCAGCCCCAGGCTGACAAAGAAGCCGGTCACCATCTCGAGGTCGGCAACGGTGATGCCTACATGGTCGAATCGAATGGGTTGCGGCATGGGAATCGGTTCGCTTTCGCTCGAAGGTACGCCACAGCCTACCCCGATGGACGGCGGCGAACCAGATCGCCGCTGCCTTTTGGCACCGGCAAACTAGCTAGCCCCCAGTGAAAGCTCGTCCACCACCTTGGCTACCAGCTCCCGCTCTTTCGGGCTCACCGCCTGAACCGGCAGCGGCAAACAATCTTCAGCTACCCAGCCGAAATGCTCGGCGATGGCGGCACTGACCCTAAGGCTCCCGCCGCAGTGTGCCATCAGCTCCCACAGCGGCTCCAGTCTCGCTGAGATCGCCAACGCCTTTTGCGGGTCTCCTGCCTGCACGGCACGGGTTATTGCCACCATCGGAGCCGGAACGGTTCCGCCCACCGCGGTAAACCACGCGTTGCATCCTGCGATCAGGCCAGCTGCCCCTAAAGCGTCGCCCGATACGCCGATACCCACGTGTTCGGGCAGCACCGCACGAATTGCGGCCACATGCTCCTTGGCCTGCACCGGATCGGCCGGAACCCCGGGAATCTTGATTGACACGATCCCGGGCAGCTGCGCGATACGCCCGTAGAGCCGGTTGCTGAAGGCGAAGTGGGTGGTACGGGGATTGTCGTAGACAATGACCGGCAACTCGCTGTGTTCACTGGCCGCCTTGAACAGGGCGAAGACCTCATCGTCATTCAGCTGCTGATAGCCCACCGGGGCCAGCAGCACGCCGACGGCACCGGCGTCCCGGGCATCGCCAATATGTTCCAGGACGCGGGAAGTGCGCAGCGCACCCACGCCAGCAAGCACCGGAATCCGGTCCGCATGCTGCACGGCCAGCTCGATGACGCGCCGGCGCTCGGCGCGATCCAGGTACATATACGAGCCAGTTGAGCCCAGCACGGTGATCGAATCCACCTCGGCCCGCACTAGCCGCTGCACCAGGCCAATGAATGCCGGCTCGTCGAGCCGGTCATCGCGCAAGGGCGTGAGCGGGAAGGCGCTGAGCCCGGTCCACGCAGTTGCCGGCGCCGCGTTGTTCTTCGCTGCCAAGCTCATGATCCGTTCTCCTTGGTGATGCGCTGGTTCCTCGATCTTACGGCGAGCAGTGCGCAGAGGATGACCGCGCATCCGCCCACAACGGTGGGCCAACCGATGGGTTCGTGCAGCAGCAAGCCCGCCCAGCAGATGGTCATCACCGGTTGCGCCAATTGCACCTGGCTCACCTGCGCCATCGGCCCGATGGCCAATCCCCGGTACCACGCGATGAAGCCCAGGAACATGCTCACGACACCGAGATAGGCAAACGCAGCCCACTCGCCGGGTGTCGCCGTGGGCGGGTGCTGGACCGCTGAGACGGTGGCGAGCGTCAGCATCACCGGAGATGCGAGAACCAGCGCCCAGGAGATGGTTTGCCACGAGCCGAGCTCGCGCGAGAGCAGGCCGCCTTCCGCGTAGCCGATAGCGCAAGCCAGTACGGCGCCGAAAAGCAGCAGGTCTGCTCCGCGCAGCCCGCCCAGCCCGCCACCTTGCACAGCCGCAAAAGCCAGGGCGGCCAGTGCCCCGGCAGCTGCCGCAATCCAGAACCTGGTGCTCGGGCGTTCCTTGGTGCGCAGCACTGCGGCAACTGCCGTAGCCGCAGGCAAGATGGCGATGACTACCGCACCGTGGCTGGCCGGAGCCGAGGTCATTGCAAAAGAGGTCAGCAGCGGAAACCCGGCGACGACTCCCCCGGCGACGACAAGCAGCCGCCAGCATTGCGGCCGCGTAGGAAATTTCTGGCCGGTCAACCAGAGTGCGGCGATGGCTAGCGCTGCGGCGATCACCGATCGCCCTGCACCGGCAAACAGCGGATGCAGGTGGCCGTGCTCTACGGCGATGCGGGTGAAGGGCACGGTGAAGGAGAAAGCGAGAACGCCCAGTAGCCCCCAGAGCAGTCCGGCACCCGGGGTGGATAGCGGTTGTCGATTATTGACAGTAGCGGTACTATGTAGCTTCATGTTTAACAGTAGCAGTGAGCGTGTGGTTGCGAAACTCCAAGAGTGGATTGCGGCAGCCCCTGCCGGGAGCCAGTTGCCCTCCACGCGTGCTCTGGTGGCGGAACACGAAGTCAGCCCGGTCACGGTGCAAAAGGCTTTGCGCACGCTCATCGGCCAAGGCGTCGTTGAGTCACGCCCCGGTATCGGCACCTTCATCCGCAAGCAACCGGTAGCCCGGGCGCACGACTACGCCTGGCAAACCGCCGCGCTGGGGGTCGTCCATCGCCCGTTGCCGGAGTTGGCCGCCGCCCAGCGGGCGACACCCAATGACGTCATCTCCTTGCATTCTGGATACCCGGATCGCGAGCTGCTGCCTGAACGCCTGGTGCGCAGCGCCTTCGCCCGAGTTGCACGCAGCGACGCCGTGCTCCAGCGCACCGAAGCCGCGGGATTGCCGGAGCTGCAAAGCTGGTTCGCCAGCGAACTCGGGGCGATCACCGCGCCGGGACTGAGCGCCCCGGCGGCCAGCGACGTTGTCGTGCTCCCGGGCAGCCAAAGCGGACTGGGGTCGATCTTCCGCTCGCTGGTTGGGTCCGGAAAGCCGATGCTCATCGAATCCCCCACCTACTGGGGCGCCATCCTGGCTGCCGCGCAGGTCGGCGTGCAGCTCATCCCCATTCCCGCTGGGCCGCACGGTCCGGACACCGAGGTATTGGACCGTGCTTTCGAGCAAACCGGGGCTCGCGCTTTCTACGCGCACCCGAATTTCGCCAACCCCACCGGCGCCCGCTGGTCGCCCGAGGTTTCGCTGCGGGTACTGGAGATCCTGAAGCATCGCGGCGCGTTCCTGGTGGAAGATGACTGGGCCAAGGATTTCGGGATCGACGTGGATTCTTCACCGGTCGCCGCCCGTGATGACAGCGGCCATGTGGTGTATCTGCGATCCCTGACCAAGAGCGTTTCCCCTGCAGTGCGCGTGGCCGGGGTAATTGCCAGGGGCCCGGCACGTGAACGGATCCTGGCCGACAACCAAGCGCAATCGATGTATGTCAGCGGCCCGCTGCAAGCGGTCGCATTGGATGTGGTCACGCAACCCGGGTGGCGCACCCATTTGCGCTCCGTGCGCCAGCAGCTGGCAACCCGCAGGGACCTGGTCCTGGATGCTTTGGCGCAGCATCTGCCCGAAGCCCAGGTTGAACAGATCCCCCGAGGCGGGCTGAACCTCTGGGTACGGCTGCCCGATACAGCTAATCCGGCACAGCTGGTGCGCGACTGCGAGCTGCGCGGTGTAGCGATCGCGGCCGGCGACAGCTGGTTCCCTGCCGAGCCGACCGGACGCGTTTTGCGGTTGAACTTTGCCGGCCCGAATCCCGGAGCCTTCAGCCAGGGAGTGGAGATCATCGGCCAGGTGCTGCGCGGCTAGGTCCAATGCGAAGAGCTAACCAACATACCTGGTCTTCGTAGGGCTGCGAGGTCCGTTGGTCGAGGACAGTGCCTGCGATCATCAACTCCGTTTCGACCGGCAAGGCATTTGCCAGCGTCGCGGCATGGTCCTCGTACTCAGGATGCCAGAAGGCTTCCCAGTACCGTTTTCAGCGTTGTGGGCTATCCGTAGATATGGATGCTGCCGCCATACCCGGCGGGAAGACCTCGGCCTAGCAACCACTGGCCGAGCACTTCGGTGACCTGGGCGATGTTCAAGGATTGTGGGCCTTCGAATTCCATGTCCGTATCAGGATGGCTCGACAGAGAGTCCGGGTCGGCACCGTAGCCGACCCTGATGTTGCATGCCTGATGGCCAACGACAGCGAGCTCCAAAGTGTAGTTCCCATCAGAAAGCTTGGTGCCTTGGGCATACTTGGTCATCGGATTGTTTTCAAAGGAATAGTTTTCTCCCCATTCACGGACCATGCGCAATATTGAGGGGATCTGGGCCACCGATTCGAGCTTATGCAGCTCGTCATGCCGGCTGGTGCCCCACCAGATTTCCTCCGGAGCCACTTCATCCTCCAAGAAGGCATCAAGCTCGGTGGCGTTAAACCAGTTGAACTTCCGGCTCAAACGCAGCTGCCCGATTGAGTCCATCACCTTATCCATATTCGGATCGTAGCGATGAGGAAGGACAAATAAGACACATCCTGAGTCCGTCTGGACAGCCCAAGATACAAGCGGCACGAAACACGGGTCGATTCACTTGGCTAAGTTAGTCATAATCATGCGCGCGCCTCGCAGGTTTTGAAAGCAATAATCAGTTCGCTGCACCCCAACGACCCAAATAAGGGCACAGGCCCCGGTGAATGAAAAATAATTTCATTCACCGGGGCCTGTTGAACTCTTTGCTGGCTACAGTCCGTCTACCTCGACCAGGCCGCGGCGCGTAGGCACCGGGGCCACGTGCGTGCCGTTGGCCGCCACGCGCTGAACCGACAGCAACCGCGGCGGCGCGCCGTCGGCGGTTTGCAGGATCCACGGACCGACCATCAGGTAGCCGCGATCATTTTCGGCCTCGGTGACCACGCCGGTAATCACGAAATCACCGTAGGGTTCCTGGCTGAAGGATGCGGCAACCAAATCGCCGTGGGACAGCTCGGAAACTTCAACGTCTTCCGGGGCGAACTCGCCTTCGAAGACTGCGGGGAATGAGCGCACGTCCTTATCAGGCTGGCGGGCCATGGTTTCGCCGCCGTCGGCGTCTTTGGCTTTCTTCTTGGCAGCGGCCGCGTTCAGCCCGCCGACCATGACGTCGTCGAGCACCGTGGCGTGCGCGGCACCGGTGATCAGGAAGTTGCCGAAGCGGGCGGTCTTGTAGAGCACCGAGATTACGTCCCCGGCTTCCACCTCGCCGAAGGCCGCTTTCATGCCGGCTACATCGCGCTTGGAAGGGCCCTTGATAAAGACGTCCACGGGGTGATTCTCCGAATCTGCAGGAATTAGGTTCTGCGCTTAAGCGTAGGCCAGTTGCCAGCCACGAAGAAAACGCCTAGCCTCGCAGGGCGGCGTCGAACCATCCGGTAATGCTCGCCGGATGGGTGATCGCGGTGCCCACCACCACGGCGAACGCGCCGGCATCCAGCGCGGCTTTGGCCTGCGCCGGGGTGTGGATCCGGCCCTCGGCAATCAATGGCGGCTCCAGGCCCGCTGCTGCGATCTGCTCCAGCAGCTCAAGGTCCGGCCCCTCGGTCTTGTCCCGTTCCCCGGTGTAGCCGGCCAGCGTGGTGCCGATCAGATCGGCCCCGGCCTGCGCGGCAGCCAGCGCGTCGTCCAGCGACCCGCAGTCGGCCATTACCAAGGCGGCAGACCGTTCGTGGACCGCGCTAATGGTTTGTTCCAGGCTCTTGCCGTCGGGCCGTTCGCGGCGGGTGCCGTCCAGGGCCACGATGTGCGCCCCGGCGTTGGCCACCGCCAAGGCGTGGTGGATGGTGGGGGTGATGAACACGCCCTCATGGCCGTCCTTGAACAGCCCGATGACCGGCACCTCGACGGCCGAACGGGTGAATTGGATATCCGCGATGCCCTGCACGCGCACCGCGCCGGCGCCTCCGATCACCGCCGAGGCAGCCACCTGCGCCATGGTCTGCGGGTGGCGCATCGGCTCCCCCGGATAGGCTTGCGCGGAAACGATCAGCCGCCCGCGCAGGGCTTGCAGTGCTGCTGCCGAAAGCAACATGTCTTTCTCCTCTAGTTTTGTGGCCAGAATAGGCTGGCCGCCCCGATCAGGGCGGCATCGGTTCCCAAACGGGCAGGTTCCAGCGCGGTGCCCCGCACCAGGTCGATGGCGCTGGAGGCGAAGCCCTCGCGCACACCCTCCCACCAGATCTTCCCCGCCCCGGCCATCCCGCCGGCAATGACGATTTTCTGCGGGTCCAGCACGTTGGCCAGCGATCCGGCGGCGGCGCCTGCGGCCAGGCCTCCGGTATGCACTGCCCGATAGGCCAAGGCGTCGCCGGCTTCGGCCAGCGCGGTGACCGCCTGGGTGTCGCGCACCTTCGGGTTGCCGGCCAATCGCTGGTAGTGCCGGTGGATCGCCGGCCCGGCGGCGATCGCCTCCACATGCCCGGTGCGTCCGCAGGAGCATTCCAGCCCGGTGGCGTAGGCCGAATCAATGTGCCCCATATGCCCGGCCACGTGGTGGAAGCCGGTGACCAGCTGGCCGCCGTGCAGGTAGGCTCCGCCGATTCCGGTGCCGATGGCCAACAGCATCATCTGGCCGGTTCCCCGGCCTGCGCCGAAGCGGGCCTCGCCCAAACCGTGGGCGTGCACGTCATTGACCGCGCGCACCGCTAAACCGGTGAGCCGTCCCAGTTCGGCTGCCATGTCGGTGCCGGCCCAGCCCGCCAGGGTATCGGTGGCCGATACCACCTTCGCGGTTTCCGGGTCGATGACCCCGGCGGCGCCGATACCCAATCCGGCCGGCTGCGCCGAGCATGCACCGCGCAGCTGCTGCACCACGCCGGCCATGGCAGCGATGATTGCGGCGGCGCCTTCGCGGGCCGGTGTGGGTGCTTGGCTGCGCGCGGTGATGGTGCCATCGCGGCGCACTACGGCGCCCGCGATCTTGGTGCCGCCCA
>NZ_JBLVOJ010000025.1:412368-422490 GCF_053543715.1 Glutamicibacter sp. AGC46
GATCCAGGGCGAGCCCCTCGCCGGCGCCTGCTAGTTGTTCTTGCACTGGGCCAGGGCCTACTTGGCGGCCACCGGCAGCAGGCCGGTTTCGGCCAGGATCCCGCGGATCGCGGCGGCCTCGGAGGCATCCAGCGACGCCATCGGGGCGCTCATGGCGTTATTGGCGATGATGCCCAGTTCCACCAGGGCGGTCTTGAAGGCGCCCAGGCCTGCAGCCCCTGGCGACACCCGGGAAGCATCCGGGGTGTAGACGATGTCGAAGACGCGGGCCAGGCGGTCCTGCTCGGCCGCGGCGCCGGTCCAGTCGCCGGCCACGGCCAGGTCGAACAGGCGGCGGTAGCCCGCTGGGTCAACGTTGCCCAGGCCCGGGACCACGCCGTGGGCTCCGCCCAGCAGTGCCCCGTCGACGACGACCTCATGGCCGGTGAACACCGAGAAGCCCTCGATGTCCTTGGTGGCCAGCAGCAGCTGGCGGAAGGACACGTCGTCGCCCGAGGAGTCCTTCACGCCCACGATGGCGCCGGACTGCGCCAGCCGGATGGCCACATCCAGCGGCAGCTTGTGGTGGGTGCGCACCGGCACGTCGTAGGCGAAGATGTCGACCTGCAGGGCGTCGTGGATGGCGGTGAAGTGCGCTTCGATCTCCGGGCCGTTGGAGATGGCATAGAACGGGGTGGTGACCACCAGCGCGTCGGCGCCCAGGGCGATCAGGCGCTGGCCCTCGTCGATGACGCGGGCGGTGGTCTGCTCGCTGGCACCGACCAGCACCGGCACGCGGCCAGCGTTGGCGGCCACGATCCGGGCGAGTACCGCGTCGCGGTCGGCATTGGCCAGGTAGGGCACCTCGCCGGAGGAACCGAGCACGAACAGGCCGGCCACTCCCCCGTCGATCAGGTGTTCCACCACGGCGTCCAGGCCGGCGGTGTCAATGGCGCCATCGGCGGTGCGCGGGGTGATGACCGGCGGGATGACGCCGGAGTACTTCGGGTTGTTCGTGTAAGCCACGGGGATTCGGTCTTTCTCTAGGTGCCGCAAGTGCGGCGATTGGTTAGTGCTCCAGCAGTGCCGGGGCAGCACCCAACAGGGTGCGGGTGTAGTCATTGGTGGGCGCGTCGAATACCTGTGCGGCATCGCCTCGCTCGACGATTTGCCCGGAGTTCATCACGCAGATGGTGTCCGACACATAGCGCACGGTCTGGATATCGTGGGAGATGAACACCATGCCCAGGTTCAGCTCGGATTTCAGGTCGGTGAGCAGGTTCAGCACCTGCGCCCGCACCGAGACATCCAGCGCGCTGGTGGGCTCATCGGCCACGATCACCGCAGGTTCCAGGGCCAGCGCCCTGGCGATGGCCACGCGCTGGCGCTGGCCGCCGGAGACCTGGCTGGGCAGGGCCGAGGCCGCCGAAGCCGGCAGGCCCACCACCTCAAGCAGTTCCAGCGCCTTGGCCTTGCGCGAAGCATCGCTGCCGATGCCATGCACGCGCAGCGGGTCGGTGAGCGTGTCCATGATCGACATGCGCGGATTCAGCGCGGTGGCCGGGTCCTGGAAGACCACGCCCACGCTGCGCCCGAACTCCTTGCGGCCTGCGGCGTTGCGCTTGCCCACCGGCTTGCCGTTGAACAGCACCTGCCCGCTGGTGGGTTCCTGCAGTCCCACCAGCACCGAGGCCAGGGTGGACTTGCCGCAACCGGATTCGCCCACGATGCCCACGGTCTGCCCGCGGTGCACCGCGAAGTCCACCCCGTTGACGGCCTTGATCAGGCGCGGGGAGAACAGCTTGCCGCCGCGGATCTTGTGGTGCACGTGGATATCCTGCAGCTCGATGATCGCGTTGCTCATTTGCTGGCTCCTTGAAGGTGGCTGCCATTGCCCTGGTGGCTGGCCCAGCGGTGCTCGCTGCCGGCGTCCACCGGGACGAAGGACAGGTGCTGGTCCGGGGCGGCGCCGGCACGCTGCGAACGCTCGGCGAAGCGGTCGCCGGCGGCGAAATCGTACGGGCTGGGGACGGTGCCCGGGATCTGGTGCAGGCGTTGCGCCTTCGACTCGATGGAGAGCACCGCGCCGAGCAGGCCCTGGGTGTATTCGTGATGCGGGTCAGAGAGCACCTCGCTGATCGGACCGGACTCCACCACCTGGCCGGCGTACATCACGGTGACCCGGTGGGCCAGCGAGGCCACCAGTGCCAGGTCGTGGGAGACGAAGACCATCGCGAAGCCCAGCTGCTCGCGCAGCTCGTTGAGCAGGTCGACCACCTGCTTCTGCACGGTGACATCCAGCGCGGTGGTCGGCTCGTCGCAGACCACCAGCTTGGGGCTGCGCGAGAGGGCCATGGCGATCAGCACGCGCTGGCGCTGGCCGCCGGAGAGCTCATGCGGGTAGGAGCGCAGGGTGCGCTTGGCATCCAGCTTGACCAGGGCGAGCAATTCCTCGGGGGTCTTGCGTCCGCCGCGGCGGGTGAGCTGGCGCAGCTGGTCGCCGATGAGCATCGAGGGGTTCAGGCTGGACAGCGCGTCCTGGTAGACCATCGCGATCTGCTCGCCGCGCAGGCCCTTGTAGACCTTGTCGTCCCCGGCCAGGGTGCCGCCATCGGCGGTGGCCGGCAGCAGCTCCCGGCCCTCGAAGGTGATGGAGCCGGACAGCTTGGCGCTGCCGGGCATCAGGCCCATGATGGCCAGCGAGGTGATGGACTTGCCGCAGCCGGATTCGCCCACCAGCGCCATGGTTTCGCCCTCGCGCACCGCGAAGGAGACATCCTGCACGATCGGGGTGTCCCCGTAGCGCTCCGGGAAGCGGATGGACAGGTTCTTGACCTCCAGGATGGTGCGCGGCGCGCCCTGGGAGGTATCGAGCACCAGGCGGGCGGTGCGCTGGGCCTCGGCCGCTGCCAGCAGGTCCAGTTCCCCGCGCAGCCGCTCGGCGGCCTGCGGGTCCGCGGCCGCCTTGGCCTTGGCCAGCGCAGGTTCGCCGTTCTTCTTCGCCTGCTTCCTGGCCGAGCCCTTGGTGTTCACCAGCGCATCGGTCATGCCTTCGGCCAGCATGTTCAGCGCCAGCACGGTCAGCAGGATCACCAGGCCGGCGAAGGTGGTCGCCCACCACGCGCCGTTGAGCACCAGGGTGCGGCCGTAGGAGATCACGTTGCCCCAGCTCGGGGCCGGATCCTGGATGCCTGCGCCGAGGAAGGACAGGGATGCTTCGAGGATGATCGCGTCGGCCACCATCACGGTGGCGAAGACCATCACCGGGGCCGCGCAGTTGCGCAGCACGTGGGTGCCCAGGATGTAGAAGCGCCCGGCGCCGATCACGCGTTCGGCGCGCACATAGTCCTCGCCCCATTGGGCCAGCACGTTGGCACGGACCACCCGGGCGATCTGCGGGGTGTAGATGATCGCGATGGACAAGATGATCACCGGCAAGGTGTTGCCCAGCGAAGCCAGCAGCGCGGCGGCCAGGGCGATGCCCGGGAAGGCCATCACCATGTCCATGATGCGCATGATCGTCTCATTGGCCCATTTGGCGCTGGTGGCGGCCAACGCACCGAGCAGCCCGCCCATGACCAGTGCCAGCGCCACCGACCCCAGGCCGACCAGCAGCGAGGCTTGGGCGCCGAAGAGCAGGCGCGAGTAGATGTCGCGGCCCAGCCGGTCGGTGCCGAAGAAGTGCTCGGCGCTCGGCTTCTGCGCCGGGATTCCGGTGGCCAGCGGGTCGTGCGGGGCGATCAGCGGGGCGAAGAGGGCCACCGCGGCGATGGCCAGCAGGAAGGCCAAGGCGATTTTGGAGCCTGCCGGCAGCGCCTTGAAGCGGGCGCCGGACTCGGAAAGGCGGTTCACGAGGTTGTTGCGTGGGGCCATGATGCTCATCCCTACACCGTCCTAATTCGTGGGTTGATCAGCAGGTAGAGCAAGTCGACGATGATGTTCACGAGCACGAAGGTGATCGCGATGGTCAGCGTGACGCCCTGGACCAGGTTGGTGTCCTTGTTGGTAATGCCGTTCATGATCAGCTGTCCCATGCCGGGCAGGGAGAAGATCATCTCGATGACCACCGCACCGCCCAGCAGGTAGCCGATGCGCAGCCCGAGCACGGTCACCGGGGTGACCAGGGCGTTGCGCAGCACGTTCTTGGAGATCACTTCGCCGCGCGGCACGCCGTTGCCGATGGCGGTGCGCACGTAGTCGCGGTCCAGTTCCTCGACCATCGAGGTGCGCACCACGCGGGTGAGCGAGGCGGAGACCGGGATGGCCAGGGCCAGGGCCGGCAGCGCCATATGCAGCAGCCAGGTGCCCGGGCCCGATCCTTCGGGGGCCGCTCCCCCGGAGGGGAACAGCGGGCTGGAACCCAGGGCGAACCACTGGATGAGCAGGATGCCCAGCCAGAAGGACGGGGTGGCGATCGCCGCGATGGAGAAGATGCGGACCAGCTGGTCCGGCCAGCCATCGCGGTACAGCGCACCGAGCAGGCCGAAGGCCAGCGAGATGACCACGGCGATGACCACGCCCAGGAAGGTCAGCTGCAAGGTCAGCGGGAACGCGCCGGCGATCATCTGGGAGACCGATTGGGCCGGCGGGGTGGTCAGGCCGAAGTCCAGGCGGATGAGCCGGCCGATGAAGCTGATGTACTGGACCACCAGCGCGTCGTTCAGGCCGCGTTCCTCGCGGTAGGCCTCTTTGGCGGCCTCGGAGGCGCCCTCGCCCAGCGCGGAGGTGGCTTCATCGCCCGGGGCCAGCTTCATGATGATGAAGACCATGGCGGAGATGCCAAGGACCATCACCGGCAGCGCGGCCAGGCGGCGTAAGAGCAGGTTGAGGAAATTCCCCATGGAGTAGCTCCGTCGAGTATCGAAGTGTGCAGGTCATTGCGCTGGGCGGGCCGGGCGGCACGGCGGGGGTGCCGTGCCTCCCGGCCTGCTGCGCGGGGCCGGGGCCAGCTAGGCCTTGCGGTTCACGCCGACAAAGGAGATGCCGGTGGTTGGCAGCGGTGCGAAGCCTTCCAGCGCGTTTTCGTCCCAGGCCGATGGCAGCTGGCGGTGCAGCACCGGGTAGAGCGGGGCCTGGTCGGCGACGATGTTGATCGCCTTGCCCCACGCCGCCATGGCCTTGTTCGAATCATCGGTCTGGATGGCCGCGTCCAGCTGCTTCTGCAGCTCCTTGTATTCGGGTGCATCGTTCCAGCGGAAGCGGTTCTTCGGCCAGACATCGCCTCGGTAGAACCAGCTCATCAGCAGGTCCAGGTCGTTGCCGAAGACCGATGGGTCGCCCGGGGCGGCCACCACCGAGAAGGTGCCGCTGTCCACGTTGTCGGTGTACAGCGCGCCGGACTGCAGGTTCTTCATGGTGACCTTCACGCCCGGGATCTTGTTCCAGGATTCGAGGATCAGCGGGGCGATGTCCTTGACCCACGAGGTGTCGGTGGTCAGCAGCTCGAATTCCAGCTTGTCCACGCCGGCTTCGGCCAGCAGCGCCGCGGCCTTCGCCGCGTCGTAGCCGTAGACCGTATCCGCCTTGATGTACTGCGGGTGGCTTTCTTGCACATAGGAGCTGGCAGCCTTGGCGTTGCCCAGCAGCGCGGTGCTGATGATCGACTCGGTGTCCAGGCCGTAGTGCAATGCCTGGCGGACCAGCGCGTTGTCGAATGGCTTCTTGGCGCAGTTGAACATCAGGAACAGCAGGCCGAAGGAATCGGCGCTCTTCACCGTGGCCTTCGAAGCCAGGCGGTCCATATCCAGGTACGGCACGTCCTCGATGGCCTGCACGCGGCCCGATTCCATGGCGGTCACGCGGGCGGCCGCGTCGGAGAGCAGGAACCAGGTCATGCCGCTGGCGGTCGCCGGGTACTTGCCGTTGTAGTCCTCGAACTTCTCGAAGACGATCTTGTCGTCCTTGGTGGCCGAGACCAGCTTGTACGGGCCGGTGCCGATCGGTGCGGCGTCGAAGGCGGCCTGGTCCTTGGAAGCCACGGCCTTCGGCACGATCTTGACCACCGAGATGCGGGTCGGGAACAGCGGGAAGGCGTAGTTCAGCGTGAACGCCACGGTCTTCTCGTCCTTGGCCTTCACCGACTTGATGAAGGGGATGAACTGGGCGAACAACGAGGCGTTGCCGGTGTCCAGCACCCGCTCGAAGGAGTAGACGACGTCCTGGATGGTGACCGCTTCCCCGTTGTGGAAGGTGGCCCCGTCGCGCAGGGTGATTTCCCAGCTGGTGTCGTCAATCTGCTTCGGTTCTGCCGCGGCCAGCGCCAGGTACGGTTCGCGGGTGGCCGGGTGCAGGTCCACCAGGCCTTCGAAGATGTGCATGTTGGCGGCGAACGGGGTCGCGCCGGAGGAGGTCATCGGGTCGAAACCGGTGGACAGGGCGTAGGAAATGCCTGCCTCGATGGTGCCCGTGCCGGCAGCTGCGGTGCTGCCCGCGCCACCGCTGGCTCCTGGGGAGCAGGCGGCCAGGCTGGCCGAGAATGCCGCAGCAGCGCCAACCATGCCGGTGATCTTCAGGAAATCTCGTCGTGCAAAGGGCTTGTTGGCTACTTCGTTCAAAGCCATTCTTGCCACCTCCAGGAAAATGAGTGAGTGTTGTAGGACGTAGGATGTCCGATCTATGGTCTAGACTGTAGTGGACGTCACGCCGCATGGTCAACTGCGTCACATGAACTTCTCCGCCCGCCGAGGAAAGCAGGATCCGTTGAGCACGATGCCAGCCCGCCGATCAGATGCCCGTGCCCGCCTGCGCGCGCTGACCAATGACATCACCGCGCTGATCCTGGAACGCGGATTGCTGCCCGGGGACCCGCTGCCCACCGAGCAGGAACTCATGGCCGAGCTGGGTGTGGGGCGCAATTCCCTGCGCGAGGCGATCAAGGTGCTCCAGGCCCTGGGCATCATCGACACCCGCCACGGTTTCGGCATGTTCGTGGCCGAGGAAAACCTCAACGCCCTGCATGACTCCCTCGCCTTCCGCGGGCAGATGTCGCTGCGCCACCATGGCCATGAGGCCAGCGAGCTGGTCGATGTCCGCCAGGCACTGGAAACCGGCCTGATCGGCCTGGCCATCCGCGCGGTCACCGACGAGCACCTGGAGGCCTTGGAGCAGTGCGTAAGCCAGATGGAGCAGCACGCGGCGCGCGAGGAGACCTTCGTCGAGCAGGACAAGGCCTTCCACCGCATCCTCTTCGAGCCGCTGGGCAACCAGCTGCTGACCAACCTGCTCGGAGTGTTCTGGGATGTCTACCGCACCATCTACGATGCGATCGACTCCGATCTGGAAATCACCCAGCCGGCCAAGACCGCCCAGGACCACCGCGATATCCTCGATGCGGTGCGCGCCAAGGATGTGGAAACCGCCCGGCAGCTGATCTCCGAGCACTTCCATGGGATTCGCGCCCTGCTGGCGAGCCGGGAAGTTTAGCAAAAAGAACCCTAAAGCATTCCTTTCACAGCTAAGCTGGGGTGGTGGACACACTTCAACGCTATGCACCCAATGAAAACCTCAGGCGCGACGAAGCGGCCTGGCGCGCACGGAATATCGAATGGCACTTCGCCGAGGTCCAGCTCGATCTTTCCAATGCCACCGATCGCACAGCCACCAGCTTCAGCTCGATCACCACGCTGAACTTCAGCTCCAAGGATCCGGCGGCCTTCATCGACTTCATCCACGAATCCGTGGACGAGGTACTGGTCAACGGCACCGCGATCGACCTGGAATCCGCAGTGCTCGATGCACGCATCTACCTCGATCAGCTGCGCACCGACGTGCCGAACACCGTGAAGATCACCGGACGGGCGATCTACTCGCGCTCCGGCGAGGGCCTGCACCGCTTCGTGGATCCGCAGGATGGCCAAACCTACCTCTACACCCAGTTCGAGCCTTCCGAGGCGCGCCGGGTCTTCGCCTGCTTCGAGCAGCCCGACCTGAAGACCAGCTACCGCTTCACCCTCACCGGCCCGGCAGCCTGGCATCTGGCCAGCAACCAGCCGATCGTCGATGAGGTACTGCACGATGACGGCACCAAGACCGTGGCCTGCGCCCCGACTCCCCCGATCTCCAGCTACATCACCGCGGTGCTGGCCGGACCGTACCACGTGGTGCGCGGCGAGCATCTCCAGCGGCTGGATGACGGCGAAGAGCTGAGCATCGAGATGGCCGCCACCTGCCGCGCCTCGCTGGCCGGGCACTTCGACGGCGACGAGATCATCAAGCTGACCAGCCAGGGCCTGGACTACTACCACCAGCTGTTCGACTACCCCTACCCGTGGGGCAAGTACGACTCGGCGTTCGTGCCGGAGTACAACCTCGGCGCCATGGAAAACCCGGGCCTGGTTACCTTCACCGAACGCTACGTCTTCACCTCGCATGCCACCGAAGGCCAGTACGAGCAGCGCGGCAACACCCTGATGCACGAAATGGCGCACATGTGGTTCGGCGACCTGGTCACCATGAAGTGGTGGGATGACCTGTGGCTCAAGGAATCCTTCGCCGACTACATCGGCACCCTGGCCAACGACGAAGCCAGCGATTTCACCACCGCGTGGACCACCTTCGCGGCGCGCCGCAAGGCCTGGGCCTACGTGGCCGACCAGATGCCCACCACCCACCCCATCGTGGCCGACATCCCGGACCTGCTGGCCGCGGACCAGAATTTCGATGGCATCACCTATGCCAAGGGCGCCAGCGTGCTCAAGCAGCTGGCCGCCTTTGTCGGCGCCGAGGCCTTCCGCGACGCCGCCCGCGCCTACTTCCGCAAGCACGCCTACGGCAATACCTCGCTGGATGACTTCCTCGAAGCGCTCGAAGCGGCCAGCGGCCGCGATATGGGCCAGTGGGCGGATGCCTGGCTGAAGACCAGCGGCGTGCCGAAGCTGCACGTCGAGTACACCACCGATGCCGGCGGCACCATCACCGCGGCATCGCTGATCCAGTCGGGCACCGATCCGGTCACCGGGCAGAAGATCGCCCGCCCGCATGTGCTTTCGGTCGGCGCCTACCAGCTGGACGGGAGCCAGCTGGTGCGCACCGACTCGGTGGACGTGGAGCTCTCCGGCGAATCGGCGGCCCTGGACTTCCTAGTCGGACGCCGGATCCCGGATCTGCTGCTGCCCAACGACGGCGATGAGACCTATGCGCTGATCGAATTCGACCCGGTTTCGCGTGCCACCTTGCTCGGCCACCTCTCGGGCCTGGGCGACTCGCTGCCCCGCGCCACCTGCTGGGCGTCGCTGTGGGATGCGGTGCGTTCGGCCACCTTGGATGCGCAAAGCTACGTGCAGGCGATCCTCGATCACGCGCACGCCGTCACCGACGCGGGCGTCTTCGGGGTGCTTACTGACCAGTTGGCCACCTCGATTTCCAAGTACGTTGCCCCCGAGCTGCGCGCGGAGCTGCGCCAGAAGGCCGCCGCAACCCTCACCGGGTGGCTCACCCGGTTCGAGGCCGGCGGAGACCAGCAGACCACCACCGCGCGCACCCTGGTTCGCCTGGCCCGTGCCGGCGTGGCTCCGGAGGTGCTCGACGCCTTCCTGGGCGAGCAGCCCAATGCCTACCAGGTCACCGTCGATGAGCAGCTGCTGTGGGGTTCCTACATCGCGCTGGCCGCTTCCGGCCGGCTCGACGAGGCCGCCGAGGCGTCCATGCACGAAGCGGCCAAGGCCAATCCCACCAGCGTGGCGCAGAATTCGGTTCGCACCGCGCTGGCGGCGCGCCCGGACCCGCAGGCCAAGGACACCGCTTTCGACACCGTGCTGATGGCGCGCGATGAACACGGAGAGCTGTCCAACGATGCCCTCTCGGCCACCGCACTTGGCTTCACCATGGGTTCCTCCGCCCTGCTGGCACCGTTCGAGGAACGCTACTGGGCCGCGATCCTGCCGGTCTTCGAGACCATGGGCATGGAATTCGCCACGCGCGTGATCGAGGGGCTGTATCCAGGGCACCAGGATCTCCAGGGCGCCATCGAGCAGAACCATGCACTGGCTACCGCGACCAGCTGGCTGGAACGCCATGAGAGCGCACCGGCCGCCCTCAAGCGCATCCTGCTTGAGGAACGCGCAGAACTGGAACGCTCGCTGAAGGCCCAGGCCTACAGCCGCACCAGCCGCTAGGCGCTGGCCCTCCGAAGCCGGCCCCCGGCTC
>NZ_JBLVOJ010000025.1:422550-426266 GCF_053543715.1 Glutamicibacter sp. AGC46
GCAGCGCCCGGCCAAGAGCCGCAGGCCGTTGCCGGTGGCGCAACTGGTTCCAGTGCGGGTCTGCCCTGCGGCCGAACCCGGCCGGCCCAGCGGAGATGGCAGGGCCACAGCAACCATGGCCTCAAGCAAAACAAGGGCCTGGCCTCGAACTTGATCGAGAACAGCCCCTTGGATCTTGGCTCGCTACGGAACCCGCGCGGTCCACTGCGCGGTAGCGAATTTGGCCTCGGCCAATTCCTTCGCCGCCAGACGGGATTCGGCATCCAGCTGCGCCGGCTTGGCCCCGGTGCGCTTGGCGAAGGTGTCCATCATGACGTTGATGATCTCCATGCGATCCAGCTTTGTCTGCGACTTCAGCGGATCCACACGCTTGACCGCTGAGGTGATGCCCTTGTCGGAGATCTTCTCCCGGCCAATGCGCAGCACCTGGGTCATCTTCTCCGCGTCGATGTCGTAGCTCATCGTGACGTGGTGCAGCATCGCACCGTTGGCCAGGCGCTTTTGCGCTGCGCCGCCGATCTTGCCGGCAGGGGTCGCGATGTCGTTCAGCGGCTTGTAGTACGCTTCCAGGCCGATGCTTTCCAGCGCTTCCATCACCCAGGCGTCCAGGTACGGGTAGGAATCGGCAAAGCTCATGCCGTCCACCAGGGATTCAGGAGCGTAGAGCGAGTAGGTAATGCAGTTGCCAGCTTCCATGAACATCGCGCCGCCTCCGGAAATGCGGCGAACCACCTGGATGCCGTGCTTTTCGGCTTGCTCCATGTCCACTTCGTTCTTCAGCGACTGGAAGGAGCCGATCACGACGGCACCTTCGCTCCAGTCCCAGAAGCGGATGGTCGGCTTGCGGGTCCCCTTGGCGATTTGCCGGGTCAGCACCTCATCCAGCGCCACTTGCTCGGTGATTGGAATGATCTCCGGGCCCAGGACTTCCCACTCGTGGTCTTCCCACTTGGTGGCGTGTCCCAGCGCGCGGCGGACGACGCGCGCGATGGCGTCTTCGTCAAAACCGAACATCACTGCGCCTTCACGCAGATTGTCGGTTACCGCATTGCGTATGGTGCTGTGGCTGGCGTCCGCTGGCAAACCGCGTAGCGCATCATTCAAGTCATCGAGTGCATCATCTGGTTCCAGGAAGAAGTCGCCATTCAATGACACTTCGGTGATCACGCCATCGGAAGTATCCAGATCTACAACGACTAATTTGCCACCGACTACCTTGTATTCACCATGATGCTTCATGGTTTCATTCTATCCCCGGCTGCCCACTAGTCGAATCCACGCGCCCCCGGATTCGGTGGTTCGCAGTGGCAACATTCGACCCCGGATAACAATCGAATAAATATTCGAGAATACTTCCACATTCCGCGGATTTCCGGGCCAAACTGTCTGTTGCCAGCAGGATAATTAACTATGGCTATACCCGATTTCATCCATAACGACGATGATGAACATCGTCTACCGTTGCCCCCAGCTGGCACTCGCACAGAATCCCACAAGGATTCGTTATTCAGCGACCATCTCGAACATCACCTGTTCCATGGTCCGCTGAAGCAATTGGCAGATGAGCTCTACGACGCGGGCCCGCTCAATGGCCCCGACGACGCCCTCGAACGGCTGAAGAAGATCCAACGCATTCAGAGCACCCTCGATGCAATGACATCTGTGCTGCTGGCCGATTCAGTAGAACAAGTCAGTGAATCATTTGCCGATATGATCGCCACCGCGGGGACCACTACCGAGGAGGAGGAACGCGAGGCTCGGAAAAGTGCTCAATACTATGGAGTTGACCGCGGCAGTGACCAGGTCATCAACTCCAACTTCATCGCAGAAGCGGCTGTCGCGCTGCGTGAGACCCCTCGCATGGTAGGCAAGCGGATGTTCTATGCCAAGGGTCTTCGCTACGCCTGCAAGGAAACCCTCACGGCTCTGGCTGCAGGAGAGATCACGCCCAAGGCAGCGCAAGACATCGTGAAGTATTCGCAGGACTTGCTCCCCGAACAAATCATGCAGATGCAACGCGTGCTGTTGCCCATGGCGAAGACTGCGTCTGATGACGCGATATACCAACGCGCACGCCGGTTCCATGACAGGATGTGCCCGGAGGCCGCCGAACAAAGGCACAAGAAGTCTGAAAAGAATCGCAAGCTCACGCTATGGGATAACGAAAATGGCATGTCCACCCTCAAGTACTACAACAGTGCCGCAGTGATTCACTCCATCAAGAACTCCGTGAAGTGGCTAGCTGATCAGCATAACGATCCGCAGGATCCCCGCACCCGGGAGCAAATAGAAGCGGACGCCTTTGCAGACATCATCCTCAACGGCTGGCCGGACCGGGAAGGCACGCCCCTCAAGCCACGGGTATCCATCACGATTCCCGCGGTGGAAATGCTGGCGGATCCTACAAGGACCGTGGCTGACCTGGAAGGCTACGGCCCCATCCCACTGGGGGTCGCATTGGTGTTGGCAAAGGATGCGCCTTCGTTCCAGCGCGTGCTGACCGACCCATGGACTGGCGCCGCGATAGATGTCGAGCGAAGGCGCTACCGGCCCTCGCAGAGCCTCAAGGATCTGTTACGGCACCGCGATGAGCATTGCTGCTTCCCCGGCTGTCGCCGTCCAGCTGACCGCTCCGAGATTGACCATATAAATGGCTGGGCTCACGGAGGGCATACGACCAGGGACAATACGCATCTGCTGTGCAAGCAGCATCAAATGTTCAAGCATGCATTGGGTTGGAAAGTCGTTCCGCGTCCTGACGGATCCAAGATGTGGGTGACTCCACACGGGCTGAGCGCACTCGTTATTCCGGAAAGCGTCAAGCGTGTGGACCAATTCGATCATGTAAATGATCATTGCCCAGAGCGCCCTAAGGTCATTCCTTTGCCGCATATTCGACTCACGGCAGAAGTACGCAGGGTACTTGGGCTCAAGCCTCGCGTCGACATTCCAGACGAGGATCCCGGTCCTGAATCGCCGCCAGATGACGGCCAGAAGGAAACAGGCTGAGGACGCTATCCCGATTGACCGGTTTTTGGGTGACAGAATTTTTCAGTCACCAGCACCTCCACACCACCAATAACACCATTCACGCAACGGCGATGGAGCCAGTTGCTCGGAGCAGTGCGGCCAAGACGTCTGCTTCGACGAGTCAGCGAATCCTTATTCAGCCGCCACTGGAAACCCCGACGGCTATAGCACCGAAAAGCTCTGGGCAAACGCTCCTGACAATATTTTTCAGTCAATGGCGCCTCCAGGCAACTGCCAAAATGCCCGATGCGCACCGCTGTGCCTAAAACGGGACCTCTACGACAGTTCCGTGAAAATATTTTTCAGTCATCCCCGGCTGCCCCGACGGCTATTGCGCCGAACGACTCTGGGGCGAACGCTGCTGACAATATTTTTCAGTCACTGGCGCATCGAGACGACTACCAAAATGCCACTAGCGCATCACGGCGCGAAAAAGGAATCCTCCTAGTCAGTTAAGTGAGAGCATTTTTCAGTCATCTCCTGCCGCCCCGACGGCTATTGAGCCGGAAGACGCTGGGGCGGACGCTGCTGACAATATTTTTCAGTCACTGGCGCATCCAGGAAACTGCCAAGATGCCGCGATGCGTATCGTGGCGCGAAAAACGAATCCTCTTAGACGGTTCCGTGAAAACATTTTTCAGTCACTGATGGACAGGTGTGCTGTTAAAGCAGCAGCGGGGGGGTTC
>NZ_JBLVOJ010000025.1:426304-432242 GCF_053543715.1 Glutamicibacter sp. AGC46
AATACTGGACCCCCCCCGCGAAAGCTTGCTAGGGGCGAAGTATTACTTCTTGCCGCCAAAGCCCTTGAAGCGGGCGTTGAAGCGCTCGACACGACCAGCGGTGTCCATGATGCGCTGCTTGCCGGTGTAGAACGGGTGCGAAGCTGCCGAGATTTCGACGTCGATTACTGGGTAGGTGTTGCCATCTTCCCATTCGATGGTCTTGTCCGACTTAGCGGTCGAACGGGTCAGGATCTTCTCGCCGGATGCCAGGTCGTTGAAGACAACTGGGCCGTACTGTGGATGGATATCAGCCTTCATAGCTATACACCTTTTTTGTTTATGGCCACTGGATTTTGCCAGTAGCTACTTACTCGGAAATTGTGTCCCGCATTCAGGGCTCCATGAAGAGACCTCAATGCACAGACAGTCCATCCTATCGCAAAAGCGGCGGCGGCAGAAACCTTCTTAGCGTGGCGCGGAGCACAAATGCCAGAATGCAATTGCGCTAGCGGCACCAACATTCAGGGAATCCACTTCGCGGTACATAGGGATGATCACGGTCCGGTCAACGGCGGCCAGAGCTTCATCGGTAACTCCCCTGCCTTCGTTGCCCAAGATCATGGCGACCTTCTGGCCAGACTTGATCTCTACTTCGTTTAGCGGGATCGCGTCCTCGGTCAGTTCCATGGCGAGCATCTCGTAGCCATGCCTCTTCAAGGTCTGGATGTCCTCTGGCCACGACAGCATGCGTACCCAAGGAAGGTCGAAGACCGTCCCCATTGAGACGCGGGCGCTGCGACGGTACCAGGGGTCCACGCATTTGGGGGTGAGCAGCACGGCGTCAACGCCGAGCCCTGAAGCCGAACGGATAATTGCGCCGAGGTTAGTATGGTCGGCGACGTCTTCCAAGATGGCGACGCGCGAACTGGCTTCAAGCACTTCGTCCAGATCCAGCGGTTCGGGACGATTCATCGCTGCCATGGCGCCGCGGTGCAAGTGGAAGCCGACCAGATCCTGGAGCTGCCGATCATCCCCAATGAAAATCGGCGCGTCTGGGAAACGGTTGAACTCCTCGGTTAGCTGGTCCAGATGCTTTTCGGCGAGCAAGAAGCTGCGCGGCACGTGGCCCGCGTTGATCGCACGCTGCACCACTTTGGTGCTCTCGGCAATGTAGAGCCCGTTTTCCACGTCAGTGCGCATACGCAGGTTCGCTTCGGAGAGCCGGAGGTACTCGTCGAGGCGGGAATCGGCCAGATCCGCGACCGGCAGGATCCGTTCAGGGTTGAGAATTTCAGCCACGAAGCTACACCAACTTGTAGAGCATGTTGCCCAGGGCGACCAGGCCCAGGATGACGATGACCAGGCGCAGCAGCCCAGGCGAGAGCTTGCGGCCAATCTTGGCGCCGGCAAATCCGCCGATCAGCGAGCCGACAGCGATAAGCAGGACGACGAGCCAATTGATGCGTTCCGGCGCAATGATCAGGTACATCGCGGCCGCCACGAGATTCACGATCAGGGAGAGGATGACCTTGATTGCATTGGACTGCTGCAGGGATGCTTGCAAGAACACGCCGAATACCGCCATCAGCAGGACTCCCTGCGCGGCGGTGAAGTAGCCGCCGTAGACACCGATGATGAACACCAGGATGTAGAGGACCATTGGAATCTGGGCGCGATCGGCATCATCCGGGTCGGTGCCGCCGGAAGCGGCCTGCCGGGTCTTCGCCCACTTGGCAAGACGGGGCTGGAAGATCACCAGCACCAGCGCGCAAACCAGCAGCACCGGCGCAACGATGCCGAAGACGGACTCCGGCAGGTTCAGGAGGAGCAAGGAACCGATCAACCCGCCGATCAGTGAAACCGGCACGAGTTTGAGCAGCGTCTTCTTGACGCTGGCAGCTTCTCGACGGTACCCCCAGGCACCGGAGAAGCCACCAGCAACCAGACCCATGGCGTTGGAGACGACGGCATTCACCGGAGCCATGCCCAACGCCACGAGAATGGGGAAAGTGACCAACGTGCCCGAACCGACGACGGTGTTGATAGTTCCGGCCCACAGTCCGCCAATGAAGACCAGGGCTTCGCGCCAAAATTCGATCACGTGGAATTTTCCCCTTTAGTTATTGCTGTTAGCTGCGTGCAAAAGCAGAGTAGCGTCCACCTTCACGGCGCAGGCTCAGCGGCATGCCATAGGTTGCTTCCAGGTTCGCTTCGTTCAGCGTGGATTCGATCTCGCCGGCAGCGACAACTTCGCCGTCGCGCATCATCAAGATGTGGGTGAATCCCGCTGGCACCTCTTCAAGGTGGTGGGTCACCAGAACCAGCGCCGGGGCATCCTCGTCGGCTGCCAGTTCCGCCAGCTTGCCAACCAGGTCTTCGCGCCCGGCAAGGTCCAAGCCTGCTGCAGGCTCATCGAGGATCAGCAGTTCGGGATCGGTCATCAAGGCACGGGCGATCAGCACGCGCTTGCGCTCGCCTTCGGAAAGCTTGCCGAAAGGCTGGTTCATGAAGGTGGACATGCCCCAGTTGTGCAGCAGATGGAAAGCACGGCGCTCATCGAGCTTCTCGTACTTCTCGCGCCAGCGACCGGTCATGCCGTAAGCCGCGGTGAGTACTACGTTCAGCGCGGTTTCGTTGGCTGGAATGGAGTTGGCAACCAGGGCTGAGCTCAGGCCGATCAACGGACGCAGATCGAAGACCGACACCTTGCCCAAACGTTCGCCAAGGATATCCGCGGTACCGCGGGTTGGGTGCAGCCGGGTGGCCGCAATGTTCATCAAGGTCGACTTGCCGGCGCCATTGGGGCCGATCACAATCCACCGCTGTCCTTCTTTGACTTCCCAGGACACGTCCTTGAGCAGGTCTTTTCGCCCGCGTACAACGCTGACATCTTTGAAAGTTAGCACTTCGCTCATGGTATTCAAGATTAGACTTTTCGCCCCTGTTTCACTAATTGGAAATGCCGAACGGGGCCTGAGATCGCCGGATTGACCTGTATTGCGTCCAACGGCAATACTAGTTCGCTCCCCTGGGCCTGGTCAGCAGCTTTGCGCCAACACGTCATGTTTGGTCGTAAACACCGAAGCAATGAAAAATGGTTGCATGGCTTCATCATTGGTTTTCGCATCCCGCCCCGCTTTCTCCCGCACAGACTTCAACGCTGTATTGCAGCAAGCGGCCGCCGCCGGGCTCATTCCCGCCGCGGACGAGAGCCAGATCAAAGCCAGCGAAGAGCGGCTGGTCGCCAAGTTCCGCCTTGAACAGGCCGATCAGGCGAAGCTGCAGCAGGCTGCTGCGGCATTCGTCGATGCGCAGGTCGCCGACGGCGCACTGGAATACGCGGACATGTGCGTAGCGGTGGTACCGGCCGAACTCGTCGATGCTCCGCAGCTGCTCTTGCTGATGGATGTCGATTCCACCTTGATCAAGCAGGAAGTCATCGAACTGCTCGCCGCTCACGCTGGACGGGAAGAAGAAGTGGCTGCGGTGACCGAAGCAGCGATGCGCGGTGAACTGGATTTCGCCCAGTCCTTGATCCAGCGCGTAGCTACCTTGAAGGATCTGCCAGATACTGTCCTTGCCGAGGTAGGCCAGCGCATTGTCCTCTCGGACGGCGCCGAAGCCCTGGTCAAGCGGTTCCACGCTGCTGGGCACAAGGTCGGCGTAGTTTCCGGCGGGTTCCAGCAGATCCTGGATCCGTTGGCTGCCCATCTGGGCCTGGACCATGCGCTGGCTAACACCTTGGGCATTTCCGAGGGAATTCTTGACGGAACCGTTCACGGCCAGATCGTCGATCGCGGCATGAAGGAAACGATGCTGCGCGCCTGGGCCGAGGAACATCACATCCCGATGACGGCAACCGTCGCCGCCGGTGATGGCGCCAATGATCTGGCCATGGTTGCTGCCGCGGGTTTGGGCGTGGCTTTCAATGCGAAGCCTGCCCTGCGCGATGAGGCGGACGTGCGCCTGGACTTCTCGCGCCTGGACGTCATCGCCGACCTAGTACTCAATGATTTGGCTTAGCGGAATCCAACAACTGCATAACAATTCTGCCGATAGCGGCTTTCGGTAACTTGATCGGTTGTTCCAGCGGTTAGTATTTCTATTGACGCGTTTAACGGCTGGCGGCATAAGTCCTAGCCGCGCGCGTAGCCCCTATCGCTTTCGAAAGAGCTACCAGACCAGTGCAGACCCCCTCCCCGGACAGTTCCTCAACTACGCCTACGCACTCCGCACAAGACAAGAAGAAGCCGAAGAGCAAGGCCAAGCCTTGGATCATTACCGGTTCTTGTGTTGCAGCCGTAGCCGCAGCATATTTCGGCGGAGCCGCCTATGTCAGTTCCCAGGTTCCAGCCAACGCGTCAATTGCGGGCGTGAACATCGGATCCATGAACAAGGACCAGGCTCGCGCCGAATTGGAACGCGAGGTACTCCCCCTGGCTGAAAAGCCAATGGATGTCACCGTCAACGGTGAAAAGTACACCCTGGATCCGGCCAAGGCCGGCCTGGAACTGAACGTTGATGAAACCATCAACGAACTGACTTCCTACGAAATCAACCCCGCCAAGCTCTACGAGCGGCTCACCGGCGAATTCCACGTCACCCCAGCGGTCGACGTGGATCAGGAAAAACTGGGCGCGCAGCTTGAAGCGCTGGCCAAGAAGGCCAATGCCGAGGTCGCCGAAGGAACCATCGATTTCAAGGATGGCACCTCGAAGCTGACCAAGCCCGTCGACGGCGTAGCGCTGAAGACCGAAGAAGCCGCCACACTGATCAGCGAGGAATGGGAAATTGCCGGCGCGGCGATCGACCTGCCTGCCGAAGTCAGCAAGCCGGCGATCTCTGCCGACGCCCTGCAGGCGTTCTACGACAAGGACGTCAAGGCGCTGCTGAAGGACGAGGTCATCCTGGCATCGGATGACAAGAAGGCGTCCATCTCGGCCGCGTCTATTGCCGCGGCGGCAAAGTACGCGCCCAAGGATGGCGCCCCAGCGATCGCATTGGATGACGAGAAGCTCTACAAGGCTGCGACGAAGAATTCCGATCTTTCCAGCACTGCCAAGGATGCGCAGATCGTCTTGAAGGACGGCAAGCCGTCCATCATCAAGTCCTCCAAGGGCATCTCGCTGGAGACCAAGGGCCTGGGCGCCAAGGTCCTGGCCGCCACCGCTGCCAAGAACCGCACTGCCGAAGTTGAGATGACCGAGAAGGAAGCCGACTTCACCACCGCAGATGCGAAGAAGCTCGGCATCAAGGAACCGATCGTCACCTTCTCCACTCCCTACCCGGCTTCCGATACCGTACGCACCAAGAACCTGCATGCCGGTTCGGCGCGCGTCAATGGCGATATCATCAAGCCCGGCGAACGCTTCTCGCTGCTGCAGGCCTTGGGCCCGATCACCGTGGCCAACGGCTACTACAGCTCCGGGGTCGTGGAAAGCGGCTTCAGCACCGAAGCCGTAGGCGGCGGACTCTCGCAGATCTCCACCCAGATGTACAACGTCGGCTTCCTGGCCGGATACGACGACATCACCCACAAGCCGCATTCGCGCTGGTTCGAGCGCTACCCCGCGGGACGCGAAGCCACCTTGTGGGAAGGCCAGATCGACATGATCTGGGAGAACAACACCCCCTACGGCGTGATGATCCAGGCCTGGGTTTCGGGCGACAAGGTCAATACCCGCCTGTGGTCCACCAAGTACTGGGATGTCTCGCAGAAGAGCTCGGGCAAGTACAACCAGACCAACCCCGAGACCAAGTACAACCCGGCCGAAAAGTGCGTCTCGGAATCTGGTGGCAAGAAGGGCTTCAGCATCGATATCACCCGCTACCGGGAAGCCTTCGATGGATCCAAGAAGCTGCCAGCTGAAACCAAGAGCTGGACCTACAGCCCATGGCACAAGATCGTCTGCGGCGACAAGCCCAAGGACTGATCCAAGCGAAATCGCCCGGCGCC
>NZ_JBLVOJ010000025.1:432268-435720 GCF_053543715.1 Glutamicibacter sp. AGC46
TTCGGAGGTGCCCGGCGATTTCGCTTAACCCTTCGCATTTTGCCCCAGGCACGGAAAAGCTGGCGGTCGGAACCCCTGCACGGGGTAACTGCCGCCAGCTGATGCGCGCTGCTGCGGGGGCTTACTTGCCCGACTGCTCCAGGAAGTCGCCTGCGCCGCCAACCAGCTCGGTGTGGCCGGTCTCGACGTCGGCGAAGACCATCTTGGCTACCTCGGCGCCGAACTCCTCGACGGAGTACAGCTTGCCGGCAGCTTCGCGGCGGGCGTCGATAGCACCTGGCTCCATGCGGTTGAGCAGGGTTGCGGTGATGGTCCCTTCGATCATGTCACCGGAGACCACCACGAAGGTGATGTTCTTCTCGGCCAGCTTCGGGATCATTTCGCGCAGTGCATCTTCGCCGGCGCGCTTGGACTTGGCCACAGCGTCGTAGGCATCCATGGTGGTTACTTCGTTGATGAAGTGCGCCTGGTGGCTGGTAACGAAGACCACGCGGCCGCCCTCGCTCAGCTGGGGCAGCGCGGCTTCCAGCATGGCCACCTGCGCGTCGCGGTTCAGGCGCAGCGCATAGTTTTCGCCCATGGAGGTTTCCATGCCGCCCGAAGCGTTGAGCACGACGACATCCAGCGAGCCGAAGTTCTCAACAGCCGCGTCAACCAGAGCCTGCGGACCCTCAACGGTGGTCAGGTCGGCGCCCACGGCAACGGCCTTGCCGCCCTTTTCTTCAATAGCGGCAACAATCTTGTTGGCGCGCGGGGCCTTGGCGCGGTAGTTGACCACTACGCCAACGCCCTGCTCGGCCAGCAGCTGCGCGGTCACCGCACCGATGCCGCGCGAGGAACCGGTTACAACGGCACCTTTGAATTCACTCATGGTGGTACTCCTTTGGATTTCTTGCTTAAATCTTCTAGTGGCCCATGCCCAGGCCGCCATCAACCGGGATCACGGCACCGGAGATGTAGCCTGCTTCGTCGCTGGCGATCCAGCGGACCACGTTGGCAACCTCTTCAGGCTCAGCAAAGCGGTTGGCCGGGATGCTGGAGAGGTATTCCTTCTGGGTGTCCTCTGGCAGCACAGCGGTCATCTCGGTGTTGATGAAGCCCGGAGCCACAACGTTGGCGGTGATGCCGCGTGAGCCCAGTTCACGGGTCAGCGAGCGGGCGATGCCCACCAGGCCGGCCTTGGACGCCGCGTAGTTGATCTGCCCTGGCGAGCCGTAAAGGCCGACGACCGAGGAAATCAGCACGACACGGCCGCGCTTGAGCCGGATCATGCCCTTGGACGCGCGCTTGATCACGCGGAAGGCGCCGGTGAGGTTGGTGTCGATCACCGAGGTGAAGTCGTCTTCGCTCATGCGCAGCAGCAGGGTGTCCTTGGTGACCCCCGCATTGGCGACGAGGACTTCTACCGGACCGTGGGCCGCTTCAACTTCCTTGAAAGCCGCGTCGATCGATTCGCCGTCGGTGACATCGGCCTTGACGCCGAGCAGTCCGGCGGGAACCTCGCCGCTGCGGTAGGTAATGGCCACTTTGTCGCCGTTGGCTTCGAATGCGCGCGCAATAGCAAGTCCGATGCCGCGGTTGCCGCCGGTCACGAGGACACTGCGGCCAGTGGTTGGTTCCGTAGTCAATGTATTTCTCCGTTCATGCGCTCGCTGTCCTGGCATGGTAAATCTCTCCAAGGGCCAGCCGAAAAGCGCACTTTGCCTAGTTAAGTAGCTACTCCGTGAACAATCCTATTAGTTACTACCCAGTTTTACCGCTTCGACAGCGCGTAGAAATTACACTCTTCGTGCCGCAGGTGAGACAATGGGAGCAGATCCCGTACTGCGAAGCGAAGTCTTTTACATGTCCCCACAGCCCACGAATCACGGTTCCAGCCAACCGGAAGTTCACCGCATTACCGAAGCGCGCGAGTCCCATACCACCGAGCGCGATTCACGTGTGCGCAAATACACGATTTCCATGACCGTGCGCCTGATCTGCTTCGTTCTCGCTTTCTTCTTCGATGGCTGGCTGCGTTGGGTCTTGCTCGCGGGCGCAATTATCCTTCCCTATATCGCAGTGGTGATCGCCAACGGCGGTGCGGATCTGACCAAACGCGAACCGCCCGCCGAGTTCTACAAGGCTCCCGGCGCCCAGGCTATCGCCGCACCGGACGAAACCGCGCCTGCCGCGCAGCAGGCACCGGAACCAGAAGTGATCGACGGAAGCTTCGCCGAAGAAGCTGAACCGGTGCAACAGCCAACAACTGCTCCCAAGGAGGACTAGTGGATCTGCTAGGTTCGCTCGGCGGCTCCCCTGCCGCCGCCGAAATCCAGTGCTCGCGAAAGGGCTGCCGCAACGCCGCCAGCCACCAGCTGCTGTGGAATAACCCGAAGATCCACACCCCGGACCGGCGCAAAATCTGGCTGGCCTGCGAAGAGCACCGCGACTGGCTCGAAACGTATCTGAAGGAACGCCTGCTCTACAAGGAAACGCTGCCGATGCCGGGCAATGAAGGAGAAAGCAAGTAGATGTATGGTTTTCTGGCCAGTACCCGGTGGGTCGGCTGGCTCATTCTGGTGGCGATCTTCGCCGCCGCCTGCATTGGCTTGGGCAATTGGCAAGCCGACCGCCGTGCCGAAGTCCTCGACGGCATCGAACGGGTCAACCGCAACTACTTCGCAGAGCCGGTCACCGGCACGCAGGCCCTGGAGAATTTCCAGGACCTGGACGAGGACAAGACCTGGATGACCGCGCAGCTCAGAGGCCAATATCTGCCCGCGGATACCATGATCGTGCGCAACCGCATCAAGGCCGGCAGCCCCGGCTACGAGGTGCTGGTGCCGTTTAGGACCACCGAGGGCGCAACTGTCGTCGTGAACCGCGGCTACCTGCCGATCGGCAACCAGGAAGACGGCCACCCGGATGCTGTTCCAGCGCCACCTGCCGGAGAAGTCACTGTGGATGTGCGCTTGAAACCATCGGAAATCCGCTTGGACCGCGGCGCCCCGGAGGGCCAATTGGCTTCGATCCAGCTCGAAGACTACGCCAAGCTCCTGGACTACGAGATCGCCCAGGGCGCCTACGGCCTGATGTATGAAGAGGATCCGGCCCCGGCCACTGCGCCACTGCAGCTGGACGCTCCGGATATGGATGAAGGTCCGCATCTTTCCTACGAGATCCAGTGGTACATCTTTGGCGTGCTGGCCTTCATCGGCTTCTGGTATGCCGCTCGCCAGCAGAAGAAGCTGAACGCCGAGGATGCCGCCGAGCAAGCCGAAGCCGAGGCGCTGGGCCTGGACGAGCCGCTGCACAAGGTGCGCAAGATTCGCGCCAAGCCGGATAAGAAGTTCCGCCGTGACGGCACGCCGACCGATGAAGCCATCGAGGATGCGCTGCTCGACCAGGCCGACCACACGCCAGGGGGCCTCCCGAAGTAGCTGCGGGAAACAAGGGAACCGCGCGGCAGC
>NZ_JBLVOJ010000025.1:435758-469391 GCF_053543715.1 Glutamicibacter sp. AGC46
CCCCCCCGGTTCTCTGCTTAATGCAGTTTTCTTTCAGCTGCCGTTGGCCGGCGGCGTCCAGCGGATCCCGCTGTCGCTGCACCCAGGAGTCTTGTGCCACTCGCCTTCGAGGCAGGAGGCATCGATGAGGGTGCGGTCCCCCACCGGCTCCTGCAGTTCCAGCGTGTAGGGCGCGGTCTCGTTGCCCTGGCAGGCATGCGCTTCGCCTTCCAGCGGTTCAACCACGATCCCGATGGCAATCTGGCCATTGGACAGCTCCACCTGGGTGGAGGTCACCTCGCCGGTCACCCCGGAGGAACAGGCAAGCCGCATGACCCCGAGGTCGAGGCTGGTGCTCGACGCATTCACCCCGGCAGGGTCCAGCAGCGTCCACTGGGCGTTGATCTCATCGGAAACCTGTGCGGCGCAGCCGGCCAGCGCGCTGGCAAGCAGCAGCCCAGCGCCTGCGATCCGCGGTAATTTGCGTCCAAAAACACTCATGGCTTGGCAGCTCCCTTTGAAGATGGTGATCTGCCAAGCCTACGAGAGCTATTGCGCGTTGTCAGGATTTAAGTCAGCGAAACCAATTCCAGGTAATCCTCGTTGAAGAGGTCCTCATCGCCATCAGGCAGGATGACCACGCGCTCAGGCTGCAACGACATCACTGCGCCCTCATCGTGGGACACCATGACCACGGCACCCGGGAAGGTGGACAGCGCGCCCAGCACCTCGGCGCGCGAGGCAGGGTCGAGGTTGTTGGTCGGCTCATCAAGCAGCAGCACATTGGCGCTGGAAGCCACGATGGTGGCCAGGGCCAGACGGGTCTTCTCGCCGCCGGAGAGCACGCCGGCCGGCTTGGTCACGTCGTCGCCGACGAACAGGAACGAGCCGAGGATCGAGCGGACGTCGGCATCGTTCAGGTGGTCAGGCGCGTTGCGGCGCATGTTCTCCAGCACGCTGGCTTCCGGATCCAAGGTGTCATGCTCCTGGGCGAAGTAGCCGATCTTCAGGCCGTGGCCCGGAATGATCTTTCCGGTATCGGGTTCGGAGACACCGGCGAGCATGCGCAGCAAGGTGGTCTTGCCGGCACCGTTCAGGCCCAGGATGACAACCTTCGAGCCGCGGTCGATGGCCAGCGAGACATCGTTGAAGATCTCCAGCGAGCCATAGGCCTTGGACAGGCCTTCGGCCATGAGCGGGGTCTTGCCGCAGGGAGCCGGATCCGGGAAGCGCAGGGCTGCGACCTTGTCGGAGGCACGCTCTTCCTGCAGCCCGGAAAGCATGCGATCCACGCGCTTGAGCATGGACTGCGCCGCCGAGGCGCCGGAGGCGCGGGCCTTCATCTTGTTCGCCTGGGTCAGCAGGACCGAAGCCTTCTTCTCGATGTTGGCGCGCTCGCGCTTGCGGGCACGCTCATCGGTTTCGCGCTGGATCTTGTAGCGCTTCCAGTTCATGTTGTAGACATCCACCACGCCGCGGTTCGCGTCGAGGTTCAGCACCTTGTTCACGGTGGATTCCATCAGGCCGGTATCGTGGCTGATCATCAGCACGCCGCCGGGGTAGTTCTTGATGAAGTCGCGCAGCCACATGATCGAATCGACGTCCAGGTGGTTGGTCGGCTCATCGAGCAGCAGGGTCTCGGCGTCCGAGTAGAGGATGCGGGCCAGCTCGACGCGGCGGCGCTGTCCACCGGACAGGGTGCGCAGCGGCTGGTCCAGGATGCGATCCGGCAGATCCAGGTTGGCGCAGATGGCGGCCGCTTCGGATTCGGCGGCGTAGCCACCGGCAGCGATGAATTCTGCTTCCAACCGGTCGTACAGGCGCATGGCCTTGGCGGAGACGGCAGCATCCTCGCTGGCCATGTCCTCGCGGTTCTGGGCCAGCTTGGTGACAACCACGTCCAGGCCGCGGGCGCCAAGGATGCGATTGCGCGCCAGCTGCTCCATGTCAGGGGTCTTGGGGTCCTGCGGCAGATAGCCGATGGAGCCCTTGAAGGTGACTTCACCCGAGGCTGGCTGGGTCTCGCCGGCGAGGACCTTGGTCATCGTCGTCTTGCCGGCACCGTTGCGTCCCACCAGTCCGATCTTGTCGCCCTTGTCGATGCGGAAGTTCACTTCGTCCATCAGCAAGCGGGCGCCGACGCGTAGCTCAAGGTTGGCTACGGAAATCATATGGTGTGGCCCTTTCATGCGGGTACAAGAATTGTGCGGCCCACAAATTGGGCAACTTGACTATTCTACCGGCCAACCACGCCGTGGCCTGCGGAACGTGCACAAACTAACAGTTTGGGGTTGAGCTGGCTAAAGAATCGAAGCCCGCACTTCCACCGCAGTGGAAATCCGGGCTTCGAATCGAAATTATTCCTTGTCGCTGGGTTGCGATCGGTAATCCATCATCTGGATCAGGCGGCGGCGCAAGGAGGCTTCGCGGCGCAGGTCCCCGCCGCTGGTCTTGTCGATGTGGTCCTTGCCGAAGCGCCAGAGCAGCACGTCGTCCAGCAAGCGGTCCGGGCCCGGCGAGTACCGGTGGTCCAGCGCCGCACGCACATCGGTGACCACATTCGCATCCAGCAGCTGCGCCAGCTGCCAGGTCTGGTCGATGCCGTGGGAGCCGAGCAGCTCGGCGGCCCAGGACCAATCGTCATCGCGCTTGCGGTCGACGTGCGGCAACAGCGTCTGCCATATTTCGCCGATCTTCTCGCCGGTCAACGGCTCGGATCCGGCGCCCTGCTGGTCGTGGTAGCCGTTCAGGCGGTGGTACAGCTCGTCGATGTCCGTGAAGTAGTCCTCCACGGTTTCCAGCATCGCCGCGGTGGCGGTGAAGTGGCGGTCGATCTGCGGATTCCAGGCGGCCTCGCCGGGATGCTTGAAGCGGATGTCGTGCTCCATTTCGGACCAGGCATGCTGCAGCACGGTGCGGATCTGCACTTCGAAGACGAAGTTGCCGCTGGCTACCACCGGCTTGCCCAAGGCCTCCTGGAATTTGCGCACGATCGGCTCGCTGCGGGTCTTGAGCAGCAGGTGGCGCGAGGAGTAGCCGTAGGTGCCGGACTCCACCGAGCCGATGTCCTTCTCCCGGTCGCTGCGGCAGTCGAAGGAGTCGCGGTGCGACTTGATCAGGCTGGCCACCTGCTGGATTTCATGGGGCAGCATCACGATGATGCGGATGCCCACCATGTCGTGGATTTCGCGCAGCGGGTTGGGGAATTCCAGCACCGGGGCGGTCTCAGAACTTTCCTGCAGCCGGCGCGAGGCCTTGGCCGCGAAGGACTGCGGCGATTTCACCCGGCCGGTAATGAACAGCGGTTGTACCTCGGAATTCGCGAACAACCGGCGGATCTTCGCCTTCATGGCCGACATGACGGTATTGAGTTCGCCGGTCACAGACTTGTACTGCTCAACGGCGGCCGCAATCTGTTCGGAGAACTCGTCGTTCGCCTGGCCCTGCGCCGGATCCATCATTGATGCCTCCTGGATGCTAAAGCGTTCCTGAAAATGCTGTCCTCATGCTCATGCCCTGGCGCCAGCCGGGTGCGGCGACGGCCCTTATGGGCGGGAAAGGCGCTTAGCCATGTCGTCGAACAATGGCGCCTTGTCCTCGGTCTTCTTCTGCGCGGCAGGCTTGGTTTCCTTGGCTGGCTGCGCGTTCTGCTTGATCGGGGTGACCTTCGAGTCCGATCGGCCTGCCGCGATGCCTTCGGCGCGGGCTCGGGCCAGCGCGTCCTGGTGATCCTGTTCCAGGACCGATAGGCGTTCTTCCTCGGCGGTCTTGGTGTCGGTCAGCGCAGCGTTGTAGCCATCATCATAAGCGACGCCGTACTTCTCGGCGTTTTCCTGCTCTTCGTTGTATTCCAGCTCAGCGCGCAGCTTCGCGGCTTCGGACTTCTTCTGGTACATGTGCACGGTCAGGTGGGTGATGGCCAGCAAGACGATTGGCGGCATGGCGGCAACCAGCGCGGAAACCAGCGGCGGCACTCCGTTTTCGATCGAGTCCACGGTCAAGATTGCGTGGGTGGAGTTCGCCGCGGTGGAAACGATCGCACCGAAGAACAGCAGCGACCACGGGTAGATCATGGCCTTGCGATGGAAGCCGTTCAGGGCCACGATGGCCACGGTGGCGGCCACGATCATGCCGTCGATGATGATTGGCCAGATCCAGGCCAGCCGCGGGCTGATGCCCGAGCGTTCGGCCAGGTCGGTCAATGCAGCGAACGAGAGCACGAATGCGCCGATGGCAATGAGGACCGTCGCGCCTACGGCCGTGCCTAGGACGGCGCGGTGCGGTTCGGCCGGGACCTCTGGTTTGTTATCTTCCATGCTGCTGAGCAGACCTAACTTTTTGGGAATTATCGGTATGTCTTCAAACGCGAGTTTGCTGGACCGCACCCGAGGCGCAGACCACCGCGTTCCATTTTAGCGTGCGCCTTGCGGTGCTGGGGTGCCTTGGCTCAAAGGGCGCGACGGTCGATGAAACCGGTACCGCTGATTTTTCCGGCCAGCCCCCGGTGATTCGCCTCGAAGATGAAGTAGAAGGCGCTGATCGCGATATAGATCACAACGAGCATGTTCAGCAGCGGGTAGGGCGTGAAGTCGACCATGCTGGTGGAAATCTGGAAGAGGAAGTTAATCCCGCCAAATCCGAGCAGGCTGCGCAGCAAGGCCCGGCCGGCCGGAGCCGGTTGCCCCTGCCCGTCGGTGAGCATCAGCCAGGCACAGCGCTGGCCGAGGGTAGCCCGTCCCGGCGCCAGGCTCGGCAGCCAGAAGACGCAGAAGACCACGATCAGCGGAAGCCAGAAGTTCATCCACTGTTGGCCGAACTCCGGGGCACCCAAGCGCTCCAGCAGTTCAAGGGCAGCACCGATGACAAGGAGCGCTCCGGCGGTGAAGCCTGCATCGAAGATGTTGGCCAGTGCACGGCGGGCGCGGGTGACCGGCCGCGCCGGCGCGTTGGCCGCGTCCGCTTCCACCGGGCCGGACAGGAAGCGGAACATCGGCAAGTAGGCGATCATCGCGCCCAGCAGCGCGCCGGCAGTGTTAGTGATCAGGTCATCGACGTCGGCCACGCGGTAGGCGCAGGTGTACAACCCCCAAATAGCGGTGTACTGGGTCAGCTCGATGGCCAGCGAGGCCGCGAAGCCCAGCAGGACACCGGTGAAAATGTTGCCGCGCAGCCAGCGCACGGCCAAGATGCCCAGGGGCATGAACAAGATGATGTTGAACAGCACCTGCCACAGGGTGAAGCTGGTGGCGAATCCGCTCAGTCCGCGTTCCACGATGGCCAGCCTGAAGTCATCGACGAAACGGCCGGGCACCAGTTGCGGGATGGCCACTCCGGGACGGCAGAATTCGTCGCGCGTGGACGGCAGCGGAAGCATGGTGTAGCTGAAGAGGCCGAATCCGTAGACGGCTGCGGTTGTGGTGGTAATGGTGCGGCGCCAGGACAACCGTCCATGCCGGCGGTATTGCACGGCCAGCAGGAAAACGCCGGCGGACGCCAAGAAGAGGGCGCCGCCGAGAATGGCGATTGCCGCTGGCCAGAACATTGTTTGCATATTTCTATCTAAGCGGAATATTCCGGGAGAAAGCTGGGCTGCAGAATGTGACCTTGGCTATACTTTCGGCCCGCGCAGCACTTGCCTGGTTCTGGCATCGGCAGTGAAGAGGCCGATGAACAAGCCCGCTACGAGCACGCCAGCCAGGGTCTTCATCAGCCAGGCCGAGTGCCACTGCTCGATGGAGAGCTGGTCGACGAAAACCGCCACCAGGATCAGGCTGGATGCATAGATCATCAGCTTTTCCGATCCCCAGGACACCTTGTGCGAAATGGCGAACAGCGCCATCAGCCACAGGATGTACCACGGCTGGATAATCGGAGCCAGCAGCACCACCGCCGAGAGCGCCCACGCCGCTAGGCGCACCGGGCTGGAGGTGTCCTTGGCCAGCGCCAGGCGCGCCACAATGGCCAGCGCGATGACCTGGAAGACGCCCACCACGATGGCATTCACCAAGGAGATATCGGCGCCGAATATGCCAGCGAGATTGCTCAGGGACCAGCCGATCAGTCCCACGGGAGCGTACGGGAACGCCGCATCTCCCGCGGTGAACATGGCAAGCAGCCAGCCGAACCAGAGGTTGGTGACCGCACCGATCAAAAGCAGCCAGGTCAGGGAGAGTGCTAAGACCTTGGCCCAGATTTTCCACCTCTCGCGCATCGACGGGCTCCTGCCCAGCAGGACCAAGCCGATAAAAGGCAGCGCCAGCAGCACGATCGGCTTGACCGACACGGCTATGGCCAGCGCCATCGTGGCTGCCATGGGACGGCGGTCGTAGGCATAGGCGAAGGCGCTGAAGACACCTGCGATCATCAGCGCGTCGTTGTGGACGCCGCCGATCATGGTCAGCAAGAACAGCGGATTGCCCACGATGGCCCAGTTGGCCCAGTTGGCGCTCTGCCCCATTTTCTGCGCCAGCTTCGCAGTGAAGTGATAGCAGCCCCAGACACCGAGCACGGCAATGACGCGCAGCAGGCCCACGCCGATTTCGGGAATGCCGTTGGAGGCGAAGTAGATGATGCGGGCGAGCACGAGGAAGAACGGGCCATAGGGCGAGGGCGATTGCGCCCACAGGCTGTCGGATCCGCCATCGAACCAGCCCGGAAGGGCGGACACGCCTTCGGCATACGGGGATTTGCCGGCGTGCAGCATGCGGCCCTGGGCCAGGTAGGAGTAGACGTCGCGACTGAGGATCGGGAAGCTGAGCATCAGCGGAGCAGACCACATGGCCAGCACGCGGGCCAGTCCCCGCCCGGTGATCTCACCGGCAGCCTGGACCCATGGCCGGGCCAGGATCCAGGTTCGGGTCAACCAGACAATTCCCACGGCCATCAGCACGATGCAGCTGATGACACCTGGCACTTCGGTTCGGAATTCTATGAAGAAGCCGCTGCGTGCCAGCGGCGACAGCTGGTTGCGCGGGAACCAGCCGATCCCCCAGGAGGCGACGGTGATCATGGCCGAGGCGGTGAACCCTTGCCATGATAGTGACCGCAGGCTTGCGCGCTGCGGTGCCAGCTTCGGCTCCTCCACTGCCACTAGGCTTTCTTGCTCTTCTTCAGCCAGTTGGTCGAGCTGAGCAGATCAGCGCAGATGTTCTTGGTCTTCGGATCGAAGAAGACAAGGTACAAGGCGCAGGCGATGGAGATGCCCCAGGAAATCAATTGGACGCGTGGCACCAGGGAGTCCTGCAGGAACTGCCAGACGAAGATCTGGTCAGCGGCCTGGTAGGCCAGGAAGAAGATGGTGGTCAGGTGCAGCCAGAGCATCTGCCCGTCATCGCGCAGGCCGGTCGCGGCGAAGAACGGCAGCAGCCACAGGAGGTACCACGGCTGGATCACCGGGGAGAGCACGACAATCGCCGCGAAGGCGATGGCCATGCGCTGCACCAGGTGCGAGTGCTTTCCGCGGAAGATCAAGACAAAGGCGATGGCTACGCCGACCAGGCGGCCGAAGAGCTTGGCCGCGGGCAGGATCCACTCGGTGGACAGCCCGATGGCGGAGACCAGCCCGCTCAGCGCGATGACCGCAATGCCTACCGGGGAGAAGATGGAGTATCCGGTACCGGTGAAGAGCATGACCTTCAGCCAACCGAACCAGTAGCCATTGAGCCACCCAACCACGGTCATCAGGGCCAGGAAGATCATGCCGGTGTAGAACCAGTAGAGGATGCGGCGCGGCCAGGCAGCGTTAGGCCCTGCCCAGAGCAGGCCGATAAACGGCAGCAGTACCAGGGTAATCGGTTTGACCCCCACCGAGGCCGCCAGCACCACGATGGCCCAGAAGCCGTAGCGCTTGCATGCCAGGTAGATGGCCCAGACCGACAGGCCGGTCATCAGGGCATCGTTGTGCGCACTGGCCACGAAGTTCACCAGGAACAGCGGGTTCGCCACGGTCATCCAGGCGGCTTTGGCCCCGGGGACACCGTGCAGTTCGGCAAGCTTGGGCACGTAGCGCAGGCAGAGCAGCACGCCGATGAATGCAATGGCGCGGAAGGCCAGGACCGCCGCGTCGGTCGAAGGGCCAGTCAGCTTGACCACGAGGAATTCGATGCTCAGGTAGAGCGGGCCGTAAGGGGTGCCGTCCTGCGCCCACATGGTGTCGGCACCGAGCTGGAACCAGTTATTCAGCGAGGATATTCCGTCAACATAAGGATCCTGCCCGGCATCCACCAGCCGGCCTTGGCCGATGTAGGCGAACACGTCCCGGCTCATGATCGGCAACGTGACGAACATCGGGATGCTCCACAGCCAGACCGCACGGCGGACCACCTTCAGCGAACCCTCGCCCCAGCCCTTGAGCTTCTGGCCCAGGCGCCACCAGGAACGGAAGAGGACCCAGCAACCCAGGGCCAGCAGGATCACGCAGGTGATCACGCCGGCGGGTTCGGTGCGCAGCATGATGAAGAACGGGTCGCGGTTCAGCGGGGATACGCTGGCCAGCCACCCGGTACCGAAGGATCCGAAAAGGATCAGGGAGGAACCGATGACGCCGCTGAGAAGGGTCCTATTCACTCCAGCGTAGGGCGGGGAGCTCACTGCTGCTGGCTTGCTGGCTGACACACTGACACCTCGGGCTGTAACGGACATGAGTTCGAGAGTAATTAAGCCAGCGTCGCATGTGCCGCGCCCTTGCAAGCAGGCAATTCAACAGCCGGAAATCTCAGACGATTTTAGCATCGAGCACGCGTCCAGGCCGGTTGAAACACTGTCCTTCCGCCGTGCGACGAGGGTGCGCTCCCCCACAGCGCTGCTTGAAGTGTAGATTGGTTACGTGGCTAGTAACTCAGAAAAAATTGTATGGATCGATTGCGAAATGACCGGCTTGGATCTGGTTAACGACGCATTGATCGAAGTAGCAGTGCTCATTACCGACTCCGATCTGGAGATCGTCGACGAGGGCATCCAGGTAGTCATCAAGCCCGAGCCGGCAGCTCTGGCGCAGATGGATGATTTCGTTCGCAATATGCATGTGGTTAGCGGCCTGCTGCCCGAGCTGGAGAACGGCATTTCCATGGAGGAAGCCCAGCGCCTGGTGGTCGACTACATCAAGAAGCACGTTCCGGAGCCGAACAAGGCGTTGCTGGGCGGCAACTCGGTGGGCACCGACAAGAACTTCTTGGCACGCGATATGCCCGAGGTCATTGAGCACCTGCACTACCGCATTATCGACGTGTCGACCTTGAAGGAGCTGAGCCGCCGCTGGTTCCCGAAGGCGCACTACGGCGCTCCAGCCAAGACCGGCAACCATCGCGCACTGGGCGACATCCAGGATTCGATCAACGAGCTTCGCTACTACCGCGACGCCATCATGGTGCCGGCGCCGGGACCAACCTCCGATGAGGCCAGGAAGATCGCCGCCGGGATCACCGAAAGCGCCGGCTAACCGCTAAACGAAGGCCCCGGCGCATTGGTGATGCACTGCACAGTGCCCCAGGGGCCTTCCGATTGGCATCAAGCGCGGAATTGTGTGTATAGTATTTCTCGTTGCCAGATACGGAATCGGTTCGCAAAAGCGTTCTGACTAGTAACGAAGCAAACATGGTGGGTATAGCTCAGTCGGTAGAGCGTCTGGTTGTGGTCCAGAAGGTCGCGGGTTCAAACCCCGTTACTCACCCCAGAGACAAAGACTCGATCCAGAACGAAAGTTCCGGATCGAGTCTTTTGCTTTACCCGCACGCCTGGCAACGCCGCCGCTCAGCTGACGAGCCGCAGAATTAGACCGTGCGCACCACCCTGGCTGGCGAGCCAACCACAACAGCGCCGGCAGGTACGTCTTTCGTTACGACCGCGGCGGCAGCGACAACTGCGTTCTCGCCGATCGTGACACCGGAAAGTATGGTCGCGTTCGCGCCAATCCAGACGTTGCGCCCAATGATCACTGGAGCCGGAATCATATCCGCCCGCCGAGCAGGTTCAAGATCGTGATTAAGTGTTGCCACAACGACGTTGTGCCCAATCAAGCACTCATCCCCGATACTGATGCCGCCTTGGTCCTGGAATTTGCAGCCAGCATTGATGAAGACGTTTTTCCCCAGTTCGATATTGCGGCCAAACTCCGAGTTGAACGGCGGGAATAGCACCACCGAGTCGTCAACGTTCGTTCCGGTCAGCTGCCGCAGCAAATCCCGCACTTGCCCTGGGCTGCGGTAGCCGTCGTTCAGCTCCGCGCAAATGCGCAGCGCGTCCTGGCTTGTGCTATGCATGAGCGCATGCAGCGGCGAACCGGCGGTAATTCTCTGGCCAGCATTCAAGGCTTCCAGAAGATCGTCAATGCCCAAGAATCCCCCCCATCATCAATTCTTCACGGTGGCTCGAACTATATCGGCTTCCACCGTCGATGCCTAGCGCAGCTGTGCCCCGGACCCGCGGCAAAGCCATTCCCTAAGGTACTGCAAGCAAAGGGATGATCACGGCACGGGGATTCATCTCATGAGGCAGTTCAGCGGCGAGCAACAGCCCCACGGCCATGAATAATGAGCATCCCGTCACAATCCCGGAAATGGCTCCATGCGAATTGGTATTTCCGGCCTGGATACGTGTATAGTATTTCTCGTTGCCCGGTACGAAATCATGAGCACTACAGCTTCTGACTAGTAACGAAGTAGACATGGTGGGTATAGCTCAGTCGGTAGAGCGTCTGGTTGTGGTCCAGAAGGTCGCGGGTTCAAACCCCGTTACTCACCCCAGATCGAAAGACCTGGTTCGGAATGAAAATTCCGAACCAGGTCTTTTCTCGTTTCCGACGCCTTGAAGCGCAATCAGCAAGGCACCGGGCCTCGTTGATTCCAGACCGAACATCTGGAATCCAGAGGCACTCGCCACCAGTCCCCGCCAGCGAATCCGACACGGCGTTCAGCATCGCGCCGCTAGCCGCCAACCCGCCTTCACCGCCGGCAATGGCCACCGAATGGAACCACCAGATGCCCAGGCACCCTGCCGACGCCGAAAAGATCGCTTCCATGGCACAGGTCGGGCGCCTCGACGCGATCGCACGCAACCCTGCCAGCAGTCTCGAAACAAGCGGATTCCATCAAGCGGCAACCGGGTCGATTTCGCGTGGAGTGATCCGCAACCCGCGGGACAGTCCAGGGTTGCATCATTGGCACTGCCCGCCCCTGCACAACGGACCACTAGTCTTCCCCAGGGCACGATCCGAAGTATCACTGGCTCCGGTGAAGCCAACGCCATCGTGCGCGGATGCGAGCTGCAGATTCGTCGCCGACAGGACCGATTGAACAGGCAGTTCGAACCTGCCGGCGAGCGCAGTGCTGCCCGGATGCGGTGTTAAGTCATATTTCGGTGGCTAGGAACACGGATTCGAAACTATGTTCGAATGCGTTGTGCTTTGGGGTCTATCCCCGTGTTTTTCGAGACTTTTTGCGTTATCTAGTGACTTGAATCGTTGTTTGCCCTGGCGAGTAGGCACGAATTGGCTTGAGCAACCATAATGGATGATGTACTTCGGCAAGCCAGTGAGCTTTATGCCTTCGTTCCATCCACCGAAAGGTACTCCCCCTGTGAAACGCGCGCTCTTTGAAGAGGACCACGAGCAGTTCCGTGAACTGGCTACGGAATTCAACGCCCGGGAGATTTCCGGTAAATACGCTCAGTGGGAAAAGGATCATCAGATCCCCCGCGAGGTGTGGCAGTCTGCCGGTGAAAACGGCCTGCTGGGTCTTGCAGTGCCTGAGCAGTTCGGTGGCATGGGCATCGATGATTACCGCTTCCGTGTAGTGCTTGATGAGCAGCTCGTGCGTTCGGGGCATCTGTCCGTAGCCTTGGCCTTCCACCTGCACGACGACCTGGTGCTGCCGTACCTGCTCTCCTACGGCTCTGCCGAGCTCAAGGCCAAGTGGCTTCCACGCATGGTCGATGGCTCCACCATTACCTCCTGCGCGTTTACCGAGCCTGGAGCGGGGTCCGACCTGCGTGCGGTGCGCACCAAGGCGGTCCGCGATGGGGATGACTGGCTGATTAGCGGCCAGAAGACTTTCATCGGCAATGCTGCGTTTGGCGATGCCGCTCTGGTGCTTGCGCGCACCGATGGCGAAAGCGGACGGGCGGGCGAGCAGTCATTCTCGCTGTTCATGGTCGAGCGTTCCGAGGGGTACACCAACGGCAGCCCCTTCGACAAGATTGGGCTGCGGGCTTCTGATACCGCTGAGCTGTTCTTCGACGATGTCCGCGTCTCAGCTGCAGATCTTGTTGGCGAGGCTGGACAGGGCCTGGCCTATGTCAAGGCGCAGCTTCCCCAGGCCCGTCTGGCTATTGCCGTGGCTGCCTCGGCGATCTGCACCGCGTCCTTCGAGCAGGCGCTGGAGCATGCGAAGAACCGCTCTACCTTTGGCCAGGCGCTGACCGAGTACCAGAACACCCGTTTCGAACTGGCTAACCTGAAGACTGAGGCGCATGTCACCCAGAGCTTCGTGGACCGGGCCGTCCTGGCATTCAACGACGGCGAGCTGGATCCTTCCGAGGCTGCCGAGGTCAAGCTTTGGGCTAGTGAGAGCGCTAAAAAGCTTTCCGATCAGGCATTGCAGCTGCATGGCGGCTATGGCTACATCATGGAGTACCCGATTGCCCAGTCCTTCACTGCCTCCCGCTTGCTGACCATCTTTGGTGGCACAAGCGAGATCATGCGTGAAACTATTGGACGAGCACTCTAAGCACTTTTGAAAGGAACCGATCACGTGCCTATTCGGCAGATCACTGTTTACGGAGAACCTGTACTTCACAAGCGTGCGGTGGAGGTCACCGAGTTTGATGGCGCCTTGCGCGAGCTCGTTGCCGATATGCACCTCACCATGGATGAAGCGCATGGCGTGGGCCTGGCGGCTCCGCAGATCGGTTTGGGCCTGCGCATGTTCACCTACGTCTTCGCGGACCAGGACGACGCTCCCGAGCGGGGCGTAGTGATCAACCCCAAGCTGACGCTTTCAAAGGTGTCGCAGGCTCCCGCAGATGCTGATGACGACTCCGAGGGCTGCTTGTCCGTGCCCGGGTTGAACTACCCGCTGCAGCGTGCCGACTATGCGAAGGTGGAGGGTTTCGACGAGTTCGGCAATCCGATCTCTTTCGAAGCGCACGGCTGGTTCGCGCGCATCATGCAGCACGAGTACGACCACCTTGATGGCTACCTCTACGTGGACAAGTTGCAGCCACGCTGGGAGAAGAAGTGGAAGAAGGCCAAGAAGGCTCTGGGTTGGGGCGTGCCTGGCAACACCTGGTTGCCGGGTACCGATGAGGATCCATTCGGCCACTAGGCCTCCCGCCGCCTACCGGGCAGTCTTGAAGTCCAGATACCGCTGATGCAGCGCCGCACCGATTTTGCCGGTGGGCGCTGTTTCTGCGTTCCAGAGCTTCGAAGCCCTGCCTTGTTCTAGCCAGAAGGGCAGGAACATGCCGTTCTTGCCGGGCAGGATCTGCGCAGCCATCTGCTCGTCGGCTACCAGCGTGCGATTCGCGTAACCCAGGTAGTACTCGTCAAAGGGACCGAGCAGGCGCAGTGGCAGCCCGGTGGGCTCCATCGCTTCAAGCTCCCGGTGGGCGCGGCTGCCGGCGATGACCCAGTAGCCCTCCCCGCGCTCATCGCTTCCTGCGCTGGACAGCAAGCCACCGAGTGCTTCTGCGGCGGTTCTCATGGTGGTCAGCGTCTGTCCCGTGTACCAGGCTGCGTCGCGAAGGGTAGCTGGCCCATGCGAGTGCAGGTACCGGCGCAAGAGTTGCGCCAACGGATCTTCTGGTTCCCGGTGACTTGCAATCCATTCATCCACGAGCACGAAGTCCTGCGCGATGAGCTTCGCGTCTTGTGGAATGGGCCCCTGGCAGATCAACCCGTCCAGGACGAGGACCTGCAGGATAACCAGTCCCCGCTGCTGGCCGGTCTCCACTCCATTCTGGTTCAGTGCCTTGAAGAGCGCGGAGCGGCTGGCTTGCCCGTGCTCCTGCAGATGCGCGCTGATGATGCCAGCTGCCTGGTCAATGTCCTGGGTGCCGACCTGCAGTCCCCGCATCCGTGTGGCCGAGGAGCGCGGGGTGCGTTCACGTGTTGCGCGAGTCATCCAGCGCGCATCTTCGGCCAAGCAGATATGCAGCGTGCCCCGCATGGTCCATGACCGCACGAGCCGGCCTTCGCTGAAGAGCGCATCGACTTGCTGGCGGGATTCTTGCACTGCGGAGCGCTGAGCCAGCGCGTAGCGTCCTGCAGCGAAGTCCTGGGACTGGAACGCGAGCATGTGTTCTGCGGCCTGCAGTACGGATTCTGCCGGCTCCAGTAGCAGCTGGCTCGCCATGCGCGCCGCCGGCGTCCGGGTACTGTCCATTAACCAACCTCGATCCAATGCTTGATGGCCTAAAGCCTAGCAGTGCGGGGGTCCAGAGATGCCCGCGAAGCGGCGCACCTGCAGCCGCCGTTGACGCAGGGACGGCGCAGGCTAAAGCGGACCTCCAAGCCCGGATGCGCGCAAAGGTCGAGACCTGCCTGGACTTTGCTGGAGAGGTGCTGGCCAGGTGCTGGTTCTCGTTGGCCCTCTGGACCCGGAAGGCCCTTTTGGAGGGCGTCGTACCGCCCGGATGGAATAGCAAAAGGGACCATCCCAGCGCGCAATGCGTTGGGATGGTCCCTTCAGCTGCAAGCAGCGAGGTCCTAGGCGGTGACGGCTTCAGCCTTCACTGCAGGCACTGCAGCCGGGTGGGTGCCGGCCATCGATTCGATGACGCGCACAACCTGGCAGGAGTAGCCGAACTCGTTGTCGTACCAAACGTAGACGACAGCGTTCTTGCCGGACACGATAGTGGCCAGGCCGTCAACGATGCCGGCGCGGCGCGAGCCGACGAAGTCGGTGGAGACAACCTCAGGCGAATCGATGTAGTCGATCTGCTTGTGCAGGCTGGAGGTCAGCGAGGTTTCACGCAGGTAGGCGTTGAGCTCTTCCTTGGTGGTCCCGTTCTCCAGGTTCAGGTTCAAGATCGCCATGGAGACATCCGGGGTCGGTACGCGGATCGCGTTGCCGGTCAGCTTGCCTTCGAACTCCGGCAGGGCCTTGGCCACTGCCTTGGCGGCACCGGTTTCGGTGATCACCATGTTCAGCGCTGCCGAACGGCCGCGGCGCTCGCCCTTGTGGAAGTTGTCGATCAGGTTCTGGTCGTTGGTGAACGAGTGAACGGTCTCGACGTGCCCGTGGGTGACACCGAACTTGTCGTTCAGGGCCTTGAGCACTGGGGTGATGGCGTTGGTGGTGCACGAGGCAGCGGTGACGATCTTGTCTTCCGCGGTGATCCACGAATCGTTGATGCCGTGGACGATGTTCTTCAGATCGCCCTTGCCCGGTGCGGTCAGCAGGACGCGGGAAACGCCCTTGGCGGCCAGGTGCTGGGACAGGCCGGCCTCATCGCGCCAGCGGCCGGTGTTGTCCACCACGATGGCGTTGTCGATGCCGTGTTCGGTGTAGTCGACGGTGGTCGGGTCATTCGAGTAGATGACCTTGATCAGGGTGCCGTTGGCGAGGATCGTGCTGTTTTCCTCGTCGACCGTGATCGAGCCTTCGAAGCGGCCGTGCACCGAGTCGCGGCGCAGCAGCGAAGCGCGCTTGACGATGTCGTCATCCGAGCCCTTGCGGACCACGATGGCGCGCAGGCGCAGGCCGTAGCCGCCACGCTCGATCAGGATGCGGGCCAGCAGGCGTCCGATGCGGCCGAAGCCGTAGAGGACAACGTCCTGGGGTTCAGCGTCGGTTGCGCCGGCCTGGCCAACCTTCTCGCCCAATTCATCGGCCAGGAAGGCGTTCAGATCAGCGGAACCGGATTCCTTGAACTTCTTGTTCACGCGGCCGAGGTCAACTGCTACCGAACCGACGTTCAGGGCCTCGATGGCATCCAGGATGGCCTTGGTGTCGTTCAGGTCGAGCTCTTCGCCATCGATGCGGCGCACTACGCGGTGGGCCTTGATGATGTCGATGGCGGACTGGTTGATCAGCTTGCGGCCGTAGACGGAGGTCACCACATTGTTCTTGCGGTACAGACGTCCGATCAGTGGGATCATGGCCTCGGCGAGCTCTTCGCGCCCGCTCCATTCTTGCTGGGCAACGACAGACTGCTGGGTCACAGAAAATCCTTCCAATTCAGCCGACTCGCAGATCCATAAAGTCGGTTGGCACCGTGGGAAGCACCATTGCTTTTGCGGTGGCACGAGGTAACAGGATCATCCTCGTAAGTACATGATCCATTCTAGACCGTGCGCAGAAAAACTGAGGATCGGGGACTGTGAATCATCTCACCAGCGCACCAAGGGCTGATGCCGGCGCAATTGCAGGAAGGAAGAGTGTGAATGGGATGGCCGATACGCCGGGTTTTGTCGCGCCGAAGCGGGACGGTCATCTATCTACGACTGCCGTTGCCGGCAGCCTCTAGCGGTCCACCCGACTGCATGGGGCGAACAGCCCTCATAACGCAGTCTGTCTGACCTTGCTCCGAGTGGGGTTTACCTAGCCACCCCAATCACTTGGGGTGCTGGTGGTCTCTTACACCACCGTTTCACCCTTACCAGGAAAACCTGGCGGTCTATTTTCTGTGGCACTAGCCTGCGGGTTACCCCGAGTGGGCGTTACCCACCACCCTGTTCTGCGGAGCCCGGACGTTCCTCGGGGCAATTGCTTGCCACGCGACCGTCTGGCCATCCCATTCATTAACCATTCTAGCCCCGCGAGTTTCCCGACGCTGACCACCACCGTGAGCCACTGGCCACACTGGCGCTACCCGAAGCGCTCGGCTTCCAACAGCCGCAACCAGATTTCGCTGATCGTCGGATAGGCGGGGACCGCATGCCACAACCGGTCCAGGCTGACCTCGCCGACGATCGCAATGGTGGCCGCATGCAGCAGTTCCGCGGCATCCTGGCCGGCGAAAGTGGCGCCGACGATCACCGAACGCGCCTGGTCTATCACCAGCTTGGCCCGCCCGGAATACCCGTCGGCGTGCAGGCTCGCCCCGGCCACCGCACCCAGCTCGTGCTCGATAACCGAAATCTGCAGACCGGCGTCGCGGGCCTGGCGTTCGGTGAGTCCGACCGCGGCGATCTGCGGATCGCTGAAGACCACGCGCGGCACCGCATGGTGGTCCGCCGTGGCCGCATGCCTGCCCCAGGGCGCATCGAGAACCCCGGTTCCATTGATCCTCGCGGCAATGGCCTCGCCCGCGGCCCGGGCCTGGTACTTGCCCTGGTGGGTCAGCGGGCTGCGCCCGCTGGCATCTCCCACGGCGTAGAGCCAGTCGGTACCCGCCACGAGCATCGTGTCATCGACCTGCAGCCGCCGGGACGGGTCCACCCCGAGTGCTTCGAGTCCCATGTTCCCGATCTCCGGCCGCCGCCCGGTGGAGACGAGCACTTCCTCGGCTTCCACGAGGGATCCTCCGGGCAGCTGGAGGCCGGCTATCCCGTGCTCATCGCGGTGGACCTGCAACGGCGTGGTGTCCTGGTGCACTACTACCCCGGCCTCGGCCAGCGACTGGGCCACCAGCTCGCCGGCGAACGGCTCTTCGCGGCCCAGCAGCGACCCGCGGGCAAGGATGGTGACCTTGGACCCGAGGGTGGCGAAGGCGAAGGCCAGCTCCACCCCGGCAACTCCGCCACCGATGATGGCCAGCCTTGGCGGGATCGCCTTGGCCGCAGTGGCCTCCCGGGTGCCCCACGGCTTGGCTTCAGCCAATCCCTCGATCCCCGGCAGAACCGGAGTGGATCCGGTGGCCAGGACTACGGCCCGGGCCGAGTACTCGCGATCCGCCACCTGCACCAGGCCGCGCCCGGAAAGCTGCGCCCGGCCGCGGATCAACTCGATGCCGGCCGAACGCAGCCACCGTTCCTGCCCGGCATCATCCCAGTTGCTGGTGAAGGCGTCCCTCCGCGCGAGCACCGCCTCGGGATCCAGCGCACCCGTCACCGCTTCGCGGGCCCCGGGAACCCGGCGTGCCGCGCGCAGCGCATCGCCGCTGCGCAACAGGGCCTTGGAAGGCATGCATGCCCAGTACGAGCATTCCCCGCCCACCAGCTCGGATTCGACGATGGCCGCTTTCAGGCCCTGCCGGGTGGCATAGTCGGCGGCGTTCTCCCCGGCCGGCCCGGCGCCGATCACGATCACGTCGAAGTCGCAGTGCTGCCCGGAGGCAGTTTGGCTAGCTCTTGAGTTCTGCTGGGGCATGCTCTGTCCTTGCTCTGCGTGAAGCGCTGCTGGGTCGTGGGTTCAGCCTAGCCAGATCTGCGCTGCGGGTACATGCCCTGGGCAGAAGATCAGGTGAACTCCGATAAGCTGGAACGCGTGCTTATTTTGTTGCCGCCTTCCGAAGGCAAAACCGCCCACGCCGAAGGTTCTCCGTTCGAAATCGAGGATCTGTCTTTTCCGGAGCTTTCCGGGGAACGCCGGCTGGTGCTTGACGCCCTTGCTGAAGTCTCAGCCCGCGAAGATGCCATGGACCTGCTGGGAGTCGGAGCCTCGCTGGCCAAGGAAGTAGCGCGGAATATCAATCTGCACACCGAGCCCGCAGCCAAGGCGCACGATATCTACTCGGGGGTGCTCTTCGAGGCCCTGGACTACGCAAGCCTGGATGAAGCAGCGCAGCGTCGCGCCGATGAATCCATCATCGTGGTCTCCGCCCTGTGGGGTGCCGTGCGTTTTGGCGATCGCATTCCGCCCTACCGCTTGTCGATGTCGGTCAAGCTCGAGCCGCTGGGCAAGCTGGCCACCTGGTGGAAGAAGCGTCTGGCTCCGGTGCTGGATGCGGTCTCCGGCGACCAGCTGATCGTGGACGCGCGATCGAGCACCTATGCGGCCGCCTACAAGCCGGCCAATGGCAACACCGTTGCGGTCAACGTCTTCCAGATGCGCAATGGGGTCCCGAAGGTGGTCTCTCACTTTGCCAAGCACACCCGTGGCGAGGTCGCCGGTTTCCTGGTCCAGCAACCGGTCGCACCGGAAAACCCTGGAGAATTGCTCGAACTGGTCCAGACCAAGTGGGAAGCGTCCCTCATCGAAGACAAGAAGGGCTTGGCGCTGAACATCCTGTTGCCGGAAGACCACCAGTTCACCACCGTGAATTAACGTCCTTGGGCAAGTCGCCAAAGGCGGCTGGTGCTCTGCCGATGAAGGGTGCTGGCATGGCTAATGCGGCTTCGTCAAAGCGCTGCGACTAGTTCAATCTCGAATCCGGCAGCATCTTCCAAATACGCCGCGTAGTGCTTTGGTCCCCCGGCGTACGGGTGCAGCTCCGGGAACATCAGGGTGAATCCGTGATCCAGCGCCTGGGAAGCCAACGTTTCCACCGCCTGCCTGGTGCCAGCATGGAAAGCCAAATGATTCAGCCCGGGACCCAGGCGGTCATGCCGTTGCTTTTTGGCATCCGGTCCGGATTCCAGGACTATATAGAATCCGTCGCGGGCATAGCTGATGCCGTCAGCCCATTGGGAATCCACCACATAGCCAAGGCGAGTGAGCAGCCAGCCCAGGGAAGCTGTGCTGGCTGCCAAATCCTCAACCCATATTTCCAGATGATGCAGCATGGAATTCACTGACTAAGGAGTCAGCACGAAGTCCCATGGATCGGAATTCACTTGGGAAACCTCGATCTCCACGGTGTGCCCAAGATCGTTGAGCACGTTGCCCAAGGCGCGGGCACCAGCCGACAGCCAGACCCATTCCGAAGCGAAGTGGGAAACATCGATCAGGTAAGGGAACCCGCCGTTGGCAGCTTCGCGTGCTTCGCTTGCCGGGTGGTGGCGCAGATCAGCAGTCACGTAGACATCGGCCTGGTGCGAGCGCACCGCGTCAAACAGGGAATCGCCGGCACCGCCGCAGAGGGCGACCTTCCGGATGATGCCCGTTCGGTCTCCGGCGACACGTACACCGCCAGCCACCGCTGGGAGCACGGTGTAAACGCGTTCAGCGAAATCCTCGAGCTTCATCGGCTTCTCCAAGAAGCCAACTCGTCCCAAGCCTTCTTCTGGCAGTCCGTCCTTGGACTCGATCAACGGCACGCAGTCCTTCAGCCCGAAGGCATCGGCGAGAGCATCGTTGACTCCCCCGATGGCGCTGTCGGCATTGGTGTGCGCCGTAAGCAATGCGGTTCCGGATTCGATCAGGCGGTGAATGGCTTCGCCCTTGAAATTGGTGCCGGCAACCTGGGTGACTCCGCGCAGGAGCAACGGGTGGTGAGTGATCAGCAGATCGGCCCCACGCTCGATTGCATCCTCGATCACCTCCAGCGTTGGATCTACAGCCATCACGATCTTGGAAATCTGCTGGCTGGTGCGTCCGGTCACCAGGCCAACGGCATCCCAATCTTCGGCCAATGATTTTGGCCAAAGTTCCTCTGCTGCTTCAAGGACGTTACCCAAGGTGGTCTGCGGAACCGAGGTGTCTTCCACCGGTTGCTCTGGTGTTTCTCCGGTAACGGGCTTGAGCGTCGAGGCGTCCAGGGAATCACTGCTCTTCCTCAGGTCTTGCGAGTTATCTGCCTTGCTCTGCATACCCACCACCCTACGCGGTGGGTATGGGGATGGAACAGAATGCAACGCCGCAACGTTGTGAACTGTGTGAGTATTCCCAGCCTTCAGTCCCCTCATCAATTCAGCCCGTTCCTGGAAGTCCAGGACACCAAGCTGAGCACCTTCGTACTAGCCGGCGGCTGCTTCTGGTGCTTGGATGCCGTGTACCAGCGAACCCGTGGCGTCCACGCCGTGATTTCCGGATACATCGGCGGCCACACCAAGGATCCGGCCTACCGCGAAGTCTGCAGCGGCACCACTGGCCATGCCGAAGGTGTCGCCGTGATCTTTGACCCACAAGTGGTTCCGGCCGAAGTCATCTTGGACATGTTCTTTACCGTGCACGACCCCACCACGCTGAACCGCCAAGGCTACGATGTGGGCACGCAGTACCGCTCGGCGATGTTCCCGCTCGATGACCAGCAGCGCGGCCTCTTCCAGGACGCCATCGAGAAGTTCTCGCGCGTATACCCCAATCCGATCGTCACTACGCTGGAAGAGTCCAAAGATTTCTATCCTGCCGAGCAAATCCATCAGGATTATTACTCCGAAAACCAGGAAGTCGGCTATTGCCGCGTGATTATCGATCCAAAGATCGCGAAAGTCAGGAAATATTACGCTCAATGGCTAAACGAAGCCTAGTCGCGCTTTTGGCCTACTAGGGTTAGTTGTGAACCTCATAGGTCTCCGGCGGTTACGCCAGATTCCGGCAATTATTTCGCCGCAACTAAACTGCGGCCGCATAGAGTCACGTAAGGATTGCATACAAGATGGGCAAGATCTACAACAACGTCACCGAAGTCGTCGGCAACACCCCGCTGGTGAAGCTGAACCGCGTCGGCGAGGGCCTGCCAGGGAACATCGCTGTGAAGCTGGAATTCTACAACCCGGCGAACTCCGTCAAGGACCGCATCGGCGTGGCCATCGTTGATGCAGCCGAGGCCTCTGGTGCGTTGAAGCCAGGCGGCACCATCGTTGAGGGCACTTCGGGCAACACCGGCATCGCGCTGGCGATGGTCGGTGCAGCCCGCGGCTACAAGGTCATCTTGACCATGCCTGAAACCATGTCCACCGAGCGCCGTGTGATGCTGCGCGCTTTCGGCGCCGAGATCGTACTGACCCCGGGCGCCGACGGCATGCGCGGTGCTGTGGAGAAGGCCAAGGAAATTGTTGCGACTTCCGAGAACGCTATCTGGGCGCAGCAGTTCGCCAACACCGCCAACCCGCAGGTCCACGCAGAGACCACCGGTCCGGAGATCTGGTCTGATACCGAAGGCAAGATCGATATCCTGGTTGCCGGCATCGGTACCGGTGGCACTATCACCGGTGCAGGCCGCTACCTGAAGGAAAAGAATCCAAACCTGAAGATCGTGGCCGTTGAGCCCAAGGATTCCCCGATCCTCAATGGCGGAAAGCCCGGCCCGCACAAGATCCAGGGACTGGGAGCGAACTTCATCCCCGAGGTGCTCGACACCGAGCTGTACGACGAAGTCCTTGATGCCAGCATCGAGGATTCGGTATCGACCGCTCGCGCGCTGGGCGTCAAGGAAGGCATCCTCGGCGGCATCTCCGCTGGCGCAGCCGTTTGGGGTGCGGTACAGATCGCCGCGCGTGAAGAGAACGCCGGCAAGCAGATCGTTGCGATCATCCCGGACTTCGGTGAACGCTACATCTCCACCCTGCTCTTCGACGACATCCGCGGCTAAGTAAATTTGCAGAAACAGAATAAATCGGCGCGAGCCACTGTTGGGTCTATAGAGAGACCTGTATCGGTGCAGCTCGCGCCGATTTGCTGTGTGACATCTGCGGATTGTCCCCGAGCGAACCGCAACCCCTAAGGTAGTATTCATGAGTTTTTTCTCCCGCCTGCGTGAGGATTTGGCCAACGCACGCCAGCACGATCCGGCAGCGCGAAGCGATCCGGAAAACTTCTTCGTGTATTCCGGACTGCACGCGATCTGGCTGCACCGGTTGGCCCACAAGATGTGGCAGAACCCCTCGCTGAAGTGGCCAGCGCGTTTGCTATCCCAGGCGAACCGCGCCCTGACCGGGATCGAGATCCATCCCGGCGCCACCATTGGGCGCCGCTTCTTCATCGACCACGGCATGGGCATCGTCATTGGCGAGACTGCCGAAATCGGCGATGACGTCATGCTGTACCACGGGGTGACCCTCGGCGGCCGTTCACTGGCCAAGGTCAAGCGCCACCCGACCATCGGTGACCGCGTGGTCATCGGTGCCGGAGCCAAGGTGCTCGGCCCGATCGTGATCGGTGCCGATTCCGCCATCGGCGCGAACGCCGTGGTCGTCAAGGATGCTCCGGAAGGCTCGATTGTCACCGGAATCCCCGCACAGAACCGTCCGCGCAGGCCCGAAGAGCGCAAGCCTGCTGTAGACCCGGCCGAGTACATCGACCCGGCCATGTGGATCTAGTTCTATTCCTCCTGCCACTGCCGCGGAACAAATCCGCCCAGCACACGGACCGGCCACGGTCCGCCTGCTGGGCGGGTTTTCGCTTTGGCCCCGACCCTTGCCGGCAAAGCAAAACATCGATGCCCGGTACCATTGCGAGTCTGGTACCGGGCATCGATGCCTCTGCGAGTGATGGAAGCCGCTTAGGCCAGCTTGTGGTCCGCAGCTTCGGTGCCATCGGCCAGCTCTACGACCTCGTCCTCAGGATCCTGGGGCTGGGCGCCGAGCTTGCCACGGGTCAGCTTGTGCATGATCATGGCCAGCGCGCCGTCACCGGTCACATTGGTTGCGGTGCCGAAGCTATCCAGGGCAATGTAGGCTGCGAACATCAGGCCGACTTCGACCTCGCCGAAGCCCAGCATCTGTGCGAGCAGTCCGGCAGCGGCGGCGATAGCGCCACCTGGCACGCCTGGTGCCGCAATCATCATGACGCCGAGCATCAGGATGAATGGGAAGTAGGTGCCGAAGGAAACGTCGCCACCGGTCAGCAGGAGCACTGCGATGGAGAAGCAGGTGATCTTGACCATCGAGCCTGAGAGGTGGATGGTGGCGCACAGCGGGACGACGAAGCCGGCTACCGTATCGGAAACACCATTCTTCTTGGCTGATTCCAGCGTCACCGGAATGGTTGCAGCCGAGGAGGAAGTACCCAATGCGGTGAAGTAGGCATTGCGCATCCCCCACAGTGCGGCCAGCGGGTTGCGCTTGTTCATCGCCCCAGCGATGGAGTACTGCACCAGCAGGACAACCAGGGTCAGTGCGAAGGAGACCACGGCGACGAAGAGGAACTTCTGCACTACGGTGACGGCGTCCCCGGCAGCGGACAGATCCAGGAAGATTCCGAAGATGAACAGCGGCAACGCGGGAACAATCACACGGCGGATCACCATCTCGATAATGCTGCGGAACTCCACTGTCCCGCGGAAGATCACGGTGGATCGGAAGGCCGTCAGGCCCAGGCCCAGCATGAATGCCAGTACCAGTGCAGTCATGACGCCCATCAGCGGAGTCAGCACGATTTCGGTTGCCGATTCGCCCGCACTGCCGACCAGGGAAATATACGGTTCGAAACCTGATCCTTCGCCTGCGCCAACTTCCTCGACGCCACCGCCGGAAAGCGACTTGGTGAATAGCCAACGGCTCACGAAGTACGCGAGCAGTCCCGCGCACAGGGTGGAGGTGTAGGCGATGACCGCGGTGATGCCCAACCACTTTCCTGCGCCCTTGCCGAGTTCAGCAATAGCCGGTGCCACCAAGCCGAAGATGATCAACGGCACGATGAATCCAAGGAATCCGGAGAAGATCGAGTTGTAGGTCAGGAATACGCTTCCTAGCCACACCGGCATAACCGGGCCAAGCAGAATACCCAGCAGGATGGCAACGAGCACCCAGCCAAGCAGTGGGATAGATTTCAGCAGCTTCATGAATGTCCTTTAAACGGTTAGGGATCGGAGCGCACTGTTGGACGGGCCACAAGTGTGTCGTGGCGCACGCCTCAATCATGATAGACGTAATTTTTGTTACACCGAAATCCTGTGAATGGATTGAGTGTTACGAGAATACGCCCTTCTGCCGAATATTCTCTACCGTAAATCGCAACACGTTCAATCAGGTTCGATCCCTGGTGCGGCAAGGGTTCAGGAGTTGAATATTCGTCGATTTAACGGCAGCAAGGCGGATCTGCCCCATTAAGCAGTCCCGCCCTGGCTTGGATTCATTGATTATTCGAAGTTCGCTTCGACTACGCCTTGCTCCTGGCCCTGGCCCACCACCTGGCTTTGCACGCGGAGGTTGAGCACGGATCCGCCATCGGCATTTTCATAGCTCACGAAGACCGACCCGGCTCCGGCATCGCTGCCCGTTTGCGACCAGTTCGGTCCGCCCGCCGCAGAATGGCCAGTGAGCAAGTCGACCACCTGAACGGTGGCCAGCTGCTTCATCTGGGCTTCATTTCCATTGCCCCAAGCAACGACCAGGGCATCTGCATACTCGGTGGCGCTCGATGGGAGCTTGCCCAGCTCTTGGCCCCCGATAGTTTCGGATTGCTCCGACTCCCCGGCATCCCCCGAAGTGGATGCCGTTGGCGACGCGGACTGCGTCGGGCTGGCTTCAGGAGTTGACGGCTCCTGGCTTGCGGTGCCACCTGCAGTGCTGCCGCAACCGGCGAGCGCAAGGCAGCCGGCCAGTGCCGCCACCGAGCTGAACTTGAGTCGTTTCGTAGTTCTATCCGGCATGGCTTTGTCCGTTCTCGCAAGGGGTCGCTGATTCCTTATGGGTTCGATACTCCACGCGAATCGGCAGCGATTGCAAGTCCGCTGTCCTATGGCAGGTGTCGGTTGGGGCATTTCTCAGTAGGCTTGGGGCATGAGCCAGCACCCTGCCGATAGCCATGACACCATTCGAGTACGCCAAGCCGGGGAAAACAACTTGCGAGGTGTTGACGTCGATATTCCAAAACGGCGCATTACCGCGTTTACCGGTGTTTCCGGTTCGGGCAAGTCCTCCCTGGTGTTCGGCACGATTGCCGCAGAGTCCCAGCGCCTGATCAATGAAACGTATACGACCTTCATCCAGAGCTTCATGCCCTCGATGCCCCGGCCTGATGTAGAAGTGCTGGAGAATCTCTCCACGGCCATCGTGGTCGATCAGGAACGCATGGGTGCGAATTCGCGTTCTACCGTGGGCACGGCTACCGACGCCTACTCGCTCTTGCGCGTTCTGTATTCGCGTTATTCCACTCCGAGCGCCGGCGGTGCTGGCGCGTACTCGTTTAATCTCGGCCAGGGCGCGTGCCCGGTGTGCGAGGGTTTCGGCACCGAGGCGAGCATCGACCTTGATGAGCTGCTGGATTGGGACAAGACGCTGAACGAGGGAGCCATCAAGGCACCGAACTTTGCCCCGGATTCCTGGCTGTGGCAGACACTGACTGCCGGCACGCAAGCAGATCTGGACATGAAGCTCAGTGACATGCCCAGTGCCATGCTTGACCGCTTGCTCCACGAGGAAGCAGGCAAGGTCAAGCTCAATGGGGCCAACATGAGCTATTCCGGTTTGGTCACGCGCATCAAGTCCAATTACATCCATTCGGGCAGGGAGATCAAGCAAGCCCATATTCGTGCCTGGATCGATCGCATCTCCACGACCGCACCGTGCTCTGCCTGCGCCGGATCACGGCTCGGCCAGGCCGCTCGCGCTTCGAAGATCAATTCCTTGGGAATCGCGGACATGACTGCCCTGCAGGTTTCCGAACTGCTCGAAACCCTCGAGAAGATCCAGATCCCGGATGCCGCGCCGCTGATAGCCAATTTGAAGGCAGTGCTCAAATCCATGGTGGATTTGGGGTTGGGCTACCTGTCCCTTGACCGTCCGGCGGGGACCCTTTCGGGCGGCGAAGCCCAGCGCGTGAAGATGATCCGGCATCTTGGATCAGCGCTCAGTGATGTCACGTATGTCTTCGACGAGCCCACCGTTGGATTGCATCCCCATGACATCCAGCGGATGAACGGGTTGTTGGCTGGCCTTCGGGACAAGGGCAATACCGTGCTGGTGGTGGAGCACAAGCCAGAGGTCATTGGCATCGCGGACCACGTGATCGACTTGGGCCCGGGCGCTGGTACCCATGGCGGCACCATTTGCTACAGCGGTCCAGTGGACGGCCTGCTGTCCAGCGATACGCTGACCGGAAAGCACTTCACCACGCGTGCTGCGCTCAATGCGAACCCGCGCGAGGCACAGGGGTCCATGCAAGTGCGCAGTGCCTCCTTGCACAACCTGAAGAATGTTTCCGTGGATATCCCTACCGGCGTGATGTGCGCAATCACCGGTGTCGCCGGTTCCGGCAAATCCACGCTGATCCATTCGACAATCGCCAAACGTGATGACGTGGCGGTGGTGGACCAAACCGCCATCCGAGGCTCCCGGCGTTCGAACCCGGCCACCTATACCGGGATCATGGATCCGATCCGTGCGGCATTTGCGAAAGCCAACGGCGTGAAGCCTGCCCTGTTCAGCGCCAATTCGGCCGGAGCGTGCCCGGGGTGCAGCGGTGTCGGGTACACCTATACGGATTTGGCTTCCATGGCCGGAGTGGCCCTGCCTTGCGAGCAGTGCGGCGGCAAGCGATTCACCGCTGATGTGCTGGAATACACCCTGGATGGGTTGAACATTGCCGAAGTCCTGGACTTGAGCATGGAAGAAGCGCTGGAGCAGCTCAAAGTACCCAAGGCGAAGGCCGTGCTCGAACGCCTGAACCAGGTGGGTCTGGGATACCTGAAACTGGGACAGCGGCTGAACACGCTTTCTGGCGGCGAACGGCAGCGAATCAAGCTGGCTATCCATTTGGGCCAGGGCGCCGGTACCTACATCCTGGACGAGCCAACCACAGGATTGCACATGGCTGACGTGCAGAACCTGCTGCGCCTGCTCGATGAAATGGTCGATGAAGGCAATACCGTCGTGGTCATCGAGCATCATCTGGCGGTGGTAGCCCACTGCGACTGGGTCATTGACTTGGGTCCCGGGGCAGGGCACGAGGGAGGAAGCATTGTCTTCGAAGGGACCCCGGCTGACCTTGCCGCCTCGGGCACGCTGACCGGAGTTCATCTGTCCGACTACATCAAGGGATAGGAATGGCCCAGAAGCTCAGGAAACCGCTGCCTGCCGACGCGCAGGAGCTTGCCAGGCTGCATGTCGAATGCTGGAAAGAAACCTACGCGCAGCTGCTGCCAGATGGTTTCTTCGACCCTGCCCACAGTGAGCAGCGGCTGCGCATGTGGGACAGGGTTCTGGAGGACCCGAATCCGCTCTTCAGGATTTCGGTGGCGGAAAATGAGGACGGGAAGCTTGTCGGATTCGCGTTCTCTGCATCACCCATGGGGAATACCGACGGGATACCGGAGAACGTCTCTCGCCAGCTGTACAACCTGTATGTGCTGGAAGACTTCCATGGCGACGGAACAGGGCAGGCGCTGCTGGATGCAGTCCTTGGCGATGAGCCGGCCGTGCTGTGGGTGGCGGCCCAGAATCCGCGTGCCATCCGATTCTACGAACGCAACGGATTCGCCTTCGACGGCGTGAGCGAGGACGACCCGGCTGCTCCGAAAATTACCGACGCAAGAATGATCAGGTAGCTAGCAAGCGGAGAGAATCCCGACGATGTCCGGGTCGCTCCCACGACCCAGTTTCGCGTCGATTTTCAGCACCAGCTGCGCTTGGCGAATCAGCGTGCCGTATTCGGGGCCAGGATCGGGGGTCGCGCGGATTCCCGTGGAGCTGAGTTGGCGCAATTTGTCCCGGGCTTCGGGCAGCTCGCTGAGGCCTTGCAGCCGGTCGAGCATCGAGGTACCGACGTTCTGCTCGGTGATGTCTTGGGACAGGCACCGGTCGATGGCGTACTGAACACGCAGCCACCATTGCCCGGCCGGTATCCAGCTTAGAGCGAGAGCAGGATTCCCGGCCCCGCGCCCCAGCCACCACCTTAACCGTTCCTGCTCCGGTCCTAGCCCCTGAATCGGGGGTCGGGCCGGAGCAGTCTTCGGGTTGGCGGAATTAGATGCGCACCAGCATCTTGCCGGTGTTCGCACCGCGCATCATGCCAAGGAAGGCGTCCACGGTATTCTCGATGCCATCCACGATCGTCTCGTCGTAGGCGATCTTGCCTTCGGAGAACCACTTGCCCATGCGCTCGCCGAACTCCGGGGCGAGGTCAAGGTAGCTGGAGAGGGTGAATCCCTGCAGTTTCAGGCCGCGGGTGATCAAGTTGGCCATGTTCTGCGGGCCAGGAGTCGACTCGGTGGTGTTGTAGCTGGCGATAGCGCCACACAGGGCAGCACGACCGCCATCGTTGAACGCTGCCAGGGCGGCTTCAAGGTGGTCTCCGCCCACGTTGTCGAAGAAGACATCGATGCCTTCCGGGGCTGCGGCGGCCAGCTGCCCGCGGACATCGCCATCCTTGTAGTTGAAGGCGGCATCGTAGCCGTACTTGCTGGTCAGCAGTTCAACCTTCTCTGCACTGCCGGCCGAGCCGATGACGCGCTTGGCACCCATGAGCTTGGCGATCTGCCCGGCAGCCGTACCCACGGCACCTGCAGCGCCGGAGACGAAGACGGTCTCGCCCTCGGCAAGATTGGCGACTGCGCTCAGGCCTACATAGGCGGTCAAGCCGGTCATTCCCAAGATGTGCAGGCGCAGCGACGAGGAAACGCCGGGCAGATCAGGTGCGGACTTGAAATTGGCAGAGTCAGCCTGCACGGTGTCAGACCAGCCCAGCTGATGCTGGACCAGGGTACCTGCCGGGAACGCTTCGTCCGCGGTCTCGATGACACGGCCGATTGCGCCTCCGAGGATCTGCTCGCCAATCTTGAATGGCGGGATGTAGGAACGGGTGTCATTCATGCGTCCGCGCATGTACGGGTCCACGGAAATGAACTCGTTGCGCACCCGGATTTCACCGGTCTTCAGCTCCGGCAGCTCAACGGTCTGGACGGTGAAGTTCTCCTGCGTTGGCCAACCGGACGGACGGGAGGCGAGCAGGATCTGCGTGCTGGTTGCTTCAGTCATGGTTACCAGTTCTTTCAATTCTCGGTGATATTGGAAACTCTCGGTGTCGTTCTAGTTGCCCAGCGCCAGGCCGAGGACCAGCAGCGCAACTGACAGCAGCGGGAACATCCCCTGCTTGACGGCCAGCTTGGCTTTGCCCGGGCTTCCCAGTGCCAGCACCAACGCAGCGGCCAGCATGGAGCCGGCTCCGGCGAAGACCAACGTGGCACCCGCAGCCAAGTGGCCCATACCCAAGGCAATCACCCCGGCAAGTGCGGCAACTGCCAAGAAGAGGTTGTAGAACCCCTGATTGAAGGCCATTTCGCGCGTTGCTTCTGCTTCAGCCTCGCTGGTCTTGAACAAAGCGCGGGTTTTTCCAGTGGTCCAGGTGATGGACTCCATCGAGAAGATGTAGATGTGGAGCAGGGCAGCGGCGGTTGCGAAGATCTGCGCGGCGATGATCATGGCTTGTCCTTGGTGTTGGGAAGGCAACTATTCTGTAACGTCCATTTCAATATATACTGGAATGGTCGTTACGAAAAGAGGAGGTGGGTGTGATGGCGCGTACATCTGCATTCGACAAGGAAACGGCTATCCAGAACGCCCGCTCGGTGTTCTGGTCCAAAGGCTTCGAGGCCACGTCCATTCCCGAACTTGAAAATGCCACGGGCCTGAGCCGTTCAAGCATCTACAACTCCTTCGGCTCCAAGCGCGGACTGTTCGACGCCGCAGTGAACAGCTACCTCAATGAAATTGTCCGCCCGCGGTTGCGTCCGCTGCTCCAGGACCCAGTACCTTCACAGGCGTTGGGAGACTATCTGCGTGGGCTTGCTTCCGTTTTCGCGAAGCCGGAGTCCCTGCCTGCAGCCCATGGGTGCCTGCTGATCAACACCGCCAGCGCACCGATTGCAGCAGAGAACGAAATCGCCGCCATCATTTCCGCGTACCGGGAAGAACTTGATGAAGCCATGGGCCGTGGCTTGCATGCCCTTCGTCCGGATCTTTCAGTAGAACGCCATGCCCTGCTGAGCGACACCATTACCGGCCTGGTGGTAGCGGCCTTCGCACTGGTGCGCATCTCCCCCAGTGAAGCTGTTCGCTTGTTGCAATGCGCCGAGAACTTGCTGGAAGACTAGTACCGGCCTTCTGCACCTATTCCTTTCCGGGATTAAGGCGCAAGCCCTGGGGCACCTGTTGTCCGGATTGCTTCTAGCCAGGCGCTGATCCACGGATCCATTCAGTGAATGCATCGCGGAGGGCTGCCGGCTCGATGCGCGGGGGCTCCGCCGACTGCCGCCAGCTGCAGATCGTTCTGCAATCACCGGCGCATGCTTGGCAGATGAGTTCGCACGCAGGGGGCCTTATTCGTCGCGCTTGCCGCAGAAAACCCAACTGGCTTTGGCTGCCGCACCGATTTTCCGCGCCGCTAGGATCCGTTCTCCCCTGAGCGCATGGCGCTGGCCGGGACCTGCGCCTATCCCACCCAGCATTCTGCTGAGCACGCCCCACGGCTGCCAGTTCCAGCTAAGCGGGACAGCGCGCAGAAGGGCCCAAATGGCAAAAGCCCACCAGTTCAATCGAATTGAACTGGTGGGCTTCGGATCAGCCAGCTGCTGCTAGCGTCAAATCACTCCGCTTAGTGGGTGTCCTCGGCAGCGATTTCGGTACGGTCACCGCTCCACTGCGTGTGGAAGGTGCCTTCCTTGTCGGTGCGACGGTAGGTGTGCGCACCGAAGTAGTCGCGCAGGCCCTGGGTCAGGGCTGCTGGCAGACGGTCGCGGCGCAGGCCATCGTAGTAAGCCAGCGACGAGGAGAACACTGGTGCAGGGATGCCCAGCTGGACAGCAACGGAAACCACGCGGCGCCATGCTGGAACTGCCTTGTTGATGGCTTCAGCGAATGCCGGAGCGAACAGCAAGTTCGAAGGCTTCTCGCCTGCCGAGTAGGCAGCGGTGATGTCCTTGAGCAGGGCTGCGCGGATGATGCAGCCTTCACGCCACAGGCCAGCAATCTCGTCGAGCTTCAGGTCCCAGTTGTATTCGCCGGCAGCCGAAGTGAGCATGTCGAGGCCCTGCGCGTAGGAGACGAGCTTCGAAGCGAACAGCGCCTGGCGCACATCCTCGACGAAGTTCTCCGGCAAGGTGACCTCGGCAGTTTCGCCGGTCAGCACCTTCTGGCCCACGGCGCGGATATCACGCTGCGAGGAAAGGGAGCGGGCGAAGACCGATTCGGCGATGGCCGAAACAGGCGAGCCCATATCCAGGCCGGACTGCACGGTCCAACGGCCGGTGCCCTTCTGGCCTGCGGAGTCCTGGATAACGTCGACCAGCGGCTTGCCGGTGGAAGCATCGACGTGGCCGAGCACCTCAGCGGTGATCTCGATCAGGAAGCTGGACAGTTCGCCCTGGTTCCATTCGTTGAAGATCTCCGACTGCTTGGCTGGCTCGATGCCGGCGGCGCTGCGCATCAGATCGTAGGCTTCGCCGATAACCTGCATGTCGGCATATTCGATGCCGTTGTGGACCATCTTCACGAAGTGGCCGGCGCCGTCGGTGGAGATCCAAGCGCAGCACGGTGCGCCGTCGTCGGCCTTGGCGGAGATCTTTTCCAGCATCGGGCCCAGCGACTTGTAGGATTCAGCGGAACCGCCGGGCATGATCGATGGGCCGAGCAGTGCGCCCTCTTCGCCACCGGAAACGCCGATGCCCACGAAGTGCAGGCCCTTTTCAGCCAGGGCAGCTTCACGGCGGCGGGTGTCGGTGTAGTGCGAGTTGCCGGCGTCGATGACCACGTCGCCCTCTTCGAGCAGCGGCACCAGCTGGTCGATAACCGAGTCCACTGGACCGCCGGCCTTGACCATGATCAGCACGCGGCGCGGGGTTTCGAGGTTTGCTACCAGCTCTTCCAGGCTTTCGGTGCGAATGAAATCGCCCTCATCGCCATGTGCTTCAAGCAGCGCATCGGTCTTGCCGACCGAGCGGTTGTGCAGGGCGACGGTGTATCCGTTGCGAGCGAAGTTACGGGCAAGGTTTGCGCCCATGACGGCCAGACCTGTGACACCAATCTGTGCAGGCATAAAAATAAGTCTCCATCGATTACGGGGAGTTGAACCGCCAAGCAGAGACCGGATGAGTCACGATCCCTGTTCACGGCCACGTGACATTTCCATCCTACAAGGGCGACGCCCGTGTTTTACAGAGGATCGCGTAAATTAAAGCATATTTATTTCGCGGATCGACTCGCCATAGTCTGATTTGGCGCAAGTCATTGGCTAAACTGACCCCATGGCAACTAGTCTGCACGCTCATGTGGTTGAGCACCTCGGCTCTCGCATTATCAGCGGGCAAATTCCGCGCGGCTCCATTATCCTCGCCGCCGACCTCGAGCAGAAGCTCCAGGTCTCGCGTTCGGTGATCCGTGAAGCGATCCGCGTTCTGGCCCAATGCGGCTTAGTCACCAGCACCAAGCGCGTGGGCATCCGCGTGCTGGGAGCGGAGCGCTGGAACCCCTACGACGATCATGTCATCCGCTGGCGGCTGGCCAGCGACCAGAAGGGCGCACAGCTGCGCTCGCTGACCGAGCTGCGCATTTCCGTAGAGCCGATGGCCGCGGAACTGGCGGCCGAGTTCGCCCCCGAAGCGATGCGCAAGGAGCTGATGATGCTCTCGGCGCAGATGAACCATTACGGGCGCCAAGGCGATTTGCGACGTTTCCTGGAACTGGATGTCCGATTCCACGCTGTGGTGCTGGCCGCCTCCGGCAATGAGATGTTTGCGAACCTCTCCACCCCGATCGGTGCGATTTTGCGCGGCCGTACCGAATTGGGCCTGATGCCTGAACGCCCGCACGAGGAAGCGTTGCTCTGGCACCAGTCGGTCGCCGATGCCATCTCCAATTCGGACTCCGCCAGCGCGCGGAAGAACATGGAAAGCATCATGCGCCGGACGCACAACGAGATCTGCAGCCTCTGGGACGGCGCGCCGCGCTTGTTCGTGGACCCGGCCAAGAGCTCCCAGTAACCCGGCGTTCCCTTCTTAAATGCGAATCCGCCCGGGGGGGGA
>NZ_JBLVOJ010000025.1:469418-472082 GCF_053543715.1 Glutamicibacter sp. AGC46
TCCCCCCCCGGCGGATTTTTTGTCCTTCTAGCTGCCCTTAGTTAGGCCAGCGCGGTCGCCAGGCCGTAGAGCACCATGACGCAGGCGAAGCCGACCACCGATACCAGCGCCTGGCCAACGGTCCAGACCTTCAAGGTGGTTGGCACATCGATGTCCAGGAAGCGCGAGATCAGCCAGAAGCCGGAGTCGTTGACGTGGCCGGCGAAGACCGAGCCTGCTGCCAGCGCCAGCACCATGGCGGCGACCTGGAATGCGGTCAGCGAGGCATCCGCCAGCACAGCCGGCTGGACGATGGCGGCCGCGGTGGTCAGCGCTACTGTTGCCGAGCCCTGGGCCAGTCGGACGATGGCCGCGATCAGGAAGCCGGCGACAATCAGCGGCATGCCCACCGATTCAAGCGAGGTGGCAATGGCGTTGCCGATGCCGCTGGCACGCAGCACTCCGCCGAACATGCCACCAGCACCGGTGATCAGGATGATCGAGCAGACCGGGCCCAGCGCGGAGTCCACGATGGTCTCGGTCAGGGTCTTGTCCTTGCCCTTGCGGAAGCCCAGAAGGAACATTCCCAGCAGCACGGTGATCAGCAGGGCCACCGGAGTTTCACCCAGCAGGCGCAGCCAGCGCACCCAGGAGGTCTCCGGGTCCACGACGCCGGCGGAGCCGAGCATGTTCAGACCCGTGTTCATGAAGATCAGCAGCAGCGGGAGCAGCAGCAGGCTGAACACCGTGCCCACGGAAGGAGAGGACTTGAACTCGTCCTTCGATGCGCCGTTGCCCAGTGCCGCATCCAGGATATTCGGTACCGGGATGTTGAACTTCTTGCCGACAAACTTTCCAAAGAGATGGCCCGCAACGAACCACGTTGGAATCGCGACGACCAGGCCGAGCACCAGCACGAGCCCGACATTGGCTTCCAGCAGGCCGGAGGCGGCCACTGGGCCCGGGTGCGGCGGAACGAAGACGTGCATCACCGAGAATGCGGTGGCCGATGGGATGGCGTAGAGCAGCAGCGAGCCGCCCAAGCGGCGGGCCACGGTGAAGATGATCGGCAGCATGACTACCAGCCCGGCATCGAAGAAGATCGGGAAGCCGAAGAGCAGCGACGCAACCGACAACGCCAGCGGTGCGCGCTTCTCGCCGAACTTGGAGATCAGCCAGCTGGTCATCACATCGGCGCCGCCACTGGTTTCCAGCATGCGTCCGAGCATTGCGCCAAGGCCGACCAGCAAGGCCACACTGGCCAAGGTGGATCCGAAGCCGCTGGTCAGCGTGGTAATGACCGATTCAGCAGGGATGCCGGAGGCGACCGCGGTCAGCAAGCTGGTGAGCACCAGTGCGAGGAACGCGTGGACGCGGAAGCGGATAATCAGCACCAGCAGCAGCGCTACCGCACCGACCGCCAGCATCAGGAGCCCGGGCGTACTTAACGTCCAGTTCAGTTCAAGCTCAGTTGTCATTGTCTTCCTTGATCAATGGGGGGCTTCATGCCATGGGTGGTCTGTGGATTGCTGCCAGCGCACTGCGCTAGGACAGTTTAGCGATCAGCTGTCGAACGATGTCCTCGGGGCTATCGGCAATATCCGCGCTGAGCACTGGCTCGTCCGCATCTGGGGCCTCCAGCGTGGCCAGCTGGCTGTCGAGCAGGCTGGTGGGCATGTACTCGTGCGAGCGCGCGTTCATCCGATCGCGAATCAGGGTCGGAACACCGGTGAGGTGGATGAAGATCGTTGCTGGCTCCAAGCTGAGGATGAGATCCCGGTAGCTGCGCTTGAGTGCGGAACAGGCGATAACCAGCGGCGCTTGGTGCCGATTGCTTTCGGCCAGTTTGGCGCCGATCAGCTGCAGCCACGGCTCGCGGTCAGCGTCATCCAGAGACTGTCCGCCGGCCATTTTTTCCTTGTTGGCCTTGGGGTGCAGGTTGTCGCCATCAATGAATTCATGATGCAGCTGATCAGCCAGCATCTTTCCGATGGTGGTCTTGCCGCTGCCCGAGACACCCATTACAACAAGGGGCGGGACCTGTTCACTCATCCATTTACTCCGTCGTACGTGAACCTAATATATGACTTATCTTGTAGCCAAAGTCATAAAGTATGATTTAACTAGAGTAGGAGCGGCAGCGGACGCTGTCAACAGGTTGCACCTGGTTCACCAGGAAGATTCTGCAAAACATGTGGCCAGATGGGGAATTCCCGGATCAATTGGCCCGAGGTTCAAGCATGGCTTGAACCTAGCCTTTGAAAATGCTGAATTTCTTCGAGGTCGTTGTAGAACCCCAGCTCAATGCCATGTACTCTCGGTTTTTAAGTGGATCGAACCCGACCACTGCACAGTCTGACCATTGGAGCGAATCATGGGATTCATTGGATGGATAGTTTTGGGCTTGATTGCCGGAGCGATCGCAAAGGCCATTCTGCCCGGCAAGCAAGGTGGCGGCTGGATCGCTACCCTGATTCTCGGCGTCGTAGGCGCCCTACTCGGAGGCTGGATCGGAAGTGCTATCTTCGGTGAGGGCGTGGATGAGTTCTTCTCGATCTCAAGTTGGCTTCTTGCCATCGGTGGCGCCCTGATCGTCCTGGTCATTTGGGGCTTCATCACCAAACGACGGGCATAACGCACCTCCCGAGGGACCATTGTCCTGCGGATCTTGAATTCCCGCCGAGC
>NZ_JBLVOJ010000025.1:472149-479820 GCF_053543715.1 Glutamicibacter sp. AGC46
CTGCTCGGCGGGTTCTTCTTTTTTCTTGGCTACTTCACCCGCAGCAGCTCAGAGCCCACGGATTCCCTGCGCAATTCGAAAAGCAGAAGGCTCCCCTCAGTGTCCGCGGCTTCCCCAAGCGCGGTATGGAACACCTTGAAGCTGAGTACCGCGGGGCAGTTGCGTGCGAACATCTGGGCCACGGCGGCTGGCCGGGACCGCTGGCCCGGGGCGTCGAAGACCATATCGGTAAATCGTTCGGGAACCCAGCGTGCACCAAGGTTGTCGTCGCCATCCAGGGAAGCTTCCTGCTGCTTTTCCCAGCGTTCAACGATCCGTTCTTCCGAGACATCCTGCGGCGCATACGCCTCCACGATCTGAATCTCGTATCCGGCCTCCTGCAGCTGAGCTGCCAGCTTCTGCGCTGAATCCTCGGACGCAAGGACCTTGTCGATGACGACATTCAGTCCTTGCTCGAAGCATGCGGCACGCAGGTTCTCGCTGAGCATGGAAGATTCCTCATGCACCAGGCTCGCCATGTCCATCGGGAAGAACTGCTCACCGCGCTTCTCGCGCTCTTTGACTTCCCGAGGCTTGAAGAATCCTTCGTAGGTTCCGTCTTCTTGCGCTTCGCGCATCAGGTTCGCCTTGAATTCATCGGCATCGATCACCACATAGTGATCCTCATGACCGCCAAGCAGTTCGCGCAGCAGGCTGCTCTTGCCGGCTCCCGGAGCTCCGGCAAGCACAACAGCTTGGCGCTGCGCTTTGGCGCTGCCCGATGCCCGCAGTTCCTGGTCGATCAGCCGCCGATGCAACTGATCACGTTCCCCGATCGCCTTCCACGAACCCGGGCCCACTTCTTCGAACCAGTTAGGGTTGCGCACGGAGATGAACGGTGAATCATTGGCCAGCACTTCTCCGGGCTCATTGAGTTGAGCAATAGTCTTCAGGTGGTCGGTGATTTCTTGGTCATCTGCCATATTCGAATCCTAATCGGGAATTATCGCGATGCCCCCCACAGCGCGCTGACAGCCGGTTATCGTATAGTTCGATGTTGGGCCCAGCGCCCGCGCACGACATTAAGGAGACCCATGGCTACCGCACCGCTACCATCTGCAGGCAAAGGCCGAGCGGGGCGAACCTTTGCGCACATCGGCACCGAGCGCACTCGCTGGCGCGGGCTGATCCACGCCTGGTCCACCCCGGGCATCATCATCATGAGCCTGGTGCTGGTCGTGCTGGCTAACGGACGCTTGGCGGAATGGACCACCGCGGTCTTCGCGCTCTGCTCGATCCTGCTCTTTGGCACCTCGGCGCTTTACCATCGTGGCAACTGGACCGACAAGGTGATGGGCCTCTTCCGCAGGGCCGACCATGCGAACATCTTCCTGCTCATTGCCGGCACCTACACTCCGGTAGCGGCATTGACCTTGCCCGGTCCGCAGGCGATCATCGTGCTGTCCGTCATCTGGGCCGGTGCACTGGCCGGAATTGCCATCAAGTCATTCTGGCCCGCGGCACCCCGCTGGGTTGGAGTCAGCCTCTACATCCTGCTCGGGTGGGGCGCTTTGATGCAGTTGCCAGCGTTCTGGGCCGCGAACCCCGCGGTGATGATCCTGATTCTCGCTGGTGGCCTGGCCTATACGATCGGCGCGGTTTTCTACGCCACCAAACGGCCAAATCCGTTGCCGAGCATTTTCGGATTCCACGAGCTCTTCCATGCCTGCACCGTCATGGCCTTCCTGTGCCACTGGACGGCTGTGCTTCTGGTGGCCCTGTAAGCGCGCGAACCCGCTGGAAAAAGCGATCGCCGCAAGCTCCACGAGGAAGCTTGCGGCGATCTTTGGCTGAATCCCAGGCCGGACTAGCGCTGGCCGTAGCGCTTTCGCACGACCACGAGGCCGACCAGCGAAATCACGGCAATTGCCATGTAGTACAGGCTCGGTGCATCCAGCGACCCGGTCAGGTCCAGCAGCCAAGTCAGTACCAGCGGGGCGATTCCGCCCAATAGGGTCACGCCCACGTTGTAGGCCACCGACAGGCCCGAACCACGGATGGCAGCCGGGAAGAGGTTGGAGAGCAACGCCGGCAGCGGACCGAAGTAGAAGGACATGATCACGCCGAGAACCGCGATCACGATCACCATCACGATTACGCTCGGGTTCGAGGTCATCAGCTTGAACAACGGGTAGGCCAGCACGAACGCTGCGACCGCTGCGTAGGTCATCACCCGGGCCGGGCCAATGCGGTCGGCCAGATGGCCCACCAGCGGGACGCCGCACAATGTGATGATGCCCGCCGAGATGCCGCCCAGGAAGGCCGCGTCGGCAGGGATCTTCAGGTTCGTGACGGCGAAGGTCGGCATGTACAGGATCATGTACACCGAAATCGTGGCCACGCCAATGGTTGCCGCTGCGGCCAGCAAGCGGCCGTAGTGCTGGGTGAACAGCGTGCCCAGTGGCGATTTCTCCTTGGCGGCGGAAACGAACTCGTCGGTTTCATCCAGCTTGGCGCGGATGTACAGGCCCACCGGCCCGATCAGCAGGCCAACGAAGAACGGCACGCGCCAGCCCCAGCTCTCCAGGGCTTCCTGGCTCAGGCCGGTGGTCAGGAAGTAGCCGAAGGCAGAAGCCAGCAGCATGGATGCACCCTGGCTGGCGACCTGCCACGAAGAGTAGAACGCCTTCTTGTGCGGTGCGGTTTCGATCAGGAATGCAGTGGCCGTGCCGAATTCGCCACCGGCAGAGAAGCCCTGGATCATGCGCGAGAGCAGGATGATCAAGGCACCCGCCACGCCTGCCACCTCATAGGGCGGCGCCACGGCCATGATCAGCGTACCGAGCATCATCAGGCCCAGGGTGAGGGTCAGCGCGTTCTTGCGTCCCTTGCGGTCGGCGTAGCTGCCCAGCACCATGCCGCCCAGGGGGCGGATCAGGTAGGAAATCGCGAAGGTGGCGAAGGTGAGAATCAGCGCGAACGTGCCGTCCGATTCCGGATAGAACACCTTGGCAATGGTGGTCGCGAAGGTGGCATAGACAATGATGTCGAACCATTCCAGCGCCGCGCCAATGGAACTGGAGATGACCGCCTTGCGGGCTTTGACGATTTGCTCGGGTGTCGCCTTCACCTCGGCGCTCACGAGCTGACCTGCGCAATCAGCGAATCGATGAAGTTCTCGCACGCCACGATCTGCTCCAGCTCGATGTATTCGTCCGGAGCGTGGGCCTGGGCGATATCACCAGGACCGCACACCACGGTGGGAATGCCGGCCGCGGCGAACAGCCCGGCCTCCGTGCCATAGGTGACCTTTTCATCGGTGGCAATGGCGCCGCAGGCGGCCGCGAAGGACACGATCCCTTCCTCCGCAGCGGTATCCAGTCCCGGAGCGCCCGCCTGCTGGGAGAACTCCACGGAGCAGCTCGGGTTCTGCTCGCGCATCTGGGCTTCCAGCTTGGCCGCTTCTTCGCGCAAGCGCGCGGTCAGCGCCTCGCGGTCCACTACCGCGAGCGAGCGGTACTCGAAGAACACCACCGCCTGCGAGGGAATGGTGTTCACCGCGATGCCGCCGTCGAACTTGTTCACGTTCATGGTGGTGGTCGGTTCGATGAACGCTTCATCGCGCGGGCCATGGTTGCGCAGCTCGGCCGAAACCTCCTCGACGAAATTCGCGAAGCGCAGCGCATAGGAAATGGCGTTGACTCCCTCGGAAGGCAGCGAGGAGTGCGCTGCGACGCCGTTGAATTCGGCGCGGAAAACGTTCATCGACTTGTGGCCGCGGATCGCCCGCATGCTCGATGGCTCCCCCACGAAGCATCCGCGAGGCGCCAGCTGCTCGTCAACAATTCTCTGCACCAGGGACACCGCGCCGACGCAGCCGACTTCTTCGTCGTAGGACAGCGCCAGGTGGATTGGTTCGGCAAGTTCTGCGCCGGTGAACTGGTCCAGCTTGGCCAGGATCACCCCGAGGAAGCCCTTCATGTCGCAGGTGCCGCGGCCATAGAGCTTGTCTGCGCGCACCTGGGCGTCGAATGGATCGCTGCTCCATTTCTGCCCGTCCACTGGCACCACGTCGGTGTGCCCGGAAAGCACAATGCCGCCGGTGCGGGTTCCATCGGCGGCGGGGATGGTGGCCAGCAGGTTGGCCTTGGTGCCCTCTTCGTTGTGGATCAGCTGGGAGCTGATGCCATAGGCGTCCAGCTTCTTCACGACATTCCCGATCAGCGCAAGGTTGCTGTCGCGGCTAGTGGTGTCCACGGCGATGAGCTCGTGGATTTCTTTCATGCTTGCTTCGCTGGGCGCGGGCATTTCAGCTCCTGGTTCTAGGCGATGATGCTATGGATTCATGTTTCCATATTGCTCCCGCACCACCTAGAAGATGTCAAAGAATGGCCTCTGGCTAGTTGGGAATAACACCGGCACCACGCAGATAGTGCATGATCGCGTTCACGAAGGCCTCTTGCTGGTCCACGGGCCTTGCCGCTTGGCCCAGCGCGGCCGACAGGTGGGGGTAGCGGCCTGTTTCCAGCTGGGCGAACAGCGCCGCCGGGTCTTCGGGCCGCTGCTGGCTTTGCTCATTGAGCGCGAATGCTGCGGTGATGGCGTTGAGTATCGCCAGGCAATGCAGCTTGGCCCCTGCCTCCAGCCCGCTGCCTTCCAGGGCCGCTAATCCACGTTCCAGGTAGGCCAAGGCGTTCGGCCCCATGGACGACTTGCCCATGGCCAGCGAGGGCACCCAGGGATGCCTGCGCATGATCTGCAGGCCCTGGGTGGCCAGGCCGAGAAGCTGCTGGGCAGCCGAACCTGCCAGCGATTCCAGTTCATATTCCGCGCTGATCTGCTCAACCATGAGGCCGGTGAGCTCCTCATGGGACTCAACGTAACGGTACAGGGAGGCGGCTCCTGCTCCGATCTTTGCAGCTACGGCTCTGATGGATACCGCTCCCATGCCTTCTTCATCGGCCAGCGCGATCGCCGCCTGGGCGATCTTGGCCCGGGAGTGCCGGGGCCTGGGCCCGGTGCGAGGCTGGTTGCCGGTCATCGCTTGTCCTTTCCCGCAGGGCGCGTCGCGCGCCGTGCTCTGGCTGTATAGTTAACCGCGAACACTGTTCGCATTTAACTCTACAGGAGGAACCATGCGCTTGCTGATGATCGCACCGGGAACACGAGGCGATGTCGCGCCGATGGCCGGCCTCGGCCAGAAGCTGGCGCTCCATGGTTTCGATGTATCCATTGCGGCAAACCCGGCATACAAGGACCTTGCCGTTTCCGCAGGCTGCCGATTCCGGGAGCTCCCCGGCGACATGGGCGCCTTGGTCAAGCCGGCAGCTCCGGGCGCTAAGGCCAGCCCCAAGGATCTGCGCCGGTATCTCCGGGAGCTCCGGGACTATTTCGAACTGGCAGCTACCGGAACGATGGCCGCAGCCGAGCGAGGTGCCGATATCATCATGACCAATGCGGTAGCACCCTATGCCTACGACGTGGCCGAGGCCATGGGCATCCCCGCGATCGGCGCGCACCTGCAACCCATTGAACCCAGTGCAGCGTACTCGCCCATGGCTTTGGGTGCATCGCGCAGCTTCGGGCCACTGGGCAACAAGCTGCTCGGCCAGCTCTTCGCCGCTTCCAAGGCGCCCTACGACCTCCCAGCAAAGCGGGTACGCGAATCCCTGGGATTGCCCGCACGCAGCCGTATTGCCTCCGAACGCCTTCGCCGCCAGCACCGGAGCCCCATTCTCCACGGCTTCAGTTCAGTTATCGTTCCACGGTCCGCTGATTGGCATGAGGGGATCGTCAATTGCGGGTACTGGTGGCCGCCAGCCGATCCGGCATGGACACCGTCGCAGAGGCTGCTCGACTACATCGACGAGGGGCCGGCGCCAGTCTTCATTGGCTTCGGCAGCACGCAGGCGCTGGAACCGGACTTCATCACGGATGTTGCCCGGCGCACCGGAAGACGGACTATCGTGCAAGGGGAACCGGAAATCGACGAACCTGGCATCCTGGGCATCGGCGCGGTACCGCACCACTGGCTGTTTCCGCAGATGGCAGCCGTCGTGCACCATGCAGGGGCCGGCACCACGGCCGCTGGCCTGCGGGCAGGCGTCCCCGCAGTTCCGGTTCCGGTCTTCACCGACCAGCCGTTCTGGGCCCAGCGCATCCACCGGCTCGGCGCGGCTGCCGAGCCCATTGCCTACAAGCACTTGACTGCGCAGCGGCTCGCGTCCTCGATTACCGGAGTCCTGGCCAATGAGGACCTGGCCGATGGCGCCCGGCGAATTGCCCGGCAGCTGGCAGCCGAAACGGACAGCTCGATTCCAGTGATAAGGATCCTCGAACAGCTGGTCGCCAGGCACCGGCCCAGCTAGCCTGGCCGGGACCGGTAGAATTGGAAGTCCAGCCCCTCGCAACAGAACAGCTCATGCGCGGTTGCCATGCGCTTGAGCAACGCTGATCGACAGGGCCATCCCATCGCTTCCCATTCCGCCACCGCCCCTGTGACCGTTTCCTGGGACCACGAAGGAACCAGCACCACGGCCATCTGGCTGTCCGCCAATTCCCGCCGGGCACCAGCACACATCGTGGTGGCCGATGACCGCTTGAGCGCGGATGCGGCCATGCGCCACGCGGCCCGCGGCACGGCCATGCTGTGGACCGGCGACTTCCACAACGCCAAGCAGCTGCTTGCCGCCATGGACCGGCGCATGGCGGCCGCCAACGCGGCCAAGGCCAGCAGCGCGAAGGCCAAGAAGAAGGTCCTGGATGATGCGCAGAAGTTCTACGCCATCCGGCAGGCCCGGGCCCAGCGTTCACGGATGCTGTCGCTGATCCTGGTTCCCTTGGATTTCCACGCCGAGGACGGCCTGGCCGTCCTGGACTTGCCCCGGGCGCCGATCGTCGGTCCGGCGGTGGCATTCGGCTACGAGCAGGCCGCGGACCTGGCTGGACACCGGGCTGTGGCCAGCCTGCAGGAACTAGCTGGCATGCTCAGTGCCCACCAGTGGTTCCTGAAGGGTGTGGACGTTCCGGCACTGGGAGCGAAAATCCACCCGGCCTACGGGACGTTCATGCCCACCCGTCAGGAATATGTGGATCTGGTGGCGGTGGCTCCGCTGGAGGACCTCTCGCTGGCTTTCGACATCGGCACCGGAACCGGAGTGCTCTCGGCAGTGCTGGCCCGCCGCGGAGTCAAGCAGGTCATCGGCACCGACATCCACCAGCGCGCGGTGGACTGCGCCAACGACAACTTCGCGCGCTTGGGTATTTCCGGCGCCGCCCGTGCGCAACTGACCAGCATGTTCCCCGAAGGCCGGGCCCCGCTGGTCGTGTGCAATCCCCCGTGGCTTCCGGGCAGCGCGCCGAGCACCCTGGACGCGGCTATTTACGATCCCGAGAGCAAGATGCTGATGCAGTTCCTGCGCGGATTGCCCGGTCACCTGACCGAGAACGGCGAAGGATGGCTGATCATCTCGGATCTCGCCGAGCTGCTGGGCTTGCGTACCCGCGCGCTGCTGCTGGAGGCCATCGAGGCGGCAGGCCTTGAAGTCATCGACAAGATCGACACCGCGCCAAGGCACCACCGCGCACAGGATGCCCAGGACGTGCTGCATGCGGCCCGTTCGAAGGAAGTCACTTCATTGTGGAGGCTCAAGGCCAAGTAGCCCCGAGTGCGTTCCATGCAGAAACGGGGAA
>NZ_JBLVOJ010000025.1:479892-482188 GCF_053543715.1 Glutamicibacter sp. AGC46
GAATTCGCGGGCACCTTTGCCGTTTAAGCTCCTGCGTGCCTGTTGCTACTTGTCCAGGCCGTCGCGTACGTCCTTGGCCGCATCCTTGACTGACTCGCCGGCCTGTTTGGCTTTCGCAGCGGCTTGGTCCTTAACGCCTTCAGCCTGCAGGCGTTCATTGCCGGTCGCATCGCCTACGGATTTCTTGGCCTTGCCCGAAACTTCTTGCGCCTTATTCTGGATCTTATCGCCTAGGCCCATTGGAAAATCTCCTTCTGCAGTTGATTCGATAGCGTACCTTCTCCAGCCTAATGGGCCGCGCAGATGATTCACCTGTCCCGGGCCTCTGCATTAGCTGGCAGATTTTCCCGGTTCCTCCCCGGCTGCGCAATTGCGTGTATCCTTGCACGTTCGTCCGGCGATCACACCGCATCCAGCAGTGCGCGAAGCTGTTCCTTGTACTCTTCGAAGGCGGTTCGCCCAGCGCGGGTCAAGGCAATGTAGGTCACTGGGCAGCGCCCCTCCAGGATCTTGTCCACCTTCACGTAGTCACCGTCTTCCAGCTTGCGCAAATGCGTTGCCAGATTACCCGAGGTCATCGACAGCAGGCCCTGCAGCTTGGGAAACGAGATGCTGTCCCCGGCCCGCAAGGTGTCCAGGACCGTGACGGTCCTCAGCCGTGCCTGGGCGTGGATCAGCGGGTCAAGCTCCTGCATGCCCACCCCGGATCAAGGCTCCTGAGACCAGTTCCGGCTTGCTGCCGTGCAGCAGGCCCAGCACGATGAATCCCAGCCCGCCAACTGCACCGGCCAAGAGGTTATGCGGTGCCGGCGCGGCCAGTGAGAGCAGGGCAATAGCCAGGATCCAGGACCCGAAGACCAGCTGGGCCCGGTCGTTGAAGAGCACCGAGCCGGCAACCACGAGCACGCCGATCACCAGGCACAGGCCGGTGAGGGCAAAAGTCGCCATGCCCATTGAGCTCAGCCCGTCGGCATGCAGCCGCCAACCGAGCAAGGCGGTGATGATCATGCCCAGACTGAAAGTGTTGCCGTAGATCGCCCCTTGCGCCATCGACGGACCTTTGGTCCCCGAACCGCGCTTGGCCGAATGCACGCCGGAAGTCACGATCGCGATGAGGAATGAGGCAACTGCGGTGCCGATGCCAACCGCCGGCGGCAGCAGCGGCGAGCCCTGCGGCGCGAGTGCCAAGTAGAGCCCGAGGAAGGCAATGATCCAGGCACCGCCCCAGATGGAGAACAGCAGTTGCTGGTTCGGGCTCATGCCCTCGCGGGCTTGCTGTGCATCCGATTCGATTCCACGCAGAATGCGAGCCGGGTCGATGTCATTGCTGTTCGTGTTGTCCATGGCGCACTGCCTCCTTCGGCGATCACCGCCTCCGAGTCGCAAAGCAGTACGTGATGAAAACCACTTTGCATTACAAAGTTCAAGATAGCGCTAACGACGGCTTACCGCAAGAGGCGCATTCTGGCAGCTGCGCCTAATCGCACCCCGCCGTGTTCGACCCACGGCAGAAGCCGCAGGCCAGAGGCCTTTCAAGAGCAATTGCACGTCGCATGGAAGCGAAGTGGATTTTTCCTGCAGCGCTCGGTTTGCGCTTGGCGCTATTTGCGCCCGAGCACGGCCACCAGGAAATCGGCGGCAGGCAAATGGAAGTTCCAGGTCGAATAGCGTTGCTGCAGTGCCAGCCCCGCCTCCAAAGCGTCGGCCTCGAAGTCATCGAACCCGTAGCCGCGTCCCGAGCCGAAGCCGATGATCATGCGCCCGTCTGCCGCCAGATGCCCGCGCAGTTGCTGCAGCGCCGGGCGGCGTTCGGACTCGGAGAGGAAGGTGACGACATTGCCGGCAGAAACTATCAGGTCGAATTCCTGGTTCTCCCCCGCTGCGTCAGCGATGGTGAAGTCAGCCAGATTGCCGACCTGCCATTGGGCTTTGGGGTAATCTGCCCGGGCAACATCGATTAAATGCGGGTCGAGGTCCACGCCAACCACTTGGTGCCCTTGCTCGGAAAGCCAGCCGCCGATCCGCCCGGTCCCGCATCCGGCATCCAGAATTCTGCTGCCCCGGGCAACCATCGCGTCAACGGCTCGAGCTTCCCCGAAAATATCCTGGCCTTCGGCGGCAAGCGTGCGCCAGCGCTGGGCAAAATTCTGCGAGTGGTCCGGGTTCTTGCGAACGGTGGCGAGCCAAAGGTTTTCTTCTGGTGCAGTCATGCATCCAGTTTCGCACTTTCGCTGGCATTCGGCGATTGGCTGGCGCCGGCCGGGAATACGAAGAAGAGCGCTTCAATCACTCTTTC
>NZ_JBLVOJ010000025.1:482249-497903 GCF_053543715.1 Glutamicibacter sp. AGC46
GAGTGATTGAAGGGGTCTTCGTTTTGGTGGGCCCTACCGGGATCGAACCGATGACATTCACGGTGTAAACGTGACGCTCTACCAGCTGAGCTAAAGGCCCTCCTGCAGTGTGTGAAATCGGGAAGTTTCTTTCCTTCAGTCCTTCGCTGCAACAAGTAATAATCTAATGCATCCCGAACTGACTTGGCAAATTGAAATGGAGGTTTTCATAAAAGAGTGCCGAGCGTCACCACATCGCCTGATCTTGGAACATACTCTCCACTGGCGTTGCCGGCAAGTTCGAGGCTGTTCGCATGCACGGGTAATCCGCAATCGCCAGCATCGCCCCCACACCTGCTTATTCCACGCTGCACCACTGGGACCAGCGCCACCGAGGCGCGAGCTCAGTCCAGCGCGGAAGAACACGAGGCGCCTGGATCTGCGGACTTGCCCCGCAGGTGGAAGCGAAGCAGCTCGATGAGCGATAGCACGTACCAAGAAGCGGTGATCGAAGACGACGCCGCCACCCTCCACGGGGCATTGGAAAACAGCGATGCCAGATCGCTGTACCGGGTTCGCAGATTCGAAGCACCCTCCGGTGCCGCGCAAGGGCCACCGGCTCAGCCACGCTGGCTTCGGACGACAATGCCAGGAGTCCAGCGTCATCGAGGATCAAATATTCCATGAAGGCGGCACTATGGGCACCGCAGGACTTGCCCGAGTGGAAAAATCGCCTCAAGGAGACAAAAAATCCCCGATCCGAATGGATCGAGGATTCTTATTTGGTGGGCCCTACCGGGATCGAACCGATGACATTCACGGTGTAAACGTGACGCTCTACCAGCTGAGCTAAAGGCCCTTACCATGTTCGCTTTTGCAAGCCAACGAGGAATAACTCTACACAGGTTTCTGCGTCCGGGCAAATCGGTGAGCCGACTTTTTTCGTGAACTGGAGCACAGCCCATATCGGCACGCTAAACGGCGCGTTCCACTGCCGCCTTGTAATCATCAATGCTTCTTGGCTGCGTCATCTCGCTGCGGAAAATATCGCGCACTTCACCGTCAACCAGGTACAGCGTCAATCTGGCCGCGACCCCACGCTCAGGGTCAAAGGCGTCGGCCTGTTGCGCCACCGCCCCATGAGGCCAAAAATCGGCCAGCAGCTCGAAGTCCAAGCCAAGCGACTGCGCATAGTTGCGCAGGGTGAATTTATGGTCCACCGAAATGGCCACGATGCGCACCTGGTGCTGCGTGAAGAATTCGTAGTGCTCTTGGAGTGTTGCCAGTTCCGACCCGCATACCCGCGAAAACGCCCAGGGATAAAAGACAACCAGCACCCGGCCGCTAGACAGCCCGGTACTGGTTATCGTTTCGCCGTACTGATTTTCCAGCGAGAAGTCGAACAGGCGTGAACCTGTTTGAATCATTAGTTCTTCTTACGCGGGGCGAGGCGGATTGCGGACCAATCCTCCGAAACGCCTTCACTAGTAGTTACATGCAGGCCAGCGGTTGGCGCCTCCTGCTGGATAAGTGCTGGGGATACATGTCCCTCGCGGCCCTGCTTAGGAGTAAGCAGCCAAACGATGCCACTCTCGTCCAAGCAGTTCAGGGCGTCCATCAATGCGTCAACTAGATCTCCATCGCCGTCGCGCCACCAGAAAATGACTGCGTCGACAACGTCATGGTCCTCTTCGGTGAGCAGCTCTGAACCAATCAGGTCCTCGATCGATTCGCGCAGATCGTAGTCCACGTCATCGTCGTAACCCAGTTCCTGAATAAGGTCTTCATTAGCGAAGCCCAATTTTTTGGCGGGCTCCAAGTTTGCCGATACGGCGTCGCTCACTTCATTCCTCCTGCTGGTGCAAAGCGTTACTACCAACGAAACACGGTTTTGCCGCTCCGTTCAAGCGCTACAGCGATAACACGCCGAACAAATATAACCCACATTCCAGTGACCCGCATCATATTGACATGGCCATCGGGAAGTTAGCTCCCGTACCTAGTTGCGCAAGTCACTTCAAATATCTGATTTAAACCGGTTTTTGCTGGAAAACGCGCCACAAAACTGGATCGTTTAACACTAGAGTTGCATATGAACCGGCAGTGCACATCATTCCAGTGCTACTGCACCCGTTGTCCCAATACCGATGCACCGCAGCGCAAAACTGCACAGCGTCGGAGCCGCAATTCAATCAAGGAGCTTCCGTGGCTGTAGAGGAACACATCTCCCAGATCCGTAGCGGGTTGACTTACCAGCTGTCCGATCGGGATCCTGAGGAAACTCAGGAATGGATGGACTCGTTTGACTCCCTCGTAGAGACCCAGGGCACCGAGCGTGCCCAGTTCATTATCCGCTCGCTGCTGCAGCGTGCAGGTGCCAAGTCCGTGGGCGTGCCGCACGTGACCACCACCGACTACGTGAACACCATTCCTGTGGACCAGGAACCAGAATTCCCGGGCGATGAGGCCATCGAGCGCCGCTACCGCGCCTTCATGCGCTGGAATGCCGCCATCATGGTGCACCGCGCCCAGAACCCTCATATCGGCGTTGGCGGGCACATCTCCACCTATGCCGGTGCAGCGACCCTGTATGAAGTAGGTTTCAACCACTTCTTCCGCGGCAAGAACCACCCAGGCGGCGGCGACCAGGTCTTCTTCCAGGGCCACGCCTCGCCAGGCATGTACGCCCGCGCATTCCTCGAAGGCCGCCTGTCCGAAGAGGACATGGACGGGTTCCGCCAGGAAAAGTCGAAGGAAGGCCACGCGCTTCCTTCCTACCCTCACCCGCGTTCCCTGCCTGACTTCTGGGAATTCCCAACCGTCTCGATGGGCATCGGCCCAGCTAACGCCATCTACCAGGCGCAGCTGAACCGCTACCTGCAGAACCGCGGCATCAAGGACACCTCGGACCAGCAGGTCTGGGCCTTCCTGGGCGACGGCGAAATGGACGAGCCGGAGTCGCGCGGCTTCCTGCAGCTGGCCGCCAACGAAAAGCTGGACAATCTGAACTTCGTCATCAACTGCAACCTGCAGCGCCTTGACGGCCCGGTTCGCGGCAATGGCAAGATCATGCAGGAACTGGAAGCCTTCTTCCGCGGTGCCGGCTGGAATGTCATCAAGGTTGCTTGGGGCCGCGAGTGGGATGCCCTGCTCGAAGCAGACAAGACCAACGCGCTGGTTGACATCATGAACCAGACCCCGGATGGCGACTACCAGACCTACAAGGCTGAGTCCGGCGCATTCGTTCGCGAGCACTTCTTCGGCCAGCGTCCGGAAACCAAAGAATTGGTTGCCGACATGAGCGACGACGAGATCTGGAACCTGAAGCGTGGCGGCCACGATTACCACAAGGTCTACGCCGCCTACAAGGCTGCTGCGGAGTTCAAGGGCAAGCCGACCGTCATCTTGGCCAAGACCGTCAAGGGCTACGGCCTGGGTTCGCACTTCGAGGCTCGCAACGCGACCCACCAGATGAAGAAGCTGACCATGGAGGACTTGAAGAAGTTCCGTGATCACCTGCGCATCCCTATCACCGACGAGCAGCTCGAAGCGGACCTCTACACTCCTCCGTACTACCGCCCAACCGAGGATTCGGCTGAGTACAAGTACATGATGGAGCGCCGCGAGGCCCTGGGCGGTTCGGTGCCTACCCGCCGCCAGGAAGCTTCGAAGAAGCTGGCCCTGCCAGGCGAGAAGACCTACGCGATCGCCAAGCGCGGTTCGGGCAAGCAGCAGGCGGCCACCACCATGGCCTTCGTGCGCCTGCTCAAGGACCTGATGCGCGACAAGGAATTCGGCCACCGCATCGTGCCGATCGTGCCAGATGAGTCCCGTACCTTCGGCATGGACTCGTTCTTCCCGACCGCGAAGATCTACAACCCGGGCGGCCAGAACTACCTGTCCGTGGACCGCGATCTGGTCCTGGCCTACAAGGAATCTCCTCAGGGCCAGCTGATCCACCCGGGCATCAACGAGGCCGGCGCCGTCGCAGCCTTCACCGCTGCCGGCACCAGCTACTCGACCCACGATGAACCGCTGATCCCGATCTACGTGTTCTACTCGATGTTCGGCTTCCAGCGCACCGGCGACCAGTTCTGGGCAGCCGGGGACCAGATGACCCGTGGCTTCATCATCGGCGCTACCGCCGGCCGCACCACCCTGACCGGTGAAGGCCTGCAGCACGCAGATGGCCACTCGCCAATCCTGGCCTCGACCAACCCTGCTGTGATCACCTACGATCCGGCCTACGGCTACGAAATCGGCCACATCATGCGCTCCGGCCTGGAACGCATGTACGGCGGAACCCACGCCGATCCGAACGTGATGTACTACCTGACCGTGTACAACGAGCCGATCAGCCAGCCAGCTGAGCCGGAGAACGTTGACATCGAAGGCATCATCAAGGGCATCCACCTGCTCAAGGAAGCTACCACCGACGGCCCGCGCGCACAGCTGCTGGCCTCGGGCGTGGCCGTGCCATGGGCGCTGGAAGCCCAGGCCATCCTGGCCGAGGAGTGGGGCGTTTCGGCTGATGTCTGGTCGGTCACCTCGTGGAACGAACTGGCCCGCGACGGCCAGCGCGCCGACGCCGACGTGCTCGTGGATCCATCGAAGCCGCGCCGCACCCCGTACGTGACCTCGAAGCTGGAGTCCACCCCGGGCCCAGTCATCGCGACCACCGACTACATGCGCGCCGTGCCCGAGCAGCTGCGCCCGTACGTGCCAGGTGAATTCCACACCCTGGGCGCGGACGGGTTCGGCTTCTCGGACACCCGTGCCGCGGCCCGCCGCTTCTTCAAGATCGATGCGCACTCGCTGGTCGTGCAGACCTTGCAGTCGCTGGTTGAGCGCGGCGAAATCCCTGCGGACACCGCAGTGAAGGCGCACGCCAAGTACGACCTGAATAACGCTAACGCCGGCCAGTCCGGCAACGCTGGCGGCGACGCCTAGGCCCCAGGGTCCAGGTGCCCGGAGCTTGCTCCGGCGCCGCATTGAGCAGCTGCCCGATGACGAGGTTTTCCTCGTTGCCGGGCAGCTGGCTCATTTAATCTCACCTTTACCTGCTGTGCCGGGCGCGGGGGAAGAAAAGAAACTAAGCTGGAACCCATGAGTCCTGAAATGGATGCCGCCGCAGCTCCGAAGAACCGTCCCAGCCGATCCCAGGCACCCAGCAGTGAAACGCTCAAGCGACTCAAAAGCCATATTGGCGTCCTGTCCACCACCGCGCTGAAGTACCTGGACCAGCAACTGCCCTGGTACCGATCGCTGGCGCCCAATGAGCGCGCCGCCTTGGGACTGATCGCCCAGAAGGGCATCTCCACCTTCGTTACCTGGTACGAGGATCCCTCCTCCACCCCGTCCTGGGTGGTGACCGATGTCTTCGGCGCCGCTCCCACGGAGCTGACCCGATCCATCTCCCTGCAGAAGGCCTTGGGCCTGTTGCGCACCATCGTGGAAGTGGTCGAATCCCAGGTGCCCGACATCGCCGCCGAGCATGAGCAGGCAGCCCTGCGCGAAGCGGTGCTGCGCTATTCGCGCGAGGTCGCTTTCGCCGCCGCCGATGTCTATGCCCGCGCCGCCGAAACCCGCGGCGCCTGGGACTCGCGCTTGGAGGCCCACGTGGTCGACGCGGTGCTGCACGGCGAGGCCCACGACTCGCTCTCCTCGCGCATTGCGGCCATTGGCTGGAAGTCGCAGAAGAATATCCGCATCCTGGTGGGCACCACCCCTTCGTCCAACCCGGCCACCTTCGTCTCGGCCCTGCGCCGTATTGCCATCCGCTACTCGCGCGATTCGCTGGTGGGCGTGCTCGGCGACCGCTCGGTGCTGATGCTTTCGGACACCAAATTCGAAGAAGCGGATCTGAGCCGGCTGACCCGGTTCTTCGGTCCCGGCCCGCTGGTCTACTCCCCCATGGCTCCGACGGTGAAGGAAATGCACCACGCCGCGGTGGCAGCCGTGGCGGGATTCAGCGCTGCCAAGGCCTGGCCGCAAGCGCCGAATCCGGTCGGTGCCGATGACCTGTGGCCAGAACGCGCCTGCAACGGCGATGAATTGGCCCGCACGGCGCTGGTGGACCAGGTCTACATTCCGCTGCAGCAGGCCTCCAATGGCCTGGCTGAAACGCTCTCCAGCTACTTGGCGCTCGGCCACTCGCTCGAAGGCACCGCCCGGGAACTGTTTGTCCATGCAAACACGGTGCGCTACCGGCTCAAGCGGGTCAGCGAAGTCACCGGTTGGGATCCACTGGTTCCCCGGGATGCCTTCGTCCTGCAAACCGCGCTGCTTTTCGGACGGCTCCACGAATCGAACTTGTAGGCTTCAACCAAAGAGCGTCGAGCTCCCGACATCGATAATTCCGAGTTGATCGCGCATTACAGCGGAATTCAGCTTCTGGATACGCTAGGCTTTTGTAGAGATCCTACAAACAGTCACCACGAGCTTGGTACTCAAATGAAGCGCCAAAAGCTCCCAACATTTGGAAAGCTGTAAGAGTGTTAGCAATCGTTTGCCCCGGACAGGGCTCCCAGACCCCAGGTTTCCTCACCGAATGGCTCGACGTCGATGGCGTGGCCGAGCATTTGCAGGCGCTCAGCTCGATCACCGAGCGCGACCTCACCGCCCACGGCACCACCTCCGATGAAGAGACCATCAAGGACACCGCCGTCGCCCAGCCGCTGATCGTCGCTGCCGGCCTGGTCACCGCCCGTGCGCTCTTTGGCAGCTCGCTGCCGGCAGGCGCCGTTGTGGCCGGCCACTCGGTTGGCGAGATCACCGCGTCGGCCCTGGCCGGCGCGCTGGACGAAGCTGACGCCATGAATTTCGTGAAGGTCCGCGCCAACGCCATGGCCGAAGCCGCTGCGGCGGCTCCGACCGGCATGGCAGCAGTGCTCGGCGGCGACCCGGATGAGGTCCTGGCCATGCTCGACGAACTGGGCCTGACCCCGGCCAACGCCAATGGCGGCGGCCAGATTGTGGCCGCAGGAACCATGGAGCAGCTCGCGGCCCTGGGCGAGAACCCGCCGGCCAAGGCTCGCGTGATCCCCCTGAAGGTTGCCGGCGCATTCCATACCGCGCACATGCAGCCCGCAGTTGGCATCCTGGAGGAACTGGCCGGAACCATCACCCCGAAGGAACCAGCGGAAACCCTGCTCTCGAACTTCGACGGCAAGGCCGTAGCCGATGGCCAGGCGAACCTCGATTCGCTGGTCGCCCAGGTATCGCGTCCGGTCCGCTGGGACCTGTGCATGCAGACGCTGGCCGAAGCTGGCGTGACCGGTGTGCTGGAACTGGCACCGGCCGGAACCCTGGTGGGATTGGCCCGCCGCGGGCTCAAGGGCGTGAAGACCCTGGCGGTGAAGAGTCCAGCGGATCTGGAAGCTGCCAAGGCGTTCATCGCCGAGCACACCGCCAACTAGGCTTTTGCGCCGTTCACAGATTGTGCACGCCGGGAACGTCATGTTGCGTCCGCCGAGCGCGTCTCTGGCCTAAGCTTTAAACCGACGAAACGTGCCGCGCATTCTTGATGCGCCACCAAAGTTTCATTAAGCCGGCTGGAACCGGTTCCTGGAAACAGGATCTGCGCCCAGCCACAAAAATGACCGGAGTCCTCCGGCTAAGAAGAAAAGGAGCCATCCATGGCTAGCAACGAAGAAATCCTGGCGGGCCTCGCCGAAATCGTCAACTCCGAGACCGGCCTGGACGAAGCAGACGTGCAGATGGACAAGTCCTTCACCGAGGACCTGGACATCGACTCGATCTCGATGATGACCATCGTCGTTGAGGCTGAGGAAAAGTTCGAGGTCAAGATCCCTGACGAAGAGGTCAAGAACCTGAAGACCGTCGGCGACGCCGTCAACTTCATCGCTGCGGCACAGGCCTAAGCTTCCCGGCGTTTTTCGCCACACCGTTGTGCGGGCAAGCCGCGCACACCGGCCGGTACGTCAAGCCGGCCCCCTGAATTTCCAAGCACAGTTCTTATTCGCACAGTAGAGAGTTTGATGATGGCGCGCAAAGTAGTGATCACCGGTCTCGGAGCCACCACCCCAATCGGCGGGGATGTCCCCACCCTATGGGCAAACGCCCTCAAGGGCGTCTCCGGCGCCGTAACCCTGGAAGATGACTGGGTTAAGGAATACGACCTGCCGGTCACCTTCGCCGCCCGCGCTGCTGTGCAGCCGACCGAGGTACTCTCCCGCCCGGAGACCAAGCGCATGGACCCATCGACCCAGTTCGCTGTGGTTGCGGCCCGTGAAGCCTGGGCCGACTCAGGCCTGGTCAAGGAAGAGATGGACCAGAACAAGCTGGCCGTTGCCTTCGCTACCGGCATCGGCGGCGTCTGGACCCTGCTCAACGCCTGGGACACCCTGCGTGAAAAGGGCCCACGCCGCGTCCTGCCCATGACCGTGCCAATGCTGATGCCTAACGGCCCAGCAGCTGCCGTGTCGCTGGACCTGGGTGCCGCCGGTGGCGCGCATACCCCGGTTTCGGCTTGCGCTTCGGGTACCGAAGCGATGCACGTTGGCCTGGAACTGATCCGTTCGGGCAAGGCCGATGTGGTCATGGTCGGTGGCGCAGAAGCCGCGATCCACCCCATGCCGATGGCCGCCTTCGCGTCCATGCATGCACTCTCCCGCCGCAACGATGATCCGACCAAGGCTTCGCGTCCCTACGACACCGACCGTGATGGCTTTGTCATGGGCGAGGGCGCTGGCGCGCTGGTACTGGAAGCCGAAGAGCATGCAATCGCCCGCGGCGCACGCATCTACGCCGAGCTGGCAGGCTCCTCGGTCACCTCCGATGCGCACCACATCACCGCACCGGATCCAGAAGGCATGGGTGCAACCCGTGCGCTGAAGGCTGCCATGTTCGATGGCCGCATCCAGCCAGAGGACGTGGTCCATGTGAACGCCCACGCAACCTCCACCCCAGTTGGCGACAAGCCGGAATACGCTGCGCTGAAGAACGCCCTGGGCGATCACCTCGAGAACGTGTGGGTATCCGCGACCAAGTCGCAGATGGGCCACCTGCTGGGCGCTTCCGGTGCCGTGGAGTCCGTGCTGTGCGCACTGGCCATCTACAACCGCAAGGCCCCGGTGACCATTAACCTGGACAACCAGGATCCAGAGATCCCGTTGAAGGTCGTCACCGGCCAGCCTGCGCAGCTGCCTGCAGAGGGCTCCATCGTTGCGCTGAATAACTCCTTCGGCTTCGGCGGCCATAACGCCGTGGTCGCCATCCGCAGCGTCTAGCCGTTCCGGCAGCTGCAGGCGAGCGCGCCACTGGGCTGGTTGAAGATTACTCTTCAACCAGCCCAGTGGTCTTTAACCCCGAAAGAATTGGCTCAGAGCCATTGCTTCGGTCCTGACATGTTCGTTAAGCTCAAGTACCGCCTCACGTCGGAGGCAACTGCCGGTACTTGCCACGAACAAAGGATCCCTTCCCATGCGCACCCTGATCGCCACTTCCTTCGTCTCCTTGGACGGTGTCGTCCAAGCCCCGGGCGGCGAACCCGGCTACCGCAATTCAGGCTGGACGATGAACTCGGTCGAGTTCGACCCCGCCGCCTACGAACTGAAGGGCGCCGAGCAAGAAGAAGCCAGCGCCATGCTCTTGGGCCGGCACAGCTACGAGGCCTTCTGCGCGGTGTGGCCCTCGATGACCGAGCAGTTCCCGCAGTACAACGCGATGCCCAAGTACGTGCTCTCCACTACCTTGCGGGAGAAGGACTTGGCCGGGAACTGGGGCGAGACTGCGATCTTGCGCTCGGTCGCCGATGTGGCGCGGCTTCGAGCCGGCGACGGCGGCCCGATCAGTATCCATGGATCGGCAACGATGGTCCACTCGCTGCAAGAACATCAGCTCATCGACCAGTACAACCTGCTGGTCTTCCCGGTTTTGCTTGGTGCAGGCAAGCGCCTTTTCAGCGACGCGAGCCTGGACGCGCAGAAGCTGGCCCTCATTGATTCGCAGGTCTACTCCAACGGCATCCAGAAGAAGGTATTCAAGGTTCAGCGCTAGCTGGTCCTAGGTGGCTGCGGGCAGGTAAGGCCGGGTGATCAATTCCAGGTAGTGCCCGGAAGGATCAAGCAGGTAGACTCCCCGGCCGCCGTGTTCATGATTAATCTGCCCTGGCAGCTGCCGTTGGGGATCGGCCCAGTGCTCCATTTTCCCCTCGCGGATAGTCGCGTAGGCGCGGTCGAAATGCTCATCATCGAGCAGGTAGGCATAGTGCTGCGCTGGGAAGTCCATCGGTGGTGCAGCGAATTGAAGCAGCACCCCGTGGGCCAGGCTGATGTTGGTAAATGGTCCCCAGCTTGATTCCGCGCGTGCTTCGAGCAGCTCAAGATAGAACTTTGCCATGCGTTGCGGGTCGAGTGAAGCGATGATGGTGTGGTTGAACTGTGCGGTCATGTCTCCCTTTCGTGGTTCAGATGTGCTGTTCTTTGGTGGAATGCATCTGGCACGGGAGGGCCGCGGATCAGAGAACGACCAGTTTGCCGTTCCGGGAGTGGCCGCATGCGGCCTGACTGGTCTTCATCGCCATCGAGCATAGCACTGCGCTTCGGCACTTCTCCACAACCGCAGTTCTTAAAGCAAGAAGTGGGATCCCCGGCATGGGATCCCACTTCTTTTGGGTAACAACCCCGCACCATCGGGGTTGTATCTGAGTGCCTGTTGATAAGTCACTCAGGGACTAGATAACCAGTTGCTAAACCACCTGGTTGAGCCATCGAACAGGCGCGTCTTCGCCTGCGTGACGGAAGGGTTCAAGTTCTTCATCCCAGGGCTCGCCGAGAGCGATGGACATCTCCTGATAGAAGACCGAGGGATTGCCGTCGCCCTTTTCATAGGCCCACCGGATGCGTTCTTCGCTGACCATGACGTTGCCAGCGCAATCAACGGTGGCGTGGAAGATGCCAAGATCAGGGGTCACGGACCAACGGCTGCCGTCGGCACCCGGGCTTGGGTCTTCGGTGATTTCGAAACGAAGATGCTGCCAACCATGCATCTCACTGGTCAGCAAAGCGCCGGTACCTTGCGTACCTACCCACTCGATTTCGGCGCGACAAAATCCGGGTGCGACGTGCTGTTCGGTCCACTCCATTTTTACTGGAGTACCGAGCACGGACCCGATTGCCCATTCCAGATGTGGGCATAGCGCTGCAGGGGCGGAATGAATATAAATCACGCCTCTGGACATCGGTGCAGACATGCCATCCTCCGTTGCGGTGTTGATCGTCTTCCCCTACGTCAACATCGTTCCGGTGCCATCGCCGCCGATACTTCCATTTTGCCCGATGAAGAGGCCTTTCGCCACCCAGAAAGGCTATTTTTGCAGATTGGTACCAAATAGTCAGGCTCGGGGATGGGCTTGGCGGTAGCTTTGCCTCAATCGGTCAACCGAAACGTGAGTATATAGCTGGGTCGTTGCCAGCGAAGCATGCCCGAGGAATTCCTGGACAGCACGCAAATCTGCGCCCCCATCCAGCAGATGCGTGGCTACGGTGTGCCTTAAGGCGTGCGGGCCGCTGGCAGCGGTATCCCCCAGCGATTGCAAGGCCTTGGAAATGACCTCTCGTGCCTGGCGTACATTCAAGCGCGCACCGCGCACCCCTACGAGCAAAGCGCCTTGAGCTTCCTTGCGGGCCAGGACCTTGCGATGCGACCGAATCCACCCGATGATCACGCGCTCGGCGGGCTTGCCAAACGGAACAACCCGTTCCTTGTTGCCCTTGCCGAGAACCCTGACGGTGCGTCGTTCGAAGTCGATGTCGTCAACGTCCAAGGCCACGAGCTCGCTGATACGCAGGCCGGATGCGTACAGCAACTCGGCGATGACTTTATCGCGTGCCGCTACGGCCTGACTCTTGGCATCGGGGGCAGGTTCCGGCTTGCTCTCGCTGACTTCTTTTCCAGCAGGCGGCTGGGCTGTTTCGGAGAGCAAGCGGTCGATCTGGCTTGGCTGCAAAACATGCGGAAGACGCCGTTCCTTCTTGGGCGCGGCCAGCCGCAGGGCAGGGTCCGCGTCGATCAGCTGATGCTTCAGTGCCCACGCGAAGAAGCTCTTCACCGCAGAAATCCTGCGGGCCAAGGTGGTGCGGGAAATCTGCGATTCATGAAGCTGCGCCAACCAATCGCGGAGCGTATCAACTGAAATCTGCTTGAGGCTCGGATCCTGCGCATGGTGGAGCAAGAACTGGCCGAGGTTCCGCAAATCCACTTCGTAGGCCCGCAGGGTATTAGTGCTGCGGCCGCGTTCGCGTTGCAGGTACTCCAGGTAGTCCGCCACCGGCTCAGCGAATTTTGCTGACATCGCATTGCTGGCGTGCGTCGTTGATTCTTGCTTCATCACTATTGAGAATACCCTCAGCTGCGTCACCGGTCAGTTTTGGCGCACCAACTTCCACGCCAGGCCATCGGTGGCAGCCATTTGCAGTGTCTCCAATCGATTGATGGCGCGTAGCGTCTCGATCAGTGGCACCCCGCTGCGGGCAGAGATCTCATCGACCAGCAATCCTTTGGTGAAGGACATGATGTCGTACACCATTGCTTCATCCCTACCCAGGATGTCCGTCGGGCGTTGCTGCACTTTGGCACTCCGCGGCTCTGCTTGGCAGTGGTGGCCAACCAGGCCCAGCGCATCTTGCGGGCTGGCGAGCAGGGCCGCACTGCCCTCTGCAATCAATCGATGGCACCCTGCGGAGTTGGGCGCGAAAACACTTCCGGGAACGGCCGCTACATCGCGTCCCAGCTCAACTGCATGGCTGGCGGTGTTCAGTGCTCCTGAGCGGTGGCGCGCTTCGCTGACGATAACCAGCCTGCTCAATGCCGCGATCAGCCGGTTGCGGTTCAGGAAGCGGAAGCGTGCTGATGTGGTTCCGGGAGGCACCTCTGAGATCAGCACGCCGCGAGCAACAATCTGGTTGAGCAGGTTGCTGTTGCCCGAAGGGTAGAGCCGATCGATGCCGCCAGCCATAACCGTGATCGTTGGCGGGTTCGGATGCTGCCAATCGTCCACGCTCAGAGCGGCCCGGTGCGCGCTGGCGTCAATGCCGTAAGCGCCACCCGAGACAATGGTGTACCCGTTCAAGGCCAGGGTCCGGCCAAGATCGAAGGTGACTTGATCACCGTAGTCACTGGCATCGCGGGAGCCGACGATGGACACGCTGCGCGCCAGCTCTTGGCCTTCGAGGAATTGCGGGTTCGCTGAACGCCACCACAGGCACAGGGGACGTCCCAGTTCCAGGTCGGCTAGCTGTCGCGGCCACGAAGCATCGTCCGGGATCAGCAAACCGCCACCCGCGCGCGCGGCGGCATCCAAGGCTCCCGCTGGGTTGCTCAGCGACAGGCGCTTTCTCCATCGGGCCAAGGCTACCCTCAAGTCTTGTGCGCCATCCCCGGGCGGGTGGAATCCGAGGATTCCGTCGACCGGCGCTTTGAGCGCGGCCGGGTAGAAATCCTCTCGCTGGATCAGGCGCAGCAGTTCCTGTGGGCTCATCAGTTCCAGCAAGGCCGTGGCCACATAGTCGTTGGGCTCGATAAGTTGGTTCAATTGGGCGTAGACCCGGCGCTCCTGGCTGGTTGGAGGCGAGGATTTTCCGGCAGTGTTCACATCGTTGAAAGTCATGGTCTTACCTAGCTATTTTCCAAGTTCTGGCGAAGGTGAGCGGCGATGGCCAGATCATCCTCGGTCGGTGCTGCATGCCCTTGCTGGTCTGCAACCGTCCACGCGACCCGCAGGAGGCGGTGGATGGCGCGCGCAGATAGCCCGCGTCGTGTGGCGAGTTGTTCAAGCGCCGCCCGGGTCTTAGCCGGGTATTCCAGTTCATTCCTGAGGATCTGAGTTGGTATTTGCGCGTTGCAAGCAATGGAGAACTTTCCCAGCCGCTCCTTGCTGCGTGCCCGAGTGGCCAAGACGCGTTCACGCACCTGTGCACTGGATTCATTTGGTACCCCGCTAAGAAGCTGTGCTTGCGCTACCGGATTGACTCTGACTTGCAGATCCACACGGTCGAGGATGGGTCCTGAAAGCCGGGCGAAATAGCGCCGGCGGGCCATGGGCGTACAGGTGCACCCGGTACCGGTGCCGAAGTTTTTTCCGCAGGGACACGGATTGGAGGCCATGATGAGTTGGAAACGGGCCGGCAACCGCTGGTGGCCGCGTATCCGCGCGAGGTTGATATAGCCTTCCTCGATCGGTTGGCGAAGCGCATCAAGTACTCCGGTTTGGAATTGCGCTGCTTCATCGAGGAATAGAATGCCCTGGTGCGCGCGGGTAATGGCCCCGGGAATGAGTTGTGCGGTTCCGCCGCCAATCAGGGCTGAGCGGGACGCGGTGTGGTGCGGCGCCACGTAAGGCGGGGTGCGTTGCAGCTGGTCCAATTCCCCGGATCCGCCCCGAGTAATGGAATGCACCGCGGTGGCTTCAAGGGCTTGCAGGTCATCAAGTGGCGGCAGAATCGATGGCAGGCACTTGGCCAGCATGGTTTTGCCGGCGCCGGCCGGTCCGACCATGATCAGGTGGTGCCCGCCGGCCGCGGCCAGTTCCAAGGCGAGCCGTGCTTCCTGCTGCCCGTTGACCAGGCCCAGGTCCGCATCGCCCGAGGCAGCAGTTCCTGCGGCAGGGCCGGCAGATTCGGTAGGCGCCTGCGGCTGCCGGTGGCGCAGGTAAGTGGTGACCTGTTCGGCTGGGGCTCCGCAGCAAGTGAGGACCTGTCCCAGATGGCGTAGCGCCATGACCTCGATTCCATGCACCAGCCTCGCTTCTGCCCCGTTAGCCTCGGCCACGATCACCCGGTCGAGACCATGGACCTTGGCTAGCTGCACCGCTGGCAGCACCCCGGGTACTGGCCGCAAGGTGCCATCCAAGCCGAGTTCCGCCATGTACAGCGTGCTCGGTGACGCGAACAGCTGTTGATCAGCGGCCAAGGCGGCGATGACGATGGCCAGATCGAAAGCTGATCCATACTTGGGCAGGGTGGCTGGCGAAAGATTGACCGTCAGTTTCCGGTTTGCCAGAGGAATCCCTGAATTCCTTGCCGCGGCTTTGATTCGTTCGCGGGCCTCGCTCAAAGATGCATCGGGCAAGCCCAGCAGGACGAATCCTGGGATGCCGTTGCCGAGGGCGGCCTCGACTTCCACCAGTGAGGCGCTGACCCCGTGCAGGGCCACTGCGCTGGTGCGCGCGGTGCTCATGAGCGCACGTTCTCATGCAGCCGGCATTCGAACCCTGTTGTTGTCAGATAGACCTCGACGATGTCCACGCGAAGTTCGGCGAGAAACATGCGATGGCATTGGGCCCAGGAAATCAGCAGCCTGTTGAGCCGGCGGAATTTTGCCGCGCTGATCGCCTCGAAGCCTGATCCATAGCGTTGCGAGGACCTCGTTTTGACTTCGATGGCGGTGATCTGGCCGTTGCCGGCTCTTGCTACCAGGTCCAGCTCCCCTGCTGGGCATCTCCAATTGCGATCGAGAATTTCGTAGTGCTGCCCGATGAGAAATGCGGCGGCAGCTTGTTCGCCATCGGTCCCTAGGCGTTGCTTCGCGGTCTGCATGTTTGCTCCTCGATGTCTGCGATCCGTAATGGAAACATCGTCGGAGAATTATGCTCCACAGCGGCGGCGCCCGCCGCGGAATGTGGACAATTCGCTTTAAGCGAGATCGCCGGCTCTG
>NZ_JBLVOJ010000025.1:497965-516027 GCF_053543715.1 Glutamicibacter sp. AGC46
CAGAGCCGGCGATCGAATGCCGCAGTGCCTCGCGCTAGGAGCCCAGCCCATCCTTCGGGATCTGGAACTCGTCAGGGTTCAGTTCTTCCACGTTGACGTCCTTGAAGGTCAGCACCTTGACGGACTTCACGAAGCGCCCTTGGCGGTAGATGTCCCAGACCCACGCGTCGGTGAGGTTCAACTCGAAGTACACTTCCCCGGCGTTGGACAGGGTCTTCACGTCCACTTGGTTGGCCAGGTAGAAGCGGCGCTCGGTCTCGACCACGTAATTGAACAGCCCCACCACGGTCTTGTACTCGCGGTATAGCTGCAGTTCCATGTCGGACTCGTAGTTTTCCAGGTCGTCGGCAGCCATCACTTTGCTTTCTTTGTCGTGGCTTCACCTTGGGCCTGATCAGCACCCGAAGTCAAGTTCCAGCTCTTGCGGTGGTAGTCGCAGGGACCCTGCGCAACGATCGCGGCACGATGCGCAGCGGTGGCATACCCCTTGTTGATCTCCCAGCCGAAGGCCGGATGCTCGGTGGCCAGATCAACCATGATTCCATCGCGTTCAACCTTGGCCAGAATGGAAGCTCCAGCGATCGCCTGGCAGGTCATGTCGCCTTTGATGATGGTCGTCACCGGGATGTGCAGGCCCACGGGTTCGCGGTCATCGGCCAGGATGTCGAAGAGGTCCGGTTCCGGTGCGGTCAGCCAGTCGTAGCTGCCATCCAGAAGCGCCGCCTCGGGCTGTACCGCGCACAGCTCCATGGCCCGCGATCCGGCCAGGCGCAGGGCGCCAGTAACTCCCAGCTCATCGATTTCAGCCGCAGAGGCATGCCCGACGCCGTACCCCACGGCCCACTGGCGAACTGGATCGACCAGTTCCGTACGGGTTTCCGGGCTCAGCAGCTTGGAGTCGCGCAGCGCTGGGAACTCCGTGACCTGCTCAATATCTATCACCGTCATGCCGACGGTAATCGGACCAGCCAAGGCGCCGCGTCCCACCTCATCGACCGCTGCGATATAGCGGAACCCATGCTTGGCTGCCAAGGCGCGCTCATGTTCTAGCGTGGTTGCCTTGCTCTTCAAAACGGCCATGGGCGGTGCCCCTACTTCGCCACTGCGTGCGGGACGTTGGCGAAGACTTCTTCGTGCGAGTCGACGATGCCCCAGCGCGAGGTTGGCCAAGAGATCACCGAAGCGCGGCCCTGGACGGATTCGAGGTCGACGAAGCCACCCTGGCGATCGGCGTGGAAGCGGGAATCCGCGCTGGCACCTCGGTGATCACCCATCACCCAGATTTTTCCCTCTGGGACGGTCGCCTTGAATTCCATGTCTGACGGGCTGTCGCCGTCAAAGATGTACGGCTCGTCTATGGGCTCGCCGTTGATCGTGATGGCACCTTCCGCGGTGCAGCACTCCACGGTGTCACCGGGCATGCCGATGATGCGCTTGACCAGGTACTGCTCATCAGCCGCTGGCAGCACGCCGACAAAGGAGAGCGCATTCTGGAACGCGGTGGGGTACTCGGTCAGCGGTGGCAGCCATTCCTGGTCATCGCGGAAGACGACGACGTCGCCACGTTCCAACTCGAACGGCCCGGGAACCATGAGGTTGGCGAAAATCCGGTCGTTGACCTCGAGGGTATGCTCCATGGAGCCTGATGGGATGTAGTAGGCACGGAAGAAGAAGGTCTTGATCACGAACGAGAGCAGCAGCGCGATCGCGATGATGATGACAATCTCGCGGACGAAGCGCCATATTTTGTATAGGGGTCCCCTGCTTGGAGGAGTCTCTGCTGATGCTGCGCTCACGATTCGATTAGTACCTTCCATTGTCGCGTGTAGTCCCCATCTTACGTGTCTTGCCAGGCGCAGCGGATCATTGCATAGCCACGGCCAGTTGCCCAGAAACGCACCAATGGCCAGGTCCGTCGCCGGGCCTGGCCATTGGTGCGTCCGTTCAAGCGGACTGCGGGCTACTGGGTGGCAGCAGGCGACATGATGCCACCGCTCTGCTTGTAGTCCACGGGGATTTCGCCGATGGGCTTCTCAGCTTCAATCAGCTTTTGGACTTCGTCCAGCTGGCTCTTATCCACCGACAGGGTGATGCCGCCCGTTTCAGGATTCAGCGTGTATGCATGGATGGCGGTGCGCACGGGGTTTTCCTGCTTGCCCTGCCACTTCATGATTTCGGAAATCGCCGAACGAAGCTCCTCGCTGTTGAATTGGACTAGGTGCCCGATGGCCCCGGCTTCTTCAATAGCGGATAGCTGCGCTTCGCTGGTCGTCGAAACGTTCAGCTGCCCGTCCTTGATCCAGCCTTGGACGTATTCATCGCCCAAGGCTTCGGAGAGCTGGTCATTGGTCTGGAGCAGTGCGTCTTGGTCCACGGTGTTCCCGCTCGAGTTTCCTGTTTGCTGCGAGGATTCCGATCCCGTGGCGCTGGCCGTAGCCTGCGCACCTGGATCGGTTCCCTGACCGCAGCCGGTTAGCAATAGGGCAGCCATGGCGGCAGTAGAGGCCAGCATGATTGGCGTGCGTGAAGTTCTAGCGTTGAAATTCATAATTTACACCTCGGTGATATTCACGTTGCCGCAACGATCTTAGCTTTGAGACTAGTGCCGAAATCGTAGAGCAACCAAGGAGCTACATGTGTGCCAAGTAAAAATGCCCCGCTACTTGTTCTCAAGTAGCGGGGCATTTTCAGCAGGATCCAATCCCGCCGGAACAGAATCCCTTAGCCGTGGCGACGTGCGTTGCGGCGGAACAGCAGGAATGCCGCACCGGCCAGGGCCATTGCGCCACCGGCGGCGATCAGCGGAACGCTGTTCGAACCGGTATCCGCCAAAGGATCGTCCTTCTTAGGAGTTTCCTTTGGAGTTGCAGACTTGCTTGGCTCGTCGTCCTTCTGGTCCTTCGGAGCTTCCGACTTGTCGTCGTCCTCCGAAGCCGAAGGAGAGGTGCTCTCCGATGGCTTGTCGCTCTCATCCTCGGAAGGCGATGGCGAGGTGCTCTCGGAAGGCTCAGTAGTTGGTTCCTCGGAAGGCGATGGCGAGGTGCTCTCGGAAGGCTCCGTAGTTGGTTCCTCAGTTGGTTCCTCGGTAGGCTCCACAGTCGGTTCCTCGGTTGGCTCCTCAGTCGGTTCCTCGGTTGGAGTCGGCGTCGGAGTTGGAGTCGGCGCAGCAACGATCACGACGTTGGCGTTGACCCGCTCAGAGGTGTTGAAGCCGTTCTTGGCCACAACGCTGAACGCAAACTTTCCTGGTTCTTCCGGGGCTGGGAACGAGAAGTTTCCTTTAGCGTCCAGCTCAACCTTCTTGTAGAGCTTGCCGTCAACGACCACACGGATGATGGTGCCAGCCGGAGCATTGGCAAGGGTACCGGTGATTGCTTCACCAGGTTCAACTTCAGTACCGTTTTCCACCGTGATGGCAGGGGTATTGATATGGAATTTCAGCGTGTAGCCATCAATGTAGCCCTTGTCGAAGACATCATCGAGCGAGGTGTACATGGCGATGTCATCAGCGGTGTTTTCCTCCAGGTCTTCACCTGCGGCGTTGGCCGAGTTGATGCCTGCCGCCTTGCTGCCTACGAGCATTGGGCCACCGGAGTCACCCTGGTCAAGCACGCTCTGGCCAGGATTTTCAGCGACATAGCCAGCAACTGAACGGTAGGTCTTATCCGAGCCACCAACGAAGAAGACGCCTTCACCGATAATCGGGGAGCAGCTCCAACCGGTGGTACGGCCCGAAGAGCAAGCTTCCGACCCAACTAGTGCCTTGGTCGTGCCAGTCACGTTGATAACTTCGTCGCGAGGTTCGTTGCCGTCAGCCCATTCGGACACAGCAGCGTGCAAGTTCAGCGCAGGATTGATGTTATCGATCACCGAGATGTCCGTGCCTGGTTCCAGGTTATTGAACTCTTCCTCGGTCAAGGAGTTCAGTTCTTCGGCGGATAGGCCCGAATTACCCGGACCACCGAACTGGTTGAATCCAAAAGTACCCAGCTCGGCACCCAGAGTTGGCGATTGGCCTGGAACCGACTGTTCGGCAAGGCCCAAAATCTTGGTGGCGCCATCTTCCGAGCAGTGCCCAGCCGAGATGATGGCATCTTCACCCTCTGCGGTCCACGCGGTGAATCCGAGCGAGCAGACCGTCGACGTGCTAGTAGGTGCGCCGGACTTGTCCATTGCGTAACCCAGGGCACCGTAAATATCCTCTGCGGCGGTGGTCTTGGCAACACCCGAGCTTTCTACACCGTCAACGTGCGTAGCTTCGCTGACGAACTGCTCAACGGTCAGCTTCTCAGGCAGGGAGCCAGCGGACTTGGACTTCAGTTCGTCCGCAGCTTCCTTCTCGTCGAAGCCCTTTGCGTAGATCTTCAAGCCATCGTTGGTCTGAAGGATAGCGGTGATGCGCTTCAGTTCCTTCGGCTCGATGTTGGCCAAAAGCTCGGTGTAGACCTTGTCTACGGTCTTGACCTGCGAGTCAACTTCGGTCACCACGATAGGAGCCGGAGCTGCACTGGCCTTGACGATCTCCTTGGCCTTGGCAGCGTCCTTCTTGCTTACGGTGATCTCGGCTTTGCCGTCCTTCACCGAGGCAGTGGCGTCAATGCCTTTCGCATTCAGTTCGTCGCGGACTTTGGAAGCAGCGTCGCTGGTCTCCCCGTCCTTGACGTACTCTTCAACGGACTTATTGAGGTCCTTCTCAATAGCCTTGTCGAGCCCCTCGGTGTCCAGAGCGGTTTCGCTGGCCAAAGGCTTCTCGCTTGCCGTAGCGGACGCAGACGGCGATTCGGAGGCCGTTGGCGCCGCTGCGGCAGGCATGAAGCTAGAGCCGACCACCAAGGCGGTCGCGGCTGCTGCAACGATGCCGCGTTGCGCAGTCTTCTTTTTTGGATGTGGCATTAATGCTTCTCCCAGATTTATGGTGCGAGTGCCCGCGCGTCCCCTTACCTAAGGGCGCGCGCGTAAGCACAGGTGTTGTTACCAAAATGAAACAATACTTGGTTCCGACACAGCTTTTCAACCATCGAATCCAACAAAAATATAAATTCCAGAACCCGTTTCACCTAGTCAAATAGCTCTACCCTCATCGAGCTTGGTTACAACTTACGTGCCAGTAGTATTGGTTTAAGATTGGACTTCTCTTTCTAATCCCTAGTCAGCTTGGTGGATCCTGAGTGTTGTCGCGAAATTTACACACCAATTGCACAGCAAATCGGGTGGGATGGAAATCCATCCGAATTAATTCCATTAACCTAGAAAAATAGCGCCAGATGGGTAGTTCTACCCATCTGGCGCTATCAAAATCGCCGGTTGCTACGGCGTGTCACCTGATTACTGAACGCTGATCGAGCGGCCAAATCACCTCGGTCGCTTTGCCGGTGACGCGCTCGACGCTGATCATTCCGCCGCCGCTTGCGCCCAGCAATGCCCGCGAATCCTTGGAAGTGGAGCGGTGATCGCCCATGACCCACAAGCGGCCAACTGGCACTTCTACGGAAAATTTCTGTTCGCTCGGAGCATCTACAGCGAAGATGTACTGCTCGTCTACCGGCTCGCCGTTGACAAGCAGTAGCCCATCGGCACTGCAGCATTCCACGATGTCTCCCCCAACGCCAATGACGCGCTTGACGTACTTATTGCTGTTCCCTGTGAGGCTGAAGGCCGTGAGCAGATCATCTGCGAAGCTGGCCTTGGCGTAGGGCAGGAACGAGCCGCGGCCATCGAAGACGATGACGTCTCCGCGTTGCGGTTCGGTATCAGAGTAAGCGCGGCGGTCTACTGCGATGCTCTGGCCAGGGTTGAGCGTGGATTCCATAGAGTTGGACTCGATATGGAAGACGTCAATCACGGTGGCGCGAATGGCAATCGTGGCCAGCAGGCCAAGAATGATGGCGAGTACAGCGAAGCGCCAGACCCATGAAAAGGCCCGGCGCTTCAATGTTGCCCGCTCAGTGCGTGCAATCCGGTTCATTGAAGAACGCAGATTACTTCTTTGCGCTGAAGTCGCGCTTCTCGCGGATGCGAGCAGCCTTGCCGTGACGATCGCGCATGTAGTACAGCTTTGCACGACGAACGTCACCCTTGGTCACAACCTCAATCTTTTCGATGATTGGGGAGTGAACTGGGAAGGTACGCTCAACACCGGTGCCGAAGGAAACCTTGCGAACGGTGAAGGTCTCGCCAACACCCTGGCCCTGGCGACCAAGGACGTAGCCCTGGAAGACCTGAACACGGGAGTTCTTGCCTTCGATGATGTTGACGTGAACCTTCAGGGTGTCGCCTGGGCCGAAGGCTGGAACGTCGGAGCGCAGCGAGGCTGCGTTAACAGAGTCAAGAATATGCATAGTGCATCTCCTAGGATCAATGCCGCAGGTCACCGAATCCTCGTAGCGGGGCCCGACACCGGTCGAAACCAGTGAAATCCCCGGAACGTTGTACCACCGATTGCCTCTAGCAAACGGTGCGGTGGTCTTCTGTGGCTCGAACTTCCCCCTGCGGCAGGAGTCGAACAAAAACACACCAAGAAACAATTATGCCGTATCAGCGAAGCCGATGCGAGTTTGCCCGAAATGGCATTCGGGTGATTTTGGCCTCTTAGTCGCTCTCGGTACCAGCACCGGTAGCCCAGTCCAATTCGGACTTGGGGGTTATGGCACCGTCAACGAGCGCGAATCCGCTGTGCCACAGGGCATCGCGGTCCCTGCGGTTCAGGCTCTCGGCATCCAGCTGGGTGATCAGGTCAGGGCGACGCGCTGCGGTGCGCTTGATCTGCTCATCGCGGCGGAACCGCCCCACCCGCTGGTGGTTGCCACCGAGCAGCACTTCGGGGACATCGCGTCCGCGCCAGGAAGCCGGCTTGGTGTAAACCGGGTATTCCAGCAAGACATCCGCGTGGGATTCTTCCACCAGTGATTCCGGGTTGCCGATGACTCCTGGGATCAGCCGGGCGATGGCTTCCACCATCACCATCACGGCCACTTCTCCCCCGTTGAGCACGTAATCGCCGATGGATACGGGGATGACGTTGAAGTTCTCGTGCGCGTATTCGATGACGCGCTCATCGATGCCTTCATAGCGGCCGCAGGCGAAGACCAGATGCTCTTCCTCGGCAAGGTCGTAGGCCATCTGCTGGTTGAAGACGGCGCCTGCAGGCGAAGGGACAATCAGGGTTGGCTTGGGGCCGCCAGCATCGGCTGGGCGCACCGCGTCCAGTGCCTGTCCCCATGGTTCCGGCATCATCACCATGCCGGCGCCGCCACCGTACGGGGTGTCGTCGACCTTGCGGTGCTTGTCGGCAGTGAAGTCGCGCAGGTTGGTGACGTTCAGATCCAGGATGCCGTCTTCGGCGGCGCGGCCGATCAGCGAAAGCGAGAGCGGCTGGAGGTACTCAGGGAAAATCGAGATGACGTCAAGACGCATGGCTTACTTTTGTCCCTCTTCGTCGCTGCCGACTTCATCGCTGTTCAAGGTCAGCAGGCCTGCCGGCGGGGTGATGACCACGATGCCGGCTTCCGGATCGATCTCCGGGACGAATTCGTCGACGAACGGGAGGTAGATCTCCTGGCCGTCAGCGTCTTCGAAGACCAACAGGTCCTGGGCGGGATTGGTGCGCAGTGCGGTGATGGTACCGACCTGCTCGCCATCGAGCATGACCTTCAGGTCCAGCAGTTCATGCTCGTACCATTCGTCCGAGTCGTCTTCCGGCTCGTCGGAAACTTCAATCTCAAGGCGCGCGCCGCGCAGGGTTTCAGCCTGGTTGCGGTCGGCGATTTCCTTGAAGGAGAGCAGCAGGATGGTCTTGTTCCAGCGCGCATTGGCGATGGTCAGCGTCTTGACCGGGCCGTCGACGACGATGAGTTCTTCGCCAGCGGTGAAGCGCTCTTCCGGGGTGTCGGTCATGACCTGGGCGGTGACTTCGCCACGGATGCCGTGGGGCTTGCCGATGCGGGCAACCTGCAATCGCATAGTCTGCTGCTCTTTCTGCACTGTGTTCCGTGGCGTGTGCCGGGAGACTGGAATGGAAATTCTAGGGGTAAACACGAAAGGAGTTTCCGTCACTAGTTAGGACGGAAACTCCTTTCGTTTCGAAGCCAACTTAAAAGCCAGACCTCTAAGTTGCTTAGCCTCGGCGACGGTCGGTGTCGATTACATCGACACGTACCGGCTCCTTGGCCAACGCTGCCATTACGGTGCGCAGTGCTCGTGCGGTGCGTCCCTGGCGTCCGATCACACGACCGAGATCCTCAGGGTTCACACGTACTTCGAGCAGGTCGCCGCGGCGGGTGGACTTCAAGGCGACCTTGACGTCTTCCGGTTCCTCGACAACCCCGCGTACCAGGTGGTCTAGCGCGTCAACGAGCACTGTTACTCAGCCTCGGTAGCTTCGGCCTCTGCCTCTTCAGCAGCTGGCTTTTCAGCCTTCTTGGTGATTGCCTCTGGGAGGATCACCGAACCCTTGTCAGGAGCAACGAATGCTGGCTTAGGCTCGGCAACCTTGTAGGTGCCTTCCTGGCCATCGATGCCCTTGAACTTCTGCCAGTCACCGGTGATCTTCAGCAGTGCGTGTACCTGCTCGGTTGGCTGAGCGCCAACGGACAGCCAGTACTGTGCACGATCCGAATCGATCTCGATAACCGATGGGTTCTCGGTTGGGTGGTACTTGCCGATCTCCTCGATGGCACGGCCATCGCGCTTAGCGCGCGAGTCCATGACGACAACGCGGTAGAAAGGTGCGCGCATCTTACCGAAGCGCTTCAGACGAATCTTTACGGCCACTTTTGTGGTCTCCTGTTTCTCAACATGGTCGAATCCAATTTTTAGCACCTGTGGGGCAGGCCTTACTGGTCGGATTCTAAAAGGACAGGACTCATAGCGGAGAGAGGGGCCACTGCGAATCGAGTACCCTGCAATTATGCCAGAGAGCGTGCGCGGTGGCCAACTCTAATTGGCCCCGCGCGTCGGGCGAAGATCATGAGCTTGCTCACCCTGGGGTCTGCGCCCAGATGCAGCTTCTAGCATTGAGTGCATGACCGTTGATTCCGCCTTGCTGGGTTTCAGTATAGTTGCCGCCCTGATGACGTTGATTCCGGGTGTCGATACCGCACTGATCCTGCGATCGGCCATTGCCCGGGGACGCGGTGAAGCGCTGCTGGCGGCGCTGGGGATCTGCACGGGAGTATTCGTTTGGGGTGTGGCCGCGGCCGCGGGAGCTTCGGCAATTCTGGCCGCCTCATCCCTGGCCTACCATGTGCTGGCCTATGCCGGCGCAGCCTATCTGGTGTTCCTGGGCGGGCAGATGATCCATCGGAGCCTGCGGGGCAAGCAGTTGGCCACGATCCATGTCCCGGTATCGCACAGCAGGTATCGAACCTACCTGACCGGGCTGGTGACCAACGTGCTGAACCCGAAGATCGGCGTCTTCTATATCGCCGCGATCCCGCAGTTCACCCCGGCGGGCACCAACGCCCTATTCATGGGCATGGGGCTATCGGCGGTGCATGTTGCACTGACCCTGGTGTGGGCAGTGGCCTTGGTATACGGGGTTCGGATCGCTGGCCGCTGGCTGGGCTCAGCGAAGTCGGTGTCCTGGATGGACCGGATCACCGGGACAGTGCTGATCGGGTTCGGACTGAAAGTTGCGCTCTCGCGCCCATAGCATCTTGGCCACGCCGGCAGGTGCAGCAGTTCGCGGCTCCGGGTGCTCAGGCGGCCACCGGAACACTGTTTCTTCGCGGTACCTGCATCGGGTCCAGGTGCTTGGGCAGCAGGATGTGAGCCAGTCCCCCAACGGTAACCAGGGTCAGCAATCCTGCATGAATGGCATGGTGGTGCCTCCGACACAGGCAGCTGCCATTGCGCGATGAAGTGCACCCGCCACGTTCCCACCAGTTGTCGTGATGGTATTCGAGCATTTCAGGCGGTGCGGTGCATCCCGGGACGATGCATCCGCGGTCGCGGGCGAAAATTGCGCGCTTCATTGCATCCGTGAAGAAGCGTTCCTTGCGTCCTACATCCAGCGGTTGCCCATCGGGTCCGAAGACCACCCGGTAGATCTCGCCTTGGCAGATCAGCTGTGCGGTGTCCGCGGAATCGAGTTTCACCCCGTGGTCGGAGGTGGCGCGAAGCTTGGCCGGATCGCCAAGATCCTGCGGATCGCGCAACTGGATATGGATGCCGATCCTTGGAATGATTCCATTGGGCGCGGCACCTGCCGTGCGCCCTCTCAGCGCGGCCAATAGTGCGTTGAGCCGGCGCTGGGCCACCGGAACCTCCCCATCGCCAAGCAGCAGGGACGTTTGGAGGCCTTCACCTGCTCCGCCTGCGCCGCGCGTTTCCTGCTCATCAACAAGCTTGTCAGGTTGTTGCTGCGCTCCGGACAAGGATTCTTCCTCCCCGTGCCCGTCCTGGGCCCATGGCGGTGGTGGTTCCTTGCTGCTGAACAGGTCGTCGGTGGCTGATTGCCCGGCATTTGCCCCGGGATCCGCTTCCTGCTGGTCCTCTGAGGCGTTCTGGCCATCATCAGGGGCAGCGCCTGAACCGGATTTGGCGGCACGGGCGGCTTTGCCTGCCTTGGTACGCGGGTTATCGGCCTGGGCCAGGGTGGAGCGGAATTCCTCGCGCTGGGTCCCGGCGATGTAGAGCTCGTACTTGTCGCAGTCGCCCACGGCGCCTCGCGGATAGATGCCGGGTGCCGGGTTCCTGGTTTGCTTGCGTGCCCTGCGCTCAGCGGAAAGCATTGCCGCGAGCTGGGTCTCGCGGGTGGCACGGTCAGGTTCCTGCAGCAGCGCGGCGGCTTGGTGATCGAGCAGCTGGCCCTGTTCATTGCGGGCGGACGATTCCAGCGGCCGGCCTTGGAAGCTCGTGTCAGCCGGCTCGAATTTGTCCAGTGCGCGGGCCGTGCGGGCAATCAGCCGCGGGTCCAGGTCCGGCGCTTCGGCGTAGAGCCTGGCCAGCTGGGACAAGCGCGGCGCGGCGGTGCTGCCATCCATGAGGCGCCGGGCGATGAGCAGGTGCGCGTCATTCACCCGGTGCTGCCCCTCATGGGCGTTGATCCCCAGCCAGCTGGCCAGGAAGTCGCCGGTGTTCTGGTAGTGGGCGCGGCCTGAATGCTGGCGGGCGGGGCGGTCGTAGCTGGTCCGCGATGCGGAAACGGCCGCCAGCTCATCGTCTTCCAGCAGGTGGGCGCCGGTTGATTCGAGATGGATAGCGCTGTGCAATTGCTCCCGCAGAGTGTAGCGGTAGAGCGTTTCAATCAGCCGCGCATGCCCCGCCGCCACCCGCGGGTCATCGGACTCGCGCAGGGTGCAGGAGAGCTTGGCCAGCAGCGCGCAGCAGGAAGCCATCAGCTCAAGGAGCACTTGGGTCGCTCCGCGCGGGAGCGACCCGGTGATGGATTCGCGCAGGACCTGGATCGCTGCGGCTAGCTGGTGGATGCCCATGGACCCATCATGGGCGCGGCCAGAGGCCCAAGCTGGCAGCCATCGCCAACTGTGGATAAGCCGCTAGCCGCGTTGGCGGACCTTGGACTGGCGGATGACCAGGAAGATCAGGTACGGGGCGCCAATCACCGCGGTCGCCACCCCGGCAGGCAGGATCACCGGGAAAGCCCGGGCCGCAACCAGGTCGGCCAGCAGCACGAAGATCGCCCCGATCAGCGCGGCATGGGGCACCGGCGGGATGGTGCCGCGGGCCACCAGCCGCGCGGCATGCCCGCTGGCCAGCGCAACGAAGGCCAGCGGCCCGGCGATCACGGTCGCGGCAATGGCCAGCAGCGAGGCGATGCCGAGCATCAGGACCCGGTCGCGCCCCAGGTTCATGCCCAGCGCGCGGGAGGTATCCGAATCCAGCGCCAGCACCTCGCGCTGGTTGCGCAGCAGCGCGGCCGCGGCCAGTCCCAGCACGATGACCACCGGCGCGAAGGCCAGGTCGGCCCAGGAGATCGCGTTGATGGTCCCGGCCAGCCAGGTCAGCGCCTGCTGGGCGTTGTAGATTTCTCCCAGGGTCAGCATCCAGGAGGTCAGTGCGGCGCACAGCCCGGAAAAGCCCAGGCCCACCAGCACCAGCCGGTTGCTTTCCAGGGAACTGTGCCAGACCAGCGCGAAGACCAGGGCCGAGACCAGCAAGCCGCCCAAGGTGGCGGCAATGGGCAGCCCGTAGTGCACCAGCAGTTCCGAACGGCCGCCGGCGTGCACGCTCAGGGCCAGCACGGCCACCGCGCCCAGGGCCGCTCCGTTGGTCACCCCAAGGATGTCGGGGCTGGCCAGCGGGTTGCGCGCCACGTTCTGGGTCAGCGCCCCGGCCACTCCGAAGCCGGCCCCGGCCAGCACCGCGGCCACGCTGCGCGGCAGCCGGAACTCGATGATCGTCAGCTCGGTGCGCGGATCCGGGGCCGCGCCGAAGAGCGTAGCCACCACATCGCCCAGCGCGATCGGGGTGCCCCCGATGGCCAGGTGCAGGCAGAAGGCCGCGAGGGCCACGGCCAGCAGGATCAGGCCGGTAGCCACAGCGCGCCGGGCGCGCACCGCGGAAGCGGGGGTGCGGATCGCCGGGGCGCTCATACGGTGACCGCCTTGCGGCGCCGGGCCACGTAGATGAAGAAGGGCGCGCCGAGCAGCGCGATGACCACGCCCACGGGCAGTTCCCCGGGGCGGTCCAGCATGCGGCCGAGCACATCGGCTACGCACAGCAGCAGCGCGCCGCACAGGGCCGAGCCGGGAATCACCCAGCGGTAGTCGGCGCCGAAGATGCGCCGGGAAATATGCGGTACCAGCAGGCCCAGGAAGGCGATCGGCCCGGCCAGGGTGACCGCCAGCCCGGACAGCGCCACGATCGCCGCCAGCCCCAGCCCGCGGGCATGCAGGGCGGTGACCCCGAGGCTGCGTGCGGAATCCTCGCCCAGGGTCAGCGCGTTCAGCCCGCGGGCATTGGCCAGGGCCAGCACGGTGCCGGCCACCAGCAGCGGCCACAGCGACAAGAAGGATTCGTAGCCTTGGACCACGGAGCCGACCTGCCAGAAGCGCAGGGTTTCCAGGGCGGCCTCGCTCAGCAGCACGATGGCCGAGACCACTCCGGCGCAGAGCGCGGTGACCGCGGCGCCCACCAGCAGCAAGGTGATGGGCGATCCCCCGCGCCCGTCGATGCGCCCGATGCCGAAGACCACCAGGGCCGCCAGCAGCGCTCCGCCCAGGGCCAGCAGCGCCTGGGTCCACGCCGGCAGCGGGCCGGTGAAAGCGGCGACCGAGACGATGGCCAGGGCCGCGCCCTGGTTGATGCCCAGCAGGCCGGGTTCGGCGATCGGGTTGCGGGTGTGGCCCTGGATCAGCGTGCCGGCCATCCCCAAAGCGGCGCCGGCGGCCAGCGCGGTGACGGTGCGCGGCCAGCGGATCTCGCGGATGGCGATGTCGCTGACCTGGCCGTCGGGGGCCAGCAGCGCGTGGCGCAGCTCGGCGAAGCTGGAGGTGGTGCTGCCGATCCACAGGCTGAGCCCGATGGCGGCGCCCACGCCGGCGGCCAGGGCCAGCAGCGAGCTGATGCGCGGTGTGGTGCGGTCGATGGTCGGTGGCCTTTCTCGGGCCGCGGAGTGCGCGGCGGGTGCGTGCAGGATATGCGAAGCAATGATGTCGCAGGACCTTGACCAGGACGGCCGGATCCATGCTACTGTTCTTCTCGCGCGCTAAGCTTACCCTTGCCTAAGTGGGGCAAGCAAAAATACATCATGCGCTAATTAGTCAATCACCTTCATGGAAAGCACTCGCATGCACACTCCCCGCATTCTCGCCCTGAGCGCCGCACTGGCCGCGGCCGCACTGGCCCTGTCCTCCTGCGCCAGCTCTTCCCCGAGCACCGAGCCGGCAGAAACCGCCGCCACCGCGGAAGCCGATTCCAGCTTCCCGGCGGCCATCAAGCACTTCCGCGGCACCACCGAGCTGGCCGAACGGCCGCTGCGCGTCGCCGCACTGGACCCTTCCTACGTGGATGCCGCCATGCTGCTGGGAGCCGAGCTGGTGGCCTACACCGAATACCGCAAGGGCAACAACCCCTTCCCCGAGTACCTCGGCGACATCACCGAGCAGACCGACGAAGCCGTGAACGTCGGCACCATCACCGAACCGGATCTGGAAAAGCTGCTGGCCACCGAGCCGGACGTGATCATCTCCGCCGACGTGCGCCAGGGCGCCATGTACGACCAGCTGAACAAGATCGCCCCGACCATCTTCTCCGAGTCCACCGGACCAACTTGGAAGGAAAACGTGGTGCTGCTGGGCGAGGCCCTGGGCAAGAAGGACCAGGCGGAAACGGCCGTGGCTGAGTACGAGGCCCGCGCCGCCGCGGTGGGCAAGGAAATCCTGGCAAAGAAGCCCGAGACCACTTACTCGCTGGTGCGTTTCGCCGGCGAGGACACCGCGCGCCTGTACGCCACCGATTCGTTCATCGGCGAGATCATGGTGGACATGGGCATTCCGCGCCCGGAGGATGCCCCGGATACCACCGAGTCGATCTTCGTTCCGCTGTCGCCGGAGGAAATCCTGAAGGCCGACGCCGAAGTGATCTTCCAGTCCACCTGGTCCCCGGAAGGGGCCGAGGGCGACGCGTCGCGCGCCCAGGAAGACAAGTTCACCTCCAACCCGTTGTGGGAGAAGCTGGAAGGCGAGGTCATGCAGGTCGACGACTCGATCTTCCTCTCCTCGGTGTCGCTGCAGGGCGCCCACGAGGTCATCACCCAGGTCGCCGAGCACTTCGAGGTCGACCCGCAGCTGCCCTAAGCGGCGCCCGGAATACCGGCAATTAAAATACTCGAGTCCCTGCCCGGCGTCGTTCGCCGTAGGCAGGGACTCGATTCATTTACCGGCTCCGCGCGCGGGAACCGGTGCCAATCAGTGGTTATCTGGCAGCTTTGCGCACCGGATCGACAGCGACCTCCGCGTGCTTCAGCCGCTTCTCAGCGCGCTTTTCCTTGATGCTCTTGCCTGGTTTTTTCGCTTCGCCCTTGCGTGGGGATTTGCTCGACATGACGTGCCGTCCTTTACCGGAGACGCGCTGCGCCTCCAACAAATGCGGGGAAAGTACCCCATAACCTGAACCATAGGAAGTTTCGCACCGAAGAGCAAGGGCTGGAGCCTTCCCGGCGATTCTCCCACGGCTTTCGGCGAGCGCCATGGCGTTTTCGAAGATACATTCGAATCCGCGTTGGCGGCTTCTTCGGCCACTGGGCCAGCCTTGCGGTGCAGGCCAGGGAAATCGAAGACGACACGACTGCGTCTTCCCAGCGCCCGCCTAGCTTCACCGCGTAGTCTGGAATTTGGCGCGAGGAACTGCATATCCTCGCGCGAAATTAACTTTGCCGTGGTCAAACTAAGGATCATTCTCCGTGGATATCAGGGAACAGCAGCTGGACGCCTACATGGTCACGTGGAAGCTTGAGCGCGAATTCGGCGGGATGACCACCGTCTGCACCCAGCGCGCGGCCGCTTTCGCCCAGCGGCACGGTTCTGCCGCGGTGGTGACCTTCGGCCCCAACGAACAGCTCCCGCAGATCGTCGAGGAACTCGTCGCGCGCGGCAAGCTTTCGCCCAAGGTCCGGGTGCTCAATCCCTACCTCCACCTGGCGGACCATGACCTGCAGCCGCAGACCAGCATCCCCGAGCGGAAGGCCGAACCGGCCTGCCTGGACTTCACGGTACGCAAGTCCGTCCACCACCCCGGCCAGGGCGCCGCATTGTTCTGCGAGCACAGTGTTGCAGGCCCCGAAGGCGGGATCAAGAAGACCACGTACTACCGGGCCGATGGCACCGCCTTCTTGTCCGATATGAAGTTCCACGACGGGAAGGCCCGCCGCATCGTTGAGGCTTTTGACCGCAGCGGAACCCTGGTGGCCCGCTTCCCCAGCGCGGCGTCGTTCTACCGCCATTGGCTGTCGCAGATCGTCGACCACCCGAACTCCTTGGTGGTCATCGACAGCAAGTACACCGCGGCCATGCTCGCTTCCTGGAAACCGGTGCACGTGCCCAAGGTATTCGCGTTCCACAGCATCCATGTGGCCAAGGGGCTGGACCTTGCCAGCGGCCAGCTCTCCAAGGGCCACGGGCCCATCATCGAAGAACGCTCCAACTGGGATGCCTTCGTCTTCCTGACCCAGGCCCAGCGCCAGGCCTATGTCGACCGCTTCGGCGAAGCCGACTCGGCATTCGTCATCCCCAACCCGCTGAACCCGTCCACCGTGCAACCGCCGGTACCGGCACGCAGCTCGACCAGCCTGATCGTGGCCGGCTCGCTGACCCCCAACAAGAACGTAGCCGCCGCCCTGGATGTCCTCCACGAGCTGGCTCTTCGCGGCAAGCGGCCAACCCTGCACATTGTCGGCCAGGGCAGCGAATGCGACGCGCTAGCGGAACGGGCCGCCGAGCTGGGCCTGCGCGAGTCGGTCATCTTCCACGGCTACTCCGACCAGCTCCCCCGCCACTTCGCTTCCTGCACGGCGCAATTATTCACCTCGACCAACGAGGGCCAAGCCCTGGTCATCCTCGAGGCCCAGGCCCAGGGATGCATCCCGGTCTCCTTCGACATCAACTTCGGGCCAGCCGACAGCATCACCGATGGGCATAACGGCTTCCTGGTCCGCCATGGCGATATCCAGGCCATGGCCGACCGGGTGCAGCAGCTCATGGACGATCCCGCCCTGGCCGCCCGGATGTCGCAGCAGGCCCGCACATTTGCCAGCGAGTACCAAGCTCGCGATCTAGTCTCACTTTGGGAGGACACCATGTCCATAGCGAAGATGCTCAAGAAGCTCGGCGCGAAGAACCGCGTCCCGCATTTCGAAGCAAAACTGCGGGGCGTCGACTTCCCTGACGGCCAGGGATTGCAGGTGCGGGTGGAGCATCGGGCCCACGTCGAAGACCTGCCCGATCCGGCTACCTTCGAGCTGGTCTTCGTCAATCGGGACAGCAAGGAAGAAATCGCGGCCGTGGCCAGCAGCAGTGTGGACGAGCAGCTGGCGGTCTTCGATGTGGAGCCGCAGCTCTTGGGCGAGACCCAGGAACAGGATGCGGCGGTGGACGTGAACCTGCGCCTGCGCGTGGGCAAGGCCATGGAAATGAAGCGCCTGGGTCTGCCCGAAACAATGATCCTGCCGTACTTCACCACGCACAAGAACCTCTCCTTCCGCCCCAAGCAGTAGCCGGGCAGCAGCTCGCATCCAGCGCGCGTTCGGGACTTGCTGACAATTCTCCAAGTCCGGTCCCATAAAGTCGATCGCATGCGAATTCAGATGTCCCAACTGCGACCGCTGCTCAAAAGCCACCGGATCCTCATGACGGTTCCGGGCATGAAGGATTTCGAGAACACCGGAAGCACCTGCAATCCCGAGGCGTGGATCAGCTACCAGGAAGACCTCGCGCTGGATCCCTACACCACCTTCTGGGGAACCAGCGGAACAGCCCTTCCGCGCATGGGCGCGTTCTCCTACACCCATTCAAAGCTCAACAAGGCCATCAGCGTCGGACGGTTCACCTCGATCGCCAAGGGCATGACTGTCATGGGAGCCAAGCACCCCCTGGAGTGGGCATCGACCAGCCCGGTGTTCTACAACCAGCGGCTGCTGATGCGCACCTACGCGGCCGATCACGGCGCGGAACTGGGGACAACGAAGTACGGCTACACGCCGGGGAAGATCTCCATCGGCAACGATGTATGGATCGGCGAAAAGGTCACGCTGGGCCATGGGGTCGCCATCGGCGACGGCGCGGTCATCGCCTCGAATTCCGTAGTCACCAGCGACGTCGAGCCGTACACCGTGGTCGGCGGCCTGCCGGCCAAGAAGATCCGCGACCGCTTCGATGCGCCGACCGTCCAGGCCCTCCAGGCATCGCAGTGGTGGCAGTACGCCCCGGAGAACCTGACCCACCTGGACGTGGCCAACCCGGCCGCCTTCGCCCAGCAGGTGCTCGAGCAGGCCGAGGCAGGGACTGTGCGGCCATTCCAGACGAGGCCCTTGACCGCCAAGACCATTGCCGAGCACCTGGAGGCCCTGGGCACCGGAACCGGGTGAAGACAGGAAGTGGCCCCCCGGG
>NZ_JBLVOJ010000025.1:516089-531685 GCF_053543715.1 Glutamicibacter sp. AGC46
CCCCCCCCGGGGGCAATGAAGCCTCGGTGCGTTGTCTCCGCGTTAGCCTACGGCGACGCGCAGTTCGTTGTTCCAAGGGTCCCGGAAGCGAAGTTCGGCTCCGGTGTGGTGGTTTGCCACCTTGGCGTAGGCCAGCCGCTCGGCCAGCTTGCCCACTTCTTCTTCGGTCGGGACGTTGATCAGCACTTCACCCAGCCCCAGCGTGTCCTTGCGCGGGCCGGCTCCGCGCGAGTTCCAGACGTTCATGGCCATATGGTGGTGGTACCCGCCAGCCGAGACGAACAGTGCCTGCTCGCCCAGGGTGGTGGTTTCGTCAAAGCCCAGGGTGCTGACGTAGAACTGGCGGGCGGTTGCGACATCGCCCACCTGCAGGTGCACGTGGCCTACATCCGCGGCGGCCTTGCGCTGTTCGGCAATGGCCTGCTCGGTCAGGTGCTCATTGAGGAACTTGTTCGGATCCAGGTGGATGGTGTCCATGGCCACCTCGCCGCCGCTCCAGCTCCAGGTATCGCGCGGGCGGTCCCAGTACAGCTCGATGCCGTTGCCCTCCGGGTCGGTGAAGTAGAACGCTTCGGATACCAGGTGATCGGAGCTGCCCACGAAGCGGCTCTGGTCGAACTGGGCTGCCGACAGGACGGTCGCAGCCAGATCAGCCTTGGTGTCGAAGAGCAGCGCGGTATGGAACAGGCCCGCTTCGTTGCGCGATGGGAGCTGCAGTCCTGGCGCGTTCTGCAGGTTGACCAGTTCCTGGGTTCCGCGGCCCAGGCGGGTGCCTTCGGCTGATTCGGCCAGCACTTCAAGGCCCAGGGCCTTCTGGTAGTACTCGCTCATGGTTTTCATGTCGCCGACCTTGAGCTGGACTGCGTTCATGTGGGTGGTGGCCGCTAGTTTGTCTTGCTGGAGTACTGACATGGCAAGCTCCTTTTCCAAGTGCATCGATTCCTTATTGATTAACAGCCTATCGCAAATTACTTGATGCTTCAATGAAATTGGGATGTTCAGCCGATCACAGCGAATTCTGTTCCGGGGATGGCATTAGCCTCCCCTGCTCGCACACCAAGAACCCCGCTGCAAAAACTACGAAGGCCATCCGGATTTCCTTGCGGCGGCAGGGTCGCTGTTTGCCAGTGCCATAGAACTCACCAGCAGTGGCGGATCGGAGAATCGCGGTACGGCCACCCGGGTTGCCGATGGCGATGGCGACACCATGGATGCCAAGGTGGCGGGCGCAGAAACTCGAGTCCAGCTGCTGAACATCGACATCCCCGAAGCCATTCACCCGGGCAATGGGGTCAAATGCCTCGGGCCAGCGGCTGCCGAATATCTTGAGCACGCCCTGCCGGCAGGACAAAGAGTCAGCTTGGGATTACAACGTGCCCCGCACGGACCATGCGTGCCGGACCCTTGCGGCCGTCCCTGGAAGCGATCTGCCCATCAATAGAGATATCGCCCGCGCGTTCCCCTCGAAGCGCCGCGATAACGCACGCCTGCCAGGCGACCGAATGCTTGAAACCGTTCACTAACGGTATCTGGCCTGCAGGATTGCCACCGCGCGATCATCGGCAATATAGACCAGTCAATTAGCTTCATCAATGCGGCGCAACCACGCGCCAGCCAGGGCATGCTTCAACAGTTCAGGCTTGCCAATACCCTCAAATGGGTCACAGCGCAGCACAGCCTCAATCAACGCATGGATACGCCTGAGCGTTTTGCGATCTTGGGTCTGCCAGTGGAAATAGTCTTCACAGCCGGCAGCCGTCCAGGTCAGCAGTCTTTCACTCAGGGATCAATAGGTCCACGCTCGGACACTTGGCTACCGCGTACCGCTTCCAGCGAAGCAAGCAGGCGGAGCGCATTCCTCGGCGAGCGCAGAAGGTAGCTCGTTTCCACCAGAGAGTCATACTCATCTTTTGACATGAGGACTGCAGATCCGCGCTTTGACAAGATCTCCACTTCGGCATGGTCAAGATTGACTCGTTCGATCAAGCCGAAAAGATCGCGGCGCGCCTCACTCGCTGTGATTGCCATGCCCATCCTTGGTCAGTACTGGATATGGTACAACTTCTAGCCGTCTTCGAGAGACTCTATCCCCAAATGCAACCCGATCCCTGCTTCCATGGGGCATCGCAGTTGATACTCAGATTTCACGGAAAATGGGCTGCCCGGACAAAGCCGCTTGGCTTTAACCATGGGTCACCCAGTCCCATTTCCTGGTGGGCACTATATTGAGGATAGGTCTGGACTGCTCGTGGATCCGGATCAGTCAACAGCACGTTTCTACCCGCTTCACCCGCTATCGTCGCGAGCGAAACCGTCGATGCTGCAACAACCACACGGCCCAACGAGCTCGCCGATCAGGCAGATTCCACAGCGGCCCCGGGCCACACTGCAGCCACTGCATTCCATGCCATTGCCCCGGCGTACGGGTTGCATCCGCGAGGATCGGTAAAACCACTGCCCTGGAAATGCAGCATTAACAGCCCTGGCCGAAGACCTCAAGGCCAACAACGAAGAAGCCTGCGTCCGGGCAGTCGGACCCCAGAAATAATGCAAGGCCACACGCCGCGGCTGCAGACGGGATATCGGGAATAAACTGCTAGCTGGGCTCTGGTCACCGCGTCACCAGGGACCGGAATTCAGTCCGACTTCGCACAGCAATCATGGGGTGGCCCGGTTTATATCGGTGGCGATCTTCCACTCGCTAGGACTTCCAAGTATATTGACTGGTGATCCACCTCACCTTGGGTTTTGGTGGTTTACCCAGAGCTACGGAAGGTTAGTTGTGAGCGTTACCGAAGAATTCAGAGCAGCCCGTGACCGTCTCCTGGAGCTAAGGGAGGATTACCACCAGGCTCGCGCCGAGTTCACCTGGCCGGAATTCACCCATTTCAATTTCGGCTTCGACTGGTTCGACCACGTCGCCCGGGATCCGCAGCGCTCCGAGCGCCCAGCACTGGTCATCGCCAAATCCGACGGCAGCTGCACCCAGCGGACCTGGGCCGAACTATCAACCCGGTCCACCCAACTTGCGCGCTGGCTCAGCGACCAGGGCATCAAGCGCGGGGATTCAATCGCCATCATGCTGGGCAACCAGGTCGAGCTTTGGGAATCGATGCTGGCAGGCATCAAGCTGGGGGCGGTCATGGTCCCGTGCACCACGCAGCTGACGCCCACCGATCTGGCCGACCGCATTGCCCGCGGCCACATCCAATGGGTCGTCACCAACGAGGGCGAAATCCCCAAGTTCGAATCGGTGCCGGGCGATTACACGCTGATCCAGATCGGCGGGCAGCCACCGGCTGGCATCCTCGACTACTCCCAGTCATCCTCGGCAGAAGCGGCCTTCGCCCTGGAGCACCCGACCCGCGCCGATGAAACGCTGCTGCGCTATTTCACTTCCGGCACCACCTCGAAGGCCAAGCTGGTCGAGCATACGCATACCTCGTATCCGGTCGGGCACTTGAGCACGATGTTCTGGATCGGCCTCGAACCAGGCGATGTCCACCTGAACGTCGCCTCGCCGGGCTGGGCAAAGCACGCGTGGTCCAACTTCTTCACCCCGTGGATCGCCGAAGCCACGGTCTTCATCTACAACTATGACCGCTTCGACCCAGTGGCCCTGATGAACCAGATGGACGCCCAGCAGGTCACCAGCTTCTGCGCGCCACCGACGGTCTGGCGCCTGCTCATCCAGGCCGACCTCGGTGCGCTGGAGCATCCGCCGCAGAAACTGGTCTCGGCCGGCGAGCCGCTGAACGCAGAGGTCATCGACCAGGTCCACAAGGCCTGGGGGCAGGTGATCCGCGACGGGTTCGGGCAGACCGAAACCACGGTGCAGATCGCCAATCCCCCGGCAGAGCCCATCACCATCGGCGCCATGGGGCGCCCGATGCCCGGCTACGAGATCGTGCTGCGCGATCCGGCCACCGGGGAAGAAGGCGATGTGGGCGAGATCTGCCTGGTCACCGCCCAGCGCCCGCTGGGGCTGATGAAAGGCTATTTCGAGAACGAGGAAAAGACCAATGAGGTCTTCCGGGACGGGGTCTACCACACCGGGGATATCGCCGAGCGGGACGAACGCGGCGTCCTGACCTATGTGGGGCGCGCCGATGACGTCTTCAAATCCAGCGACTACAAGATCAGCCCTTTCGAACTCGAATCGGTTCTGATTGAGCATCCGGGCGTGGCCGAAGCGGCCGTCGTTCCAGCACCGGATGAGCTGCGGCTCACGGTGCCCAAGGCCTACATCGTCGCTTCCGGCGGGCATGAGCCCGGACCGGAATTGGCCGAATCGATCCTGGCCTACTGCCGCGAGCACCTTGCGGCCTTCAAGCGCATCCGCCGGCTGGAATTCGCGGACCTGCCCAAGACGATCTCGGGCAAGATCCGACGGGTGGAGCTGCGCCAGGCTGAAGAGGACCGGCACCGCGCCGGCGCCCCGGCGGGCACCGAATACAGGGACACCGACTTCCCGAATCTCAAGGGGTAGAGACCTCGAGCATCCAGGGCGCGTTCCGGACATGGCTTCGGCAGGCGCCCTGGATTTTTCTCTTCCCTCGAAACTTTCGCCAGCCCATCGCTACTCCCCTTCCTCGCGTCAAGCCGCCAGGGTTCGCATCGGGTTTATTTCCAGAGGTTTCCCGCTTAAGAAGCCAATAGTTTACATCGTGAGCTGACACTCATACTATGAGTTCTCATGCCGTGGCTTATGTCACACTGCTCCCCGATTCCTCTAGAACGGATCCAACATGTCCGATATCGCGATTCTGATAAATACCGCGGTGGCCGTGCTTGCCGCCGTGGTGCTTATCGTGAGATTCAAGGTCAACCCAGTCATCGCCTTGGTCATTGGCTCGCTCTACCTGGGCCTATCCACCGGCTTGGGAGTCACCAAGACCATCGAGACCATCACCCAGGGTTTCGGCGACATCATGGTGGAAGTCGGACTGCTGGTGGCTTTCGGCGTGCTGATGGGTTCCATCCTCAATGAGACCGGCGCCATCCGCCGCCTGGTCGAGCACCTGCTGAACACCTTCGGCCCCAAACGACTGCCATACACCATGGCGTTGGCTGTCAGCACCGCGTTGCAGACCATTTTCCTCGATGTGCTGCTGGTCATCGCGGCCCCCTTGGCCCGGCGCATGGCGCCGAAAATCGGCAAGCACGGAACCGCGCGCATTGCCACGGCCATGGCCATCGCCGGCGAGGTCGGCATCGTCCTCATGGTTCCTGGCGTCGGCGCGGTCGCCTTGGCCGGCATGCTTGAAGTTCCCCTGGGCAAGATGCTGATCTTCGGCCTGCTGGTCGTCGTGCCCACGGTCTTGATTTCCGTCGCCATCATGTCCTTCTTCTTCGACCGCGGCTTCTGGAAAGCCGAGAGCGATGAGCAGCTGCTGGCGCAAGACGAGCCGACACCGGGAACCCGCAAGCTGGAGCGCGGCGAAGGGACCGGCCAGGATGCTGCACGCACCGGCAGCGCCGGAACGGCCGCCGCGGCCACCGCGGTGCAGACCGGGCAGCGCCGCGAGGCGCCCCTGTTCCTGCTCTTCCTGCCGCTGCTCGCATCCTTGCTGCTCATCGCCAGCGGCGCGCTGGCCGAAATCCTCGGCTATGAGGCCAGCTGGATCCAGCTGGTCGGCAATCCGGTAGTTGCCCTGCTCATCGGCCTGGTCGGAACGATCGCCGTGGCACGCTACACCATCGGCCAGAAGGCGATTGACCGCGGCGTGGCCAGCGGGTTCAGGGAGAGCGGGCAGATCCTGCTGCTGACCGGTGTCGGCGGCTCCTTGGCAGCCACGGTTTCCACGGCTGGATTGGGCGACATCATGGGCCAGTTCTTCTCGGCCAGCACCGTTGCACCACTGGTAGTGGTCTGGGGCATCGCGGCCCTGCTTCACATTGCCGTTGGCTCGGTGACCCTTTCCGGAATTACTGCGGCAAGCCTCTTGGCACCGATCGCCCCGAGCCTGGGCATCGACCCGGTGCTCATCGCGTTGGCGGCAGGTTCCGGAGCGCTGTTCATGGTCCACGTCACCTCGAACACCTTCTGGCTCCTGCAGTCGTTGTTCGGGCAGACCGTGCGCGGTGCGCTGAAGACCGTCAGCGTAGGCGTCTCGGTCGCATCCATCGTGGCCCTTGGAATGGTCATGATCCTCAACATCTTCATTTAGCGCGACAGCAAAGGAACGGCAGAACATGTCAGAGCACATCGCCCCATTGAAGGGTGTCCGCGTTCTCGAATTGGGCAACTACATTGCCGCCCCCACTGCAGGCCGGCTCCTGGCGGACTTCGGCGCCGAGGTCATCAAGGTGGAACGCCCGGGAACCGGGGACGAGCTGCGAAATTGGCGGCTCAAGAAGGGCAGCGTCTCGATGCTGTACCGGACGATCAACCGCAACAAGAAGTCCATCGTCCTGGACCTGCGCAGCGACGCCGGCCGGGAGGCCGTGCTGGAACTGGCCAAGCACTGCGATGTGCTGCTGGAAAACTTTCGTCCGGGCACCTTGGAGAAGTGGGGCCTGGGTCCAGAGGAACTCAGCGCCGTGAATCCGGACCTGGTGATCACGCGCATCTCGGCCTTCGGCCAGACCGGTCCGCTCTCCGCGCGCCCGGGCTTTGCCGCCGTGGCCGAAGCCTTCAGCGGCTTCCGCAATCTGGTGGGCGATCCAGATCGCGCGCCGGTTCGTGTCGGCGTATCGATTGGCGATTCCATTGCCGGACTGTATGCCGCGTTCGGCGCGGTGATGGCGCTCTACCAGCGGGAGATGGCGCGCGGGGAAAAGGCCTCCCTCGGGTTGGACCATCGCGTGATCGATGTGGCGCTGCACGAGGCGATGTTCTCCATGATGGAATCTTTGCTCCCGGACCACGGCGCCTACGGCGAAACCCGGACCCGCACCGGTGGACGCATGGAAGGCATTGCGCCATCCAATGCCTATGTCTGCGCCGATGGGGCCAGCATTGTGGTCGCCGGAAACGGTGACGGGATCTACCGCCGCTACATGGAAGCCATCGGCAGGCCGGAGCTCGGGGCCGATCCGCGGCTGCAGGGCAATGCCCAGCGTTGGGAGGCCAGGGAAATGCTGGATGCCGCCATTGGCCAGTGGGCCGCAAGCGTGGATTCGAGCACGGCCCTGGCCATCCTCGATGCGGCAGGAGTTCCTGCCGGCCCGATCTACACCGCAAAGGACATTGCCAACGAGCCGCAATACATCTCCCGGAACATGATCCAGCATCTGGATGTCTCCACCGGCGAGGAAACCTTGCAAGGTGTCGGCTTCCCCGGCATCGTGCCGGTCATGGGAGGGACCTCGCTGCCCATTCGGAATCTCGGCCCCGACCTCGGGGAGCATACCGAACAAGTACTGGGCGGATTGCTGGGAATGACCGATGCGCAAATTGCGCAAGCCTCGGCTGGCGAAAGGAATATCGCGTGAGCTACTCATTCACCCCCGCAGCCGCGTTGCGCGACGTCACGCTGCGTGACGGGCTGCAGCTGACCGGGAAGCTGCTGAGCACCCCGGAGAAAATCAGGACCGTGCGCGAGTTGATCCGGCTCGGAGTCCAGGAAATCGAGCTCGGCTCCATGGCGCGTGCCGACCTGGTGCCGCCCATGGCCAATACCCTCGATGTTGCCCGGGGGCTGCGCCCGGACGAGCTGGAACGCTGCTGGATCTGGGTGGCGACCCCGGGGCATGTGGCCAAGGCGGCCAAGGCGGGCCTCCGGAACTTCCAGTATTGCCTCTCTGTTTCTGATGCGCACAACCAGGCGAATATCGGGCGCAGCACGGAGGCGAGCCTCGCCGCCCTGCCAGAAGCCGTGCGCTATGCCCAGGAAGCCGGCGGGCGCATCCAGCTGTGCCTGGCCACCTCGTTCACCTGCCCTTTCGAGGGGCAGGTCCCCGCCGAGCGCGTGCTGGAGATCGCCAATGATCCACGGGCCGAGGGCACCTGCGACATCGTCATCTGCGACACCCTGGGCCAAGCAGTTCCGGCACAGGTCGCCTCGCTCATCTCCAGGGTCCGCGGCGAAACCCCGCAACGGCGCATCGTGTTCCACGGCCACGATACCTGGGGGCTGGGTGTTGCCAATACGCTGGCAGCCATTTCGGCAGGAGCCACCCTGGTTGATGGAGCGCTCGGCGGCCTGGGAGGCTGTCCTTTCGCCCCCGGGGCCAGCGGGAACACTTCCAGCGAGGACATCCTGTTCGCCACCCAGCCGCCATGGCTCACGCCGCAGCGCTTTGCCGGGCTCGTCGGGCTCTCCGAATCCTTGCTGCAGGAGCTGGGCGAGCCGAACCGTTCCAAGTCGGCCCAGGGGGCGCGTTCCAAGGCAGAAGCCTTTGCCTGGGTGATCTCCTCTGATGCCACCCCGGATTGCGGTACCAGCCTCTAGTGCCGCTATTGCCTGGTGCCGCCGCAGCCCTCGGACCGGGCGGGCGGCGCTAGGCGGAAGGCCGGTGGGTTTCGCCCGGGAAGCGTCCGCCGATCAGCCGGGTCATCCGTTCAGCGGTGTCCAGCAACGGCTCGATCCAGCTCTGGCAGGTCTCCCGCGGCATGCGCAGGGTGGGTCCGCTGATGGTCACCGCCGCCACGAGGCCCGCTGCGGAATCGAAGACCGGTGCGGACAGTCCCGAGGCCCCGCTTTCACGCTCCCCCGTGGTGATCGCGAAGCCATCGGCGCGGGTCTGCTGAACCGCTTGCTCCAGGTTGGCCATGCCTGTAATCGTGGCATCGGTCAACGGCTGCAGCTGTGATTCCTGCAACCGCTGCATGAGCTCCGGCTTCCAGGCCAGCAGCACGCGGCCGGCAGATCCGGCATGCAATGGGGCGAGCTCACCCAGGTGCATTTCCCTGCGCAGCGCGTGGCGAGTTTCGGCAATGCCCACGCACACGCGGAATTGCTGCTCGGCACGGAAAAGGCAGGCTGTTTCGCCGGTGAAGTCACGCAGTTCGCGCAGCGACGGGCTGATGACGTCCAGCACTTCCCGCCCCCGGGTCGCCGGCGCGGCCCAGTAGGCCATCTTCATCCCGATGCGGAAGCCGTCATCCTCGCGGTCCAAGAAACCCTGCCCCACCAAATTCGCGACAAGACGCTGCACCGTGGAGGCAGGCAAATCCGTTGCTTCACGGATATCGGCCAAGTTCATCACCGGCTGGCGCAGTGAAAAGGAATCGAGGATGCAACTGATTTTTCCCAAGACCAACAGGGGGTTGTGCTTCTTGGCGGGGGTCTCTTCCTTTGGCATATTCCAGACGCTAGACCATCGGCATCTGCGAGTCCAGTTGCCTGCCCGGCACTGCTCGCAGGCGCCTTGGCCAGCCTGCCACCGGCAGCGTCCCCGCCAGCGGGTTCAGCCGGATCGGGCGTTCGGTCACTATGCATGCCCGCATTGGAAGCTACTGGACAAAATTCGTGAAGTTCAGCACCTGCACCGCGCATGGTGACGCAACAATTCGCCAGAACTGTGCACTGAAGTATATTGAATCCTGAAGACCGAAGAATTCTGTCGGGCGCAGGCGCCCATCACGCAAAGGACCCCCATGGGCAATACCGAGAAGTTCCGGGCAGCACGCGATCTGCTGCTGGCAGCACGCGATGACTACGACCGGGCTCGGGCAGAGTTCACGTGGCCGGAATTCACCGATTTCAACTTTGCCTACGACTGGTTCGACGAGGTAGCCAAGGACCCGGCGCGAGCCAATGAACCAGCACTGATCCTGACCGAACCCGATGGCAGCTCGGCACGCTACAGCTGGGCCGAACTTTCGCGCCGCTCCACCCAGGTGGCCCGCTGGCTTGCCGACGAAGGCCTGCAGCGCGGCGATACCATCATCGTCATGCTGGGCAACGAGGTGGCGCTCTGGGAAGTGATGCTCGCCGGCATGAAGCTCGGTGCGGTCATCATCCCGACCACCACGCAGCTGGTCAGCGCGGACCTCGCCGACCGCATCGAGCGCGGCAACGCGAACTGGGTGATCACCAGCCATGACCAGGTCGCCAAATTCGAAGCAGTCCCCGGGGACTACCGGATCGTGCAAGTCCGCGGGCAGGCCGCCGAAGGGACCTTGCAATATGCCAAGTCCCACGACGCTCCGGCCGAATTCCGCCTGGACTCCCCGACCCTGGCCGATGAGAACATGCTGCTCTACTTCACCTCGGGCACCACCTCGTTGGCGAAATTGGTCCAGCACACCCATACCTCGTACACCATCGGCCACCTGGCAACGATGTTCTGGATCGGCCTGGAACCAGGCGATGTCCATCTGAATGTGGCGTCCCCCGGGTGGGGCAAGCACGCCTGGTCGAATTTCTTCGGCCCGTGGATCGCCGAAGCGACGGTCTTCGTCTACAACTACGAGCGCTTTGATCCGCTGGCGCTGATGAACCAGATGGATATGGAGAAGGTCACCAGCTTCTGCGCACCGCCCACCGTCTGGCGCTACCTGATCCAGGCGGACTTAGGCAGCTTGCAGACTCCCCCGCGCAAGCTGGTCTCTGCCGGCGAGCCGTTGAACGCCGAAGTCATCGACCAGGTGCGCACCGCGTGGGGGCAGGTGATCCGTGATGGCTACGGGCAGACCGAGACCACCGTGCAGATTGCCAATTCGCCGGGTACCGAGGTGAAGGTCGGCGCGATGGGCCGCCCGATGCCGGGCTATGCGGTGGAGCTGCGCAATCCGACCACCGGGCAGCTGGCCGAAATCGGGGAAATCTGCCTGCGACTCGATCCCCGGCCTGCCGGGTTGATGAAGGGCTATTTCGCCGATCCGGAGAAAACCGCCGAGGCGCTGCGTGGCGGCGTGTATCACACGGGAGATATCGCCGAACGCGATGATGAGGGCGTCTTGACCTATGTGGGGCGTGCCGACGACATCTTCAAATCCAGCGACTACAAGCTCAGCCCCTTCGAGCTGGAGTCAGTGGTCCTGGAGCATCCCGCGGTGGCCGAGGTGGCGGTGGTGCCTTCGCCGGATCCGCTGAAGCTCTCGGTGCCCAAGGCCTTTGTGGTGCTGGCATCGCACGTCGAGCCAGGCGCGGAGATCGCCAAGGACATCCTCGGCTTCTGCCGCGAGCACCTGGCTCCGTACAAGCGGATCCGGCGGCTCGAATTCACCGCGCTGCCCAAAACCATTTCAGGCAAGATCCGCCGCGTGGAGCTGCGCCTGGCCGAGGAAGAGCAGCATGCGGCCGGCACGACCCCGAGCGGCGAGTACCGCGATACCGACTTCCCTGAATTGAAAACGAGAGAATAGAGACTCTCCCTATTTTGCGAAATTACGTTATCAACAATTGATGATGCGGCAGGTGATACGACCATTCCAGAAACATGTTTGTTCTCACGTGTCATTTTAATTAGCCGACCCGATTCTCGAGTGAATCGATGCAGCGATAAGTTTAGAACAGAAAACTTTAATGTGCGACTTATCACTGCAGAGACGTTCTAAATAATGAAAACTCTGACAAAAATAGACCATAGCTTTTGTTATTTCATACTTCGATTCCGGTCCCACTAATTGCAAATTGCAGCATGGGCAAGCCAACCAAAGTAGACGATCTTTACGCCTAAAACGATGCCTTCCTGGCGGCTGCATAATCTTCACCAGAAAAGTCTCCTTGGAACACATCGTCATTCAATAGTTCAAGATACTGTTTGCAATTTTCTGAAGTAAAAACAAGATCACTTCCGTCTAAAAAGTTATCCGGCTTGAGCCCATGTTTTTCAAGCTTGTCACTGATACGAGCAATATCAAGCGATTCCAAATATCCTTTATTACAAACACTCAATGCTTTACGGCGAGAATAAGTATTCTTTCCCAAGAATGAGGTAAGTACCATTTTACTATCCTCATTAATCGGCAGAACCTCGGAAAGTGAAGCGACTAATCGCTTGCTCGCGATCTCAGCATTTTCAGGACTATTTGTAATACGCTCGAATGAATTGGGATTAAATATTATTATTTCTTCGTCACGTATTAAGAAGTCAAACTTTTCGTCAAACGATAATATGGGATCCTTCAGTAAATTAAAGGAGTCCGTTAGGTACCCACGTAAACTTTTTGACGGAAATTTAACGGGTGATGTCGCCCTAACAAAAATATTCCTAGTTCCATTAATCAAAGCAGAAATAGCATATAATCTCGGACGTCTGGTATTCATCTCCGTAGAAGTCACATTTTCATTCAAATGTCCAACCCTCAGAACGTCAAGCAAAGGAATGTCAATAAAATCATGTGTCGATGCTCTCAAAACATGACGTTCCGAACTCTCGTATTCACAATCAGGGTCAAAAGTAGGAATGTGTTGCAACGTTTCTACAGATTCGAGTGACTCCTTCACATATTGCTCAAAAATATCAACGACCTCGCCGCTGACATCAATGGGGCCAGAAAATACGTTCTTCCCAACCACCCATGAGACAATAAGGGACATTTCAAAATCTGGCATCATTTTCTCCGGCCCGCAGTTTGCTGAAGAAACACATCGTCTGTGATTCTCTGAAAATATACTTCGTCCCCCACGCGTACAGGGACCTTTGTCACCAAAAACCTTTCAGCGGTTCTCTTGTCCAAGATTGTAGAATCAACGCATTCGACTACCAAAATCCTGTATCCGAATATTAGTAACAGAGGGTTGACCTGGATTAGATTTGACCTGATGGTTATTATCCAAGCCATACCCAGGTAGACAGCAGTCGCCCAAATCACGTATGGGTTGTCCATGGCCGCAGTTAGCAGCGGTAACAGATATCCGGCAAGAAAGGCGACCGATTCATAACCGGCGTCCCGACGTGCTGTGATTGTAAGCTTCGTTGATGGTTTTTTCTTTACCCAGCGAAGCAGAATGAAAAGACCGAGAAGTCCGACAGCTGATAGCAACCACAAAATTAACCGTATCCATATAAAGTCCGTCCCTCTCGCTTGTGCGGAGAGCAAAAGGAAAACGGGCGTGTATGAAGCAAGAAAAAATATGCTCTTCATTTCGCACACCCCCGTTAGATACCGTAAATCAATTCATCCTATCTCAGAATCCGTGTTCGATCTTTCGAATGACGGCCGTTTATACTTGAATGCTAATTTTGGCGAACTGCTCTCTAGGTTTTAGATTCATCTCATTTGGTGACACCTATCAAGAAGTTTATTTTCCTTTCAGTGCATCGACGATGCCCTTGCCCAGATAGAAGGCGCCATCGGCGTACCAGGCCAGCATCAGCAGCTGGCGCGCCGGCTTGGGCAGCCAGGCGAACTTGCCGCTCTTGGCCAGGACCAGGTGCGCTGCCGCGCCGGAGGCCAGTACGGCAGCACCCGAACCCATCAGCGCTTTCGGATTCCAGTTGTGCCGGTACAGCAGCCGTTCCAGGCCCTTGGCCTCGCGCTCCTGCTCAGCCAGTGCGGACTTCAAGGTCTTGAACGGGCCGCCGGTGGCAATGACCCTGCGGTCTTCGGGCAGCGGGCGGCCGGTGAGGTAATCGATGCTGCGCGGATCGAAGCCGAAGAGCGAGACCAGGCGCTTCATATCCTTCAGGTCCCCGCTGCTGCACAGCAGCTGCTGGGCCTCGGAGCGGTCGGCCGGATCCGAAATCAGCTGCTCGATGATCTGCATTTCTTCTTCGTCCCAGCCAAAGAGCAAGCTGTTGAGCTCATCCAGGCGCACCGCTGCCGGCGAACCGGCTTCCGGTTCCAGGATTGCCGTGCGTTCCAGGTCCACCACCATGGACACCGACGAACCGAACATGGTCCGGCGCGAGCCCTTGGCCTCGATGGTTGCGGTAATGGCATTGCCGGTACGGTCCAAGCACAGGTACGGGCGGTTCGAGCGCGAGATGCTCGGGGCATAGACCGGTTCCTTGGGCATGGCCATCAGCCCGGAGGCATTCTCCCAAACGGTGATCTCGTTCTCGGCAAAGCCTGCTGCCAGCACCAGTTCGGAGCCCTTGAGCTTCGGCCCGTGCAGCAGCTCGTTGGTGCCGCCGTACTCGCCAAGCTCTTCATCATCCGGGTTGGGGCCGTCAATTTCGTCCCCGTCAACCAGCACGTAGCTGGCACCGGTGGAGTTCTTCAGCTCGTGGACCAATTTGGTCACGCGCGAGCCTTCACGCAGTTTGCCCTTGGCATCGATGCGGTAGAGCACCGCATCACGGGCTTCGCTTACCGTGGCCACTTCGGCCGTTACTTCAGTGGAATTCTCACGCTCAACAGCTCCGCCGATAAAACCCAGCAGGCGGCGATCGGCCAGCGCGGTGCGTACCAGTTGTGCAGATTCAGGCTTGTCGCCCATGAAAATGAACTCTAGGTTGAGGTAGTTGAACTCGGTTGAATCCACGAAAAGTAACCCCTTTGGTTAGTTGGATATGGCGATAAGTCAATCATAGGCGGTAACCCGTGCCGTCCTGGCAGGCAGCGCCCGGGTGGTTGCCTGGCGCTAGCGCCGGCGCCGGGCGCGGAACCAGCGGACCGCGCCGAGGACGGTATTCCCAGTGGCATCAACAAAGCCGAGCACCAGCAGCAGCACGATTACCCAGGGTGGCGCCCAGGGCTGCTGCCAATGGGTGGCCGCAAGCACCAGCGAGAATACCAGGGCCTCGATGAGCCCCAGCGCCAGCTGCGCGGCGGGTTTCCACGACAACTTGTTGTACCATCGCGGCCTGGCACCGGAGGTGCGGGATTCGGTGATCAGTGCACGGCCCACTGCCCGGGCCATTGACACCGGTTCGATCCATCGCGCGTCCTCGGGAAGATCGGCGTCTTCCAGATAGCGGGCCAGGACCGGTGGATGCCCGAAGGTCTCCAGCACCCGCTGGGCCGACTGCAGGCTGCCGGTGCCCGCCAGCGCCTGCTTGAGCCGCTCGATGCGCTCGGCACCGACCACAAGCCCGGCCAGCTCGTCGAGTTCCTGGCCATCGACGCTGTCCTGGTTGGCGAGCAGCCAGTCCAGTTCGCGCCGGGCGGGTGTTGAGGCCTGCGGCCAGAAGGCGGGGCTGGCCGCGACCGGCCAGATGTGCACCCAGGCCGGGTGCCCGCCGAGCTTGGCCGGCTGCTTTTGGAACCAGAAGCTCGCGGTGAAGCGCGCGCCGGTGCGGCTGAGCATGATCGCCGGATGCTGGCTGGCAGCCAGCACGCCGCCCACCAGGAAGCCTTCGTGCACGGCCACGGCGGCGCCGGCGGATTCCTGCGGCAAGAGCTGCCAGCTGGTTTTGCTCGCGGCGGCCCACACCCCCATGTCCGGCTCGTTCAGCGCGCCGATGGCCACGGTCCGCCCCGGCGGCATGGCATCGAGCCGCGGATCCTCGATGGGCTCCCCGGTTTGCACCTCGGCGTCGTCCTGGTCGACGTACAGCGCACCGGTGCCCAGCTTCAGCGCCAACGCGAAGTCCTCGACCTGCTGGCCCAGCCTGATGGCGCCCGCGGGGCCAGCGAGCAGCAAGAGCCCCTCGTGGTTCACCGCAAGGCTGGCCTCGATCATCGCCAGCCCGTTCCAGGGCACCGGCACGGAGACCAGCGAGATCACTTCGCGGGCGGCCAGCAGCTCACGGACCTTGGCTTCGGCCTGCTGCGCCTGGGGTTCTTCGAAGAAAAGAGTCAGGGGGGGGCCCAG
>NZ_JBLVOJ010000025.1:531754-568229 GCF_053543715.1 Glutamicibacter sp. AGC46
TGCTCCTGGGCCCCGCCCTGCAAGGACTGGTTGCTACTTGTTGCCAAGGTACTTTTCGAAGCCCGCCGGCAGGTTCAGGCTCGAAGGATCGAAGTCCTGGTTGGCGCCCTGCCCGAAGGCGGCACCGCTCGGGGCGGCGGCCTTCTTGTTCTTGGCCTCCAGCTCGGCCTGCGCGGCCTTGGCCGGGTTGCCGAACTTCTGCTGCTTCTTGCCCTTGCCCTTGGCCTTCGCCTTGCGGGCAGCGCCCTTGCCGGCCCCCGGCATGCCCGGGATGCCGCCGCCGGCAGCCATCTTCTTCATCATCTTCTGCGCTTCGGCGAAACGCTCCAGCATCTGGTTCACCTCGGAGACCGAAACGCCCGAACCCTTGGCGATACGCGCGCGGCGCGAGCCGTTGATGATCTTCGGAGCCACGCGCTCGTGCTGGGTCATCGAACGGACGATGGCCTCAACGCGGTCGATCTGGCGTTCGTCGAACTGCTCGAGCTGCTGGCGGGAGATCTGCGCGCCGGGCATCATGCCCAGCAGCTTCTTCATCGAGCCCATCTTCTTGATCTGGGCCATCTGGGCCAGGAAGTCGTCCAGGGTGAAGTCTTCCTGGTCGGCGAATTTCTTCGCCATGCGCTCGGCTTCGGTCTTGTCCCAGTTCTTCTCGGCCTGCTCGATGAGCGTCATCACGTCGCCCATGTCCAGGATGCGCGAAGCCATGCGGTCCGGGTGGAAGATCTCGAAGTCGTCCAGGTTCTCGCCGGTGGAAGCGAACATGACCGGCTTGCCGGTGACCGAGGCGACCGACAGGGCGGCGCCGCCGCGGGCATCGCCATCGAGCTTGGAGAGCACGACACCGGTGAAGTCGACGCCCTCGTGGAAGGCCTGGGCAGTGTTGACCGCGTCCTGGCCGATCATCGCGTCGATGACGAAGAGGACTTCATCCGGGTTGATGGCGGCGCGGATGTTCGCGGCCTGGGCCATCATCTCGGTGTCCACGCCCAAGCGGCCGGCGGTATCGACAATCACGATGTCGTGCAGCTTGGCCTTGGCCTCGGCCACGCCGTCGCGGGCTACCGCTACCGGGTCGCCGGTGGCGGTGTCGAATTCCGAGGAGACGCCCGGGTGCGGTGCGTAGACCGGCACCCCGGCACGCTCGCCGTTGATCTGCAGCTGCTTGACGGCGTTGGGGCGCTGGAGGTCGCAGGCCACCAGCAACGGGGTGTGGCCCTCGGACTTCAGGTGCTTGGCCAGCTTGCCGGCCAGGGTGGTCTTGCCGGCACCCTGCAGGCCGGCGAGCATGATCACCGTCGGCGGGTTCTTGGCCAGGTTCAGGCGGCGGGTTTCCCCGCCCAGGATGCCAACGAGTTCCTCGTTGACGATCTTGACGACCTGCTGGCCCGGGTTCAGCGACTCGGAGACCTCGGCACCCAGAGCGCGTTCCTTCACCTGGGCCACGAAGCCGCGGACCACCGGTACGGCAACGTCGGCGTCAAGCAGGGCGCGGCGGATCTCGCGTGCGGTACCGTCGATATCCGCTTCAGTCAGGCGGCCCTTGCCGCGCAGGTTCTTGAAGGTTGCTGTCAGGCGATCGGAAAGTGAATTAAACACGTGCCGGGCACTTCTTTCGATAGGTCTTGTGGTGCGCATTGGAAAATCGCACAGGACTCAACTCCCAAGAATATCAATAATCGGGCGCTGGACTAACCAGCTGTGCAGCGTTTCACCAGTTGTCTCCTCCCCAGCGCCACGCTGCTCCCGCCCAAAGGGACGGGAGCAGCATCAGGGACCGGGCAGCCACGGACTACGGCTTGGCCTCGCTGGCAGGTGGTGCGGCTGCAGCCGGCGCCTGCGGGAGCTTGGCCGGGGCGCCCGCTTGGGGCTTCACCGCCGCTGTCGCCTGAGGCTTCGGTTTGGCCGGTGCCGGGGCAACTTTTTGCACTGCCGGCGCTGCAATAGCAGGCGTGGGCTTCGGCTTGGGCTTGGGCAGAGTTGCTACCGGCGCCTTGGCGACCTGCTTCACGGGCGCTGCAACTTTAGGCTTGGCCGGGGCCTTGGGCTTCGCTGGCGGCTTGGCTTGCTTTTTCGCAGCCGGCACCGCGACCTCGGGCTTGGACTTTTCAGCCGGTACTTCCTTCGCGGCCGGCTTTTTCGCAGTTGTGGACTTGGCCACTGGCGGTTTCTTCTCCGGCTCTTGTGCTTGCAAGTCCACGGTTTTGGGTTGGGCTGCACCTATTTGGCGCTCGACACGAGCTGCGGGGTCGGTGGGTTCCTCGCTGGCTGGAGCATCCTTACCGCCTGGGCCCTGGTCCTCCCGGGGCTCGACGCCAGTTTCCTCGCTGGGTCCAGGCACTTGGGTTGGTTCAGAGGTTCGCGTGGAGTTGGTCGATTCCGTTGCCTCCGGAACGCTATCCGTAGCTGATGGCGACACGCTGGAAGGTGATGCCGAAGGACTTGGCGAGGCGGTCGGCGCCGCCGACGGGCTCGGCTCAGCAACTGGTGCAGTGCTGGGCGTCGGCGCTACGCTCGGCGCGCTCGGCTTGGCCGAAACGGGTGCTGGTGACGCTGATGCAGATGGCGTGGCCTTCGGGCTTCCGGTATTCAACTTTTGCGGCGGCTCGAGTTTCTTGCTCGGCTCTGGTGCCGGTTGCGCCGGACGCGGGGTCGGGCGGAGTTTGCCGGATTCCTTTTTCGGCTGCGCCTTCGGCTTGGCTGGCGCGGCTTGTTTCTTCTTGCTCGCCGCTGGCGGCTGGAGCGGATCCGCGTGGGAGTGCCTCGTGGTCTTCGGCGGCGCTGGATGCTCCGTTCGGGTCGATCCGTGATGCCTGGCCGCCCCGGCGTACTGCCCGCTTCTTCCTGTTGCCGGTTGATGGCGGATCGCGCTGCCGGCATCGACTGCAAATTGCGTCGAAGCGAACAATGCCTGGCGCTGCCCTCCGCCTGAAGGAAGGTAGTTGCGCGGATTATGCCATTGGCCATTGACGATGACCTCGAAGTGCACATGGCACCCCGTGGAGTTGCCGGTGGTCCCGGCCAGGGCGATGATCTGGCCTTGGACGACAAGCTCGCCCACTCTGACGAGCAAGAGCGAGTTGTGGCTGTATCCGGTCTGCACCTCATGCCCGTGGTCAATGGTGACGCGCTGGCCCGAATGCCCGGCCCAGCCCGCGACGACCACCCGGCCCGCCTCGCTGGCGCGCACGGGCGAACCGCAGGAAATTGGATAGTCCTGGCCGATATGGATTTGGCGGCCGAACCCGGTCGGGTTGAACCTCCAACCGTACGGGCTGGAAATCCGGCGGGTGGCCACTGGATGCTCCAATAGCAGACCAGGGCTCAGCATTGCCGGACGGATGCCCTGGTCGGCAGCTAGCGGCGCGGGCTGTGCCAGCGCTCCAGGACTTGTCTTTGCTGTCATCGCCGCCCGATTGGCGGCCACGTGGGCCAGCGGGTCGGGCGCGGACCCTCCGGTCCTTCCGCCAAGTGAACTCAGTCCGAGGACTTGGATAGCGGATGTTCCGCCCAGATCCGGTGCGGTGACAGGCTCGCTCCCGAGCGCCGGCGCTGGCGCGGCGGGAAAGGCCAGTGTGCTCGATTGGGCTCTGGCTGGCACTGCACCGGCCGCCCCGGGCCAAGCCAATGCACTGCTTAAAGCGAAGGCCGCTGCAATGGCCAGCGCCCCATACGGAAGCCGCCGGCCATTCCCCAAAACGCCGCGCGGCACAGAGCTGCTTAAACCATGATGTTGTCGTTTCATAACTTGCCAGTCCCCCAAAAACTGCAACTACTCAACAGAACCTCAGAATAGCCCCGGCACGATGATTAATCCATGGCTAGTTGAAGCCTTCTTCAGCAGCGTGAGGATTCCATGCACCACCACTTTCCCCTCCGCGCCATCGCGGCCACGCCACGCGCGTGGAAATCCAGTACCGGCTCGATGCGGTTTCGGGACCTGGGCGAGGCCCGAAGCACCCCGGAATCCGCCAAAGCACCATGCCTCGCCATCCCAGCCAGCACCTGTTAGGGACCGGATTCGGGCTGAAGCATTTCAAGCCCCCACATGGCACGTGGGCTGGCATGGGCCGTGAAGAGGGCCTCGGCTCGCCGCAACAGCGGGCTGGCTTGCGGTCCCACGCCCGGAATTTCCCGGGCGGGCAATGTCGCTGCCGGGCTCAGCCCTACTCATGTGGTGATAATGCTCTTGGGACCGCGCCGCGGCGCAACCGGTCCCCACAGCGCAACACGCAGCAAAGGAGCACCGGTGGACATCAGCACCCTGTCCAGCAGGCTATCGCGGTGGGCGGTATTGTCCCGCGCCTGGCTGCAGGATTATCTCTATGCCGGTGCCTGGCAACTTCGTTCGCTGATGCCAAGTGCGGCGGCCGGCCGGCTGCGCTCCGGCAGCCATCCGGCAGCCGAACCGGTGGTGCTGATCCCGGGTATCTGGGAATCCTGGAAATTCCTGCTCCCGCTGGCCAACGCGCTGCACCAGGCCGGCCACCCGGTGCACGTGATCCCGCAGCTCGGCTTCAACCGCGGCACGGTGCCGGAGATGTCCCAGATGGTCTCCAGCTACCTGGACCGGGCCCAGCTCGACGATGCGGTGCTGGTGGCGCACAGCAAGGGCGGGCTGATCGGCAAGTACCTGATGTCCGCTTCGCCGCAGGGCTACCGGGTCAATCGGATGATCGCCATTGGCACCCCCTTCTCCGGTTCGCGCTATGCGCGCTATGCGCCGGTCCGCTCCCTGCGTTCGCTGTCCCCCAACGACCAGGGCCTGCTCAAGCTCTCAGCCAACCTGAGCGTGAATTCCCGGATCATCTCCATCTACAGCAGCTTCGACACGCACATCCCCGGTGGCTGCGACCTTGCCGGCGCCACCAACATCAAGCTGCCCACGCTGGGGCATTTCCGATTGCTGGCCGATGAGCGCCTGCACGCCGCAGTGCTCAAGCACTTGGTACCTGGATTGCCGCCGGCCAGCTGAATTCCGGCAGGCAGCACACCGCAATCCGTGCGTTCCGTGTGAATCGCTCGGGGCTGTTGAGCCCTCCGGGGCCCTGGCCTAGGGTGAGCGGACAAGGGCTGGATCCCCAGCCCGCCGCCCAGATGCAGACAGGAGCAGCCGATGGACCCGCAGGAATCCTCCGCGTCGCAGCCCGACGCACAGCTAGATGAAGCCCAAGAGGCCAACCGCGAAGCCGCAGCCACCTCCAACCCCGACCCGGAGCAGCAGCTGATTACCGGACTGGAACCGGGCGGTTCGGTGCCGCCGGGCGAAACCCCTCCCGGTGAAGGCTCGATGAGCCAAGACCAGGGGCATGGCGAATAGCGGCCCGCAGCGTCCGATCAGCGAGGCGCGCATTGGACGCTGGCTTGAAGAGCTGGCCGAGTCGGACGGGAATCCGGGCGGCGGAGCGGCGGCGGCACTGATGCTCGGTGCTGCCGCCGCGCTGATGTCCATGTCCGCGGGCTACGGCTCGGCTTCCGGACCCGTTCACACAGAATTCGCCGGCCTGCTGGCCCGGGCCAAGCAGTTGCGGATCGACGCGCTGGGCCTGGCCGACCGGGATGCCAAGGCCTCCGCGGATTTCGGGGAAGCGTCCGCGCAACCGCCCTCGGAGCTGCGCGACCGCCAGATCGCCGCGGCCTGCTTGCCGGCCGCGAAATCCTCGGCCGCACTCGGCGCGCTGGCCATGACCGCAGTGAATGACCTGCGCTGGCTTGACCAGCATGCGAAACCGCAATTGGTGGCCGATGTCGCCGCAGCGCTGGGCATGGTCCGCGCAGTGCTGCAGGCCGCCAGCAGCAACCTGCGCTACGACCTGTCCCAGCTGCCCTTCGGCCCGGCGCACGCGCAGCACTCCGGATTATGGGATACCGCAGCATCGCTGGAGCGGGCGATGCAGACGGCCACGCAGCTGGCCGCACGCGTTGATGCACGCATCAAGCGCTGATCCGGCTGCCCGGGAGCACCCTCGATGACAAGGAATGATAGCCATGGCCCAGACACCGATTAATGCACTGATCCTGGTCTGCACCCTTTCCCCTTCGCCCAAAGCCTCCAGCAGCGACCTGCTGGCCCGGCAGGTGGCGGCGGAATTCACGGAGCACCAGGTCCACTCCGAGATCCTGCGCATTGCCGATTTCGACGTGAAGCCCGGAGTGCTCAAGGACATGGGAGACGGCGACCAGTGGCCGGGGATCCGGCAGAAGCTGCTGGCCACCCCGATCTGGGTAGGCCACCCTTCGAGCCTGGCCCAGCGGGTGCTGGAGCGGCTGGATGCCGAGTTGTCCCAGACCGACGAGCAGGGCCGCCCGATCCTCTTTGGCAAGGTGGGCGTGGTGGCCGTGGTGGGCAATGAGGACGGCGCGCACCACGTGATTGCGGATCTGGGCCAGGGCCTGGCCGATGTCGGGTTCACCCTGCCGGCCCAGGGCTCCACCTATTGGGTGGGGCAGGCCATGCACACCACCGACTACCAGGATCTGGACCAGACCCCGCAGGTCACGGCCAACGCCACGCAGATCGCCACGCGCAACGCGGCGCATCTGGCGCGGCTGCTCAAGGCCCGGCCTTTCCCGGCCCCCTAGCCGCCGGATGCTGGGTGCTGCCTGCGGATCAGCGTCCGGCCATTGGCCAGCGGCGGCCGGTGCCCTAGCGTTTCAGCCAGCAGAAGACTGCAACCCCAGGCGAGAACTAAGGACGGGCACATGCCGCACAACACCATCGACCAGACGACCTTGCACCGGTACCTGAGCGAACACCTGCTGGGTTCCGAATCGGGGCTGAACCACTTCAAGGCCGCCCACGGCACCTGGGCGGACACCGCCTATGCCCAGCGTTTCGAATCGCTGCACCAGCAGGTCCAAGCGGATCAGGATGACCTGAAACGGATCATGGACCGGCTGGGCTGCACCAAGCGGCCGATGGCCCGCCTGCTGGCTCCGGTGGCCAAGCTCGCCGGGCACGTCAACCCGTTCAATCCGCTGCGCATGCGCAAGCTGGCCGCCGCGCAGGTGCAGCTCGATGTGCTCACCGGGCTGCTCAATGCGAAGCTGCGCATGTGGCAGACGCTGCTGCTGATGCTGCCCCATGATCCGCGCCTGGACCAGGCGCTGCTGCAGGACCTGTCGCACCGTGCCGAGTCGCAGATCAGCCAGCTCAAGGCGCTCAGCGACGAAACCTGGCCCGAGCGCTTCGCCCCGCCAGTGAACGATGAGCAGGGGGAACACCGCCCATGACCGGCAGGAAAGCGAACATTGTCGGCGCCGGGCCCAACGGGCTGGTCGCCGCGGCGGTCCTGGCCGAGCAGGGATTCGACGTCCAGGTCTTCGAGCGCAATGCCCGTCCCGGCGGTGCCGCGGCCTCCGGCAGCACGCTGGGCGAAGGCACCATTGTGGACCTGGGAGCTGCCGCCCACCCCTTCGCCTATGGCAGCCGCGCCTTCGCGCATTTCGATCTGGCCGGACATGGTTTGCAGTGGGATTTCCACGGCTATCCGCTGGCCCACCCGCTGGACGACGCCGAGTCGGTCTTCCTGCACCAGGACCTGAAAGCCACCATGGCGCAGTTCCCCGCCGACCGGAAGATCTGGCAGCTGCTGCATGGCCCGCTGGTGCGCCATCCGCAGGAGATCCTGGACAACGCCACCAGCCCGCTGCTGGGCATCCCGCCGCATCCGGTGCTCATGGCACGCTTCGGGCTGCGCGCGCTGCCGCCGGCGCAGCTGCTGGCTTCCGCCGCGTTCCGGACCCGGCAGGCCGCGGCGCTCTTCGCCGGATCCAGCGCGCATTCCATGCTGCCGCTCTCCCACCCGTTCACCTCGGGATTCGGCGCGCTCTTCGGGGCCTTGGGCCAATCCTGGGGCTGGCCGGTGGCGCACGGCGGCACCGGCAGCATCATCGACGCGCTGCTGCGGGTGCTCGACGGGCTGGGGGTGCAGATCCATACCGGGCACCAGATCACTGACCTCGCGCAGCTTCCCGATGCGGACCTCACCTTCCTGGATGCCACGCCCCGCCAGGTAGTGCAGCTCGCCGGAGACCAGCTCCCGGCACGACTGCGCCGGCGGTTCGAGCGCTGGCGCTATGGCACCGCGGCCTACAAGGTGGACTACCTGCTCGATGGGCCGATTCCCTGGAAGGATGCGCGCACCGCGCAGGCCGGCACCGTGCATGTGATCGGCGATGCCGCCGAGCTGGCCTTAGCCGAGCGCCAGGTAGCCGCCGGGGCAATGCCCGAACGCCCATTCGTGATGGTGGTCCAGCCTTCGAGCGCCGATGCCTCGCGCGCCCCGGCCGGCCGCCAGGTCATCTGGTCCTACGCCCACGTGCCCCAAGGCTATGACGGGGATGCAGGGGCGCTCATCGATGCGCAGATCCAGCGGTTCGCGCCGGACTTCAAGGACCGGATCGTGCAGCGGGTGGACACCGGCCCGGCGCAGCTGCAGGCCTGGAATCCGAATCTGGTCGGCGGGGATATCGGCGGCGGATCACTGGCCGGCACCCAGCAGTTCTTCCGCCCCTCGCCCTCGCTGAATCCCTATTCGCTGGGCGTGCCGGGACTGTACCTGTGCTCCTCCTCCACCCCTCCGGGCGGCGGGGTGCATGGCATGGCCGGCTGGCATGCCGCGCACCGGGCGCTGCGTGATCTTGGGCGGCACTGAGCCTCGCAACCACGGTAGCTGAATAGGGATACTGACTAGTAGAGAATAAAGTCTGGGAATTTCCTCAGAATCGCGGCCTGTTCGCAACAACTTGGTGGGCCAATGATAATTTTTTATCAAGTCCCCACCGCTGGCCGCAGGGTCCACAGCGCATTTCAAGGGCCACGCTGCCCAGTCCGGAGGGACAGATAACTGCATTGTTGAAGTGAGAAGTATCGTCTAGAAGTGGAGGGTAGTTCACATGCCAGGAAGGTTAGTCAGGTCCCAGACCGCGTTGCGCGTAGCAGAGTTGCTGGGATCACGCGAGGGAAGAAGGCATCTGAGCAGCTATGGCTGGACCCAAGGAATGCCAGTGGTCATGACACAGCCTTTGGAAGCGCTCGATGATGTGATGGGCCTGGTCTCGGTGCACAAGCGGCCGGTGCTGGTCGCGATGGTTGAACCGCAGAGCGAGGAACTGAAGTTCTTGCACATTTCCGAGCCTTCTCCAGTATTGGAAGTGGTTCAGGCCAGCGCGCCGCGCAGCAAGATCAAGGATCTGTTCGGCCAGGCCGAGCACAGCGGAATGGCTGCATTCCGTGTGAAGTACTGGCAATACACTGCGCTCGCCCACGCGGTTCCGGCTTTCGACGCCAGCATGCTGGGACACAGGTACGCCACGCAGGAGTCCGGCAGCAGCGTGTAAACGCAAGCACCGCCGCAACGGGCACAGCCCCTCGGGAAATCGCGCATCCGCGCTGATTCGCCGGGGGCTGTTCCTATGCCGGGGACCGGGACCGCTTACTTGGGCGCTACCGGGCGTGGAGCATCTGGTGATCCAGCGCGGCAAGATAGTCCGCGAAGCCCTCGCGCAACCGCCCGCGCAAGCGTCCCGAGGTGATCGCCTGCAGCCGGGCCGTGGCCTGGACCCGGTAGCCGGCGCGGCGCAGCGCTTCGACCAAGGCCACATCCTCCCGGGCCGCCAAGGGCTCGAAGCCTCCAACATCCAGGTAGGCAGCAGCGCACACCCCGAAGTTCGCGCCGTGGATATGGCCATGCCCCTCGATCGGCTGGTAGGCCTGCTCCCATAAGGCGAAGATATGCTCATCGAGTTCGCCGCGGTCCGGTTCCACGGTTCCGGCCACCGCATCGGCCCCGCCGGCGTGCAGGCAGGCAAAGCCCTCCAGCCAATGCTCGGCGACGCAGGTATCCGCGTCGGTGCTGGCCAGCCAGATGGCGCTCGGGTCCGCGTCCGCGCCGAAGCTGGCCAGGGCGTGGCGTGCCCCGGCATCCCGGCTGGCTCCGACATTGCCGAAGCTGGCCTGCAGCAAGCTGATCCGCTGATCTGCGCTGATCTGCCGCTGGGCAACCTGTACCGTGCCGTCGGTGCAGCTATCGGCAACCACGATGGCCCGGACCTGCAGCTGCGGGCGGGCACGCGCCAACCGGTCCATGGCCGCGCGCACCGAATCCAGGCAACGGCGCAGGCGTTCTTCCTCGTCATGGGCCGGGATGATGACCGCCATGGCCGCCAGCTGCCTACCCATGGGCACCAGCGGGCTTGCGCAGTATTTCAAGCAGGAAATCGGCCTCGCGATGCTCCACGATGCGCTCCCACCCCAGTTCTCCCGCCATCCGGTGCACATCCTCCCCGTCCAGCGGCCAGCCTTCAATGGGATGCAGCCAATGGCAGAGCACCAGCTCTCCGCCGGCTTCCAGTGCTGCAGCACTGGCGGCGAGCACCTGCTCCAGTTCATCGGCGGCCAGGAAATAGCCGATCTCGCTGAGCACTACCAGCTGCACGCTTCCCGGCTCCAGCTCCGGAAATTGCCGAGGCACCGTGGCCTGCAGCAAGCTGACATGCTCCATTCCGGCCACGGCACGCCGGGCCTGGGCTAGCGCGGTAGCGCTGGCGTCCACCGCCAGCAGGCTGGTGCTGCGGCGGGCCAGTTCGGCGCTCTGCACCCCGATGGAGCATCCCAGCTCCAGAACCGCCGCATACTGCTCCCGGGGCAGGGAGGCGAGCAGGATCTGCTGCTTGCGCTGCTCGTAGCGGCTGCTGCGGTATTCCCACGGATCTTCGCGTTGCCCGTAGAGCTCGTCGAAGACCGCCGGAGCCGACGCGGCGTCCTTGTGGCCAGGCCAGGTGGCGCGGAAGATCTCGGCGCCGCGGGAAAAATGCTGCAGGAAGCCTTCGCTAAGGAGGACTTCGTCTCCTGGCAGGGCGGACAGCGGCCGGGTTTGGGAACGGTGGGCCTCCAGGGCGCGGGCCTTGGCCTGGGCGCTGGAAGCATCCAGGGCCAGCCGGCGCCAATGCCTGAAGCTGGGCTGCCGGTCCGGTTGCGCCCAATGCCAGAACCAGATGGGGAATTCCAGGTGGCAGGCATTGTGCGCCAGGGCGCAGTCCGCGGCGAGCAGGCCCAGGATTTCGTGGTCCGGGTGCCCGTCGCCGCGGTAGGTGCTGGCGATCAGGCAGCGCTCGCCGGCGTGCTGCTCAAGGGCTGCGCGGATCGGCTCCTGCTGCGCTTCGAGTTTCCCATCGCCCAGGCCCAAGCAGTGCAGATGCAACGTTCCGCTGCGCGGTCCTTGTGCGCGCAGCGTGTCCATGGCCTCGGCCAGTTCGGCTTGGCGCAGCGCGGCCAACCGGGCCGCGGAGTGTGTTGTGGAGTCCGGATGCGAGGCTTCCCCGAAGCTGCAGACGATCACGTGGACATCGATCCCCCGGCCAAGCGCCATGCGGATCAGCCCTCCAGCTCCCAGCGTCTCGTCATCCGGGTGGGCGGCCAGAACAATCACCGATGCGATTGCGTGGAAGAGCTTCTCCGGATCCAGTACGGCGATCCGCTCTAGCCCAGCCTGCTGCCAGCAGCTTGCAGATGTTCCCTGGTCCTCATGCGTGAAGTTCACCATGCGCTGCCGCCTTCCGCGCCGGCGCGGTCCACCATCAGCTGGCCCAGCGCCGCGTCATCGCGGGCCGCGTGGTGCTGGCGCAGATATATGCCCAGATCAGCTGCACGCCGCGCATGCTCCTCATCGGCGGTCAGCGGGCCCGGACCGGTGGACTGGCCGCTGAGCTGCAACACCCGCTCGCAGGCCCCGGCCACCTGGCCGCGGACCCGATGGGCCGAAATGGCATCCAGCGCTCCGGCATCGGCCAGCCCGGCGGCCTGTTCCAGCAGCGCCGCGCAGCCGGCCAGCAAGCGGTCTGCTTCGCCGAGCCAAGCAAGGGCCAGCTGATCCGGGGTGCGCGCTTGGGCGCTGCGCAGCAGATGGCGGTAGATTCCCACCGCTGCCCCGAACCAGCAGGCGGCCACGCCAACGCCCCCGACAGCGAACCCGGGACGGGACAGGTACCAGCCGGCGTCCTGCACCGGTTGGGCTGGCACGCCGGTGAAGTTCACGCTGCCGCTGGGCAGCTGCGCCATGCCGCGGCTGACCCAGGCATCCGATGCCGGTTCAACGCCCGGATGCCGCAAGGAAACCATGAACAGCCGGCCACCATCGGGCGTGGGGGCGGTGACCAGGGCATGCGTCAGCTGCGCGGCCAACGAGCACCAGGGCTTGGTGCCGTTCAGCTCCCATCCCCCGCCGGACTGGCGAACCGCTTCCAGGGTGGCGTTGGGCGGCTGCGCGGCGAAAACGCCCCATGCAGTGCCGGCCGGCCACGAAATGCCCGCCTGGCTCAGGATTCCTGCGGCATCCAAATGCGGTTCCAGCGTCCTGGCTGCGACCAGGTCGGTGGCGGCCACGGTGGCCAGCAGCTCCCACAGGCGCTGGGTCTGTCCGGCCGCTGGCACCGGAGGTTCCTCCCCCGAACTTTCCAGCGTACGCAGCATCGCTTCCGGGTTGCCCTCGCAGCGCACGGCGGCCGCACGCACCGCTTCTTCGGCGCCCCACCATAACTCGCTGTTGCGGGGGCGGGATCCTGGTTCGGCTGCACTAAACGACACCGGCCGCTGGTCCATCGGCTCTCCTTCTCTGTTCGGAACTTTTGGCCAGTCTAGGTCACGGCCCATTCGTGCCCGGCCCAGCTGAATGACTCCTGATAACCGCAAAGGACCACGCAATACAGCGAGGCAGCTTATGTGGTTGGCCGCCGCGAAGGCGGCACTGTGATGATCTGCAAAGTTGGCCGCAAGCAAACTTTCAGCTTCGGGACCCCGATTTGCAATCTGCCCTATAGTTCAAATTGTAAGTAACCAGATCCACACAGGAGGTAAGAATCATGGGAATTGGAGACAAGATCCAGAACAAGGCCCAGGAAGCATCTGGCAAGGCCAAGGAGGCCTACGGCGATGCCACTGATAATGAGCGCCTGCAAGCTGAAGGCGTGAAGGACCAGGCCGCCGCCAAGGCAAAGCAAGCAGGAGAACACGTCAAGGACGCCGCCAAGGATGTCAAGGACGACCTGTCCTAAACCGCACCACCAGCTATGCCCCATGGATACGAATCCATGGGGCATAGCTCTGTGCCAGGGCACGGGCACAGCAATACGGCCGCTGCTCCGGGAATTCGGAGCAGCGGCCGTTGGCGGTTTTCGGCGTCCTAGAGTTCGACGCTATTCGAGTCCCCGGGCTCGGCAGGTTTTCCGGTGAGCTTCTGCTTCACCCAGCCGGCCACCAGGCTCGCTGCCCCGCCGGGGTTCTCCCAGTATTCAGCGGAGTCGGCATCGATGCGCAGCAGCACAGTCTGCGCAGATTCCGGGCCTTCGCTGGCGAAGGTTTCCACTGCGGCGTTCCACAGTTCCTTCTTCTTGGCGACATCGAGCACCACCTCGGCGTGGCCGCTGACCGACACCCACGCCTTGGATCCGCTGAACGCGGCATTGACCAGCCCCTGGGCCCGGATTTCCTGGACAATCCCGGCGTCGGCGGCAGAGAAGAACCAGAGCTCTCCTTCGTCGGTGGCTTCAATCAGCGTCCGGGGGCGGCTGGCCAGCCGTCCAGCGCTGTGGGTTGTGACCATGGCGATCCGCAGGTCCTGGATGATGCTGATGACTTTGCTTGCTTCGTCGTTGGCCATGATGAGCTCCTTTGTCTTGGAATGATCTGGTCGTTTCACACGCTACCGAGGTGCTGGCCCGCGCCAAGGGGCGCCCAGGCGATTGCCAGCTTCGGCTCCTGCTCAGCTTTCCGGGTTCCGCCTGGAATCCGGATCCGCTTGCTCTTCGGCGTCCAGCTCGCTGGCGAAACGCAGCTGCCGCCCGTCGCTGATGTCCTGCTCTTCTTTTTCCTCCTGCTTCATGCTGGCCTTGGTATCCCGCGGCGGAAGCTGGACCGAGCGCTCGGCGGCAATCCCCGCCTGCAGCTGGCGCCCGCGCTCGGCTTCCGCGTCGAAGACCGCGCCGAACAGCAGCGACAGGTTGGCGATCCACAGCCACAGCAGCAGCACGATGACCCCGCCGATGGCGCCGTAGGTCTTGTTGTAGTTGCCGAAGTTCGAAACGTAGAAGAAGAAGCCGACGGTCGCTACCGCCAGCACGAGCAGCGCGATGGCCGAGCCGAGGCTGATCCAGCGGAACTTCGGTTGCTTCACATTGGGAGCCCCGTAGTAGAGCACGGCCACCAGCACAATCGCGCACAGCACGATCACCGGCCATTTGGCGATATTCCATATCGCCACCGCGCCCTCGCCCAGCCCCATGGCGTTGCCCAGCGCCTGGGCCAGCGGACCGGAGACGATCAGCAGCATCCCCAGCACGGACACGGCCACAAGAAGCACCAGTGTCAGCAGCAGCATCAGCGGGCGCAGCTTGTAGAACGGCCGGCCTTCGGCCACCTCGTAGATCTGGTTCATTGCCCGTCCGAACGCCCCGACATACCCCGAGGCGCTCCATAGCGCACCGAGCAGACCGGCAATCAGCGCCAGGCCTGCCGACGGGGCCGAGGCCAGCTGCTCGATGGGCTGGCGCAGGGTTTCGACCACTTCCTTGCTGGCCAGTTCCTGGATCAGCGAGAGGATGTTGCGGGTCATGTTCTCCGCCTGGCCGGCAACTCCGAGCAGGGAGACTACCGCCAGCAGGGCCGGGAAAATGGAGAGCATCGCGAAATAGGTCAGCGAGGCCGCCATGTCCGTGCATTTCTTCCGGGAGAATTCCCTGATGGAGCGCTTGGCCGCGTATTTCCATGACCTGGAGTGCATATCCGGCGGGGAATCGGGTTTGGATTCGGCATCGGGTCCAGGAGCGTGCCGGGCTTTGGCAGCGGTTTCGGCCGCGTTCCCGTTCCCGGCATGGCTATCGGTTCCTGAAGGCATCTTGCACCTCTCTTCATCAGCTATTTGTGCCAGTTGATTGCCGCCGGCCCTGCTGCTGGGCCAGGCCGGCGCGGCAGGCAAATCGAATCATGCACCTGCCGCGCCGCCCGCTAGGCCAGCTGGGCCGCGCTGCTACTCGGCGACCGGGAAACGCTCCCACGCGCGGTGGGTGGACAGCAACTGCTCCGCGCTTTCGGCCACCGCCGAAAGTTCCACCAGCGCGATGCCCGGCGCATCATCCTCCAGGCCCACCGCTTGCAGCAGGCCATCGGAGAGCCCGTCCAGGGTGATGATGGCCTTGTTGTGCCGGTAGGCCTCCGCGACCAGCAACGCCACGCGCGGGTCGATGGGAACCCCGCCTGCCCCCATGGCTCCGGCCTTGGCATCCAGCGCAACCGCGGCGTCCGGGGCCGGCGGCAGCGGGCCGATGAGCACCAGCGCATCGAATTCGATGGAGCGCGCCGTCAGGTAGGTGCGGTCGATGGGCAGGTCCGGGGCCACCTCGCCGCCGGAGGCCGAAACGAGCAGCGGGGACATGCCCCGTTCAGCCAGCGCCTGGGCTATTGCCGGCACGTGCTGGTGGTTTCCGCTGTTGAACACCACCCCGACCTTGCGCCCGTCCACCGGCCAGGCTTTTCCGATCTGCGACAGCGCGGGACTGGCCACCGGGTCATCCAGCTGCACTGCGGCCGGTGCCGGCAGGCCCAGTGCCTTGGCGACCCCGGCGGCCAGCTGGGTATCGATCTTCGCCAGGCATTCCACCTGCCGCTGGCGGATCGCCGTATCGGTGCACTTGCCCAGCTCAAAGGAGTAGGCCTGCTGCACATGGGCGCGCTCCACGGCCGAGAGGCTGATGTAGAACAAGCGGGCCTGGCTGTAGTGGTCCGAGAAGCTGGCCGGCTCGGAACGCACTTTCTTCCCGGAGGCCACAGGCTGCGGGAAGTCCAGCGGAGGCTGCTGGCCGGAAACCACCTGCGACATGTACGGGCAGCCGCCATCCAGCGAGTTCGGCTTGTACGGCGCGATGCCCTTGGGCACCCGGTGCTGGTGGAAGCCGTCGCGGAACATGTCGTTGACCGGAGAGTCCGGCGAGTTGATAGGGATCTGCGCGAAGTTCGGTCCGCCCAACCGGGTCAGCTGGGTGTCCAGGTAGGAGAAGAGCCGCGCCTGCAGCAGCGGGTCATCGCTGATATCGATGCCCGGAACCAGATGCCCGGGGTGGAAGGCGACCTGCTCGGTCTGCGCGAAGTAGTTCTCCGGGTTGCGGTCCAGCACCATCTTGCCCAGCGGCTGGACCGGGGCCAGTTCTTCTGGCACGAATTTCGTCGGATCCAGCAGGTCGATGCCCTCGAAGACCCCCGAACCGTCGTCGGGGAAAATCTGCACGCCCAGTTCCCATTCGGGGTAGGCTCCGGCATCAATGGCTTCGGCCAGATCGCGGCGGTGGAAGTCCGGATCCGCGCCGGCTGCCAGCTGGGACTCTTCCCAGGCCAGCGAGTGCACGCCGAGCTTGGGCTTCCAATGGAACTTCACCAGGGACGCTTTGCCCGCCTCGTTGACCATGCGGAAGGTGTGCACGCCGAAGCCTTCCATCATGCGCAGCGAGCGGGGTATCGCGCGGTCGCTCATCTGCCACATCACGTGGGCCTGGGCAGGGGTATGCAGGGAGACGAAATCCCAGAAGGTATCGTGGGCCGATTGCGCCTGCGGGATCTCGGTATCCGGGTGCGGCTTCGCGGCATGGACCAGATCCGGGAACTTGATGCCGTCCTGGATGAAGAACACCGGGATGTTGTTGCCCACCAGGTCGAAAATGCCCTCTTCGGTATAGAACTTCGTGGCAAAGCCGCGGGTATCGCGGGCCGTGTCCATCGAGCCGCGGGAACCGACCACGGTGGAGAACCGCACGAAGACCCGGGTCTGCTTTCCGGGCTTGAGGAAATCGGCCCGGCACAGCTCGGAGGCGTTGCCGTAGCTGATGAAGGAGCCATGGGCGCCAGCCCCGCGGGCATGGACCACGCGCTCCGGAATCCGCTCGTGGTCGAAATGCATGATCTTCTCGCGCAGGTGGTGATCCTGCAGCAACGTGGGCCCGCGCTCTCCGGCTTTCAGCGAGTGGTCGGTATCGCTGACGGGAGCTCCCTGGTTGGTGGTCAGGAATTCGCTGTCCTGGCCGGGGCCGGACAACACCGGTTCCCCTCCCGGGCTTGCTTGCTGTTGTGGTTCGCTGGCCATGGCACTCTCCTAGCTGCTTGGGAATAATCGGCTGGTGAATGCCACGCTAGGGGCCGGTGCACCGCTGATGCCAGCGCACTAGGCGATTCCCATGATTTACACATGTGCCCGCCACCGGGCGTGAACACGCCAGGACCGCCGGTGGCTGCATGGCCCACCGGCGGTCCTGGTAGGACGTTTCAGAAACGTCCTGCCCCTCGTGCTTGTGTTGCGTTATTTTCCAGATTCCGCTCCTTACTTGGAAACCAGCTGGTATCCATTTTCGTTGTGCTCTGCCTCGTCGATCCCGGCAATTTCGATATCTGCCGCGACACGCCATGGGCTGAACTTTCCAATGACCGTGGCGATGACCCAGGTCATCACCGCGGAGAAGACCATGACCACAATCAGGGTGGCTGCCTGGGCGATCAGCTGTGCGACGCCTCCGCCGTAGAACAGTCCGCCAGCGCTCTCCTCGGTTGGCAGGGCGAAGAAGCCCAGGAACAGGGTTCCGATCAAGCCGGCGACCAGGTGCACGCCGACAACGTCCAGCGAGTCGTCGTAGCCCAGCTTCCATTTCAGGTTCACTGCCCAGGCTGCACCGGCGCCAGCCAGGACGCCCAGCAGCATCGCGGCCCACGGGGCCACATCTGCGCAAGAAGGGGTGATGGCGACCAGGCCGGCCACCAGGCCGGAGGCGACACCCAGCGAGCTGGGGCGGGAACCGCGAAGCTTCTCAACCAGGATCCAGCCAAGGACGGCCGCACCCGGAGCTGCCAGGGTGTTGACCCAGATGAGTCCAGCCTGCTCGACGGTGGTCGCCGCACCGGCGTTGAAACCGAACCAGCCGAACCACAGCAGGCCGGCACCGAGCATGACCAGCGGGGTGTTGTGCGGCTGCGGACGGTCGTGGAAGTTGTGGCGCTGGCCCAGCTTCAGGGCCAGGACCAGGGCTGCGATACCTGCGTTGGTGTGGACCACTGCGCCGCCGGCGAAGTCAATGGCTTCGCCGAAGATGCTGCCCAGGAATCCGTCTGCGGAGAGCAAGCCTCCACCCCAGACCCAGAAGGCCACCGGTGCGTACACCAGGGTGACCCACAGCGGGACGAAGAACAGCCATGGCGCAAAGCGGGCACGGTCGGCGATGGCTCCGGAGATGATGGCTACCGAGATCATGGCGAAGGTACCGGCGAATCCGGCGGCGAGCAATTCGGACTGCTCGGTGTTGTGCATGGCAAAGTCGCTGATTGGATTGCCGACGATTCCGGCGATGGCTGGTTCCCCGGCGGAGAACGAGTAGCCCCAGAGCACCCAGACAACGGCGGTGATCGCCGCGGCGGAGAAACTCATCAGCATCATGTTCACCACGCCGGTGGCGCGAGTCATGCCGCCGTAGAAAAGTCCCAGTGCCGGTGTCATCAGCAATACGAGTGCGGCAGCTATCAGGATCCATAAGCTGGCTACATCCAACTCCATCTGGATCACTTCCCCTCAAGGTATTCGGTGTATCGGTGGTGTTATGACTATCTAACGCGCCCGATGTTTCCGAACACGCGCTGCTTCGTTTCCGCTGTGTATCAAGTTCCTGCCGGGGGTAACGTTTGCTTCTCGGCAATGTTTCGCCGCCGTTTCGAACAGTTCACGGTACTGCTGGCCGACGGTCAAAAGAACAGCCCGGGGCGGACGCCGGCAGCGGCTATAGCCGCTTGATCTTCACGACTCGGGACTTCGGCACCGTAGGGGATCCGCCGATTCTCGTGTCGTAGCTCAGGGATCCGGTCACCGTGGTGGTGATTTGGACGATGCCCTCGGCCACGATGCCATCCGGCGCCTCGCAGTCCGCCAGGCCGTCACCGGCAGTGAACATCGGATTGTGCTCGTAGTCGTATTTGCCCACCTGCGCGTGGCTCAGCTCGGTATGGAAGGTGCATGGACCGGTCGCGGAGTCGAACTGGATGACCAGCCCGTAGAGAATCACATTCTGATCAATGTGCGAGTCCGGTTGCTTCATGATGTGCGCCAGAGCACGCTTGGTGACCTTCTTGGCCTTGTTGGCCTTGACTTTTCCGCCGCGGCTGCGCGAAGCTCTGCTGCTTCTTCCTTGGGGCCAGGGCCAATTGCGCTTCTGCTTCTGCCAGCTGGGCTTGCAGTGCTTCCTTTTCAGCAGCTATGGCTGCGCTCGAGGCTTGCGCAGCCTCGAACTCTTCTGCCGATACCCCGCAGGCAGCCAGCGATAGCATTCCGGCCAGTGCGGTTGCAGTTACTAAGAACCTTTTCATGCTCATTCCCCATTTCACGAGTGCGAGTTGCTTGAACCCCCAAGTTTCAAGTACCCATGATCCTTACAGGGGCCGGGGACAATTTAGCTGGAGCAGGCACACTGGAAGCATGGACCGATCTTTCTTCTTGCCCGATGCCTTGGACGTTGCGCCCCGGTTGCTCGGGGCCACGCTCACCGTGGATTCCAGTCACGGACCGGTCAGCGTGCGCATCACCGAAACCGAAGCGTACATGGGCCTGGGAACCGCAGGGCCCTATGACCCGGGCAGCCACTCGAAGGACAGGAAAACCGAACGCAACGCGTCCATGTTCCTGGAACCCGGGCACGCGTACGTGTACTTCACCTATGGAATGCACTACGCCCTGAATTTCGTTTGCTCACCGCCAGGAGCTGCGTCCGGGGTGCTGATACGTTCTGGCGAAATTATTTCCGGCACCGATCTGGCCCACGCACGAAGACTGGAGAAGCGGCCCATCCGCTACGCCCGCAGCCCGATCCCGGAAATCCAGCTGGCCCGTGGACCGGGGAACTTGGCCACAGCATTGGGACTCACGAGATTGGAACATGACGGGCTGGATCTGTTCGCTGCCCCATTTACCCTCCATGCTGCCCCTGGTCTCCCGGAAGCTTTGCGCACTGGACCCCGCGTTGGCGTCGCGGGGATAGCTGGCGGTCCGCAGTTCCCCTGGCGATTCTGGCTGCCCGATGAGCCAAGCGTTTCCGCATTTCGCCCGGGCCGCGATGCTCCCGGGGCAGTCACGGGCATCAAGAATCAAAAATAGGCTCTGGCCCCAACGCATTCACTGCGTTGAAGCCAGAGCCTATCGAGCAAGGTGCGGCAAAGCCTTATGCTGCCGGGAACAGTTCCTTCGAATCCAGTTCCTTCTTCAGCCGGGATTCCAGGGTCTGGGACAAGGACTCGGCAAAGGTTTCGGTCAGGTGCGAGTGGTCCCAATAGGCCACGATGCCACCGACTACCGAATAGCAGCGTCCTTCTTCGCACAGCTGGTCATTCATGTCGATCTGGACAACTGACGGATCCTCAAGGGCCTTCACCGCGTCTACTTGCGGATCCATCGGAATCCAATCGTCCGCATCGCCGTTGCACTCATCGAGGTCATTCGGGTTTGATGCCACACAGTCCGGAACGTTATCTACAGTCTCGCCGGGCCAAGAAGTATCATGGATAACCGCGACTTCAGCTCCAGTCTTTGACCATTTCTCCAAGATCTTTTCGTAGGCCTTCTGAGCTGGCTCTGCCGTATCCTTCATGTCGTAACCGCTGACCGGTACCGATTGACGGTTGGAGCTGATCACCAGGTCGTAGTCTTCTTTTTCGATCTCGTCGCTAACCCAAGAACCTAACTCAGCACACCCATCAGTCTTCGACTCCGAATCGAATTTCTGCGGTTCACCCATGATGGCGCAGCGGTTGGCAACGTACGTGTCTAGCGTCCAGTCATGCTCCTTGACCAACGGTTCCAGTGCCGGCAACCATTGGGCGGCATGCGAATTACCGACTAGCGCGACCTTGATCTCCCCATCGCCGTAGCTGCATACGGGACGCTCCTTGAAGTCGGTGTTTTGGCTAGCAAAGCAATTATCTTCGTAGACAACTGGTTTATCCGTTTTAGCCGCAATCGGAGCAGGTGCTACTACGTCGTAATTGTTCGCTAAGTCTTCTGGTTGGTCGCAATCTGTGGCTAATGCGGCCGCTCCGAAACATTCCTTACCCACTGATTGCTCCACTTGTGCCAGTGCTTTATCCACGTCTCGCGCATCATCGAGAACGCGCGCCGTGTTCATATAGAAAGCCCCGGAAAGCATAGCCAAAACCAGACTTCCGGAAACCAGGAATCGTGGAGCCGATAGCACAACAGAAGTATCAATAAATTTACGGAAACGAACTTCTACAAGCTTCTGAGTTAGAACGGCCAACGACAAGGTCAGGACCAAGGCAAGGATCTTCTGTGGCCATTTGAAGTCGTCGACCATGAAAGGCATCAATACCAGCAGAGGCCAGTGCCACAGGTAGATGGCATAGGAATTATCCCCAAAGAACTGAAACAGCTTTGAGTTCAGAAGAACCTTAGGTGAGTACTTATGGGTGGAGTGGGACAGAAGAATTAGTACTGTACCGAATACCGGGATGACGGCAATGTAGCCAGGGAATGGCATGTCTCCAGTGAAAGCCAACGCGCTGAAGGCTATCGCGAGTAGACCACCCCAGGCGCCAACCAAACTGACAAGGTCCTGCTTTGCCGCATGCAATCGAGGACCTAGCGCTGCGGCGAGAGCCCCTGCTGCGAATTCCCATACTCGCGTAAAGGTGGAGAAATAGGCACTTCCCGGCTCGGTTGCCGTCGCATAGAGCGAATATCCAAAGGACAGAACAAACACTGCGCTAATTCCCGCCAGCGCAACCACGGCAGGCTTGAGCCCGAATCTGACCGCTGCAAAAATCAGCAAACCGATCAGTATCGGCCATAAGAAATAGAACTGCTCTTCAGCTGATAATGTCCAGAAGTGCCGGAATGGACTTGGCGCGTCACCTTCCGCAAGGTAATCGACCTTAGTCAAGGCCAAGAACCAGTTTTGGAAATAGAAAGTTGCAGCCACGGCCTGCAACCCCCAGTCCTTCCATACCGTGGTCGGCGCGAACATCCAGATAGATAGAACGCTGGCGAAAATCACCAAGAAGGATGCTGGAATCAAGCGTTTCACTCGGCGCATCCAGAAACTCGCAACATCGGCGAGATTCTTAGGTGGTTTGGAGATCAGGTGAGAGGTAATCAGGAAACCTGAAATCACGAAGAATACGTCGACGCCAACAAATCCTCCGGGAAGGTAGTGTCCCCAGAAGTGATAGAGCACCACGATTCCAACGGCTATGGCACGAAGCCCCTGAATATCGGCACGGAAGGCCTTGGTTCGCGAATCCCTGTTAACGGGAATCGGCAAGTCTTGATTCGACGACACGTCGGTGTGAGTCCTTTGTCAGATCGATCATTCTTACAGGAATTCTGGATTCATTGAACAGAGCTCCAGATGTCTCCTACGACAGTGGGGGTATTCAATGCCCCAAACATCTTTACCGAAGTTACCTGACCGCTTACTGCAAATTCTTGTGCGATTTGCGGACACGGTGCGGCGATATCTATCGCAACCAACCCGGTTTTTCTCTGATGGCAAGCGCTTTAGACAATTCCACGGCTCCAGCGCGGCGGACGTCAGCAAGTTCCTGCGTGAAAAGCATCACGGCGTGTCGCTGTCCAAAGTAACCACGGAACTCGAATTGGATGGTCTGTCACCTAGACGAATCCGGCGGCTTTCGCCGCAAGCGCGTCATCCCAGCAGACCTAAGCCCATCAAGTCCCTCTAACCAAAAGATCTCCCCGCCATTTCACATGACGGGGAGATCAAGAAAATATGGAATTATCGATTAGCCTTCGAGCAGTGCGTCCACGAAATCTTCCGGGTTGAATGGCGCGAGATCATCCGGACCCTCACCCAATCCCACCAGCTTCACCGGAACACCGAGCTGACGCTGGATAGCCACGACGATGCCGCCCTTGGCAGTACCGTCGAGCTTGGTCAGTACGATGCCCGAAACGTTGACAACCTCGGAGAAGACCTTGGCCTGCTGCAGGCCGTTCTGCCCGGTGGTCGCATCGAGGACCAGCAGGACTTCGTCAATGGTGGCCTTCTTCTCGACCACGCGCTTGATCTTGCCCAGCTCGTCCATCAGGCCGCCCTTGTTCTGCAGGCGGCCGGCGGTGTCGATCATGACGATGTCGACTTCCTGCTCGATGCCCGCGGAAACGGCTTCAAAGGCAACGGAGGCCGGGTCGGCGCCGTCGATTTCGGAACGAACGGTAGGCACGCCCACGCGGTCGCCCCAGGTAGCCAGCTGCTCGGCGGCGGCGGCTCGGAAGGTATCGGCGGCGCCCAGCAGGACGTCCTTGTCTTCAGCAACGAGTACTCGCGCCAGCTTGCCGATGGTGGTGGTCTTGCCAACACCGTTGACCCCGACCACCATGATGATGCTTGGGCGGTCCGGATGCGGTTCAGGCAGGTAGCTGCGGTCCAGGCTCGGATCCACCAGCTTGAGCAGTTCCTCGCGGAGCATTGCCTTGACGCGAGCCGGGTCCTTGCTGCCTTCAATCTTCACTCGTTCACGCAGTGCGTCAACAAGCTCAAGCGCAGGCTCGGTACCCAGGTCTGCCATCAGCAGATTTTCTTCAATCTCTTCCCAGACATCCTCGTCAATCGAGTCTTGGCTGAGCAGGGCCAACAGGCCCTTGGAGAACATGCTGTTGGATTTGGTCAGTCGCGCACGCAGCCGGGCCAGACGGCCCTGCACTGGTTCTGGAACATCGAGCTGTGGCGCAGCAGGTGCGGCAGGCTCTTGGACCGCGACAGGCGCATCGCTTGCACCGGCAGTGTCCGCTGCGGCATCAGTATCACCCTCAGCACTCTGGCCAGCTGGCAAGTCGTCTGCATCGCGCTCTGACGTATACGGAGTCTTGGGCTTGCGGCCCTTGGTGACGAAGGCAATGACGCCAATGGCCACCACGGCAACAACCGCGACAATGATGATGGTTAATATAAGCGAATCAGACACGCTCTAAATCGTCTCATATCTCCAACGATTTAGGGATCATATGGCAGGCAGCACCAGCATCAGCACATTTTGCATTCACGGCTAGACTGGCAGGTGGGTTGCTTAGCCCCGTTCGTCGTTCCAGAAAGGCTGAGGGTTACTGCTCGCTGAGCGGCAGAACCATCTGTTCAATTGATATGGCATTGAAAACCACCCGTGCTGCCAAGGCGCCCATCCCCCAAGAGATCAGCGTATTGCTGGTAGCGGCATTCATCATCGCATTGGGTTTCGGGCTTATCGCCCCCATCTTGCCCCAGTATGCAGTGAGCTTTGATGTCGGCAATGCGGCCGCCACTATTATCGTCAGCATTTTCGCCTTTACCCGATTGATTTTCGCACCGGTAGCAGGTGTCCTGGTAGGCAAGCTCGGCGAGCCCAAGATCTACGTCACCGGTGTTTTGCTGGTTGCGGTATCGACTTTGCTTTGCGCTGTGGTCCAGGACTATACGCAGCTATTGATTGCTCGTGGACTGGGCGGGTTCGGGTCGACCATGTTCACCATTTCAGCCATGGCACTAATTGCGCGCCTGGCTCCGGAGAAATCCCGTGGACGCATCTCGGGCTTGTACGCCGGCTCGTTCCTCTTGGGCAACGTCTTCGGCCCGGTTCTTGGAACCTTGCTTGCCCCGCTGGGCATGCGTATTCCGTTCTTGATTTACGGCACCGCCCTGGTGATTGCCGCAGGCGTGGTCTACATGGCCTTGGGCCGTCGCCGCGATCTGGATGCAGATGCGGCAAACCCGCGATCAAGGCATTCCGATATTGAAGTGGTGACCACCCGCGAGGCGCTGGTCTCCCCCGCCTACCGGGCGGCATTGTTCTCCGGGTTCAGCTACGGCTGGCTGGCGTTCGGCGTGCGCAACAGCATGATCCCGCTTTTCGCCTTGGCCGTGTTCGGCCAAACCATGGGTGCCACGGCCGCCGGAATCTCCATGACGGTGTTTGCCATCGGCAATGGTTGCGCGCTGGTGTTCTCCGGTCGCCTGACAGACAGCATTGGACGCAAGATCCCCGTGGTCCTTGGCATGAGTGTCCTGCTCGTGTCCATTGGCGCGATGGGGTATTCGACCTCCCTGGTTGGCTTCATCGTCTTCTCGGTCCTGGCAGGCATTGGCGGCGGGCTGCTGGGCCCAGCACAGCAAGCGTCCGTGGCTGACGTGATTGGTTCCGGCCGCAACGGCGGCAAGGCACTGGCCGGATTCCAGATGTGCACCGATCTAGGCTCCATCATCGGTCCGCTGCTGGCCGGGGCCATGGCCGACATGATCAGCTTCCAATTGGCCTTCAACATTTCGGCTGTCGTGGGTCTGGTCGGAGTGATTGCCTGGCTGTTGGTTCCAAAGACCATAAAACCGGTGGAATTGGCCGATTAAGCAATTCCGCAGTTTTGGATTTCCCTTGGCATTGGCATCGATATTAATTCGCGGAATCTTGCCGGGAAACATCGGGTAGATATACTAGCAATGGCTTTCGCCATTTCACTTGCACTCGATTATTCAGGGGAATCCATGCCGGCTATCCGGACGCGACGATCCAAAGCTCTATCAATTGCGGTTATAGCCGCACTTTCCATCCCGCTTTCTGCTGGTCCGGGGTTCGCCGCGCCAACAGAAGAGCCCTCCGCTCAAACTGTTCAGTCTCCCTCGCCCACTGCTACCGTGGATGATGCGCCGGAACCATCGTCTACGCCGTCTCCCGAGGCCGAGGCGCCAGCACCAAGTGCGCCGGCTTCTATTGCCACTCCAGCAGCTGAAGAAATTTCCAAGGCACTGTCCAAAGACGATGATCTTTCCAAGAAAGAACGCGTGCAGCTGGCCGACAATGCGCTGGCCGAATTGGAGCTCGAGCACCTCGATGCCCAGCTGGGCCAGGGAGCCAAGCGAATTGCCGAAACCGGTGACGCGACGATCCCTACTATGGACGAACTAGCGAATCTCGCAAAGCTGTCTTCAAATGATTCTGCGACTTCAGTTCCATTCCAGGTGGGTGCGCCAGCTTCCCTCGATGAGTTGCGGACCTGGCGTCCACCGGGCACCCTTGGGATCGATGTTTCCCGCCATCAAGGCGACGTGAACTGGTCCACTGCCAAGGCAAACGGGGCACGTTTCGCCTACATCAAGGCCACCCAGTCGTGGCCTTCTTCCTTGTACAAGGACCCTAAATTCAGCCAGAACTACACCAAGTCGCGCAATGCCGGCCTGATTCGCGGTGCGTACCATTTCGCCATGCCTGCCCATTCTTCCGGTGCCGTTCAGGCCAGGGAATTCATGGCCAACGGAGGCGGTTGGACCAATGACGGGTACACCATGCCGCCACTGCTGGATATCGAGTGGAACCCGTACAACAAGACCGCTTATCCGCAGGGCAAGGGCGATATGTGCTACGGCATGACGCCTTCCCAATTGGTAGCCTGGATCAAGGACTTCGGCAATACCGTCAAGGCCAAGACCGGTCGCCTGCCGATGATCTACACGGCCCAGTCGTGGTGGGATGAGTGCACGGGTGATTCTGAAGCGTTCAAGTCCTGGCCACTGCATGTCTCGATCTTCCCCACCGCTGACGTTGCGAAGAATCCCCGCGAACTTCCTGAAGGCTGGACCACGTTCAATGTCTGGCAGTATTCTTCCAACTCCAATATGTTGGGGTCAACGAAGAATGTGGATGCCAACGTGTGGAACGGCGATCTGACGTCGCTGCGCGACTTTGCGAAGAACCGCCGCAGCACGCAGTACAAGCTGACTACCAGCTACTTTGGCAATATGGATGTCTGGCCGACTCGCTTGGGCCCATCGCGCATGTCTGGCGCCAACCGCTATGGAACGCCTGTTGCGATCTCCAAGCGCACCTTCCCCTACGGGGCCAAAACTGTTGTCGTGGCTTCCGGCGAGCACTTCGCTGACGCACTATCAGTTACCTCGCTGGCCAACCGCCACAATGCACCGCTGTTGCTGACCAAGCAGGCCTATCTGCCGAGCGCAGTGGGTGCGGAAATCAAGCGGCTCAATCCGTCCCGCATCATCATTGCAGGTGGCCCAACCGCAGTCAGCAGCAAGACGTTCACGCAGCTGAAGAAGTATGCACCGGTATCCCGCGAAGCAGGAAGCACGCGCTATGGAACCAGCGCAGAGATTGCTACGAATTGGTCTTCTGCCAAGAACGTGTTTGTGGCATCTGGACGCTCGTTCCCTGATGCCCTGTCCATGGCAGCTGTCGCGGCAGACCGCAAGGCTCCATTGCTGCTGAGCAGCAAGAAATACGTGCCAAGCACCATCTTGAAGCAGCTCAAGCGCCTGAATCCCTCCACCGTGTACTTGGCTGGCGGTCCACTGGCGATCTCCAGAAATGCGGAAAACGAGATCCGAAAAGCGCTTCCGAATGCCAGGATCACTCGTTACGGCGGAGAAACACGTTATGACACCAGTGCTGTCATCGCGAAGGCCTTCTGGCCAAATGGTGCGCAGCGCCAGTTCATTGCCAACGGCAAGAGCTTCCCCGACGGACTGAGCGGTGCTGTTGCTGCAGGCTACAACGGCGCGCCAATGCTGCTGGCTAAAAAGTCCTGCCTGCCTAAGTCCATAGGCTCAGCGCTGACCGGCATGGAAGGTTGGACTAATGTGCTGATTGGCGGTCCGCTGGTTCTCGACGAGACTGTGGCCTACCACGACGACGGTAAGCTCAACACCTGCTCATAAGGGTTGAGTGCACGACCAAACCCGGGAGGGCAGTTATCATTCGATAACTGCCCTCCCGGGTTTAACAAGCTAATATTTTCTTGCAAGTTCTCCGTGACAAAGCTCTAGATCGACTTTGCTCGTTCCATTTTCTGGCTAATCACTGTTGAGACCCCGTCTCCGCGCATAGTGACGCCGTACAGGGCATCAGCTACTTCCATGGTCTTCTTCTGGTGGGTAATCACAATCAGCTGCGAAGACTCGCGCAGCTCTTCGAAGATCGTGATCAGGCGTCCCAAATTCATATCGTCCAAGGCCGCCTCCACCTCGTCCATCACGTAGAACGGCGACGGGCGCGCCTTGAAGATGGCGACCAGCAACGCGACAGCAGTCAGGGAACGCTCGCCACCGGAGAGCAGCGAGAGCCGCTTGATCTTCTTGCCGGCCGGACGCGCTTCCACCTCGATGCCTGTGGTGAGCATATTCTCAGGATCAGTGAGCACCAGCTGGCCCTCGCCGCCTGGGAAGAGGCGATCGAAGATCCGCCTGAACTGCACGGCAGTGTCGTTGTAGGCCTCGGTGAACACCCGCTCGACGTGGGAATCAACGTCGGCAATAATCTGCTGCAAATCCCCCCGGGACTTCTTCAAATCCTCGAGCTGGCCGGAAAGGAACTTATGGCGTTCCTCCAAGGCAGCGAACTCTTCAAGTGCCAACGGGTTGACCTTGCCCAAGGCCGCTAGGTCGCGTTCGGCCTTCTTCAGCCGCTTTTCCTGCTCGCCGCGATCATATGCCCGGGTGCCGACAGGATTGCCTTCTTCATCAACGTTCTGCCGCAGCGCGCCCCACTTGTCATCTTCGTCGAGGGCCTCCGGAATCAGCTGGTCTGGACCGTAGTTGGCGATGAGGTGATCAGGGGTGTATCCCAGTTCTTCCAGGGCCTTGGTCTCAAGATTTTCGATGCGCATCCGCAGTTCCGCACGGGCCATCTCATCACGGTGCACAGCATCAGCAAGACGGGCCAGCTCGGAGGATAGTTGCTCCGCTTCCTTGCGTTGGCTGCCCAGCATGGATTCCAGTTCGGATTTCTTTCCGGCCAGCTCTTCGCGTTCTTGGCCAGCCATCGATACCGATACTTCAATGAAACGCAGGACGCGCTCAGCAGCTTGCTCAATACGGACCGCATTGGCCGCTTGCGCCTTGCGCTGCTCCGCTCGACGAGCTGCAACTTCACGGTGATTGCGCTCAGCGGCCGCAGTGCGGCGCAGACCCTCAACGCGCGAACGCAACGCAGAAACGCGCTCTTCACTACTGCGCAAGGCAAGACGGGCTTCTAGTTCCTGCTGTCGTGCCGCGGCTGCAGCATCTGCAAGAGCTGCTCGTGCCGCGTCATCAACGGTTTCTTCATCTTGATCCGTTGAAGCTAGCTCCATGCGCTCGGTAATCTCTTCCAGAGATTCCTGCTCGATTTCCAGCTTCTCCAGCGTTGCTTCGAGCTTTTCTTCCAACTTGGCTTTGTCCGATCGCGCGCTGCGAAGTTTCTGTCCAAGACGTGCCAGATACGAGGATAATTCATCAATGGCGGCATCAGATTCAGCCAGCGCCGACTGGGCTTCATCTCGCTGTTGCTGAGCGGTGGAAAGCTCTGGTCCCCGCTGAGCCAATCTTTGTTCGACTGTGGAAAGTTCTTCCTGGCACTGGGAGAGTTCAGTTTCCGTCTGCTCCACTAAGGCCTGCTGCGCGATCAGGGAAGCGCCTGCTGAGTCCCCCACGGAACTGCGGACTGCCGAAACAGTTATGCCATCCAAGGTGGTGAGCAGCGCAGATGGGTTCTGCACCAAGGCCGCAGGTGCTTGGCTCATTTCCTCAATGATGTAATGGCCAACAAGAAGCTGATCAAGCAGGCTGTCCAGTGGGCCATCGGCAGCTACAACTTCACGAGCGCTGACGGCATTAGGCATTGCCGTAGCCTTTGCACCACTTGGCAGAACTTCGGCGTGCAGGAATACCTGGCTGGCCTGCTGCTGTTGCAGGTCTTCGATGAGATCCAACGCATCACCAAGGTTCTTGGCTACCAAAGCTTCTGCACTGTCACGCAAAATCGCGGCGATGGCCTGCTCATATCCCGGATTAACCGTTATCAGCTCCCCCAAACGGCCCAGGAGCAGACCGGAAGTTGATCCAAGAAGCTGTGACGACTGATCATCCGGTTTGGAGTTCAACTTCAGGGCTTCAAGGCGAGCACGCAATCCGGAAACACGCACCGATAGCTCGCGTTCACGCTGGCTATCGGCATTGTGCTCTTCTGACAATGCTGCGTGTTCCCGATCTGAACTCTCGAAATCTATATTCAGCTGGGCTTCGCCCGCCAATTGTTTCTCAAGATCACCGGCAACTTCTGCGTGAGAGCGCAAATCCAGTTCAAGGTCCGAGTCGAAGGACTGGACGCTTTCCTGGAGGCGGGAAATTTCGGCCCGGGTCACGTCGACACGGCTGCGTGCGGAAGCCACCTGCGAGGCGAGCCGTGACATGCCTTCTCGACGGTCCGCTGCGGCACGGAGCATGGCAGCCATTCGCTGCTGTTCGGCGCGTGATTCTTCCTCGGCCTGCTCTTTAGCCTCTACAGCTTCAGCAAGAATCTCGTGGCGGTCTTCAAGAGCTTCTTCAAGTTCCTCAAGTTCTTCGCTCATTCGCTCAGCTTGAGCTTCCAAACGCTCAGGATCTCGGCTGGAATCGAAATGGGTTTCATTGCTTTCCAGCAATTTCCCGCGTTCACGAGCCAACGCGACCAGCGATCGATAACGCTCTGCCTGCGTGCTCAACGAAACCCACGTTTCCTGGATCTGAACCAGTCGCGGGGTAATGGTTTCCATCTGGGCAGTCAGTTCAGCGATGTGCTTCTTGATGCGGTCCAGGCGTGCCGCAGCGTCTTCTTGCTGAGCTTGGATCTTGGATTCGTCATCAATATCCTGGGCAAGCTTGTTGTTCAGTGTGACCAAATCATCTGCCAGCAGGCGGGACTTTGCATCCCTGACATCGAGCTGCACCGTCTGCGCACGGCGAGCGATTTTCGCTTGCCGTCCCAACGGAGCCAATTGGCGGCGAACCTCGGCGCTCAAATCTTCAAGGCGATCCAGATTTCCTTGCATCGCTTGAAGCTTGCGCAGGGTTTTCTCCTTGCGCCGGCGGTGCTTGAGCACGCCGGCCGCTTCCTCGATGAAGCCACGCCGATCTTCAGCAGTAGCGTGCAGGATGCGGTCCAGCTGTCCCTGTCCGACAATGACATGCATTTCTCGACCCAGACCGGAATCCGAAAGCAGCTCTTGAATGTCCAGAAGACGGCACGAACTTCCATTAATGGCGTATTCGGAGCCACCAGTACGGAACAGCGTGCGGGAGATAGTGACTTCTGCATAGTCGATAGGCAGCTGGCCATCAGAGTTATCGATTGTCAGGGAAACATGGGCACGGCCCAGTGGTGGTCGGCCAGAAGTGCCAGCAAAGATCACGTCTTCCATCTTGCCGCCGCGAAGCGTCTTGGCACCCTGTTCACCCATGACCCAGGACAGCGCGTCAACCACATTGGACTTGCCGGAACCGTTAGGTCCTACAACAGCCGTGACACCCGGTTCAAACTCAAAAGTGGTCGCCGATGCGAAAGACTTGAATCCGCGAACGGTGAGAGTCTTGAGATGCACGGCGTGAAGTTCCTATGTTTGGGCCAAATCGCTAAAGTTGGGTTGGGCAATCAAACCCAATCCTTGTCGCAATTCTAGCGAAGCGCACTGGGGATTATCTGGTTGTGCTCGCAAAATCCGAGGAAGAAAATCGAGGGATAGATCATTCTATGAGCATTCTGACGCAGATTGACCAGTGGCCAAGTGACAACGCGGTATCCGTGGTGGTGAACGGCAATGGTGCAATCGTTGACCAGCACGGTGATACTGCACGTGTTTACCCCTTGGCTTCGGTGACCAAGTTGCTCAGTGCCTACACGTTCTTGGTTGCTCTGGAAGAAGAAGCCATCACCCTCGAAGACCCTGCAGGGCCAGAGGGTTCAACGGTGCACCACCTATTGGCGCACACAGCAGGCTACGACTTTGATTCCGAAACCATCCGCTTTGCCGTAGGGACTAAACGCGGATACTCCAACTACGGCTTTGAAAAGCTCGCAGAGCATCTGGAACAACAGACCGGAATCAGCATGGCCCAGTACGCCCAGGAAGCGGTCTTCGCTCCACTGGGGATGGCTGATACGGAAATTGCCGGCAGCTGCGCAAAGGATGGCCGATCCACCGCTGCGGACCTAGCAAAATTCGCTGCCGAACTTTTGCACCCAACTATCGTGACGCAAGAAACATTGAGCGAGGCAACGCGTGTGCATTTCGAGAACCTCGCTGGAATTCTGCCCGGCTATGGCCGGCAGAACCCGAATGACTGGGGACTCGGGTTTGAAATCCGTTCGTCCAAAGCGCCACACTGGACAGGCGCAAGCCATCCAGATACCACTTTCGGGCATTTTGGTCAGTCCGGTACATTCCTCTGGGTGGACCCGGAGCATCGTCTGGCCTGTGTGACGCTCACAGATAAAGGCTTTGGCCAGTGGGCAGTAGACGCTTGGGCGCCGTTCAATGAACAAGTGCTCAATTCGCAGATTGCATAGCTTGAGGAAAGCTCCTGATGTGCCAGCTAACGTCTTGTTCGGCGTGGTCGCGGCTGGCACACGGGACAGCTGTAGGAAGAACGGCCCATGAAGGGATCACGACGAATCAGAGACTCACGGCCGTTTTCTCTGCAACGCAAACAGGCTTTGCCTTCGCGCCCGTAGGCGTTCAAGGACCTGGCGAAATAACCGCTAGCGCCGTTAACATTCACGTATAGAGAATCAAAGCTCGTACCACCAGCGGCGAGGGCGCGTGTCATCACATCAACCAAAGCATCGTTAAGGCGTTGCACTTCTGGACGCCTGATAGTGCCAGTATTGCGCAAACCTGAAAGGCCTGCTTGCCAGAGTGCTTCATCCGCATAGATGTTGCCGACTCCGGAAATGATCCCCTGGTCCAAAATGGCTCTCTTGAGTTCTGTCGTCTTTTTGCGAAGCGCGACGTACAGATCTTCGGGCTTGCGGTGCGGATCCATCACGTCTCTGGCAATGTGAGCAGCCGCCTGTGGGATCGATGCTTTTAGCGACCCGGCTCCGGCAGGCAACCCATCGGTTGTTGCAACCAGTGGGGAGAGGAACATTCCCCCAAAGATACGCTGATCTACGAAACGCAGTTCGCTGGGGAAATCAGATCTTTCGCTGAGTGAGAGCCTGACTTTTAGATGTTTCTCATCGGGAGCATCAGGTTCTTCGACAAGAAGTTGACCGCTCATGCCGAGGTGGGCAACCAATGCTGCAGGAGTTGAAAGGCCTTCGAGGTCCATCCAGAGGAACTTGCCCCGGCGAACCACGGAAGCGATAGAGCAACCGCTCAATGTCTGTTCAAAATCTTCAACGCCGTCGGTATGACGGCGGACGGAACGCGGGTCCAGCACTTGAGCGGTCAGTACCGTTCGAGTGCGAACCCACTTATCCAGTCCTTCTCGGACTACTTCAACTTCTGGCAGTTCTGGCATGAACTAAACGCTATCCCTTAGGTAGCTGCTCACCTGGATGCAGCAACAGCCAAGTCTTGTGCGCCGCTTCCTGCTCAGCTTCCTTCTTGGATGGCCCTTGTCCCTGGCCGTATCCCTCGTTTCCGATGCGGAGTTCGGCAAGGTAGGTGCGTGCGTGGTCAGGACCGGAACCAGTGACCTGGTAGTGCATCTCGCCGAGCTTTTGGGAGGCTACTTCTTCCTGGATTACAGTTTTCCAGTCAGTCGTCGCGCCCAGCAGCCGATGATCTTCCAGCAGTGGAGTGACGAAGCGAAGCACAAACGAGCGCGCAGCTTCCATGCCTTGAACCAAGTAGGTGGCCCCAAGAATTGCTTCCATGGTGTCTGCCAGAATGGAGGATTTATTGGCTCCGTTGGACTGGGCTTCCCCACGTCCTAGGAGCAGGTGCTCCCCCACTTCCAGATCACGGGCAATGATCGCCAAGGCGCGGGTACTGACGATAGCCGCTCGTCGCTTCGCGAGATCGCCTTCAGGCAGATGCGGGAAAGTTGCGTATAGGAATTCTGCAACGCAGAAGCCAAGAATTGAATCGCCTAAGAATTCAAGGCGTTCATTCGTTGGAATGCCACCGTTTTCATAGGAATATGAGCGGTGGGTAAATGCAAGACGAAACGTCTCGGAATCAATATTGATTCCGAGACGCTTCATAAGTTCTTCTTTTGAAGACATGTCTTAGACGTCTGCGACCTTGCGACCCTTGTACTCAAGGAACAATTCGGTACCAGCCGAGTCGGTGACAACCTTAGCCTGGTGAGGCAGGCTGTAGGTTACGCGACCGTTTTCAACGGTCTTCACCAGGTTCGGTGCGGTAGCCTTCCACTGAGAACGGCGGGCACGAGTATTCGCACGGGACATCTTCCGCTTTGGAACAGCCACGACTACTTCTCTTCTCTCTTGTCTGACGTTTTATCATTTGTCGCATCCTCTGCGACAATGTCGGACAGCTGCGCTAGCGCTGCCCAACGTGGATCCAGAATCTCATGATCATGCTGAGGGTCATCGTTGAGGCTGATTCCGCATTCACTGCAGAGCCCCAAGCAATCTTCCCGGCAAACCGGCTGGAACGGCAGGGCGGTAACCACTGCGCTCCGTACTACCGGATCGATGTCAATCAAGTCACCGACCACCCAATACTGGTCCACATCATCATCGTCTTCGAATTCTTCGCTCTCTTCATAATAGAAGAGCTCTTGAATATCAGCCTCGAAGTCGTACTCGATGGGCTCCAAGCATCGTCCACATTCCCCAGCGATTTGCGCTGTAGCGGTACCCGATACCAGAATTCCTTCATGCACGGCTTCAAAGCGAAGATCTAAGTCAAGCTCAGATCCTCCACGAATACCGATGAGTGCATTTCCCACATCTGTGGGTGCCGAAACCTGCTCATTGAGAGTTTTCATTGAGCCAGGCGAACGGCCGAGCTCCCTGGTTGAAAAAACCAGAGGCGAGTTGCGATCGAGTTCGCCGTGTGACGATCGATCAGAACGCTTTTCGCTAATGATGACTCCTATAGAAACATAGTCCGACATTTCATCTTAGCTTGCCGTAGGCCAAGTTCCCAAACTGAAACCAGTTTTTGGACCTTGATTCGGAAGTTGCACTGCTCACATCATATCGCATTTGGGAACTACGCTCGCAATGGTGGTACGAACAGACGCTTCTGCAAATTTTGGGTCTAGCGACACGTGCCTTACCTGAACGTATTTAGATCGTTAACCTAAAGTTTCCTAGGTTCCATGGCTTCATTAAGCATGTCGACAGCATCCTACGAAATCCAAGCCATATGATTATTTTCAGGTATACAAATCAGTGGCAAAGGAACTTCAATGAAGGTACTCAAGACCTTGAACAATGCGGCGGCGTACGCAGGGAAACGCCTGGTTGCGCGACAGCACCGCAAGTTCATTAGCCGTCATGCCACTGAGTTCTTTCACGCGCCTACCGGCGACGACCGGTACAAGGTTGCCCTCTACTTCGCGGATCCTATGGTCAACGCCTATCAAATCCGACAGTGGTACGAACCCATTAAACAACTGGCCAAACACGTACCCGTTGTTATCATTGCGCGACTTCCTGACTCAGCTTTGGCACTGCGTGAGGAATGCGCCCTGCCGGTCCACTACGCCCCGACCATCGAAGATGTTGAAAATTTGGTAAATTCCCAAGACTTGCGTCTCGTGTTTTACGTCAACCAGAATATTCGCAACTTCCAGATGATGCGCTTTAACACTCCGGACCATGTTTTCATCAGCCATGGCGAGAGTGAAAAAGCCTATATGTGGTCAAACCAGCTCAAAGCCTACGACTATGTCTTTTCCGCTGGGCAGGCCGCCCGTGATCGCTTGAGCGACCATCTGCATAATTTCGATGCCGTGGATCGCACTCGTCTGATAGGACGACCGCAGATAGACATTGATTATTTGGCACCATATTCAATCAACCAGTCACTGCCCACCGTACTTTATGCTCCAACTTGGGAAGGCGACCGCCCTTCTATGAATTACGGTTCCCTTCTTTCTCACGGCGAACAACTTGTTGATTCTCTAATTAGGGACGGAGGATTCAATATAATATTCCGGCCACACCCACGTTCGGGTATCAATTCCTCGCAATATGGACAAGCTGTGGAGCGGATTCGGAATAAGTTGAATTCAGCAAATTCGACCTCTACTGGGCGCCTCTTATTCGACGACACCACCCATTGGGGCTGGCAGTGGGCCCAGTCGGATATTTGCATCACGGATATTTCCGCAGTGGCCTACGATTTTCTTGCAACAGGTAAACCTATGTTCGTTACCACTCCAGTTTCTGAGGAGGCGACCATTTCAGATTCCCCCGCTCTAAGCAAACTACCTGCCCTATCAGCCTCTCAGTCCACTGAAGGTCCAGCGTTAATTCGTTCGGCACTTATGGAAGAGAACGCTGGGTTCAAAGAAGTTGTCGAGTACTACTTTGGTGATGTCACCAAAGGTGCCAGCATGCAGCGCTTTATCGATGAATCACTGAACCTGATCCATGGCAATGCAGCGATTTCCCACTTGCCTGGCCGGCGCGCAGCCTAGATATTCGGAGTCAAAAAGAGGTGGGGGGAAGAAT
>NZ_JBLVOJ010000025.1:568310-671782 GCF_053543715.1 Glutamicibacter sp. AGC46
TTCTTCGCCCCACCTCTTTCGGTCTGGCTAAACTCCGTCGCCTAGGATTTCACCGGGCTAAGTAGCTCCTCAAACTGGGCGAGCGCACCAACTTGGTATAGCTCTGCGTCAAATTCCTTCTCTGCCTGATAGCCATCTAGGTATGCTTGCATTCCATCGATCAATCCCTCGGCCGAGTTTTCTACAAGTTGCCCGTAACCGCCAACAAGAACACTATGTGAGCCAACAACGTCAGTGGAAATTGCTGGTAGACCTAGCATCATTGCTTCAATCATCGCCAAACCCTGGCCTTCGTAGTCAGAAGAAAAGACAAAGCAGTCGGCCGTCTTCAAAGTTGGGAATGGGTTGGACAGCAAGCCGGTGATTACGACACGCCCGGTGAGCCCGCGTGCTTTGATTTCCGTTTCCAGGTCACTACGCAGTGGACCATCTCCGATCAATAACAATCGGGTTTCCGGATGGTCCGCATTGATCTTTGCGAATGCTTCGAGCAGCTTCAGTTGCCCCTTTTCAGGAGACAAGCGTGCCATGTTGGCAAATACCTTAAGATCATTACCTTCGAAGCGATGCACTGGCTCCGCTGCTTCGGACCACTCTAAAGGCTTACGCAGATCCAACAAGTTCTCTGAGACGGTGAACTGGTCAGGAAGAAGCCCGAATAGCTCAGTCAATTCTTGCTTGTTCTGCTGGCCAACGCTCTCAGTAACAGAAACCAATCGGTCATAGTGACGATAGGTGGCAAATAAGCCCGGCATAGTACCGAAACGCAGCTTCCACTCCCCTACCATGTCATTGTGCAGGTAAATGTAGTTGCGCTTCGCATGAGTATGGGACGCAGCAAACAGCATGGCCCAGAATCGCGAGTAACCCTCGAAATCGATGGCTACATCGAAGCGTGCGTCCCCGAAGGAACGCTGCATTTCGCGTTCCATCGTGTTCAGATGGATGCGCTCGGCTACCGGAGAGGCGAAGCCGCGCTGCGCGTGGTAACTATCGGAAACCCAACGCTCTTCGGCCGACATGATAGTTGCACCTGCGCGCGGAAGAATCTTCACATGATCAGGAAGCGCATCGAGGATCTCCAGCGATTCTGCATTGCTTCCAACAGCGCTCATGTCCACAGCAACCGACACCAAGTATTTTTCTGGATCAAGCGAGCCGATCAAATTGGTGAATGCAGTCGCAATGCCGTTGGGCTTGAACGGACCCTGATAGAACAACAGCTTGATCCGCTCATCTTGTGGTGGCTCAAGCAAATAGCTCTCGTCATCTAGGAAGAAGAAATCAATAACCCGCTGGGTGGCTTTCCCGTCCTCCATGGAAGCAAATTCAGCCACGTTCTTCTCTAAGTTTTCGTGCGGGACTATATCTCCGCTGCTAAGTTGGCGATTAAGTTCAACGCAGACTTCCTCAATCGAGTCCAAGACGTGGCCAGGCCAGGTAGAGCGCTCGAAGTACAGGCCACGTTCTGCATCATAAGCTTCAAAGTCAGGCGTGTAGAAAATGATTGGCTTCTTGGTTGGCAAGAAATCATAGAAGATTGAGGAATAGTCGGTGATCAGTACATCAACTACGGCCAAAAGCTCATTTGTATCAATCGCAGCAGGCACGACGGTAGCGTCCAAGGCCGCATCGCCAATAAGCTGTTCAGCGAAACGATGTGCCCGGAAAAGCATGTGGTGTTCACCTTGCGCCATCGCCGCCAGATCCTCGACCAGACCGGTGACGTCGTAAGAGCGATCCGTTAGCTGACCACGCCACGTTGGCGCAAACAAGACAATCTTCTTGGTGCTGTTCGGATCGATACCGAGAATCTCCAGGATTTCCCGTCGTCGTACTTCGCTCATATTGATCATCTGATCAATTCGAGGACTACCGGTCAGCGCTACCTTCGCGGGGAACAATCCGTCAAGGTCATGGTCGGTGCTGAGGGTTTTAAGTGTGTGCGCATTTGGAACCATCATATGAGTGGTTTGAAGGAAGTTGCGCTGAACGTTACGGTGCTCTGCGACGCCGTCCTTGACTAGCTTGCCCATATACTTCAAGGGTGTGCCATGCCAGGTGTTCAGAACTCGTTGCCCTTCCCGACGGGCAAAGTATGTTGGGAAGGTCGCGTTGTTCACCAGGTACTTAGCGGTTCCAAGCAACCGGATATATTTGTCCGAATGCTGCTTTACAATCGCTACATCCGGTTCTTCACTCAGCTGAGCAGGAACTTCGGAATATTCGTTATAGACCCACGCGAAACGGAAATTTTCAAAGCGTGGATCCTTCCGCATTTGTCGGAAAATCGCCAGCGGATGGCAATGGACATTTTTTCCATGTGACGATTCGAAAACTACTAGCTTCTCATCTAGCGGTTCTATTTCTCGCGCATGGATAGCCAATGCTCCCCGTCGACGGCCAAGTCCCTTCAATGCGCTTCCGAGCCCCGCCACGGAGATCTCTGTGAACAGCAGCATGCCCACATAGTATTCACACGCCGATTCGAACAGCCCAAGTTCTGCGAAAGCATGTCCAGCTTTTGCCTGCCACTGGCGCTCGGTAGAGGAAGAATGCCACAATGCTGACGCATAGGCAGAAGCAGCCGTCTCCCAGTCTCCACTAGCCGCAGCAATCGCACCGTGCTGGCGATGGTAGTTTGCTCGTGCTCCCGCGGCTTTAGACCCTCTAAAGCTACCGTTCAGATAGCCCCAGGCCTCTGCCGCCTCACCGAATCGAGCACTGGCTTCCTCGAACCGGCCTAGTTGTTTAAGCCCATACGCATAACGGAACAACGCAACCGCTGGTTCAATTCTTTTCTGTTCTGGCAACAGGTCAACAAATTCAGAAAAACATGCTACCGATTCTAATTGTTCTCCTGCGCGAGCGAGTAGTCGTCCACGGGCATACCCAGCTAATACTCGCTCTTCAGCGGTATCTGCATAGTTCTCCGCGCGCTGGAAGTATTCGTTTGCCTGGCGGAACTCGAAAAGTCTTGCTGCCGTTTCGCCAGCACGGTAATTCAAGAGGTATAGATTGGACTCACTTGAACCATTCTGCAGTTCAAGTTCGTAGGCATCCAACGCTCGATTCCAGTCTTCTTCATTTTCATGGATTTTGCCTACTCCAACGTTCAGAACCATCTTGTCTGTGGAGCGAAGCACAGCGTTAGAGTACGCGTTTTGGGCTTCAGCGGTTCTACCCAGTTCTTCTAAACAACGACCAAGACCGTACCAGTACCTAGGCTGTTGGTCATCCAAGTTCAAAGCCTTTTGCAAGTACTGCTCAGCTTGCTCAAAACGAGACATGAAGGATGCCGCTTGCGCAGTCAGAAACATCCAATTTGCGTCGTCTACATGCTGACTTTCGTATTGAAGGCGAACATCTAGTTCGCGCCAGCGTTGACCAGTCTCAAAAAGGAATTTCGCGATAGCCGCGGAAGCTGCTGGATCGTTGGGGAAATCTGCCACCAATCCGTCGAGGATAGCTGATGCGAGATCTGGTTTACGGGCCAGGCGCGCGCAACGTGCCCAGCGCATCCGCCAAGTAATTTTGCTTGGGTCTCCATCGCAGGCAGCTGCAAATAGTTCGAGGGAACGCTCATATTTTTTCATTCGCTGCATGTTCATGGCGAGCGTTTGAATCCACCCATAACGGTGCGGCTGACGGGCAATGGCAGATTCAAGCTCGTTCATGGCCGCTTGATATTGCTTGCACTTGTACAGACTGTATCCGTAGCGGAATTGCACTTCTGCCGACTTGGTCAGGCCTTTGCTTAATGTCTGACCGTAGTAGATAGCCGCAATACGGTATCTACCTAGTCGTTCAATTCGACGGCCTACGCCGAGAGCTATACGCGTACGAAAAATATCCACCGGGGTCCTTCAGAAGGGGGTCTTAACCATAGGCGCCAGCTAAACAGTGCCTATGTACCATCCGATTCTCTCGCACGCCACGGCCGAATTGCCTAATTAAGGGCAGAGTGTTGTTGGTTTGAAAACACAACGACAAGAAAGACGACCCCAGATCCCTACGATGATAGGAATTTGGGGTCGTAATCAAGTGTTCTGCTGATTAGTTGTGCCAACCTCGGAAGTTTTGCAACTTGCTCTCGCGTTCGTCGATGAGCTTTTTTACTACGGCTTGGAAGCGCTTGGTGGAGTCCCCTCGGCCTAATTCGCCGAAGTAGAACTTACGCATTTCATTTCGTTGCTCTTTATGCCGATCATGCACCAGCGCGTCATTAAGAACTTCGCTCACGTTTGCCACAGTGTCACGATCAATGACATGACATGCCTTAGCGACTGGAGCATCCCTGTGCAAGATTTCGCGATTCGTACGACGATCTGAAATCACCAATGGATTGCTAGGCTGAAGGTACAAATAGTCCAGCCCTACGCTTGATACATCTGTTATCAGTGCATCAGTGGACTCAAACATCGCCAAGATATTGCCCTGTTCAGAAATAACGTGCGTCGCACCGGATTCATTGGCGCTACTAATAAGATCCATAATGCGTGAATGGGCTTGGGCAACACCATGATTCTTGCTTGTCTGGATACGAGGATGGGGCTTGTAAATAATCCGCCAGGATGGATTCGCCAGTAACGCTTCAACGATGGCGACCCCATACGTATCCAACGAGGTGTAGTTGTTGTCGTCGTTCTCGCCTTCCCATGTTGGCGCGTACATCACATCCAACTTGTCGCTCGGATCCAGCTCCGGCACAAAATCGATGTCCAGCTGCGGACGGCCGGTGACTTCAAGCTTGGTGTGGTCAAAATCGATCAGCATCGCCTCGTGACGCTTGATGGCGGCTGGGCCAGCGACGAAGACCTTGTCGTAAGCCTTCGCCTTGTTCGAGACCATCGACAGCTTGTCGCTCTCACCGTGGTTCACGTGAACATGCACCAAACGAGGGTGATCAAGAGACTGGAAATTGCTACGCGAGTTATTCGTATAGATGACCAGCTTGAGCTCGTTGTCGTCATACAAATCCATCAGATCTGAGAAGCGACGGATGTATATCCTCGGAAGATCGGTGAACTTCTCGGCGGCTTTGAAAGCGCTCAAAGTTCGGAAGACCAACAGAACCTCTTGCTTCACATGAAGTTCTTCAAGTACTGGTAGCCACTGAGTTACTTGGTAAATTTTGTCTGCGCCATCGCCGAAGTACACCGCGACAGCACCAGGAACAGGAATACCGGAAACGCCAACATTGAGAATTCCAGGGCGGGAATTCAAGCCCATTACCCGCGATAGTCGCTTTGCCCCTGGACGGCGCCCCACCTTCATCAGGGCATTTTTGACGCTGGATTTAATAGTGGCTGAAATATGGTCGCTAGACATAGGAACTTTCAAAAATCAAGAAAAAGCAAGTGTGCAAACGGAATAACTAGCTCAGTTCTTTCACGATCTGGCTAAGCGTGTCTAGCGTATCCTTCAAGGAATCCACGTGGCGCTCATCAAATTGGCTCAGGACGCGCTTCAACTCGGTTGTGGAAATGCCCGATGTGCGTGGAAGGTAGACAACTTCGACTTCGTCACCGAGGTCGTCAAACTTGCCCTTCCAGTCTTCCCCGATGCCGAAGACCTTGGCATCGTACTTCTTGATATCCAGGCGCTTCTGTTCCCAATTCTCTTCCGGGATGGCTAGATCGACGTACTTTATGGCTTGCACGATCTCACGGCGCTGTTCGAACGGTACTACCGGCTTCTTGCCCTTGATTGCGTTGAACTCATCGGTGGAAACGCCAACTACCAAACGGTCGCCCTTTTCCTTAAGGCGCTTCAAGATGTTTAGGTGACCAATATGGAAAAGGTCAAACGTTCCATAGGTCAGTACCGTCTTGGTCATTGGATGCCTCCTGCTGTAATAAACGGTAGCCCCAATTCTGTAGCGCTACCGCACCTGTCGCTGCACCGCAGCACCTGGTACTTTTCTTACTTGAACGATAAATAATGCTTCACAAGTTTTTCATGCCGAACTTGGTGAAACCTGAATGCTTCCGGATTACTTTTCGAAAGATGACTTGTACGGAAACAGCGTATCGAGAACTTTCTTGGCCAGCTGGCCACGTTTTTCCGTACCACTCACACTCGACACTTCATTGAAGCAGAACATCTGCGTGCCGCGTCCGCGTACCAGTCGATAGAGTTTCATCGGCAAGTGTTCGCCACCAAGATCAACATAAGAATAATCGATATCAACAGGAACGCCGATACCTTCAGCTGCCGCAACGTAGTGTGCCAAAGAAGACGGTAAGGAAATATCGTCAACGTGCCTGAACTTGTGCCTTGCAGTGGACTTAACCTCAGCCTTAAACGAAGACCGGACTATCTCGTGGACGCTCTTCCGTTGCGGGTGCGCTACATGGCGGAACTTTAGTGCAGTTGTCTTCCCATATTTATCCTGGATCAAGTCTGCATTCAATTGAGCTGCCAGGTTTACTGCAAGCCTAGGGTTCGTCGCTTCAGCATAATGTGCATTGGCCAAAGAATACTTAACGGCACCGCTGCCGGTGTAGAACACATTTGGTGACATCGGCCTCCCAAAGAAGATGTCATCATTCACATAAATGAAATATTCGGACAGGCCTCTGATATTGGAAAGCTGCGTTTCAATCGCATGTGAGTTGAACGTTGGTAGGCATTCTTCGGGAGAATCAAATATCTCGCTGTGACTCACCAGCTTGATTTTGGAATTTTCCGTGTTGAGCCAATGCGGAGCTTGACCTGCAGTCACCAAGTAGATATTACGAATCCATGGCATATTCATTTCCAGAGAGCGCAACGAGTACTTCAGTTCGTCGCGAGAAGTGTACCGCGCCAAATCACGGCTGCTCGGATGTGATGCACCGGCAGGGATTGACTGCTTAAATTCGCGATACGCTTTTTGCCATGCTGGATCTGCCGAATCAACCCACGTGTATACGGCATCTACTGGCTCTGTGAAATCTTGAATATCCGGCATCAATGATTTGCCATCGGAGTAGACAGCCCATATCGAACCTAGACCCGAGTGGCGTCTAAACGATGCGCCCTGCTCAGCCGCTTGGGAATGGACCGTCCAAACGCTCAACGCACCATAGCTCGCTGCATCCAAGCTCACTTTCGTCAGCTTGTAGCCAGCCTCCTGTAGTGCTGAAGAAAGCTTTTGCCACCCCGACTTCGAAACCGTCGAAACGCCACGTAGCCGATCATCAAGATACTCGATCCCTAAAGATGTTGCTACGGCGCGCGAACCATCAATGCTAATTGATCGGATTCGTTCGATATCAAGATCTAGTGAATTTTGGCCGCTCGTAGACCACGTGAGGATCTTCTCCCAGAATGCATCGGGTAGCTTACGACCAAGCTGGCCCCTCCATCCACGGAAACTCAAATCTCACACCATCCAGCACTTGTTGGTAAATCGCGACAGGCAAATTCGCTTCGCTACATTCAGGAACATTTTACAGGCTGTTCACTTTAAATTTGAACGACCAAAAAACCATATTAGTCTAAATCAGTTAATCCGTTACACGATACAACCACATCTACTGGCTCAGCTGAGCATCACGGCTCAGAGCAGTGTCCACAACTCCGAAATCTAAATAACGGGCGGACGTCCGGACAGCGTCATTCGCAACACCGTGTTCCAACGAAGCTTGGCGCGCGGTTCCTGGTACCAGGGACTGCCCTTCCATCCTGCTTTCCAACCCGCTAGGTACTGCTTCACTGCAGACGAGTTTTTCCGCAATCGCAAGCACTCGATTAACGCCCATGAAATTGGATAGATCCATAGGAATGGAGCCGGCAGGTTACGACGAGCAAGCCAAACACGATTGCGAGCATTCAATCGATAGAACTCATCGTGACGTCGAGGATCGACCACGGGATGCCCGATTCTCATATCACCTGCATACCAAACGTAGGTGCCGGTATCCCAGATCCGCCAGGCAAGTTCGATACCTTCATGGGCATACCAGAAGCCCCCCGCCCAGCCGCCAGTGGCTTCGAAGAGTGCCCGAGTGGTAACTAGGCAGGTCTCCCCCACATGGAAAACCTTGCTTGGCTCTGCCGCAGTTCGTTTCTTCAAACGGGGGATCCAACGCGTAGGATCCATATCACTATTTTCAGGATCCGTGATCCTTGGCTGCAGCAATCCGAGTTTTGGATAATGCTTAAAACGCGCTATTGCGGTAATTAAGAAATCATCGTCTAGGAACCAAGAATCGTCATCCAGGAAACAGAGATACTCACCCGAAACTTGGGAAACTCCCGCGTTTCGGCCAGCAGGAATCCCAAGATTCTCCGGGAGGTGCTGCGTTTTTATGGTTTCGGGAATCCCAGTAGGGTCCCAACCGTTGCCAACTACTACGGCATCGATTTCTACGCCGCGTTGGGATAGCAATGAGTCCAAGGAACGACGAAGCTCAATGGGACGGTTGCCCATCGTTAGAACAACCACGCCGATCTGCGGTGTTAGCGGCTGACTCATGCGCTACCCTTTCAATTCAAATTCAACGGTGGAGCGGTTCTAAACCTTCAACCGCGCAGAAACCATATTCGAGAGAAAATGACCCATATTAACTAGGAGGCACGCCGGCAGAAGAATCCAAATCAGCCATTTCTCTGCAAGTCCAGGGGCACCGCTAACTACCGAAATTATGGAACAAGCCAAAATGATCAAACTCAGTTCCACAGCGTGCAACAGCTTGTGGAAGGGTAGGAACTTCGCCAAGGAGCGCAACCGGCCAATCACCGTGTTCGTAGGAACCGCACGTGCGGCTGCCGTGTCCGGCAGTTTCGGTAGCCCCGCCATACCGCGGGCGGCATGGACCATAAGTGATTGTGAACGGTTCAGCACTAGAAGCACAGCCAAACAGGCGCCCATGAATAGAGTAGGCCAAGCTTGGGTTGCTGTTGCACCGTTTGTTGAGAGTTCTTTGAAAACGCGATACCCAAGGGCTATCGGGATCAAGGCCTCTGTTGTGTGGTGCCCAACCATATCGATGAATATGCCACGCGGGGATTGGGAGGCGCGCCAACGTGCGACTTCACCATCCGAGCAATCGAAGTACAGCTGCACCTGCGACAACGCCACGGCCAAGACTGGCCCCCAAATACCGGGGATAAGCAGGGCCAATGACATGCACCAGCCGGCCATGATCATCAAACCGGTAACGCCGTTTGCACTGATCCTAGTGCGGACCAATACTGCAGTCAGATAAATAGAGATATGACGCAAATAGAGCTCAGCTGTCCAATGTTCAGCGTTCTTGCGCGCCTTTACTTCTGGCGGCTGACACACGGCGCGCAGCTGATCCAGTGTGGGATTCTTGGGTCGTTCTACGCTCACTTAACGCGTCCTTTGTCCACAGTTCCTGCGGCACCGAATATACGTCCCTTGATATATCCCGCTGCCCAAGGCAGGTGGATTGCTTGGAACGCGCCGGCAGTTAGTACCTTTTCCGGAACCCCCCGCGCACTGGATTTGAGACCTGCGGCGAGAGTCGCGGCGGTATAGACAACTGGAGCTAGTCGAGCCGTATCGAACAGTAACTGAACTGGTCGAGATACGTGTCCCCGAGTCAGCGGAGCTGCAACCATCGCGAGAATACCTGATATTATCCCAGCCAGTAGAACGGGTGGCATGTCGTGGCGAATTGATTTGCCTTCAGGGAAACGCCGGGCAATCTCTCCTCGCCAAGTTCCCGATGCATATGACTGACGAGCCAATGCCTTGAAATTATCACGGGGGTAGTAACCCACCTTCAATTCTGGATCGAACCAGACCTTGTGACCAGCTTGACGTATTCGCAAGCAAAGCTCCCAGTCCTGGGCTCGCCACATGTCTTCATCATAGAAACCGACTTCATCGAATACCTCGCGACGGAAAATACCAAGATACGCGGACTCGGCCTCCCCCTCTGGAGCGCCAGAGTGATAAGCCGGACCACCAAAACCAAATTTTGAGTGGTAGGCGGCCGCGATAGCGCGTTGTTTCGGAGTGCGTCCCCGCGCATCCATCAGCCCTCCGACGTCATGCGCTCCTACTCGGAAAAGCGTTTCCACACCACGGCGAGTGTAGTTTGCTGGTAGCTCACTGTGCGCATCCACACGCATGACAATTGGATAAGTTGACTTTTTGACCGCTAAGTTCAGAGCAATCGGGGTACGTCCTCTAGGGTTGTCCACCAGGACAATGCGGGGGTCTGATCCAGCCAAACGCGCAGCAACTACATTAGTATCGTCGCTACTTGGCCCCAAGGCTAAGACTAGCTCTTTTTCACCATCATAATCTTGAGTCAGGATCGATCGAACGGCTTCTTCTAGATACTCGGCTTCGTTCAACACAGGCATGACGTAGGATACGCCAGGAATTTCAGTCATTCGTCTCTTACTTTTTATGCTGCTGATAGGCCTTAATGACCGTGTCTGGATCCCCGTCCATTTTCTGGACACCCTTTTCAATCCATATGCAACGGTTACAAGTTTCCTTGATGGAATTCATTGAGTGCGAAACGAGGAAGACAGTACCGGCGTTTTCACGGATCTCACGGATCTTCGCTTCACTTCGCTTACGGAACTTGGCGTCACCAACTGCCAGTGCTTCATCGACGATCAAAATATCGTGCTGTTTTGACGCTGCGATGGCGAACTTCAAACGTGCTGCCATGCCAGAAGAATAGGTCCTCATTGGGAGATCGATGAATTCTTCCAATTCAGCAAACTTGGTGATTTCTTCTCTCATCTGTTCGACCTGTTCACGGTTATAACCCAGAGCCAAGCCACCCAAGGTGATGTTCTTATCCCCAGATAAATCCGGAATCAGAGCAGCGCCGACACCCAAAAGGCTGGGACGGGATCGTGCATAGACGGTACCTGAGGCAGGTGGCGTGAGTCCAGTGATAGCACGCAACAGCGTCGACTTGCCTGATCCATTTGAACCTATAATGCCAATGGATTCGTTTTCATAGGCAACAAATGAGATGCCCTGAAGCGCATGAACCGTCCGCACTCCCCGCATCTTAGGTTGCAATAGTCTGCGTGCCCCGGCGTTGCCCACAGCTTTACCACTCGAGAAGACCTGATACTTGACATGCAAATTATCAACCATAACAACTGGTTGACGGCTTTCATCAATTTTTAGAGTGGACTGTTTAATCTGGTCAGGATGGACCACATCAATAAAGGAGGTGTCATCCGAAAAAATAGGGGCTGGCTCATATTCAGGATGTAATCCCGGGTTGATCAGGTCATCAAAACTAATTGGCACGACCGTAACGCTCCTCAGCTTTCCAGAAGAAAATAAGTCCAAAGACAAGCGCGACAATGGCCCATGCACCGATTACCAACCAGCCAAACGGATTATATTCAGCATTATCCATAATCATGGCTCGAGCCAACTGGAGTGTTTGATAGAGCGGATGGTAATCAAAGACTGTCACAAGCCAAGGCCAGCTGGCGAGAATGCGGTCTACGCTAAAGAGTACGCCAGACGTATAGAAAAGCATTCGAGTCACAAGCGGCAAGATTTGCGTGAAGTCCCGGACATGCACAGTGATTCTCGCACAGATGAGCGCTATGCCCATGTTGAATACAGTGAAAATAACAATAATCGGAACGATTCCAAACCAAGTCCATTTAGGGACTGTGCCGAGAATGACCGAGTAAATGAACATGACAATGAGCATGGGCATCAGCGTAAGCAAATTCTGAGTAATTTGCGCCACTGGCAGACTCAATCGTGGGAATGATAAAGACTGAACCAAGGCTTGATTACCTGTGATCGATTTCGCGCCGCCATTCATAGAGCTCGTGAAAAATTCGAATAAGAACACACCGATGACCACGAAGACAGGGAAATCTGCCGTTTTCTTGTCGCCCTGCAGGATACCGAAAATTACTCCATACATAACCGCGTTGAGAGTCGGCTTCAAAATGACCCAAATCATTCCCAGCCGGTTTTGCTGGTTCTGTTTTTGCACCCGAGCCTTAGCTAGCTCGTATATGAATTCACGGCGTTCCCAGGTCTGCCTCAGATAGTTGGCCAACGTTGGCCGCGCACCTACACGGTGCAAGCCACTCTTGTCGGCCTCCTCTGCAACTGTCATGCCCAAAAGTCCTCATTTTCTTATGCAAACTACTGCTCTGTTCGTGAGCAAAGATGTTCAAAGTCTAGTGGATAGCTCGTGCGAACCTCACACTTCGCCATGCGCAACACACGAATTGTCATGTCAGTCACCTTGGCCAAATTCTACTCTGGCGGATTAGCTGCAAGGTACTCCCCCATAGAGTCAGTACGAAGCGCTTCACCGATTTGTCTAATGGCCGTCTCACTGGCCAGTTCAATTGATTGACCATCGACGCTGGTTGCTGTGCCCGCGGTCGGCATCGTGAACATTGCCATGTTCTTTGTATCGACATTCTTCAACTGCAGGCCAAGCCCAACAAGAGTTGCAGCATCGAAATTCTCATCTAGGGTCAAATATGGGGAAACCTTATCTACGATTTCATAGAGCTTGGCAGGATTTGTAAGAGTTCCAGAAGAAAGCACTTGGTTAGCGGCCGCAGCAATAAACGTTCGCTGATTCATCACCCGCTGATAATCCCCATTCGAGAAGGACTTGCGCTCGCGCACGAAACGAAGAGCGCGGTCCCCTTCAAGTGTGATTTCACCAGCGGGATAAAAATAGTCAGTGTCGTTCGCGGTAAACTGCTTTTCGTTATGTACTGTCACGCCACCCAAGGCCGTTGAGAGTTCCTTGAAACCTTCAAAATCGATCATAGCCACATGGTCGATTTTAGTTTCAAATAGCCCCTCGACAGTTTGCAAGAGAAGTGGAACGCCACCTAATGAGATGGCCGCGTTCAGTTTGTTTTGACCGTGCCCAGGGATGTCCACATACATATCGCGCACCATCGACATCACGTAAATCTGGGAACGATCTTCTGGAATATGAACCAGCATCATTGAGTCGCTTCGTTGCGATACCGCGCCTCGTAAGGCTGCCGATTCTTCCGTGTCACCATCAGCGTGATCGACACCCAGCATTAATACGTTCATGGATTTATCGTCAGGATCTTTGATCGGACGAGCTCGCTGTTCCGCTTCAGAGAATTCCAAAGCCACTGTATTAGATTTCGTATTGAACTGCCGTTGCAGGTCAAACAAGATGTACCCGAGACCAATCAAGGCGACTAGAAAGATGACTACCGCTGAGACAACGATGCCCTGCGTTCGTTTTTTCCGTTGCCGGATTGCTCGGTTCTTCGCACTACGCGTTAGAAGTACCAAGTTCCCGCCTTCTTGTTTTTTCAATTCAACTCCACCCGAGCCACGGTCCCCAATGTCAGCGCCGTCTGGGGCGACTTTGCGCAATGAAAAAGACTACCCAAGATAATTGTGATTATCCTGAGTAGCCTTGGTCATATCTAAGCTTCGAAGCTCTGCACAAAGGACTTCAGCCATGTCTTCAACCCTGGGCCTAGCTCCTCATTTTCAACAGCTAGGCTAATGTTCGCTTGTAGATAGCTAAGCTTGTCGCCCGTGTCATATCGACGGCCCCGAAAAACAACCGCATGCACTCCTGATCCTTCACCTTCAGAAGTCGCCAGTTCTTCGAGAGCATCAGTGAGCTGGATTTCATTTCCACGTCCCGGAACAGTATGCTCCAGTATCTGGAATACCCGGGGATGCAGTAAATAGCGTCCAATAACTGCAAGATTACTTGGAGCTTCTTCAACACTTGGCTTTTCAACTAGGCCACGCACCCGAACATAGTCTTCACCTTGAACAGGCTCCACATCGGCACAGCCATAGGAACTAATTTGATCCGGTTCAACTTCCATCAAGGCGATCACAGATCCGCCGGTCTTTTCCTGTACCGCAATCATCGTGGTCAGTAGGTCATCGTGCTCGTGGATTAAGTCATCGCCAAGCAGTACTGCAAATGGCTCATCACCTACATGCTGTTTTGCGCATAAGACCGCGTGTCCTAAACCCCGCGGATCCCGCTGGCGAATGTAATGAATATCGCCTAGCGCTGTGGCTTCCTCCACTAACGAAAGCTTTTTCTTGTCGCCCTTCGCCTCCAAGGAAGCTTCCAATGAAGGAACTCGGTCAAAGTGGTCTTCAAGAGCGCGCTTGTTTCGTCCGGTAATCATCAGGACATCATTAAGCCCAGCACGAGCAGCTTCGGCGACAACATATTGAATCGCTGGCTTGTCGACAACAGGGAGCATTTCCTTGGGCATTGCTTTTGTTGCTGGAAGGAATCGTGTCCCTAAACCGGCTGCCGGAATGACCGCTTTAGTAATGGCGCGAGGTGCAGACATAGTGTTGAATCCCCTATCTTCGGATTAGTTAATGGCGACAGTATTACGCAACTACCTACGGATGAGTAAGCCTTTTGATTACAGCGCGCGGGAAGTACTCATCTACGTCCCCGCCAAGAGCCTGTACTTCCTTGAGCAGAGATGATGAAAGATGCGTGTATCGCGTATCAGCCTGAAGGAAGACCGTTTCAACACCTGTCAGATGCCGATTCATCGTGGCCATGGGAATCTCATAGGCGTAGTCAACAGTGCTACGCAATCCCTTGACGATTGCTTCCGCTCCCTGCTCCTTGCAGAAATCAGCTAGCAGGCCCTGGCCCATCGGCACAGCGGAAACCCCACGCAGTCCACCGACAGTTTCTTCTACCATGGCGACTCGTTCGTCTTCGCTGAAGCGATACTTCTTGGAGTAATTAGTGGAAACTGCCACGATCACCTCATCAAAAAGGCTCGACGCGCGCGCAATGATTTCGACGTGTCCATTATGAATTGGGTCAAAAGAACCCGGGCATACCGCTCTTCGCATGAACTGAATCTATCAAGAACTCATGTCAAATTAGCGATCTGGTGTGAATGTCTCGTAAAGATTCCATGACTTAATACCCTTGTTCCTGTGTACGAGACGATAATGGACTCATGAGCATTGCATTCACTCCATGGCAGCGAGCCGCATATGGTGCCAACCTACTAGATTCCAATGGACAGCCCGGAGTGACAATCTTTGAAGAAATCACCGCATTAGCGAATCATCACAAGGCCATCAACCTAGGCCAGGGGTTCCCCGATTCCGAGGGTCCACCAGAAATCAAGAAAATTGCAATCGACGCAATACAAAATGGCGCTAACCAATACGCACCAGGTTCAGGGACGTTGAACCTCCGCGAAGCTATCGCTGCGCATCAGGAGCGGTTCTATTCGTTGAAGCTTGACCCGGAGACTGAGGTCGTCGTTTCCACTGGCGCGACTGAAGCCATCGCCGCTTCTCTGCTGGCTTTCCTGGAACCTGGCGATGAAGTTGTGACCTTTGAGCCTTATTACGATTCCTATGCAGCCATGATTGGGTTGACCAACGCTGTGCATAAGGTCGTTCAGCTCAAGGCTCCGAATTTCGAACCAAATTTGGATGACCTTCGGCGTACGGTCACTGACCAGACGCGGGTAATCCTCGTGAACAATCCGCATAATCCAACTGGCACCGTATTAGATGTTTCAGTGCTCCAAGAAATCATTGCCCTGGCACATCAGCACGACTGCATCATCATCGCCGACGAAGTCTATGAACATCTGACTTTCGGTGTGCGACATGTTCCTATCGCGAGCCTGCCCGGTGGATCAGAACGGACCATCACCATTTCTTCAGCGGGCAAGTCCTTCTCCTTTACCGGCTGGAAAATAGGCTGGGCAACCGGTCCTCGCCAACTGATCACTGCTGTCCGTACAGTGAAACAGTTCCTGACCTACTCCTCGGGCCCAGCTTTCCAACCCGCAGTAGCGCAAGCCCTGCAACTTCCAGACGCCTTCTTCGAGCGCTTCGCTGCCGATCTCGGACAGTCGGGAGAAATTCTCGCATCAGGCCTGGAAACAGCTGGCATCCCAGTGATTCGCCCAAAGGGTACCTACTTCTTGGTTGCTGATGTACGTGGCTTTGAATTGAATGATGCTGCTGAAGTAGCACGAATGATGCCCGAGCGCATCGGCGTTGCAGCGATACCGATGTCGGCCTTTGTCCATCCCGAAAACCGAAGTGATTATCAGGGTCTGCTGCGCTTCGCCTTCTGCAAAAAGCCTGACGTGATTTCCGATGCGGTTCAGCGATTGCAGCGCCTGCCAGAGGTGCTCTCCAATTGACACGAAAGCCGGCTAAACGGTGGCTTGGTTTCGTCCAGGAACACGCCACGATTTACGACGATGACTTGGTCCCCGGGTCAAAAATACTCGCCATAGGCGACGCGCCCCAGTCGCATGTCAATCTTTCGCATCCGGAAGAAGTCTTCTACGAATATCTCGCGCGCATTGCCAATCATCTGAAGGTCCTGCGCCCAGAAGAGCGTCCAATGAAGATGCTGCATCTCGGCGCTGGCGCCTTGACTCTGGCTCGCTGGGCGAGTGTGGTTTATCCATCGAGTACTCACGTAGCTGTAGACATTGAGCGGGAACTTCTTGATTTCGTTCTCACGCATCTGCCTTTGCCTCAAGGCTGCGACCTGTCTCCAATTGTTGCCGATGCAAGGAGCGTGCTTGCTGAACAACTGGTCGATGAAAAATTTGACGTCATCGTTCTGGATATCTTCTCTGGGCCGGACGCACCAGAACACCTCACCACCGACGGCTACTACGCAGAACTCAAGAATTCATTGGCCAACGACGGATTGCTGTTTGTGAACATTGGCGATGATCCTCCCTTGGATTTCACTTGTTCTCAAGTTGAGGCAGCAGGTTCCAGCTTTGAATTCGTGATGCTGAGTTCAAGTCCGGAAATGTTTACCAACCGCTTCCCCGGGAACTTGATATTGACAGCGTCCCGCCAACGATTCCGGGACGATCTAATACTCCAATGCCAGGCAGCGGGACCATACCCGTCAGAAGTTCGCCATTCGATGGATCTAGATGGGTTCTGCAAACCATAGGTGCGTTTCGCCGTATTTCTTGTCGGCGAACTTCTCCATGGCGCTCGGCCATGTTGGTTCTGGTGAACGACCGGAACGCTCGACGATCACGGTGGCATCTTCAGCTAGGATTCTGGATATCTTCTCGAGCGTGACAGCTAGTTCTTCTTCAGTCAGCGGGTAAGGAGGATCCAGCAAGACAACGTCAAAAGTCTTGCTGGGCACTCCAGAAACCGCGTTGTAATAACCATCAAGGACGCTATCAACGCTCCCGCGCTGAACCGACACTGTATCGGTCTTCAATACCTTATTCACCAGTGCCGCATTTTGCTGGCAAACAGAGACCGCTTTGGGCGCCTTTTCTACAAGAACAACCTGCCGCGCACCGCGACTGGCTGTCTCGACTCCTAGCGATCCTGATCCTGCAAAGAGATCCAGTACTCGTGCACCGGAGAGGATGTCCCAGCTTTCCAAACGGGAGAAAAGGGCCTCTTTGACCCGGTCCGTTGTAGGGCGTGTTGCATCACCAGGTACGGACTTCAGTGGACGCCCGCCAGCGGCGCCAGCGATTATTCGGCTCATTGCCTAGATCTACCTTCAATCAGTTCTTATTCAAGTATTCTTTGGTGGGTTCATCAAGCCAATTCCCGGCAGCCACCAGGAGCCCGGGGTGTTGACGTCCCCAGTTGCCATCGGCAAGGAGGAGACCCGCATCGGTTCTCGCCCGCTCAATAAGCGAGCGATCCTTGATGATGCTCAGTTCCCGCAACGACGATCGGCTACCCGATTGCTGAACGCCGAGGATGTTTCCTTCTTTGCGTTCTGCCAAGTCTGCTTCGGCTAGCTCAAAGCCATCGATTGTTGACTCGATCGTCTTCAAACGTCCAACCGACGGATGGTCCGCGTCCAACCATGTGGTCATGAGGCACGTCCCGGGAAATCCGCCACGGCCTACGCGGCCACGCAGCTGGTGGAGCTGCGAGATGCCAAAGCGCTCAGCATCCATGATCACCATCAACGTCGCATTATGAACGTCAACACCGACTTCAATGACTGTGGTAGAAATCAGCACGTCAATTTCGCCACGTGCAAAGGAATCCATGGTTTCTTGCTTGTCTGCTGCATCCAGTTGCGAGTGCAACGCTTCGGTACGTATCCCAACAAATTCAGGCATACCACCCAGCAACTCCTGCATGGCTTCGACGCTCATGGTTTGTCCGGCAGAATCTTCATAGGTCGCTAGGAGAACGCCTTGTTCCGCTGTCGTGTCTGAAATTCTTGGACACACCACATAGACCTGGTGGCCCTTCTCCACTTCCTCAATGATCCTTGAGAACAACCTGTCGCGGAAACCGGTCAGCTGCATGGGCACAATATGCGTTTGGATCGGTGCGCGCCCGGCGGGCAGGCGCTTGATTGTCGACGTGTCCAAATCGCCGAACACGGTCATAGCGACGGTTCTCGGGATCGGCGTAGCGGTCATAACCAGGGTATGCGGAACAGAGCCAGCTGTCTTAGCCCGCAAGGCATCGCGCTGTTCAACGCCAAAACGATGTTGCTCATCCACGACGACTAGGCCAAGTTCAGCAAATTGCACCTGATCGCCCAGCAGGGCATGCGTACCAATCACCAGTCCTGTTTCACCGCTGGCAATACCTAATAGGGCTTCACGACGCTGTGCAGTTTTTGCCGAACCTGTCAGGAGCGCGACTCCAGTTCCTTCGCCTTCGCCGAACAATCCGGGTTCTGCAAGGTTGCCAAGCATCTTCTTGATAGACGCATAGTGCTGTGCGGCCAGGACTTCTGTCGGTGCAAGGAGTGCTGCTTGGCCTCCGGCATCGATCACCTGCAAGATGGCACGTAGCGCGACAATGGTCTTGCCGGAGCCCACCTCTCCCTGCAGCAATCGATGCATCGGATGTGGCTGTGCCAGATCGGCAGAGACTTGTTCGCCGACAAGGAACTGGTCTTCAGTGAGGGTGAACGGCAGGATGGCATCAAATTTATCGGCCAGTCGTCCTGGCACCTGTGGACGCGCGATAGCTTTCTGCGCTCCCAACTGGCGACCGCGTTCCCCTAATGCCAGCTGCAGCATGAAGGCTTCTTCAAAGGCGAAGCGCTGTCGAGCCACGTAAGCCTGCTTGATTTCTTTGGGAAAATGTCGATCCAAGAACGCTTGATGGCGTACTGGGTAATGATGGGTGCGTAGGAGTTCTGCTGGAAGAAATTCAGGAAGATTCTGATCTGTGAATTGTTCCATCAACAACGCCATCAAATCCCTGATGCGCTTATTCGGCATCTTCGCCGAAGCCGGATAGATCGGGATAGGGCGCGGATCCGCTTGTGATACTTCATCCAGGATTGCGTATTCGGGCTGGCTCAGCTGCAGGTGGTCCTGGTACCAGCCAACCTTGCCGCTGAACATTGCAATAGTTCCAATATCCAAGTCGGTTCGGGCTTGATAACCATTGAAGAAGGTCATCTTCAGTTCTTGGCGGCCTGCACTTAGCTCATCGCTAACGGTCACTTCAAAAATGAAACCGCGACGCGAGTGCATCTGTCGCTGGCTAACGTCAACCACCTGGGCCACAACGGTGACGTGCTCGTCAAAGGGAAGCTCTGAAATTGGCGTAAGTTCGCCTACTTCGACGTAGCGCCGCGGAAAATGCCAGAGGAACTCCCCCACTGTGCTGTAGCCGAATGCCTTTTCCAGCGCGGTGGCGTTCTTATTTCCGAGGAATGTTGAGAGTTCTGCATTCTCAAACGTGGTCGGCATTGTTTCAGCCATCGTTGGTGCACAGATCGGTGACGCTGATATTGACTGGGTCACCATGTTTCCTTATCAGTTCCAACGCCGGTTCGGCTTCAGGCACGTGGACGTGGACACGCCATCTGTAGGTGTCTTCCTCCAGCTGGTTAACGGGAGACATGATCACTGAGTTGCCCATTGAATCTAGCTGTCCGCGCAGCGTGGCGGCGCCCAAGGCGTCTAAGGAAACGGTACACATCACCTCAACACCTGATTCCGTTTCTTCAGTCAGATGAATGTGAGGGTCTTGCAGTCGGTAGCCGTGGAAGTCGTCGTAGGAATCAAAGTCGGTGGATTCGCTCCGAATAGCGGCACAGAGTTCATCAATTATGATCAGCATTCCGACGGCTCCAGCGTCGACAACGCCAGCGTTAATGAGACTCGGAAGTTCAGATTCTGTACCTTTGACGGCAAGTTGCGCTGCTTGGGTCATTTGGGTGAGAACAGCATCGAGCGCTGCTCGACTATCCGGATCTGTCTTCAAGTGCGCCAGCGTTGAGCCAGCCGCCAAAGAAATTGCGTTGATCACCGAAAGCATAGTGCCTTCGACGGGTTCGCTGAGAGCCGACCATGAACGCACCTTGGCTCGTTCAAGACCGAGCGCAAGCAATGGTGCAGTTAGTCGTTCGTGACCAATCCACGGCTCGCTTAGTCCGCTCAAGAAGACTGCGAGTAGAGTTCCTGAGTTGCCGCGCGCTGATTCCATAGAAGCCCGCGCGGCAACTTCAAGAAAACCGCCAATGTCGTCGCTTTCCAATTTGCTAATGGCGTCATGCCCCGCTCTGGCGGTCAGATACAGGTTGCTACCGGTATCTCCATCTGCCACTGGGAACACGTTAATCGCGTTCAACCTGTCAGAGTGGTTCCCGAGACTCTTGACGCTTCGGGCGAGCCACTCTCGGATGGCGCGCACGGAGGTATCGAGTTTGTGGGGAGTCATGGAAAGTCGTTCCTTAGGTGGTCTTACTGCGACAAGTCGGTTGATGAAACGAATTCATCGACCGTGTCATTCTGCAATGCTTCGCCAAACTTAGCAATCGTATCCATGTCCGGAATGACGATTGACTGCCCATCAGCTGAACGGCCTGGACCGTTATTTGGCAAGGTGAAGAATTCCATATCACCGGAACGGACGTTGATCATCGAAGACGCTATTGACGCAATTTTACCCGCGTCCAAAGTCTCGTCAACGGCCACATATGGTGCGATTTCTTCAACTACGGACTGAATCTTCGTGGGGCTGGTCAGAGTTTCCTTGGAAAGTATTTGACCAATCAAAGCCTTGACGAACAGCTGTTGATTCTTCACACGACGGTAGTCGCTTCCACCTGGTCCGGTGAATGCCTTACGCTCACGGACAAACGCTAATGCTTCGTCTCCGTCGAGCGTCTGCACGCCCTGTGGGAAGAAGTAGCCTTTGACATGAACAGGACTGAAAGCGATCGGGTTATCGACGGTTACACCACCCACAGCATTAGTCAGGCCCTTGAAGCCTTCAAAGTCAATCGAAGCTACGTGGTTGATACGGATGCCGAAGAGACCTTCAAGAGTTTCCACAGCCTTTGGAACACCGCCGCTGGCGAATGCACGGTTAATCTTCGCAGTACCGACGCCAGGGATATCTAGCCAAGTATCGCGCATGATCGAAGTGACAAAGACGTTTTTTCGGTCCGAAGGTATATGCACCAACATCATGGTGTCGGAGCGTCCGCCACCCGGGAGCGTCGCGAAATCATCATCCGACGCATCATCGCTACGCACGGCACGGGTATCGGTACCCAGCAGAAGTACGTTTACCGCATCCTTCGATTCTTCTTTAACCTCCGGACGCGTTTCCTCCGCAGGAAAAGCATCCGTTATTTTGGTGCTGTTGTCATTGAAAGTTCTACTGAGGTTCCAGGCGTAACCGCCAGCGACAAGTCCTGCTATAACCACCAGAGCAAGGATGCTCAGGATAATAGTTCGACCCGTCCGCTTCTTTGTCTGGCGTGGTCTCACCGAATGCTCTTCAAACGACATATGCTACCTTTCACAGTTTCAACTGACTACATCTTATCTTTCAGACTGTCGATGTAGGCTTATAACGTGTTTAAAATCAGTGTCTCCGCACGACTGTCACCAAAACTTAACCGAATAGTGGGTCGTGGTTCAGCAATAGCCGGAATAGGGCTACTTTCCGTAATCGGGCTAGCCGGGTGTGCTTCAGTCGCTTCCGTGGATGCTGCCCCGGACGCAGCCAACCCGCTTTGTGCGGAAATGATGGTTGTCCTGCCCGAAGCCATCGATGATGCCGAGCGTCGTTCAACGACCTCGCAGGCAACCTCGGCCTGGGGCGACCCGTCAAAAGTTGTCTTGCGTTGCGGTGTCGAAGTTCCAGGACCCACTACTGACCCCTGCGTATCCGTGAATGACGTCGACTGGGTAGCGAATGAGGATGAAGAATCAGGTATCTGGACCCTGACTACTTACGGCCGGACGCCGGCGACCGAAGTCGTCTTGGATCCTAACGTCATCCCGTCAAGTACCGTACTAGCCACGCTGTCGGATGCAGCCCAGAAGATCCCGGCTTCCAAAAAGTGCGTCAGTGTTGACAAGTCAGTTAACTTGTAAGCGGATCGTCTACAAGCAAAGCGTGAGGGTGTGTTGATTCTTCAACACACCCTCACCCTTTAACGGCTATTCCCGGATTAGCGCAAACCGATATTCCGGTCGGTAGCCAGCCCAATCAGCTCATCAATAAGTTCACGGTACTCAATTCCCGTTTTGGCCCACATTTGCGGGTACATGCTTGAAGGCGTGAAGCCAGGCATGGTGTTGATTTCATTGATGATCCATTCCCCTTCAGGAGTGTAGAAGAAATCAACTCGAGATAGGCCTTCTGCATCAATAGCGTCGAAGGCCTTCACTGCAAGTTCGCGGATCTCGCGAGTGGCTTCTTCGCTCAGATCCGCTGGGCAGCTGAGCTCGGCGGCGGCGCCATCAACATATTTCGCTTCAAAATCATAGAAAGTGTGCTCATTATCTGCCACCGCGATTTCGCCTGGCAATGAGGCACGCGAAGGTTCGCAGCCGCGGCCTTCAAGAACACCGCATTCGATTTCACGGCCGACAATCCCCTGCTCGATGATCACCTTGGGATCTTCAGCACGGGCAATTTCAATAGCGGCACGAAGCCCCGAAGACTCGTCTACCTTGGTGATGCCTACCGAAGATCCTGCACGGGCCGGCTTGACGAACAACGGGTACTGCAGGTCTTCGCAACGCTTCATGGCAGCTTCGCTGTTGCGCAGCCACTGCTTGTTGGTGATGACTTCGTACGGGCCTACTTTGAAGCCTGCTCCTTCGAAGACTACCTTCATGAAATGCTTGTCCATGCCCATCGCGCTGGCTGCGATACCCGAGCCAACGTAGGAAACGCCAGCCATTTCCAGCATGCCCTGGATTGATCCATCCTCGCCAAATGGACCATGAAGCAACGGGAAGACCACGTCGATCTCGCCCAGATCTGCCACCGTGGAGTCCGAGTAGGACAGCAATGATGTCTTCTGCGCGTCGGTGGAAAGATGCACCGGATGATCCACCGAGGAAATTTCTGGCAGCTTGCCAGTATTGAGTGCCCAGCCTTCTGGATCCTCGTCCAGCAGGGTCCAGCCGCCGTCGCGGGTGATACCCACCGGAACAATTTCGAAACGCTCGCGGTCGATGGCGTGCATGACGCCGGCCGCAGTAACGCAGGAAACGGAGTGCTCTGAGGAACGGCCACCGAAGAGCAAGAGGACGCGGAGCTTGCGTTCAGTCATTAGTGACGTTCTCCTTCAGATTTCAATTCACGCGCCAACAGGCGTGCAGCCATATTTTCAACGCTCAAGGTGCCCTCCAGGACCATGACCACTGCTTCGGTGATTGGCATTTCCACGTGATGGGCCTGGGACAAGTCGAATACGGCACGTGCTGACTTGATGCCTTCCGCAGTCTGCGACATGCGGTCATTGACCTCTTCCAAGAAGAGCCCCTGGCCAAGCAGGCGTCCTGCAGTGTTGTTGCGGGAGAGCGAGGAAGAACAGGTAGCCACAAGGTCGCCTAAGCCAGAAAGACCTGCCAAGGTGTCCAAACGGCCACCCAGGGCGAGGACCAAGCGAGTGGTTTCAGCCAAGCCGCGCGTGATGACGGTGGACTTGGTGTTATCGCCCATTCCCATGCCATCGCACATGCCAACGGCAAGGGCGATGATGTTCTTGACGATTCCGCCAAGCTCAACACCCAAGACATCGTCATTAGTGTAGGGACGGAAGTATGCAGCGGAGCACAGTTCAGCAATCCACTGCGCAATATCAGAATCGGTGCAGGCCACGACCGAAGCCGTTGGCTGCTCGCGTGCGATTTCCATTGCCAGGTTTGGTCCGGACAGCACAGCGATCTGCTTTGCAGGCAGCCCGGTGACTTCGGCGATGACCTGGCTCATGCGCAGATCGGTCCCGCGTTCAAGACCCTTCATCAGTGAAAGCAATACCGCACCGGGTTCAAAGAATTCTTTGAACTTCGCCAATTCCTGGCGCAACGACTGAGCCGTAATAGCCAAGACGACAAGGTCAGCGTCGTTGAGAACGGTCTTCGGATCCGATGATGCCGTGATGTTTGCCGGAAGCTTGGTTTCGCGCAGGTAGCGTGAATTGGTGTGGCGTTCATTGATTTCGTTGGCGGCGTCTTCGCGACGGGCCCAAATCTGAACGTCGATGCCCTTGTCTGCAACGGAATCAGCAAGCACCTTGGCGAAGGTTGTCCCCCAACTGCCAGCGCCCATGACGGCGATTTTGCGTGGTAGCGGCTTAGTCAATGTCAGTCCTCTGGAAGGTGTTGATCAAGGTAATTAGTTATCCGGGGTATCGAAATTGCGGCCAGTCTTCGACTGGCCATGCTTGCTGGGATCCCAACGCGCAGCTGGTGCTTCTTCTTGGCGCAGTTCTGCGGTCAGTGCGGTGATCGCGTCCATGATGCGATCGGTGGCTTCTTGCAGCACTGCACGAGTCCGCGGGCCATCACGCAAGTCATCAAGATCCACTGGCTGGCCAACTGACACCGTGACGTGCTTTCGCGGGAACGGATACATTTTCTTGGAATAGCGCGGCAGCAGCTCCTGGTCGCCCCAGTGAGCCATCGGTACCACTGGTGCGCCAGTCTGCAGGGCCAAACGTGCGGCACCGGTTCGTCCTACCATTGGCCACAGAGCAGGGTCGCGGGTCAGCGTCCCTTCCGGGTAAATGACTATGACCCCGCCGGCGTCCAGGACTTTTCGGGCCGCGGCCAGCGATTCGCCAGCATTGGATGCACTGCGTGACACCGGAACCTGTCCGGTCTCGCGCAGCATCCATCCGAGCACTGGGATCTTGAACAAGGATTCCTTGGCCAGCCAGCGTGGCAGCCGGCCATTGCTGTAAATAGCATGGCCGACAACCAGCGGATCAATCTCGGTCAGGTGATTGGGGCAGAGGATGTACCCGCCCGGAGGGAGGGTTTCGAAGCCCTTCCACGTTTTGCCCATCAAACCGTTCATGGCAGAACGGACAATGCCCGCCAATAGCGAGAAAACCCGTTTAGTCTTAGCAGATTCGCCAGGGGCCAGAATCTTTACCACGAATCGGATCCCCTTTAGTTGCTCAGCTCGACATTTGCGCCCAGGGCCTGCAGCTTCTCCATGAAGTGCTCGTAGCCTCGGTTGATGATCTCAATGCCGGTGACCTTGCTGGTGCCTTCGGCAGCCAGAGCAGCGATCAAATGGGAGAAACCGCCACGAAGATCAGGAACATCGATGTCGGCACCGGTCAGCTGCGCTGGGCCTACGACAACAGCAGAATGCTTGAAGTTGCGCTGTCCGAAGCGGCAAGGGGTGGAGCCGAGGCAGTCGGTGTGAACCTGGACGGTGGAACCCATGCGAACCAGCGCATCGGTGAATCCGAAGCGGTTCTCATACACAGTCTCGTGAATGACCGATACGCCCTTGGCCTGGGTCAGGGCCACTACCAGCGGCTGCTGCCAGTCAGTCATGAAGCCCGGGTGAACGTCGGTTTCCAGGATCAGTGGGTTAAGGTCTCCACCTGGGTGATAGAAGCGAATGCCGTCGGACTTGACGTCGAATTCACCACCGATCTGGCGGTAGACGTGCAGGAAAGCAGTCAAATCACGCTGGGTCGCGTCCTGGACGAAAATATCGCCCTTGGTGACCAGCGCGGCAGAGGCCCATGATGCGGCTTCGTTGCGATCAGGCAACGCGGAGTGGTCGAAGCCCGTAAGCTTCTCGACACCCTGGATGCGGATCACGCGGTCGCGGTGCACGGAGATGATGGCGCCCATCTTCTGCAGAAGCGAGATCAGGTCAAGGATTTCTGGCTCAATGGCCGCGTTGCTGACTTCGGTGACACCCTTGGCTCGAACGGCCGAGAGCAGTACCTGTTCGGTGGTGCCGACACTTGGGTATTGCAGTTCAACCTTGGCGCCGGTCAGCCCATTAGGGGCCGAGATGCGGATGCCATCGGCAGCCTTGTCAACGATCGCTCCAAAGTCGCGCAGCACTTCCAGGTGGAAGTCAATCGGACGATCGCCGATGCGGCAGCCACCCAGATCCGGGATGAACGCTTCGCCCAGGGCGTGGATCAATGGTCCGCAGAAAAGAATAGGGATACGCGAGTCACCGGCATGGGCATCGATCGCCTGGTTCGAGGCGGTCTTGACCTGGGTAGGGTCCATGGTGAGATCGCCGGTTTCAGGGTCCTGGTCAACCTTGACACCGTGGATTTCAAGAAGGCTGCGCACGACAGCTACATCTTTGATCTCTGGTACGTTGCGCAATACCGAAGGGGTATCGCCAAGCAGAGCCGCGACCATGGCTTTTGGCACTAGGTTCTTTGCTCCGCCGACTCGTACGGTGCCCTTGAGCGGGACACCACCATGGATCGTCAGGATCTTACCCATGTATGAATTACCTCATCGCGTAGTCGTTATCGCCCGCCGAAGCTTCTAGGCTTTCGAACTGGCAGGACTAAGTAAGCATACCGCCTCTGTACCTGCCAGTATGCCCAGATCATCTCGTGGCGCACACATTGTGAGCATGCTTTCAGACAGACCTATTATGCTCTGCCGAAAATCATTCCATCAGGAATGCAATAATCCGCTCACCCCTAACAACGTCAGGGAGGAGCGGACCATTCCAATTACTTTGAACTCGTTGCTTAGCCTGCGGTTTGTGCCGGCAAAGTTTGCGGCTTATGCGCAGGACGCTTGGCTTCGTATGCGGTGATATCTTCCTCATGCTGCAAGGTCAGGCCGATATCGTCCAGGCCTTCCATCAAGCGCCAGCGGGTGTAGTCGTCAATCTGGAACGGTGCCGAGATGGAACCGCACTGGACCGTACGCGATTCCAGGTCAACGGTGACCGTGGTGCCTGGATTGTTCTCCAGTTCCTTCCAGATCAATTCAATGTCGCTCTGGGCCACTTCAGCAGCAACCAGTCCCTGCTTGCCCGAGTTGCCACGGAAAATATCGGCAAACCGAGCGGAGATCACAGCCTTGAATCCGTAGTCCTTCAACGCCCAGACAGCGTGCTCGCGCGAAGAACCGGTGCCGAAGTCGGGACCTGCCACCAGCACGGAGCCGGTATTGAAAGGTTCCTGATTCAGGATGAAGTTCTCATCCCGTCGCCAACCCGCGAACAACGCATCCTCGAATCCGGTGCGGGTGATGCGCTTGAGGTAAACGGCAGGAATAATCTGGTCCGTGTCCACATTGCTCTGGCGCAGTGGAACACCAATACCGGTGTGGCTGACAATCTTTTCCATGACGGTGATCCTTCCTAGACCGAAGCCGGTGCGTTGACGAGGTCGCTGGGCGACGAGAGGGTTCCACGGATAGCGGTAGCCGCGGCCACCAGCGGCGACACCAGGTGGGTACGTCCGCCCTTGCCCTGTCGTCCTTCGAAGTTGCGGTTGGAGGTGGACGCGCAGCGCTCCCCCTCGGCCAGCTGGTCCGGGTTCATGCCCAGGCACATGGAGCAACCTGCAAAGCGCCATTCAGCACCGAAATCCTTGAAAATCTGGTCCAGGCCTTCAGCTTCGGCTTCCAGCCGAACACGCGCCGAGCCGGGTACCACGATCATGCGGACATCAGGATCCTTTTCCTTGCCCTTGATGACCTGGGCAGCTGCACGCAGGTCCTCCATGCGGGAGTTGGTGCAGGACCCCAGGAAGACGGTATCCACGCGGATGTCCTTCAGCGGAGTGCCGCCGGTCAGACCCATGTAGTTCAAGGCACGCTCGCAGGCCTTGCGGTCATTCTCGTCTTCGAAGTCTTCCGGAGAAGGCACATTCTCGGACAGCGAGACACCCTGGCCGGGGTTGGTACCCCAGGTGACAAATGGTTCGAGTTCGTCTGCATTCAAGAAGACTTCAGCGTCGAAGCGCGCGCCTTCATCGGTGTGCAGCTGCTTCCAGTCCTCGACGGCGGCGTCCCAGTCTTCGCCTGCCGGTGCATGCGGGCGTCCCTTGACGTATTCGAAGGTGGTCTCGTCCGGAGCGATCATGCCGGCACGGGCGCCAGCCTCGATGGACATGTTGCAGATGGTCATGCGGGCATCCATGGACAGCGAGCGAATCGCAGAGCCACGGTACTCCAGCACGTATCCCTGGCCGCCACCGGTACCGATCTTGGCGATGACCGCCAAGATGATGTCCTTGGAGGTAACACCAGGCTTCAAGGTGCCTTCGACGTTAATGGCCATGGTCTTGAACGGCTTCAAGCTCAGCGACTGGGTGGCCATGACATGCTCGACTTCCGAGGTGCCGATACCCAAAGCAAGGGCTCCGAAGGCGCCATGGGTCGAGGTATGCGAATCACCGCAGACAACAGTCATGCCTGGCTGGGTCAGACCCAGCTGCGGACCTACCACGTGAACGATGCCCTGTTCCGTGTCGCCCAAGGAGTGCAGGCGAACGCCGAATTCCTTGCAGTTATCCCGCAGGGTGTGGATCTGGGTGCGGCTGGTCAGGTCGGCAATGGGCTTGTCAATATCCAGCGTAGGAGTGTTGTGGTCTTCGGTCGCAATCGTCAGGTCTGGACGACGCAGCGGACGGCCAGCCAGGCGCAGGCCCTCGAAGGCCTGCGGCGAGGTCACCTCGTGCAGCAGGTGGAGATCAATGTAGATCAAATCCGGCTGGCGGGCTTCACCTTCACCTTCTCCTCGGCGCACAACATGTGCATTCCAGACTTTTTCTGCCAATGTCTGGGGCGACTGCATGGCGGACATGCGACACACTCCTCAAGCTACGAACATTTGATACTCCAACTTTGACACTTCATAGATCGACTTTTCCAGTATGCGGACTTGAATCTCAAATACTGAGACGTGATACTGGAACTATGACAACAGGCAGCGGCGTAGGCGTACTGGACAAGGCAGCAGCCATTCTCAACGCATTGGAGAATGGTCCCACTTCCTTGTCCCAGCTGGTGGAACTCACCGAGATTTCGCGTCCTACGGTGCACCGTATTGCGCAATCGCTGGTTCACCATGGATTGGTGGGACGCGACATGCATGGCCGCTTTGAGTTGGGGAACCGTCTGGTGGAACTCGCCAGCGCCGCTGGCGAAGACCGATTGGTCAGCGCGGCGGGACCCGTTCTCATCAAGCTTCGCGACCTCACCGGTGAAAGCACGCAGATTTTCCGCAAGCAGGGCGATTATCGTGTGTGCATCGCCAGTGCTGAGCGTCCAATCGGCCTGCGTGACACCATCCCTGTTGGAACCCAGCTGTCCATGAAAGCCGGCTCGGCAGCCCAGATTCTGCTCGCCTGGGAAGACAATGAACGCATGGTGGATGGATTGCATCACGCGCGTTTCACGCCGACAATTCTGGCCGGGGTCCGTCGGCGTGGTTGGGCCCAGTCGCTGGGAGAACGCGAGCCAGGTGTTGCTTCCGTATCCGCACCAGTTCGCGGGCAGTCCGGACGAGTCATCGCGGCACTGTCCTTATCCGGCCCGATTGAACGGCTCACGCGCCAGCCAGGGAAGATTCACCACGAAGCCGTGACTAGCGCCGCCCACGAGCTTTCCGAACTGCTGCGCATCCAGAATGACCGTGCGTAGCCAGCTCATGAAGAACGTTCGGAGCAGCTAGCCGAAGTGGTCAAAGCCTGTCTCAGGCTTTGCGACCTTGCCATCAAGTTTCACCACTGCGCGGCGACCATTAGCCGGCTTGGCAGCACCAATTACGGTGAATTCCTCTGGGATTTCAATTCCCTCTGGGAAGGCAGCAAGGAGTCCAAAATCTTCGCCGCCGTACAGTACCCACGACATCGGATCGGTGCCGGTCAGTTCTGACGCGGCTTCCAAGCGAACAGCATAATCCTGCAGCGCGGAAGACTCTAACTCGAGATTCACATGGCTGGCTTTGGCCAAGCGCCCAGCGTCACGGATCAGCCCATCAGATATGTCCATCATGGCTGTAGCACCAGCTTCCGCGGCACGCGGGCCGGATTCCAACGGTGGCACGGGACGGCACTGCGCCTGGACCAGCCGGCGCACCGCCCGGCTCCAGCCTTGTTCGTTGCGATCATGCTCAAGCATGGAAAGCCCTGCCCCAGCAGCACCGACACGTCCTGCCACGGCAATGCGGTCGCCAACTTGGACTCCGCTCCTCAGGACCTTGCCATGCTCGCATTCGCCCAGAACGGTAGTGGTAACGGAAATTTCTTGGGACTTCCCGAGGTCTCCCCCGAGAATGGTAAGTTCCTGTGCGCCAAGTCCCTGAATAGCCTCGGCTATGCCGCGGCTGAAGTCCCTGACCCATTCCAAGGACGTGTCCTTCGGCAGGGACAAAGAAATCACGGCGCCAGTTGCGTGACCGCCCATCGCATTAATGTCCGAAACATTTTGTGCAATGGATTTCCACCCGATGTCATAGGCTCTGTGCTCTAGCCCGCTGGGCCAGATCAACCGAAAATCTTGATTCTCAACCAGGGTATCCACGGAGACGAGAACTTCCGTTCCGCGCACGCGCAGCGCGCCTGCGTCGTCGCCGGGCCCGAGACTTGCTTGTTCAGAATCAAGCAGCGGCAACATCGCGTCCAGGATGCCTTGTTCCCCAAGGTCACCTACCGTTGCATCGACGTTTGGTTGGTTTGTAGTCACAGAGTTCTAATCGGCTTTCTTGGCTGCTGAGGTGATCAATGCTGAATAACTATTGAAGGTGTCCAAGTGCTGGTCAACAGGATCAATCACGGCCTGCCTGACCAAGTGGGATACCGAGCGTTCAATGTTCTTCAACGCTTTCCTACGCTTAACTTTAGCGACTATTCGGTTGACAAACGAGCAAGCCAAGCCAAGGACAATACCCAGCAGTATTCCTATGAAAACCAGCAGCGTCGGGACGGCGATTCCTTCGACCCGGGGAGCCTGCGGCAGGTCGAATTGAAAGTATCCAGCCACCGGATAGCCTGCGAGCCACAAGGCTCCGCCCAGGGCCGCAACAAGTGCCACCCATTGGATGACTTTGACTACCGGCCACCACCACGAGGACCGTTCAACACCCAGCGGTGTGCCGGCTATAGCCGCATCGATGCCGTCATCTAGTACCTCCGTATTCGCGTGCACCTTTTCACGCAGTGGCTCTTTCCAGCTTTCCGGAAGATCGTTGGAAGCCTCGGAAACATACTGGTTAATGCCATGTTCGATAGCCGAAGCCTCCGCGACAGAAAGCTCTGGACGCGAAGTCAAGGACAATTCCGGGTCTTCATGCCGGCGCCCAAGATTCATCCGTTTCAGCGGATCGTTGCGCAGCTTGACCAGCCACGTGGTCAAAGGCCATCCTGTTCGCGAAGCACCCCGAAGCAGGTAGGAGGTCTCCACTGCGTCAGCAATGTACTGGGCGCCGTGCGCTTTTGCGATCACACGATCCAGCTCTGCTTGGTGCAGCTGGCTAGGCAGGCGCACCTTTTCCACCTGGAGTTCCTCACTGAGGCGGTGGATGACTTGATCAACATCTGCGCGGAGCCGACGCGTGGAAAGTGCCTTGTTTTTCGCCGCGGCCGCAATCTTGGCACGCACATCTGCGATCCCTTCGCCCGTGGCAGCAGAGGCGCAAACGATGGGAAGGTTCTCCAAGCCGGAGGTTGCCAAGATGCCGCGCAAGGAATCGACGACTTGCTTGCGTTCTTGTTCTGCAATCTTGTCAATCTGGTTCAGGACGATCAGCAGGTTCCCCTGCTGGCTGCGCAAGGAATTGAGATATCCATGGTGTATTGACGCGTCGGCGTATTTCTGCGGATCAAGCACCCATACCAGATAATCCACTTGGCCCACCAAACGAGCAGCAATCTTGTGGTGATCCACTGCCGTGGAATCCATGTCCGGTAGGTCCAACAGCAAGAGACCGGAGTCGAACTTCTTTTTATTTCCAGGTTGCGCCCGGCTGTCCTGATCGCCCATGACGTGACGAGTAGTAACTTCCAGCCAGTCCAGTAACTCGCTTGATCCTTCTGGTTCCCAGATTGCAGCGACAGTATCAGTAGTAGTCGGGCGGATGACACCCGTGGCCGCCAACTCATGCCCTACCAAAGCGTTGAACATCGTTGATTTTCCGCTGCCCGTGGCACCGAAAAGTCCTACAACCACATGTTCGGATGAAAGCTGGCGCCGAGATTCAGCACGCGTGATAACGTCCGCGGCTAGATCGATGGTTTCTGGTTCCAGATATGGTTCTGCAAGCTGCATCGCTTCCACGATGCTGTTGATTTGAGAGTTGAGACCGCTGACTGCTCTGAGAATCTTGCGCTCGGACATTAGTGAGCCCCTTTGCTGCTCAAGGCTGAGGTAATCTTGCCCAAACGATCGGCAAGCTCCGGCTGCGATTTTGCAGCTAGCTCGTCCAGGTAGATCGACGAGGTCCTATCCAGTAGATCCCGTGCCCGGGTGTCAAGCATCTTGCGGGCTTTGGTGGCCATGCGACGTACCGCATCCTCGCCAAAAATTGCTTCCAGCAGTTTCTGCCCTACCAATGCGGAGCCGCCGGCAATACCGATTTCCAGACCGGTGAGGCCCGCTGTTGACGCAAAGACCACGACCATCAGGATGACCGCCACCCCGTTGACTCCAAATGCCGCCATGCGGGCCGTCTTGCGCTTCCCGGCGCCCTCCTGCCGAATCATGTCCAAGACATCTTTTTGCCAAAGCCGGATGCTTTCCGAAGCTTGCTCATTGAGATCCTGTGGCGGGCGCGGCGATTGCAGATTAGAGCGTAACGCTTGGCCAAATGGCGTGTTCTTCCACGACCTGTCAACGTCGTGGCAGGCCTTGGTTGCCTCGGCAATGAAGACCATGTGCAGGCCTGATTCGATGGCTTGTTCAACACGATGGGTCGCTGGCGGTTTTCCCGTCAAGAATGCGCCAACACGATCCCTCATCCGTCCAATGGCGCCTTCGATTCCGCGCAGCAGCTCGCCCGCTCCTACGAAGTCCTGCCACCGGGCCAGGATTTCGCCACGCAGCAATGAGCCGTCATTGAGCGAATCGTTAATTCTGGCCAGCGATTGCTCAAAGCGCTCATTGGTAATGGCGCGCAATTCAACGAGCTGTTTCTCCTGCTCTTGCAGTTCAGCGATAAGCTCACTGACATCTGCGGTGGTGCGCCGCAACGCGCCGTCAAGTGTTTGGGCCGCAATCTGCTGTCGTTTAGCGGAATCTGCTGCCAGTGAGTTCAGCCACGCGAGCAAAGGTTCCACGTGCTCACTTGGAATCAATTTCTGGTCATCCAGTTGCGTCTCGTTCAGGACATGCAGCAACGACGGATCCAGGTCCTTCTCGCTTAACAGGCGTTTCAAATCCGGAACAATATCGTCTTCGGCTCCAGGTGGCACCCTGTTCAAGACGACGCAGACGGTAATTTTCCGTGCGCCGGCTTCGGTGAGCATATCCCAAGGAAGAGCATCGGCGTATCTATTGGCTGTGGTGACAAAAATCCACAGATCTGCTGCGTTCAGAAGCTGGCCCGCCAATTCCCTGTTCTCGTCGGAAACCGAGTCGATATCCGGGGCATCGAGGATGGCCAAACCTCGTGGTACCTGCTCACGGGGCGTCATCAACAGCGCATGATTACTGGCTGCTCCGGCAACGGCATTGAAGCCACGTCCGGCTACGCGTTTAAGTTCGGGAAGAATCCGTTCAGATTCAAAGAAGGATTGGTCAACAGGGTTGAAAGCCAAGACCGGAGTCCGGGTGGTCGGACGCACGGCGCCGGAGAGACTGACAGGTTCTCCCAGAAGGGAATTGACTAGAGTCGATTTGCCCGAGCCCGTGGAGCCACCGACGACCACCAGTAGCGGTGCGCCGAGATTCGAAACTCGTGGAATCAGGTAGTCCGAGATTTGATGCAATGCCTTGTTGCGCAGTTCTTCGAACGCAGAGGCTTCTCGTGGCTGGCCATTTACAAAGGAAAGCTCTTCGAGCAGCTCCTGGAGCTCGCTCAAACGAGCTGTGGAATCACTGCCAATTTCGGTTTGCGATGCAGTTTCCTGCCCTGAGCTCTTAGCCAGATCTGAATTCGACTCCATGAGAACTATCTTGCCTCATGCCAACAGGGAATCCCGCGAGCCTGATGCAGATTTTGTCCGGGAAACGCAAAAACCGCGGAATTTTCCGCGGTTTTACTGTGGTGACCCCAACGGGATTCGAACCCGTGTTGCCGCCGTGAGAGGGCGGAGTACTAGGCCGCTATACGATGGGGCCGTATGCTGAAGACAAATCTTCAGCTCACCAAATCTCTTTGGTGAAGCGCTGGGATACCAGGACTCGAACCTAGAATGACGGAACCAGAAACCGTTGTGTTGCCAATTACACCATATCCCACTGTGACTTGGCCTTTCCGGAATTCAGCTGAGCATCATTCCGGCCACTGCCGTAGCACGAGATAAAACTATACCGGCCTAATGTTCAGTACACAAATCGAGCCCCGCGACCGGTATCCCACGCAGAATCCGCGGAAAATCAGCAGAGAACAGGCCAGTCATCCCAAATCCGTCACTAGCCAGCCAGGGAAATTCTTGTGAAGTGAAGCACTGTCCGTGAGAAAATACTGGAGTCCCGCGTCAACGGCACATTGATAGCCGCCAACAGGGTCATCCCCTATGCAAAGCGCCTGTGCCGGCAGACCCTCTAGTTCAGCGCACCGGCCAAGGAACGGGGCAAAAATGGGGTTTAGGAGCACCGGTGATATCGTAACCAGCGATCCAAGGCGTATAAGCTTATCCGCTGGGCGCGGTTAATCCTCCCAAACTGTACGCACGCAGCAACCGCACTGCCCGCTTTTCCATAAACGTGCGCTTGCCTGCGATGCACCTCTCCCGGGCTTAATCACCCTCAACCGCAAAAGCTGCCGCCATTCCGGCTCCGACATGGACGAGAAACCGCGGATTGCGGACGTTTGCAAATCTACGAGCGCGTCATCAAAATCAAAGCGAACGCCTCGGACAGGACCAGTCACAGGACTGGAACCATCCGAGGCGCTCAAAGTGCTTTTCAGCGGGCTTTCGGCGAATAGCTAGCGGGACTCACCAAATGCGCGCAAACGCTTGAGGCTCGACTCGCGTCCAAGAATTTCCATGGACTCGAAGAGCGGTGGAGATACGCGCTTTCCGGAGATAGCAACGCGGGCTGGTCCGAATGCCTGACGAGGCTTCAGTTCCAGTTCGTCCACGAGCTTCGTGCGCAGTGCTGCCTGGATGGTTTCGGCGTTCCATTCGGTAAGGGTTTCGAGGCCCTGGACAGTAGCATCGACAACCTCAACCAGGTTTGCCGGCATTCCCTTGAGCGCTTTCTCGTCGATGATAATTTCGTCATCAGACTTGAAGAGGAATTCAAGCATGTCGGTCGCTTCACCCAACAGGGCAATACGTTCCTGTACCAGTGGCGCAGCCTGGTCCAGGATGTCGTTTTCACGTTCAGTCAGTTCTTCGCCCACCAGGCCAGCGGCCTGCAGGTAAGGAACCAAACGATCACGGAAATCCTGTGCTTCGAGCATGCGCACGTGGGTTCCGTTGATTGCTTCTGCCTTCTTCACATCGAAGCGGGCAGGATTGGACAGCACATCTGCTACATCGAAGGCTTCTACCAGCTGCTCACGCGAGAAGATATCTTCATCAGCACTTAGCGACCAGCCAAGAAGCGCGAGATAGTTCAGCAGGCCTTCCGGGATGAATCCATTGTCGCGGTGCAAGAATACGCTGGATTCTGGATCACGCTTGGAGAGCTTCTTGTTGCCCTGTCCCATAACGTATGGCAGGTGGCCAAAACGCGGCATGTACTGGGCAACGCCGATATCGTGCAGCAACGCATACAAGACGACCTGGCGTGGGGTCGAGGACAACAGGTCTTCGCCACGAAGTACGTGGGTAATGCCCATCAGCGCATCATCGATTGGGTTGACTAGGGTGTACAGCGGCTTGCCGTTGGCGCGCACCACCACATAGTCGGGAACGGATCCAGCCTTGAAGGTGATCTCGCCACGTACCAGGTCATTGAAGGTAATGTCGTGATCCGGCATGCGAACACGCAATACCGGTTCACGACCCTCGGCCTTGAACGCGGTTTTCTGCTCATCGGTCAGTTCGCGGTCGAAGTTGTCGTAGCCCAGCTTCGGGTCACGGCCGGCTGCCTGGTGGCGTGCTTCAACTTCTTCTGGGGTCGAGTAGGACTCGTAAAGATGGCCTGCAGCGCGAAGCTTGGCAATGACGTCCTCGTAGATCTCACCACGCTGCGACTGGCGGTATGGCTCATGCGGACCGCCCGCGTTGACGCCCTCGTCCCAATCGATACCCAACCAAGCCAGAGCATCCAAAAGCTGGTTGTAGCTTTCCTCGGAGTCACGCTTGGCATCAGTGTCTTCGATGCGGAAGACCATTTTGCCGCCGGTGTGACGCGCGTAGGCCCAGTTGAAGAGGGCAGTACGGATCAAACCTACGTGAGGGGTACCAGTTGGGGATGGGCAAAAACGAACGCGTACCGGGGTATCTTCGGTAACAACGGGAATCAACGAAAGATCAGTCATGATGTTTTCATTCTATGCCTTCTGCAAAGAAACTTGCAGTTAAAGCGCGAGGCTCCCGATCACATTAGCGATCGAAAGCCTCACAACATCAGTGATGGTTCCTAGCGACGGAAGACGGTTCGCAATGAACCGATACCTTCGACTTCCACTTCTACAACGTCGCCTGCATTTACTAGGCCGACACCCGCAGGAGTGCCAGTCATGATGACATCGCCTGGCAGCAAGGTGAAAGCCTCGGAAGCACGAGCAACTAATTCGTTGACCGGCCAGATCATGTCGTTGGTAGTTCCATCTTGGCGAACCTCTCCATTGACGCGGCTGATAATTCCCAGATCATCCGGGTCGGCAATCTCGGTCTCAATCCACGGGCCCAGCGGGCAAGAACCATCAAAGCCCTTGGCACGAGCCCACTGCGGATCGGTGCGCTGAGCATCGCGGGCAGTCAGGTCGTTTGCTACGGTGTAGCCGAAGATCACGTCCTGCGCCTTGTCGGCTGGAACGTCCTTGCAGATACGGCCGATCACCACGGCAAGTTCACCTTCGAAGGAAACTTCATTTGAAAACGCCGGCAGGGTGACGGGGTCTCCATGGCCGACTACGGAAGTATTCGGCTTCAAGAACATCAGCGGCTCAGCAGGAACTTCATTTCCAAGTTCCTTGGCGTGCTCGCGGTACGTGCGACCAAAGCCCACGACCTTTGAGCGAGGGATGATCGGGGCTACCAACCGAACATCATCCAAGGAGTGCGTAGCACCAGTGGTCTTGATCCCCTGGAAAAATGGATCTCCAGCCAAAACATGAATATCGTTACCGTCGACGACGCCGTACAGCGGGTCGCTATCTACTACTAATCGTGCAATGCGCATACCGATAGCCTATTGCATAACCATCTTCAACGTAGATTATATAAATAGGTAGCCGGCGTGATCTACGCCGGCTACCTACAATATACGTTCCTATTACGCCAAACGCTCCAGCCAACCATGACGGTCTTCCACGGTACCCCGCTGGATTCCCAGCAGTTCTTCGCGAATGGACATGGTCACTTCTCCGGCTGCAGCGTTCTCATCGCCGATGAGCTCTTCGCCGTTCTTCAGCAGGCCGATAGGGGTGATCACCGCTGCTGTACCGCAAGCAAAGACCTCGGTGATATCGCCCGAGGCGATGCCTTCACGCCACTCATCCAAGGTGATCTTGCGTTCTTCCACCTCCATGCCGCGATCCTTCGCGAGCTGGATGACCGACGAACGGGTCACGCCTTCAAGAATGGTTCCGGTCAACGCTGGGGTCACCAGCTTGTTGTCCTTCGTTACGAAGAAGACATTCATGCCCCCGAGCTCTTCAACGGCATTGTCATTGAAGGAGTCAAGGAACAGAACCTGCTTGCAGCCGTTTTCTTCAGCTTCCAGTTGGGCTACGAGCGAGGCCGCGTAGTTGCCACCGCACTTAGCCGAACCTGTACCGCCTCGGCCTGCTCGTGCGTAGTTCTTCGATACCCAAATGGCCACTGGCTTGAGTTCGCCACCGAAGTAATTTCCTGCTGGCGAGGCGATGACGCGGTAGGAAACCTCACGCGCTGCACGCACACCAAGAAATGCTTCGGTAGCAATCATGAATGGACGCAGGTACAGGGCTTCACCGTCACCGGTAGGAACCCAATCGATATCCGTTGCTACCAGCTTGCGCAGCGAGTCGACGAAAACGTCTTCATCCAGCTGCGGGAGCGCTAGGCGCTGAGCGGACTTGTTCATGCGGGCAGCGTTGGCCTGCGGGCGGAAAGTCCATACCGAACCATCGGCATGGCGGTAGGCCTTGAGACCTTCGAAGATTTCCTGGCCATAGTGCAGGACTGAAGCGGCCGGATCCATGGCGATAGGGCCGTATGGCTCTATTCGAGCATCATGCCATTCACCGTTACGGCCCCTATCGTCTGCTGACCAGTCGATGACTGCGGTGTGGTCAGTGAAGAAGTCTCCGAACCCAGGATTAGCCAAGACGCCGGCTCGGTCCTGTTCGCTCTTGCGATTCGTTGAGAGATTTTCGGTGAATTCCATCTACCCTGGACTTCCTAGTTCAATATACAAAGAACGGATGCTCCACGCCTCAGCGGAACATCCGTTCGTGGAATTTGCCACTGGCTATTAGCTAACCAGAAACGTCACTTTCAGCTTATGCCAGTAACGCCACAATTGCATCGCCAATTTCACTTGTGGTGCGATTATCGGTCAATTCTTGACGTGAAGTGATCTCTTTTTCAACAGCTTGCTCAACTGTGCGAGCTTCTTCAGCCAGCCCGAGGTGATCAAGCATCAGTGCCACGGACAGAATCGCCGCGGTTGGGTCTGCCTTCTGCTGGCCGGCAATATCCGGAGCCGAACCATGAACCGGCTCAAACATCGATGGGTAGGTACGGTCCATATTAATGTTGCCACTGGCTGCCAGGCCAATACCACCGGTAATGGCGCCGGCCTGGTCGGTGAGGATGTCGCCAAAGAGGTTGTCAGTGACAATCACGTCGAAACGCGATGGATCCGTGGTCAGGAAGATGGTAGCCGCATCCACGTGCAGGTAATCGTGGGTAACCTCTGGGAATTCCTGCGCCACCATTTCGACAGTGCGCTTCCACAAATGCCCCGCGTGCACCAGCACGTTGTGCTTGTGCACCAGGGTGACGCGCTTGCGTTCACGCTCTGATGCACGGCGGAAGGCGTCGCGGACAACACGTTCCACACCGTAGGCGGTATTCACCGATACTTCGGTAGCGATTTCATGCGCGGTGCCCGTGCGCACAGAACCGCCGTTGCCTACATAAGGGCCTTCGGTGCCTTCGCGAACCACCACGAAGTCAATTTCACCGGGGTTAGCCAGGGGGCTCTCAATTCCAGGATAGAGCTTAGCCGGACGCAGATTCACGAAATGATCCAGCGAGAAGCGGAGCTTCAAAAGCATTTCGCGCTCGATAATTCCTGACGGAATGCGCGTATCTCCAGGGGCAGCGCCAACCGCGCCGAAGAGAATGGCATCGTGCTTCTTAAGAGCTTCCAGCGTCGCTTCCGGAAGTGTTTCGCCAGTCGCCAGCCAATGCTCTGCACCAAGCTTGTAGTCGGTCAGCTTGATCTCGTTCTTGCCACCGTTAGTGACGAACTTCAGAACCTTAACCGCTTCGGCAACAACTTCTGGGCCAATACCGTCACCCGGAATGACCGCAATATCAATTACATTTCCCATGGCACAGATTCTATCGACTAGCGTCCGCCATTTGAGAGTTCATCTCAAATAATGAGATTTGATGAGTTTCCGCCGACATATTTCCTCCCTGGGCATGAGGCATCGCCGTCTTCATTGCCGATAACCTTGGAGAAACAGATCCTTTGCTTCGCTATAAGGATCAACAGTTACTAACACGTCGAATTGCAGGAACCCTTGATCTTTGCCAATCCCCACCGTCGAATTGACGGTTGGATCCGCGAGAATCCCGGACGAGTAGATTTCATCACCGGCCTGCTGTACACGCTGTTCTGCATTCCAGCAGCCCTCAGCCTCGCTTCTTCAATGTCAGTTGCCGCCGTTCTCGCCGTGCTGAGTCTCTCTCTTCTCCAGTCAGCGCCGCTGATGGTGCGGCGCCGTTGCCCATGGGCAGCGACCCTCGTTGTCGCCATCGGACATCTATTGCAACTGGGCTTTGACGGGCTAATGATGTTCTCGCAAGTATCCGTTCCAATTATGGTTTACACCATGGCTGTCTACGGGAAACGCTGGCAGTCATTCAGCACGCTGGGGCTGGGTCTGATTGGCGCGTTATTGGCGACGTTCAGCATGTTCGGCGCCTCAAGGTACTCGCCTGATCCATCACCCGTCTTTACCTTCGACATGATGATCTCTTTCGTGGGTCTTGCATTGGTTGTCACCCTTTCCTGGACCTTCGGTGACTTAGCGCGCACGAGACGTCTGGCCATGAAGTCCCTGAGGGATCATGCCGAACGCCTCGAGAAGGAACGCCTCACCGAGCGCGCTCTGGCAGCTTCCGACGAGAGAAACCACATTGCCCGCGAGATGCATGACATCGTGGCCCATTCGCTCTCTGTCATCATCACCCAGGCTAACGGGGCACGATATGCGGCGGCGAAAGACCCGGAGATTGCCATCGAGACCCTGAAGACAGTTTCAGATACTGGCCGCGCTTCACTGAAAGAAATGCGCAGGCTTCTGGGAGTTCTACGCAAAGATGAGGAATTGGAGAATCGCCCTCTTCCGTCATTGGCAAACGTACCTGAACTCGTAGAAAGCGTTGCCGTGTCCGGACTGAATGTCCATCTCGAAACTTCTGGAACCCCGCGGAAAGAACTACCGGCAGGCGCGGAGCTCACAATCTATCGATGCGTTCAAGAATCGCTCACGAATGTCATTAAACACGCTGGTCCTGACACGCAGACCCAAGTCCATATTGAGTGGACTTCCCGAGGCTTGAATTTGAGCGTCAGCGACGATGGGCGGGGTGCCGGTTCCATCGTCCTCGAAGGCGTAGGACAAGGTCTGCAGGGAATGAAAGAACGCGTAGCCTTATATGACGGTACCTGCACTGCGCTCCCCCGGACCGGGGGCGGTTTCGCCGTTAATGTTTCCATCCCTTACACCGAGGACTAATATTCAAATGCCTAAAACAGATGCCATCAAGGTCGGCTTGGTCGATGATCAGCTCTTGGTTCGCAGTGGCTTCAGAATGCTCATTAATTCCCAGGAAGATATGGAAGTCATTGTTGAAGCTGGCAATGGCCGTGAAGCACTAGCTGCACCACTAATGGCCCAGGCGGATGTCATCTTGATGGACGTGCGAATGCCGGAAATGGACGGCATCGAAGCTACCGAACGCCTATTGGATCCAGATAAGAAGGCCGCGGATGGTCCCAAGATCATCGTCCTGACGACTTTCGACATGGACGAATATGCGCTAAGCGCCATTCAAGCCGGCGCCAGCGGCTTTCTTTTGAAGGATGCGCCCCCAGAAGAACTCTTGGAATCGGTGCGCACGGTCAATCGCGGCGATGCCGTCATAGCGCCATCGACCACTCGACGGTTGCTGGACCACATGGCCCCAATGCTCAAGAAGAGCTCGTCACAGCACAAGGATCACCTGATTGCCGCTGTTGAATCGCTGACACCTCGCGAGCGGGAAGTGTTTGGCTTGATTGCAGAAGGCTTTTCCAACCCGGAAATCGCAGAAAAACTATTCCTGTCAGAAGCTACAGTCAAAACCCATGTGGGCCATATTCTGGCCAAATTGGAAGCTCGCGACCGGGTCCAGGCTGTAGTCATCGCCTACCAGACCGGAGTCGTCACACCCTGACTGAATGAAAAAATTGAGGTGTTCTGCTCGGATTCAAAATCAAGCAGAACACCTCAACTTCCTCTCAGGAAAACTTTTACTTCTCTTCCTCGTAGCGTGGGAACACAGGCGAAGGAGCTGGGAGCTCAGTGCCTGGGACCAAAGCGCTATCAAAGGACTCGAAGGTTCGCGCCGAACCTTCACCAACTGCCAACGCATTGAGCATAGAAGTCATGGCCTGGGGCAATACTGGCTGAAGCAGCAACGCCACCTTGCGGACAATCTCAATGGTCACGTACAAGACTGTAGCCATACGCTCAGGATCGGTCTTCTTCAGCTTCCATGGTTCCTGCTCAGCGAAGTAGGCGTTGGTGTCGCCCAGAACGTGCCAAACGGCTTCAAGTGCCTTGCTGAATTCCTGACGCGAGAAAGCATCGCGGTTGATTTCCAGCAGCTTGCCGGCTGCTTCCAGAATCTGCTGATCAGCTTCCAGCAATTCGCCCGGGGTCGGGACTACTCCCCCACAATTCTTTGCGACCATCGAAAGTGAACGCTGTGCAAGGTTGCCGAAGTTATTGGCCAGGTCACCGTTAATACGGGCAACGATGGTCTCGTGGTTGTAGCTGCCATCGGCACCGAACGGAACTTCACGCAGGAAGAAGTAGCGTACCTGGTCCAAGCCATAACGGTTCACAAAATCATCTGGGGAAACCGTGTTGCCTAGGGATTTGGACATCTTTACACCGTTATTGTGCAGGAATCCATGGATCATGACGCGCTTAGGCAATGGCAGTTTTGCAGACATCAGGAATGCTGGCCAGTAGATCGCGTGGAATCGCGAGATGTCTTTGCCGATCACGTGGACATCTGCCGGCCAGTATTTCTGGAAAGAAGCAGACTCAACGTCCGGGAATCCAACGCCCGTCAGGTAATTGGTCAGGGCGTCTACCCAGACGTACATTACATGCTTCTCGTTGCCCGGTACCGGGATGCCCCAATCAAAGGTCGTTCGAGAGATCGAAAGGTCCATCAGACCGCCTTCGACAAACCGTACTACTTCATTGAAGCGGGAACGTGGCGCGCCGAATTCAGGATTGTTCTGGTAGTACTCCAGCAACTTGTCCTGGTACTTGGATAAGCGGAAGAAGTAGGATTCTTCTTCAGTCCAAGTAACTTCGGTGTCGGTTTCAACGGCATAACGAATGCCGTCCTCGCGCACTTCCGTTTGGTCTTCTGTGTAGAAGGCCTCATCGCGTACCGAGTACCATCCTGCGTACTTATCCAAGTAAATGTCATCATTGGCTTCCATGCGGCGCCAGAGTTCCTGCGCAGCCGCATGATGGTCTGCATCAGTGGTACGGATGAAGCGGTCGTAGCTAGTGCCCAGCTCATCATTCATGGCCTGGAACGCATCCGAGTTACGCTGAGCCAGCTGAGCCGGAGTGATCCCAAGATTCTCTGCGGTCTGCATCATCTTCTGGCCATGCTCGTCAGTGCCGGTCAAGAAGAAGACGTCATAACCATCTAGGCGCTTGAATCGAGCCATAACGTCGGTAGCCACTACCTCATAGGCATGCCCAATGTGCGGGGTACCGTTCGGGTAAGAAATAGCCGTGGTGATGTAAAAAGGTTTCTGCTGAGAAGTCACGATATAAATTTACCTTAGCTAGCATCAGAAAGCGGATTTCCAGATTGTACTGACTCGTCACATGATCTTGTCCAAATACTCCCAGAAGGCGCCTCGAAGCGTGCGGCGGATGATCTGCTGATCAGTTTTCCATTCGCCAAGCACTTGAGCGCAATCCTTGAGCAAAGTCCTGTCAATTTCGGGTGGCAGCTGCGGCTTGTCAGCGATTAGTTCTACTACGTCAGACTGTGTCGTGAAGGCAAGCCAGGATTCAGCAACCTTTGCGCCGATCTCTTCTGCAACCTTCAACTCTTGTTGCTCATAAGCGGCAGAACCCTGATAACCAGAACTTTCACCACCACTGGAGTAGATCACCACAGGTTCGGCTTCCGGTTCAACGGTTGGCCTGATAACTGGCTTCTGAGCCATGACGGCAGGAGTAGGAACCGATGGCTTCGCTGCTGGCTTCGCTGCTGTCTCCAAAGACGCACTAGCAATTAGAGACGTCTTTTCAGAATGATTCTTGTCCCATTCCAGAACCTTGGTGAATGCGCTATCCAATAGTTGATTAGGAACGATTTCAATGTAGTCAGCGGTCAAAGCCAGGTGTTCAGCCACCGAGGCTACTCCAAGACGGCTATCGGATTTCGCTACGCCTAGTAACACTACTTTCATGCCCAAGTCTTGTGCTTCTTCGACGGCCTCGGCGAGGTCGTCATCGCCGGAGACCAAGTAAGCAATTGAAGCCGAGCCATTACGGGCAACCCCCACAAGGTCCAGGGCCAGTCTCAGGTCCACGCCTTTTTGCTCGCCGTTATAGGAGATACGGCCTAGGCGCACTTTAACGCCGGGTATTAAGCCAATCCGCTTATGCTGTTCAGTAAATAGTCCGTCTTTCGAGGCGTCGTACCAATAAACGCGGAGGTTATTAAGACCCGTGTTCTTCTTTACGGTTTGCACGATCCCGCGAACCAGCGCCTCGTAATGTGTCGTGAAGGCTGAACGCAAAGTTGTTCCAGCGGCTCGATGACCGCCTAGTGAGAGTAGAAATCCGGCATCAATAAATATCGCAGTTTGGTTCATCATGTTTCGATCGTACTCAGACAATCAGGAAACGGTCTAAGTTCACTCACTAAAATTCACTGAGTCTCGACAGGTAATACCCGTCCTGATGCAATGCCAATCCTTGATGGCTCATAAAATGCAGCGGTAGTCTTCATGAGTACTTCAGACTTCAGGACGCAACTCGCCGGCGGCCAACCAGCTAACGAGATATTTAGGAGAATCTTGTCCACAAGCGTTGCGAAACCATTCTGATCCCCTGCAAGCAACCATAGCGACGTCCCGAGCGGCACTAGCTACCACATCATTAGCTAGTCGGGTTGCCTTCGCCGTCGTATTCATGTTTTCCACAGGGAACTTCACACAACCGATCTATGAAATTACGAATCAAAAAGGCCGACACCTCAGTACAGATCTGGTTATAACAAGCAGGTGAACACTCCCTTGGCACTAGACCAATCCATGAGCAAGCCGAACAAGCATCGAATGGATCCTGCCCTACGTAATGATTCGCACTACGGTCGTCATGACACACGCGGACGCGCAGGATCTACAAGTGCTAACCAATACTATTGTCCAAGTGAAAATATCGGCGACAATCGCGAAGCGCTGATTAACATCTGAAAGACCACGTCAGGGATGCATTATCCACGTTACTTACGAATTGGAATGCACAATGCAGCATCTCGCGGGACTCCACTAGAACTGGAATTCATGTGTTTGAGAACGAACACTAAAGTTAACGCCAAATGAACTTATATCTACCAACATGATAAGTTAGAGGGCGCGCCGTTCAAGAACTTTACACATAGGAGCAAGCGTGGCACGAGTATTTTCGGAGTTTGAGTACGAGGATCGAACCGTAGAGTACATATTTCGCCCTCCTAAAAGAGATCGGCGCCACCTCTTAGTAATATTCTCTGGCGGTTTCGTCGGTGGAATAGATTTTGCTGGACAAAGCACGAATCTAATCGAGTCCGCCATTCTCTGGATACGAGATCCGCACAACTCGTACTACATTCAAAAAGGTGCTGACCCATGGTACTCACACTCTGCAGATGCGCTCATCGGTGAACATGTGTCCTTGCTGAATATAACCAAAGATGATGTCGTATTGCTCGGAGCCTCCAAGGGTGGCACTGCCGCTCTCTACCATGGCCTATCCGGAGGATACAAGAATATCGTTGCTTCTGCTCCACGAATTCATCCTGCCAAGGGCAACAAGCAGCAACGACCACTAATCGTAGAAGAGTTAGTTGGCTCTAATTCACTTGAAGCGGAAAATGCATTCGACCAAGTGATTCCAAATCTATTAATGGCTAGCCCCAAAGAGAAAAATATTTACATCTTCACTTCGCTTGCCGATAATCAATATTCGACTGATATCGAACCCAATATTCCACTCTTTGAGCAATATGCAAATTTTAACCTAATTTGCACTGATTCCGCGTCCGTTAACCAGCATGAGGACGTCACACTATACAACATCCAACCGATAATGAGCATAATCGGATTGTTAACGGATGGATTCGCCCCAAAGCTAGACCGCTATGAAAACGGCCTCAAGTCAACCGGAAACCTGCCCCGAAGCGTTGAGAACTCGCCATTCTTCGAAACGTTGGTCAACGATGTAGACCAATTGGAAGTTCGCCCAGACGGCCTTTGGATCGCTGGCCGTTCCTTCATCCGAGGCTACGATACCTCTGAATATGGTTCTGCACGCCGGTACTTGCAACTACGAAAAGGCAAGAAAATTCATCGGGCTTACCTTGGAGGATTGAAGGACCGAAGGAACAACCGGGACTACTTTGACCACGAGTCAATAAGCTATGCCGCTGGCGGATACGCGCCGCAAGGAAACAAACCTATTCATCTAGATGACCTAGATCCAGGTGCTTATGAAGCGCGCATGCAGGTTACGACAGAAAGTACGACCTTAGTGTCGAACGAATTCAATGTCCGCTCAACATACTCCTTTCATGCAATCAAGGATTTTGTAATTTCCGTTGAGTCTATCGGATCATCTATAAAGCTAACCAAAATGCCAATCCATCTCAGAACGACCGTAGATGGTCAATACACGCTTGAACAGTACTGGCTTAAAGACGGAAAAATCCATTTGTCAGGACGCTTCTGCCTGAACAACATAGATATTTCGGCTTGGTCCGATGTTGAATACCGACTACTTTTCCTTGATGAAAGTACTCGCCATTCCGCTAGTCAAGTGTCGTTAGCTAAGTACAATCGAGAATTGAATCCAATCTCTTGGAGAGACAATTCGAAATCGAATTATTCAACGCCACGGCATCGCGGAATAACATTGCCTCAATTGTCACCTGGGAATTATAGAATAGCCCTTATTGGCTCGTTCAAGAAATTTATTCAGACCGTCGATACGAATCTAACCCTGGTAGTCGGCGATAATCCAAATGACGTCCAACTAGTAAAGTATTGAGCCGTTGACAACTTTAAAAAATCCTTTGATCTCAGTTCTCGTAGCAGCATATAACGTCGAACAATTTATAGATGCTACGCTCCAATCATTCGATGATCAAATATCTGGCCTCGATCAGATTGAAATCATTATTGTGAATGATGGGTCCACCGATTCTACATTGCGACTAGCTGAAATTTGGGCTTCGGATAAGCCAAACGTCAAAGTAGTCGATAAGGCTAATGGTGGCGCAGCAAGCGCCAGAAAGGTAGCCCTGGAGAATGCAACCGGAAAATGGATAACGTCGGTTGATCCAGACGATATACTGGACGACAAGTATTTCGAGGAGATCCTTAAATTCCTTGAACTTGATGGCGCACACAATGCCCATATGCTTGTGACTCGCATCTTGACTTTAAATGACGCAAACGGTCGATTGTCGAATAATCATCCGCTTGAGTATAGATTTCGTCACGGCACCCGCATCGTTTCCCTCGTTGATGAACCAGATATAATTCAGCTAGGTGCCACAGCTCTTATATTGCGTGAAGTATTAGAAAGTAATTCTCTTACGTACGACACTCGCATCGAACCAACATTTGAAGACGCCCATTTGCTCGGCCGCTATTTGTCTAAGTTCGAGGAGCCATTGGTAGGCCTTGTACCTCGCGCCAAATACTACTATCGCAAACGCGCCGACGCATCTTCCTTGGTTCAAAGCAGTTGGTCTAAGCACGAGCGCTTCAGCACCGTGCTACGTTTCGGTTATTTAGATCTCCTGAAGCAAGTTCATTGGACCTATGGATACGTGCCAACATGGGCTCAGAATATGGTTCTTTACGATATATTCTGGTATTTTAAGGAAGATGCCGGACAGTACTCTCGTGCAGCTTGGATTGACGACACACTTCGCGACGAATTCATGGAACTTATGCGCGAAATTTTCGGATATATAAGTGTCGCGACCATTAATCGATTTTGGATCAATCCCATATGGTGGACTCTACGGCAAGTGGTTATCACTTATTTCAAGTGCGAACCGAATGAACTTCGAATCGTTCAGTGGTCTTCTTCAGAGGCCAAGCAAGAAACGAATTTTTCCATTCTCCAGCATCCTCATCACGAAACTAATATCGATGTCTGGTGCGATGGTGTGTTGCTTAAACCAACGTCTGAAAATTTCGTCGTGCACAAGTTCTTCGACGTACCTATGCTCCGCGAACGTGCAATTACTGTACCTCACGGTCGCGGTAAGTATACTTTTATGGCCGATGAGGTTCGATACTACGCTACAAGAGCAAAAACAAAGGTCCCAGCGGCGAACATCAACCATTCTAAGATCGTTCTTAGCTGGAAGGATACTAGAAACTCCCACCGTAAAATTCAAAGTAGAACCATTCGCAAGCTGTTTTCCCTTAAGAAAACCATTTATCTGCGCATGCTTTCTACAAACCAGAGTTTTGCAAAGGTAATTTATCAGGGTGTCAATTCTCTCGTAAGAAGCCGAATAGCAAAATTTAAGCGTGTCCAGGCGAACAAGAAGTCAGAAGCGCTCTTCGAAATGGCCAAAGCAAAGCATGTTTCGAATAAATACCGTGACGCGTGGATTCTAATGGACCGCCCAGATAAAGCGGATGATAATGCCGAGCATCTATACCGTTTTCTCCAACAGAACCATCCAGAAATCAATATCGTTTTCGTTTTGCAAAAGACATCGTCGGATTGGGAGCGTCTTTCCCAAGAAGGATTCCGATTGCTGGAGCCTGGTTCCGACGAACTAGTTTTGGCTGTGCTAAACGCGAAATTCCGCATCTCCTCTGATGCAGTGGCAGCTTGTATGTACCCAGTCCCTCGCCAACTGGTGAACAAAGGTACTAGCAAGTTCATATTCTTGCAGCATGGTGTACTCATGAACGATCTCTCACGATGGCTTAATCCTAAGGACATTGCTGCAATAGCGGTCTCTTCTGTAGACGAGGAACAGGACTTGGTTGGTGAAAATTCTCCATACGTTTACAAGAGAAACCAGGTCCTTTCAGTCGGCCTTGCGCGATTCGATCAGCTACGCAATCTAAGCAACCAGACGGATCCGGTTAGAAAGACCCGGATCGTGGTTATGCCTACTTGGCGGCAACATCTTCGCGACACAGCAACAAGAATTGAATCACCCGAAGAACGTCAAAAGTACTTGGAAAGCACACAATTCTTTACAGAATGGATGAAGGTTCTTCATTCTTCACGCTTGCGGCAACTCTGCGAGCAACAGGGAGCTAGTATTACATTCATCCCCCACCCAGCGCTTCGTGAAATTATCCATTCGGTGTCCTTCCCTAAACATGTGGAGGTGGCTGACATGTCAAAGAACTCGATGCAGCTGCTTCTTTCAGAGGCAGCCCTATTCGTAACAGATTATTCGTCCGTAGCATTTGATGCTTCATTTATTGGTTGCCCCACGATTTACTACCAATTCGATAAAGACGAAGTGTTTTCAGGCACGCACAATTTCCGTGTAGGATATTTCGACTATAAGACTCACGGACTTGGCCCTGTCCTTGAGAATTCCGACGACACAATAGACGCGATCTACGCATATACTAATAGAACTTACGATGACAGCACATATAAAGAACGTCGTATGAAAACCTTCATAAATAACGATTCCAATAATTGCTCACGAATTGTTAAGGCTATCCAGGGCATCTAATAGAAAAGCTATTCTATTAGTCGAGCCCTGTACGGACTCAGAACCGTAAATCTGCGGTCAAGTCGTTAGTAATATGCGTGAAGGTCAAGCACGATGTGCTTGACCTTCACGCATGTTTAAAAACTACATGTATGGCGAACGTATCCGGAAGCAACTGTACGCTTATGGGATACGCCTTCAGAATGATTCTTATCCATTGGTTCGCACTAGCAGTTCCCGGTAAAGCAACTGGTAGAACTCGGACTCGTAGTGGACTGGCCCGGGCCCCCAAAGATGCTTGGAATCTCCAAGTATGTCCTTGAAATCCATCTTCACTATTTCACACGGAACAATCGATACGAAAACAGCTTCAAGTTTATTCCAGTAATCATTTTGCTGATCAACGAATTTTTTGCTGAATGCCTTCGTTACGCCATTCGCACGGTGGTGAGTCACGCACCGAGTACTATTGACTAAAACTTTCGTTTCAGGTGCTTGCCCTGCGAGTAAGTCGCGGAATCTCTCACATGCTTGACTAAAGAGATCAAGGTAAGCCGACTCATCGGTCCACATAGATACTTTAGAAGTTTGATCGATCTGCTGGTAGAACTGAGCTTTCCCAATCTTCCAGTCATTGTCCGTTACCCAGGTACCGTCATAGCCGATCACTCCGAATCGTGAATCTGTGAAGAAATCAACAAGAATTATTTCGGGCGGCTGCTTAGCAAATGCTGCCACATAATCCTTCGCGAAATCTTGTCTCACTACCCGGCGATCATGTTCACCGAGATCCAATATTTTTTGATCTGCGATGTGGGTCGGCCGGGCCATGAGCGAAATCAATGAGGACTGGAACGCTTGTCCAGTTATTGAGAAATTACGCCTCCAATTAGGAGTAATTTTCGAGTTAAAGACATCTCGCGAGACACAAGCACCAATGATGTCAATTGTCGTCGAATGTTCTTTCTGAACATCGACAACGATATCCAGTTTCGGCGAAGCAAAAATACTTGTAGCGGCGAGCCCCACTACTCTAACTTCATATTCACCCTGCGGCAAAGAGGATAGCTCGATACCCTTGTAGCCTTTGGTGGCGTAAAAGGCTTTGGACTGATCATTAAAGAAGTTGCCAGTTCGTTCAGCAATATCCAACTTATGATCACAAGCAGCTGGGCGATAGATCCTCTCACCTCGCGAAATCTCGCTGAACTCCACGAAGTATCGGACCGATTTCCAATCTTCAATATCTATGCCGGGAGGAACGAGGTACCCCTTAAGAAAAAGTTTACTCTCCAAAATCTCATTCTGAATTGGGTCGAAGTAGCAATCAGAGTTTGACAAATTTTTGAATGAAACCACTGATAGGCTAAATTCTTTGTCATTTTTTCTTAAACGGTACACACGTCCATCATGATAAGAGGTTAAGTCAGCTGTTGCTCCGAGATCGCGAGCAGAAGATTCTCGAACGCCATCCACCTCCACAGCCAGACTAAGTTCGTACTTCCCATCCGGCAAACCAGTAACGTTAATGCCCTTATGCCCAACTGTGGCAAATGAAGCATGTGAGTGATTGATGAATGGTTCGCTGTAATATTTACCGTTAACATTCTCATCAGATATTTGCCCTAAAGGGGAAGATATCTTATGATTTTTTCCGTTGAATACTAACCAATTTTTCTGACTGCCCCATGTATCCGAAACGTGATTTTCAAAGAGCGCATATCCAGTCAAAAATAATCTTCCATTACGTATGAAAGAACTTTCAACAGAAGCGTGCATCTCACCGAGACTAATGTTTGGAGTTCGTGCTTCAATTTGCTCAGGTCGCCCTGCACCGTTTCCAATTTCACCGATAATGGGCTGAATGTCCTCAGCAAGAAGAGAAAGGATAGCTATAATTCCAGGCACATTATACTTTGTAACTTGATTATGGCGAGTGATGAGCGGAGTCTCAGAGGTGATTAGGTTGAAATTATCGAATTTTCTCATCAATGAGAGATTGGGTACAATTTCTGATTCGTACTGATAATCTGCAGGAGATGTGAATAAGTAGATATTTTTCTCTTTGTTCGAATATTCTAACTCCCTAATAAGAATGTTATCGAGTTCGAGCAATTCCTCTGGTGAACCCGTAGGTGTCATAGAAGTAATGCATTCATTCCACGCACTGGTAATATATCTTCCAATAAAAAATTGCGGAACTGTAATTACAATATTTCTGTAGCCAAATCTGGCAGCATAATAAAGTGCGGCAGATCCACCTTTTGAAAAACCCGATAGGGTGCATTGGTGTTTATTGAGTCCGAGCTCGTCAAGCTTAGATTCAATGAACTTGTTTATTTTATGCGCCAGATCTTCTCCTCGTCGATGCCTCATATAATAGGAGTATTTGCCGTCGAAGCAATCATCAATCCAAAGAATATTAGCTGTCAGTTTAGATAAAGCTTTTCCCTCAAAATCGAACGTTCCCTTTTTTCGAAATCCTGAAAATATTACAATTAGGTGCTTTCGATCATATTTTGCTTCTTGAAACTTATATCCAATTTGTATATCATCGACTATTAAATTTTCCATCTATAACCTCATTAATTAAAATAGCTTTCAGGGGACGGTTTACTCGCTCGCTCCACCGTTTCTCGTGGCTGGTGAAGCTTCTGCAGTACAACTACGATACCAACTCAAAAGACTGCTGATGATCTGCGCAATGCAAATCGTCAGCAGCCTTTTTAGCAATCGGTCGAACAGTTACATTTTATGATTTAGTCGGCCAGGTTAATCTCTCGCGCAACACTTGCGCCGATGGCAGCACCAACGACATCCAGAACGCCCTGTGGCAACGCCGAATCAATATTGATGACCGCCAAAGCTTCCGACTTCTTCTCATCGCGCGATACCTGCATACCGGCAATGTTGACGCCCTGCTCCCCCAGCACATTACCCAGCGAGCCAACGACGCCTGGACGATCCGCGTAGCGAACGACGATCATGTGATCCGAAATAGGGATTTCGATTTCGTGGCCGTTGATGCCTACGAGCTTCTCGATCTGCTTAGGACCGGTCAAGGTACCCGCTACAGCAAGCTGGGTGCCCTCATTGGTGGATCCCTTGATAGTCAGCTGGTTGCGGTATTCAGGCGAATCAGGGGTGGTGATCAGACGGGTAGCAACACCACGCTGCTCAGCCAAGACCGGGGCATTCACATAGGACACCTGATCTGAAACAACGTCCATGAAGACGCCCTTGAGTGCCGAGAGCTCCAGGGCCTTGACATCCAGTGCAGCGATCTCGCCGGCAACTTCAACATCAATGCTGGTCAGCGAGCCGGAAGTCAACGCGTTGAAGATACGGCCCAGCTTCTCAATCAGCGGGATACCAGGGCGCACGTTCTCATCAATGACGCCGCCAGCAACGTTCACAGCATCCGGGACCAATTCGCCAGCCAGTGCCAGTCGAACCGACTTGGCAACCGAGACACCGGCCTTTTCCTGCGCTTCATCGGTTGAAGCCCCAAGGTGAGGGGTGACGGTGACGTTTTCGAATTCAAAGAATGGAAGATCGGTGCTTGGCTCCTTGACGAACACGTCAATGCCGGCGCCTGCAATCTCTTCATTCTTCAATGCTTCGTAAAGCGCATCTTGATCCACCAGGCCACCGCGGGCCACGTTGACCACGTACGCGGACTTCTTCATCTTGGTGAAGGCGTCCTTGCCCAGCATGCCCAGGGTTTCCGGGGTCTTTGGCATATGGATGGTGATGAAGTCGGCCTCAGCCAGCAACTCGTCCAAGGTAAGCAAAGTGACACCCAGCTGTGCAGCACGGGCAGGAGTGACGTATGGGTCATAGGCAACAATCTCCATGTCGAAGCCCTGCAGGCGGGCAGCAACCAGTGCACCGATGCGGCCCAGTCCGATAATGCCGGCTTTCTTCTCGAAGAGTTCAACGCCGGTGTAGGCGCTGCGCTTCCATTCGCCGTTCTTCAGCGATGCGTTCGCAGCAGGAATTCGACGTGCCAGGGACACGATGTGGCCCACGGTCAATTCAGCCGCGGAGATGATGTTGGAGGTTGGAGCGTTTACCACCATGACGCCAGCCTGGGTGGCTGCCTTGATGTCTACGTTATCCAGGCCCACGCCGGCACGGGCGATAACCTTCAGGTTCTTTGCTGCGGCGATAGCTTCGGCATCCACCTGGGTTGCGGAGCGAACGAGGATTGCATCTACCTCGGCAATGGCTTCGAGCAGCTGGGAGCGGTCAGCTCCGTCGGTCTGACGAATTTCAAAGTCGGGGCCGAGAGCAGCAACGGTTGCTGGGGAGAGTTGTTCGGCCAGAAGTACGATTGGCTTGTTGTCAGACACGGGTGTGGCACCTTTGCGATTTCTTGGGCTGATGCTTGCATGGAAGCAGCTATTTTTCACTGCCTACATTTCCAGAGTAGCGCTATGCATCCCCCGTTTTCCCTCGAATTCATGCATGTTACGCAGCGAAAAGCCGACTTTGTGAAAACTTTCACTTATTCGATAGACTGTGTCGTTCACCCAGATAACCGCCACCATTATTGCACTTAAAAGGCATTTCATCAGCAATTTTTCATGCATGCTAAGCCCTTGGTGAAGCCTGACTCGATCCCCTTGTCGTTATTGATCGTTCCTCACTTCGCGGCCAAGGATGCCTTCGCTTCAAATGTCGCGATTATTGATTTGCCGCGCTGCGCTGGATGGCCAGTGTCGTAGCTTAATAGGCGAAACACCGGCTGCCCCGTTTCATGGGGCTTACCGGTGTTCTGTGTAGCGTCCGCCTCAACGCTACTGTCAGTTCTAAGCGACCAACCGCCGTTTGGTTGCACCCTCAGCTTCAGCCTCATCGTAATCGATGCTTCCGAATTCACCGATACGTGCACCGATACCCAGAAGCTCGGCAATCGCGGCAACAGTACGTTCTGCGGCCAACCCATCGCCATATGGGTTGACTGCGTTGGCCATTTCTGCGTAAGCACTTGGGTCATTGAGAAGCTGGCTAACCGAATCCACGATGCGCTGTTCGTCCGTGCCGATGAGTCGCACGGTTCCTGCAGATACGGCTTCGGGCCGTTCCGTGTTCTCTCGCATGACCAGGACCGGCTTACCCAGGCTTGGGGCTTCTTCTTGGACGCCGCCGGAGTCCGTGAGGACCACATTGGCGGCATCCAGAATCCGAGTAAATTCACCGTAGCTCAGCGGTTCAGTCAGAGTAATGTTCTGAATGCCATCGATGCTTGGAAGCAATGCCTCGCGGACTACCGGGTTCCGGTGCAATGGCAAAACAAACTCCACGGTTGGCTCGGCCTGGGCGAGACGAGCCAACGCCCTGGCTATACGCCGCATTGGCTCGCCCTGATTCTCCCGGCGGTGCGTAGTCACCAGCACAATACGCTTGCCGCTGGCCACCAGCTCCTCTAGCTTCTGGTCTTCAAAGGCAACACGCTTCGCAACTACTGTCAGCAGCGCATCAATCACTGTGTTACCGGTAATCACGATGTCGTCCGGTTTTAGATTCTCGCGAACCAGGTTGTTGCGGCTAACTCGTGTAGGCGCCAGATGCAAGGCGGCCAGCTGACTCGTAAGTTTGCGGTTGGCCTCTTCCGGGAACGGCGAATACAGGTCATGACTTCGCAGGCCTGCTTCGGCATGAATTACAGGGATGCCACGGTAGAACGCAGCCAATGCTCCTGCTGTTGACGTCGTAGTGTCGCCCTGCACGATCACCGCATCTGGTTTTTCGCGTTCAAGTACATCATCAAGCCCCTTGATGGTCTTGGTCAGTACGCCGTTCAATGTCTGGCGAGGTTCAATGATGTCCAAGTCGTAATCAGGGGCGATGTCGAACAAGGCGTTCACCTGGTCCAGCATTTCCCGGTGCTGTCCGGTTACTGTCACTACGCAGTCAAACTGGTCGTTATTCTTCAACGCGGTGACAATCGGAGCAACCTTGATGGCTTCTGGACGGGTGCCGTAAATCGGCATGATCTTCTTAGGCATGGATATTCTCCAAAACGTCAGGCTCTTCGTTGTTTCCTTGTGCGCGGAAACGCCACTGTCCACGGGTATCAATAACCCGCTTGCCCTCGAGCTGCGCCGGCTGAACATCTGCGTACTCATCATGATCAACGAGCAGTACAACAGTCCCTGCCTGCTCGATAGCGTCAGCAGTGTCTGCCAACTCGACGTTTTCTATCGCCGCGAATGAGGCCGGCAGTAGCTCAACATTTGGTTCCGAAATGACGAATCGAGTTTCTGGATTATTCTTGGCCAGGACCAAGGCGATCTGCAGCGCCGGAGACTCTCGAAGGTCGTCGATGTTCTTCTTGAAGGCAAGTCCCAGGAGCGCGACTACAGGATCAGAAGCCTGTGACATCAGCTCTTCAGTCTTCGCGATGACCCAGTGCGGCTTAGCATCATTGGTGACACGTGCCTGGCGAATCAGCTGCGCCTCCTCTGGTGCGGCGGCAACGATGAACCATGGGTCGACTGCGATGCAGTGTCCCCCAACACCTGGGCCCGGCTGCAGGATATTTACGCGCGGGTGGTGGTTAGCCAACTCGATGAGTTCCCAGACATTGATACCCAGCTTGTCCGAAATGGTGGACAGTTCATTTGCGAAAGCGATATTAACGTCGCGGTAGGAGTTTTCTACCAGCTTTGACATCTCTGCAGTAATAGCATCTGTAGTCAGTATCTCGGCCTTGCAGAACGTCTCGTAAAGATTCTTGGCTAACTCAGCGGCCTTCGGAGTAATACCGCCCACGATTCGGTCGTTGGTTACCAGTTCCTTCATGACATAACCAGGCAAAACGCGCTCAGGGCAGTGAGCAACCAGAAGCTGATCCATGTCCAGGTCCGGGCGAGCGGCAGCCAGATGACGGGCAAGATGTTCGGTGGTACCTGGAGGAGACGTGGATTCGAGAATCACCAGTTCATCACCGGTCAGCAGTGGAGCAATGCCATCCGCTGCGGCTTCGATGTAGCTGAGGTCAGCTGAGTAATCATCGTTGAATGGAGTAGGCACGGCCAGAATGTATGCATCTGCGGCTCTGGTCTCCAAGCTAGCGGACAGCATGCCAGCCCCCACGCCACGAGCAACGAAGTCACCGAGTTCTGGCTCTACGAACGGCACTTCGCCATTATTTACCGCGACTACGTTGCGCTCATTGACATCAACGCCATGAACCCGAATTCCGTTTGCGGCAAGAATTGCGGCGGTCGGCAGACCAATGTAGCCCAAGCCGATGACGGATACTTCTTTAATGTCAGTCACGTAGATGACTTCCTACTCCCTAGAGGGAGCTACTTGCAGATTGCTAACAGCTCCAAATTGATTTTCCTGAGGACGGAAACAATCCAGTTGTTCCACCTCTCATCACTAAAACTAGGGATCGATAGTTAATGGCAAGTAAACAGGTGATTGACTATCGAGAATAAATTCCCTTAAGTTTGCGTGAACAAACTGTCCAGACTCGGTCGGATAAAACATTCTTGCGACCTGACTGGCCCAAATGTTGTCTCAACGTTGGATCAATGAGTAGTTTTTCCAGAGCTTCACTCCACGCCATTACGTCTTCGGGTGGGACAAGAACCCCATCAACATTATCTCGAATTAGTTCTTCAAGCGCCGGCAGTTTGGAGGCCAGCACAGGAACACCACTGGCCATTGCTTCTACCGGTTTCAATGGGGTGACATCACGGGTTACTGATAGCGCCTTACGAGGAACCGCAAACACATCAAGCGCTGCATGATACTTTGCTGCTTGCTGGTGCGAAACGCGACCAGCGAAAATACAACGCTCGCCCACACCCAGGTCGTGGGCCAGGCGCATTAGCACTTCACGCTCCACGCCGTCGCCCACAATCAACAAATGCAGATTTGGCCTGCGTTCTGCCAGGCTAGCCATGACCCTGACGAGCGTATCGAGACCTTCGTAGGCAACAAGTGAACTGACTGTCCCAAAATACTCTGCGTGCGGTTCCAACCCCAGCGCGGTTCTTGCTTCGACCGCAGACAGTGGCTGATCAGTATAGGGTTTCCCAACACCGTTCGGGATAACCGTTATTTTCTCCGGCCTGACACCGGAGTCTTCTAGGTTTTTACGCATTGCTTGGCCCAGAGTTAAAACTTCGCTCGCACTCGCAGCCATTTCCGCTTCGCGCGCCTTGAAAAGCCGGTATCGCTGCGACTCAATGGCAGAAGCTGGTCGAGTCGATGCCCACGTATCAGCGAGCTGACCGCGGACTTCGTAAACCCACGGCAAATCAAAAGACTTCGCAACAGCACGAACTGCGAGTGCGTTGGTGAAGTCCGTCGTGGTATGCAGGATAGTTGGCTTCAGCTTCTCAACCAAGGCTGAGAGCATCTGCGTTTGTTGCTGAATTCTTCCAGCTGTATCGAATTGCAGATTCGCTGGAAGCAGATGGTGATAGGTAATTCCGTCCACCACTGATGCTCCCTCTGCCAAGGGGTGCCCAATGGATAGTGGATAACCGACCCGCGTAGCTGCGTGCACTTCGACGTTGTCGCTTTTTAGCGCTAGCAGAAGGGAATGGGTCCGCTGGGTATAACCGCTTGCGGTAAAAGGAAGGGAATTAGTTGCTACATATAGGACCCGCACCGGTCCACTTAGTTCCCAGTCACGTTCCTTTAAACTTGCAACTGGATTCCAAGACTCAAGCACCCTGAGTTCACTGCGATAGTGGCGCAGCTGTCGCGACCTCGAATTGCCGCTGCGGGAAAGTACATTGATGGCTCTATCCAGGTTGCCCATCGAGAAATCCAAGCGCGCCTTTGATCTGGCAGTTACTTCGGTTACCGGTGCGCATTCGAGAATGGCAGATGCCAAATCCCATAGCTGGGCTGCTATAGCGGTGTTTGCCAGCCGTGATGCATTAGCCGAATGAGTCCATTGTTTCTTCTGGGAGGTTATATATTCGGACACCGCTACACGATCTTCACTCAATAGCGCGAGCAGTCCGTCAATTTTCCCGGCGACGAGAGGCGCGCCTCTAAGCTTTTCCAACCGCTTCAGTTGCGGGCCTTTTGCAAATTTCCGGACAGCTTGAAGACAGAAATATTGTGGATCGTCTAAAAGGTTCTCAGTGATGAGTCGGATCACGTTCAGCATGTTTTGTGCTTTATTTCCAGGGAAGTACCCCACATCAGGATTCATGATCTACCCTCCACTAGGGCCGTCAGTTCACTCAGATACTTGGCGCCGAGCCGGTCGAGCGAAGCGTTCTCAAGAACCCACTGAGGCCCTTGTCCATTGTGGGTTTGCGAAGTCTTTGAAGCACCCATGATCGTCAAATGATGAACCAAGCTTTGCACGTCTTGTGGCACAATTTGGCCGGCATTCGATTCCTGGATAATTCTCGTTGCTTCTCCTCGAACCAACCCAGTAATGTGCCGATTGAAGTAAAGCAGTTCATAGAGCTTTGAAGGAATTGTATGTTCAAAGCTTGGCCAATCCGGACGAAGACTTACTATGCAGGTATCAGCCCATGCGTACTGTTCAAGGACTTGCTCGCCACGAACTGGGTGCAAAAATTCCACAGGCGCATCGAGCTTGGCGGCCAGCTTCTGTAGCCGCTCCCGTTCCGTACCATCACCGACGAAACGAATTCGAATGGAAGACGGAAGCTCAGCAGCTGCTCGAATCACGACATCTAAACCTTGGCTCAGTCCCAGATTCCCCAGATAAAGCACGTGAAGGAGGGAGTCCCCACGACTGACCCGGGGAAGGGTGGAGGTGTAGTTCGACAGGTCAACGCCATTTGAAATGACGGATACCCGTCGAGCCCCCTGTTTACGCGCGACATCACCCAACCCAGGGGTTACAGTCACAACCAAATCGGCGCGGCTTAAGACATAAAGGATCAGTTTGGTGACAACCGGTTCCAATTTGGATGACCGCAAGATATTCGACTCGCTAAGAAGATTCGGCCACGAATCGCGAAGATCTACTACAAGTTTAGAACGAAACAATCGGCTAATGATAAATCCGCTAAGTAAGGTGCTAAGTGCAGGAATCGTTGCAATCACAACATCCTGACGGCCTACGAATAGGCAAGCAGGAATCGACGCCAGCGCCTGAAGCACACTACGCATGGCTCTGAATACCAAAAGCTTGGGCTTGCCAAATGTCGGATATCGGACGAGTCGAATGCCACCATCTGTGATCTGAAATGCTTTGCCCCCTGGGTTAGGTGCGACGACACTTATTGAGTTGCCTTGGGTAGCAAATACCTCGGTGAAAGCTCTCCATCGCCGTTGAGGGGGTGTAAATTCCGGAGAAAAGGAATGCGTAAGGAGCAGAACTTTTAAGTTCTTCGAATCAGAAGAAGACATGATTATCATTTCTGCCAAACCATTGAAGGGTGCCGGTTGCTGCGAGCTCTCGATCATTCGCTTGCCAAGTGTGGCCGGTTCCCGCAGAGCGCATCTGCACGAAGTTGAATCGATCCGCCGAATAGATGCGTGCTCCCGCTTGGCCTATGCGGTTCAGGAAATCCGTGTCTTCCCCTCGGCTACGATCGGCAAAGCGATGTTCTTCAAACAGATTTCGCGTACCCAATAGCGTCGGTCCCATGACAATATCTGTAAAGCGATGCTCGCGGTCTGCCATACGAAGAAGAGTCCGATTGGTTCCTTCGAGGTACATATAGTGCGCCTGTTTACCCACAAGGTCTGCTCCGCTAAATCTCAAAGCATTGATTTGATCAGCAAGGTAATAGCAACCGTAAAGGTCGTCATCATCCATTTTGGCAACAAAGTCGCCACCACTGCGTTCAATGCCCAGGTTCAAGCACTGGCCCAAGCTCAACTTGCTATCCGCGTTCACCGTTACAACGTCTCTAAAGTTTCCTTTTTCCAGCGCTTCACTAATGATTTTCCGCTCTGGCTGGAATCCGTGGGACACCAGTATCAGTTGTAGCTCAACATCGGTTTGCGCACCGATCGTTGAGAGCATGTGGGCAAGCTGCTCAGGTCGTCGTGTAGCTGCTATGACACTCACATTTCTTTTAGCAGCCATGGAGAACTTATTTGCCGTTGCATCCGTTGCATACTGGTCCAGACCGGCTAGGCTCAAGACGTTCTGGCTACGGTGGGCGTAGCTATGGTTCATCCAGATTCGACGTTGCGCCAGATGGACGCTTCTGTCACGTTGCTCTCTGCTCCTCGCAAGCATCCTCAAGGTTTGGGAAGCCTGTTCGACGTCAACGACCTCGAAGACTTCATCAGCTGCGAAATAGGTGGACAAAGCTTCACTCGGAGCAGACACCACTGGTGTACCGCAAGCAGAAATTTCGAAGATTCTTCGCGCACACATGCTTGGCGAATCAATGACCGAATTTGCGTTCAAGAATGCAACAAAATCCTGGTACGCGAGGACCATCTGATCATAGGGTAGTGAGCCAATAACTAACTGCGCGTAAGGATCAGGGAACTGATAATTCGGGTCATTACCCAGTTGACGGGAGAAGATTGATACTGGTTCTCCCCCATGCTGAGCTGCATCACGTGCCCCATCGAGCAGGAGCTGCAATTGCTCGCGGCGTTCCGGATATTTGTGGGCGAAATACATGCCAGCGAAAGCAACGCCCTTCGGGTCTACAGACCGTGTCCGAACCGGGTTGTGAATTTCGGGCTGGGCAGCAAACGGCAGTACTGCGATCCGGTCGTGGCCGAGATTTTCACGGTAATTCTCAATCTTCCGTGAATCAGAAGTCAGAACCGCGTCGAAGAGCTTAGCTGTCTCCAAAAAGTCAGCATAGTGCGGTGGGTCTTCCTTATTCCAAAACACTGTCGGGATTCCCGCGTCCTTGAATCCACTAACCATCTGTGCCACGGCATCTCGCGGTGCCGACGGTCCGGTGAGATGATATTGCCATGCGCCGTTGTTGCCGTTCCAGGCAGACTCCACAAATAGCAATTCGAAGTTCTCGGTTCGAAGTTGTTGTTGCCAGTTCTCGGGCGTCACCAATCCAAGGTTCCATTCCGCACCCCACGCGACCTGGCTGAAATCGTCGAGAATGGCAGCTACACGAATAGGTGTGCGGGCACGCCCCTTATTAACGGCCAGACCGGCGCGGCCGCTTCCAACGTGGGCTTGTCCTCGTTTCCGCTTCGAAGGTACTGAAGGATTGAGCCCCAACGCTTGGCGGCGCTGCCACTTCTTGAATTGCGGCAGCCCGCCCCTGCGCAAATGCCATAGACCTCTGCGCAGTGAATCGATGTCCATCTATTTCTAAACTTTCTCTTGCCCAACGCGCTTATCTACACGCCGTAAGGTGTCCCCACTGGCGCTTTATTCGCTGCGAAGAAATCCTTCAGTTCCGGATCTTCCCATTGGTGTGCACCGTAGAACTCGGTCAGTTGAACCACCAACTGCTTGGATTCTTCCAATTCTTCGGGTGCAACACGATTCAACTTGTCGATGTACCACCCCTTGGTGAACTTTTCCATGCGGCGCTTGCGGTATTCGCTAAGCAACCCTATGCGTTCCAGCCATTCAGCACGTGCGCTTTCCAACGGAATATATTTACGGTAGAACTTCGGCCCGAGGCTGTTCACCGTGGAATTCGCCACGGCAGCGAAGTACATATGGATTGGTTCGTTCAGCAACGAGATTTGCTTTGCGTAATAGAGCATCTGCTGGAAGAAGTACGAGTCTTGCCCGACTGCGCCGACAGGCTGTTCGATTCCCAAGGAACGCAACCACTGAGTATTAGCCACGAGTGCTTGGATGCTCATCGGCGTGAAATTAATCTTCCGCAGAACGGACTCATCGACCTCGTAGGTGTCTTCCGCTACTTCGTTCTGGATGATCTGCTTGCGCAGGATGCGAACATAGTTCACGAGTTTGCGACCCACGGCGTTGCGCGCCATATTGCCGATTGCAAACTCCGAATCATTCTCACGAGCTAGCTTGAGCAATTTGGCGTAACCGTCATTGAGGGCTTCATTGTCTGGGTCAAGGTAGGTAATCCACTCTGCTGACGCCATGGCCAGGCCATGGTTACGTGGACGAGAGGCGCTGCCTGAACCGCCGGTTTCAAAGAAGTGCGTGCGTACGTTTGGATAACGTGCAGCAAGGTTCTTGACTGTTTGAACGGTTGTCGGGTCCGTAGATCCATCATCGATGAGCAAGATTTCCATCTGTGCAAACAACGAGCTCCTGCGCAAGGACTCGAAGCACTTGAACTCCAGATGCTCGCCGTTGTTGAAGATAGGAATCACAACGCTGATCGCTGCTGGTTCTTGGCTAACGGTGAGTGACTCACGGCCGCGTTCCGCAACTTCGAAACCGTCTAGTCGGTAGGCATCGCCGTTAGCCGATGAAGTAGCACTAGCTGCCGTGAGCCAGCGCAATGCTCCATGTTCGGGCTCAGCAGCGTCAGTGAACGCATGATGCGTCTGGTAGGCATCGGCTTCTCCCGCCTTGAACACCACATCGCTTGCAACGTACTTTGTCGCATTCAATAAGTCCTGCAGGTAGTGCTGGCCATAGTCGAAACCATCTGCGATAGTGCAAGCCACATCGAAGCCTGCAACACGAGCTGCTTCTACCGAGGCAAAAACTTCTAGTTCTTCTCGGTACGACTGGCCGTCCACAAATTCTTGGGCCGTCGAGAGCGCTCCAACGACCGCAACCTTTGGTTTCGGCGCCCCTGCTTCAGCCAAGCCGCATACGCTCAACAGCTTACGAATGCGATCAAAGTTCACATGATGGGTGAACACGTTGCGTAAGCCAGCCATCTGGTTACGGTATTGGTGTTCAGGAGTCAGCGATTCGATGATGCTCTGGGTTTCCAGGGCGCCGTCTGGCATGAACACGTTCGGGAACTGATCGTTGACACCAGCACTGTAGTTGGATAGTACGCTGCAGCCCATTGCTTGAAGTTCTACAACGCGGTTCGCATACATGCTGGGGCTGCCAACCACGGAGTTCAGGTTAATCACCAGATCGCTGGTGCGATGAATCTGCAATAATTCATCGTGCTTGATCGCTGGCTCTACATAAGGAAGGTAACGCTCTGGAAACAGATACTTTTCATTGTCAAGAGACCAGTTCCGGTCTACGATGCGTAGGCGTTTACCTGATTCAATCACTCCGTCGAAGATCTGCAAAGCCGAGCGTCGTCGCTCATGATATTTATGGTTATGCCACGAACCGGCAAATACCACGTCATCAATACGGTTCTCTCGACTCCCTACCGGATTGTGGTGCAGGTGATCGACGCTGAATGATAATACTTCAATTGCCTTAGCTTCAGGACATGCTTTTTCGTAATCCGGGATCTTCTCCAGCGCACTGGTGAATATGTAATCGCATTTCTTAGCCGTGGACAGAAATACGTCGAAGTTCGGAGGGTCCTCTTTCGAGTAGAAGGCCACCGGAGTACCCGCATTCTGGAACAGCGGGATCAGTTCATTTTCGATAAGTTTGCGAATTCGGCTTCGCTGCTGTGACGCACCAACCCATTCGCCGGCAAGCCCACGCCAGCTCGTCGTCACTAATACCAAGTCCAGCTGACCGAGATGGTCACGAAAGTTCTTTGGAGTCAGCGGGATGAAATTGGCGGTTGAGACGAACGACTTATAGAGGAACTCATCGGCAATAATTCCAATTCTTGCACTGAAAGGAGCGTACCAACGTTGGCCGTTGGTTTCTTCACGGTTAATGATTCCCTTGTACTGTTCACTGAGGCCAGTGCTGATCGAATTAAAGTGAGCTCGGCGTTCAAAATAGTCTTCAGCATTTCTTGCGGGCTCCAGGAAAGGGTGCTCCCCCAGCAACGATCCTCGGAAATAGGCTGAATCCAGGTGCTTCGCAATTTCGAAACCCATGGGATACCCAAGAGGCGCTTCGAGCTGCCCGACCCGTGCTTCAATGGTATTGAGTCTCTTCTCAAGACTTGCTGCATCCATGGTTCTATTTCCCTGCTTTCTTGCGCCAGTACCAAAGTTGAAGCCGCCCCAGTTTGGAATTCTTCAACGCTTCGTAACGCTTCTGTAAATAGTTCAGCTCGGAATTGAGGCGGGAGATCTCCTTGCGATCCGCGGGACGCGCAACGATTTTCTTCTTGGCCGGCAGCTTGATTGACTGGCCGGCAGCTACCTGAGCGAGCTGGTCGTCGCGTTTATCAATGATCTTCAACAGCTTCACTTCTCGCTGATAGAGATCAATGAGTTCTTGCTTGAGCTGAGCGTTCTCAGCTTGATACTTCAACGGCAGAAAACTCGCGCGTTCACCCAGCGCTCTCAGATCTTGTCCATCCTGATGGGTCATTTAGTTACTTTCTCTTCAAGTTCTTCACATTGAATGGCCGGTAATAATGGAATATCCAAAGATCAGTGCCCCTCTTGAGCCATTACTTTCTCATGAGGATGCAAACCCACCTCACCCAACAGGCGCAAGTACACTTCGGCATTTGGGCTTCGATGGCCACTTCCCCATGCTTCTGTGATGGTCCGTGCTGTGATGCCTGGTAGATCTTCAATCTTCTCTAGGAAGGGTTGGCGATGTTCGCTCGAATGATGTGAATCCCCGTCGTTACGGATGAAGAGCACATCCACTTTTGAGTTGAGTGCCTTGTATCGTTCCGCAGCGTCCAACCGCTGACGAATGCGGGCGTCACTGAGACGACCATTCGGGAAGACTACATCCGTCGCCTTTTGCGCCAGACGAGCGTGGTAGGACGTGACACACGTCTGAGGATTGAAGGCAATCACTCTGCTCTCAGGTAGGAACGCGGCGACTTGGAGCGCAGCGAAACCACCTCCTGAACTTCCTGAGAGCACCACCCGATCCATTCCGAGAGCTTTCATGCGTTCTCCGACGAGCAATGCCATCTCTTCATGAAGGTCCTGTGTTTCTGTGCCGAGGAACCATGCCAAGCTCACGCCGGGGTCAAGATCTAGCGTTGGGTCTGCAAAAACCATCTGATTGATTCCCAATCCCGATAAGCTTTGACCTCGCTCGAACCGAGGAAGCGAGTACTTGCCGCGGTCCAATGCTCCATGGAAGGACACGTGCAAGGTATCGCCTTGGCCCGGGATGGTGGATATTGGCAGTGTCAGCCGGCCATACCGGTAACTCTGGATGCCCCGGTAGCCTGAGTCTTTCGCAATAGCGCTCCGCGATTCGTAACTCCGGACATTTCCATTGCGATTCGAAATTGGCTTCTTCTGGTCCCAAGAGATCAGCGGTGCACGCAATTTAGCCACGTCCATAAGTTCTTCAGGCAGCGACAAGTCCGTTCCGGCGAGATCAATCATTCCTGTCGCTAGCCCGGACCGATAGCCAGCATTAAGGCCAACACGTTTAATTTCGTCATAGGCCGCGTTCAGCGCCATCTGGCGTTCAGGAACCGTGCTAATACCTGGAATTAGAGGGTCAAAAAGATCCTCCGCGAACAGAGCTGATTTACCCGTTGTTTCAGAAACCGCCGAAAAGTAGTCATCGATTTTCTCTTCGCGGAAAGGGCGATCCGAAATCACTGCGCCCTTTTTCCCCAATAGAACGTATTCAGTGCCGACTCGCCCACGAATGGTGAACTCTTGGTATCCCGGGGCAACACGGCGCATTGTGCTCACTGTCCCTTCCGAGCTGGATCCCGCACCAATCACTGTGCGGAAGGTAAGTTGAGTCCCTTTTTGTACTGCACTGATAACGGTAGTTTCTTTGTTTTTACGCCAACCCGTACTGGTCCACCCGTTATATGGCTTCGTTTCGCCTTTTGCAGTTGTCAGCCTCGCGTTACGACCTACCCAATGCAACTGGCACTCGGCCTTGCCGTTACTGAGGACAGCAGAGGACTTTTCGAGAATGGTTGCAGTAGATTCATGAGCGTGCCAACGCTGCTCAATTTCGACTTCTTCCTTTGCCGATACGGCATCGATCACCAGCAAGTACTCGCCGCGCTTTGAGAAGATAACTCGGCGGGTCATCAAAATATCCTCATAGCCGGTGTCCCGAGTCACAGCTTCGAAATGACGCGCGGATTCGTCGGTTCGAAATAGAGTTACGTTAGCGGCGCGGTCGTATTTGCGCCCGTTAGCCACGAGCAAGTTGTGCCCTGGGCGATTGACGACGTAAGTGCGCATTGGGTGGCGTCCATACAAGTACTTCCCGGTATCAATGAGCCATGGAAAACCGTTCGCGAAGAAGGTAACGGAACTGCCATCGGCCTGCCCATGAATTTTGCGCTGCGCTCCAAAGCAAAGTGAAAAGAATGTCTCCTGCGCGAATTCTCGTTCAGTTTCACCCCATCCGCTGCGCCCATACACATAACCGCCGTTGTAGACCTTAATCAGATCACGCGGGGCGCTCCCCTTGGAGCCAGCTGTGCTGACGTACTGGGTGAATGGCGATTTGATCTTGGATGGTCCGCCACTGTCCATGTCGCCGATGCGAACGTAGCTACCGTCGGGTTGGGTGGCATGAGCAAGCGATTCTGGGGCTGCATCGAGAACTGCAGCCCACGCGGGCCGAGCTATCCCTTCGAGTTCAAGACGGCGAAGCGCTTCATGCCACCAGCGGTAGTTGGCTTCTTGATAAGAGATACTGCCTTCTTCATTTACGCCTTGGGCATCATATGATCCAGAAACCAGCTCGCCCATGCGTTGGATGGCAAGTTCAACCAAGGATGGCTCTTCGAGAATGCTTGCAGCGACGAATAGCGCCTGATGCTGGTGCAAAGCATGGTTACCGTGCCCGAGATTCTCTTCAATTGCCAGCCAGTGCATGTGTTGTTCCAGTGAATCAGAAAGCCACTTCGGAGGGTCGCTGTACATGTTCAGGCCAAAGGACAAGACGTAGGTGCGCAAAGCGTCACCCATATCGATCCACGCCCATTTGGTCCGAGTAGTCCCTGGAGGATTTGCAGCAATCCAAGACTGAACGTAGCGCTCCCACACCTGACGCGCATTCTCGTTGCCAGCCACGGCCTCACGGCGCAACGGATCGAGCCAACGCAATGAATGGTATTGGAACTGCCAGTTGTCATCCTTCAACGGATTTTCGAGCCAGGTTGGATCTTCAGGTAACTGCCATTCTGGGTGCGGCGACATCGTGAGCCGGCTGTCCAAAACCCGTTTGGCAAGGATTTTGTCCTTCGTAGTTCGCTCGTAACGGGCACCGAAGCTTTGACGCTTTGCGCACTCGAGATTCATGGCATTTCCTCCAGTTATTGCTGAACGAGCATTGCTCGCATCGCACTTTTCTGGATCCATGCTATTTGCTTTAGTTGGCCAAAAAGCCCATAAAGAAGCTAGTCAACCGGATGTTCTCACGTTGTTCACCCTCGGTTCACCCTCGGCTTCATCTGCTTGATTACTGGACTGGTCTGCGGATCAAGTACAGAATAAGTTCTCTGGTCAGTCAGCTACCCAAAGGAGGCTCATTCAACCAGCTGAAGTCCGCTCTTCGCATATTCAATATTGACAATCACCAATGGCCGCAGTTTATTGGTCCACACGACGAATGACATTTCGTGCTGGTTTCGCAATCTCTTCAAGGTGGTTGGCTAAAATCTGCTAATACCCACCCCCTACTTCTACTTGGATACAAGATCTGCGACTGACTGCTCCTATCGGATGTCAGTTTTGAATGGGAAGATCATTTCATGGGGGCAAAGGCATCGAACCGAACGATCGTGGTAGCGCATCCAGGTTCCGAAATGTATGGATCCGACAGAATGCTGCTGGAGGACGTCAAAGGCTTGTTGCGGGGAAATTGGAGGGTCACCGTCGGACTTCCTGCCGAGGGTCTACTGGCGTCGGCCTTGCGTGCGCAGGGTGCCAAAGTGGTGGTCTGCAATACGCCGGTGCTGCGCAAGTCAATCTTCACCCCGCGCGGGGCCGTAGGGTTTGCCAAAGACACTTTCCAAGGCGTGCGCCAGATGCATGCATTGCTCAAGAGCACCAAACCATCCGCTGTCCTGGTGAACACCACCATCATTCCCTTATGGGTCGCCTATGCCCGCCTGTCGGGGCACAAGGTTGCCCTGCACGTGCACGAGTCCGAATCCCATTCCCCCAAACCGATGCGCTTGGGCTTGTCCCTGCCCGGGACCTTCGCTCACAGGATCATCACCAACAGCCGCTTCACCAATACCGCGTACCTCCAGCACGTGCCTTGGGCGCAGAAGAACAGCCAAGTCATCTACAACGGCATCGCAGGTCCCCCGAATCCAGTGCCGGCTCGGCAGAAACTTAACGGCCCCTTGCGATTGCTCTACGTTGGACGGCTCTCTGAGCGAAAAGGGTTGCTGGTGCTGCTCGATGCCGTCACGATCCTGCAACAGCAAGGCGTGGACGTGTCGTTGAGCCTAGTCGGGGCCGTATTCGAAGGCTACGAATCCTTCGAACAGGCGCTCCAAGATCGCGTCAAGGCTCTGCCGCGACCCGAACTTGTAGAGTTCCTGGGATTCCAATCCGATGTTTGGCCCCATTATGAATCCGCGGATATCGCCGTTGTCCCCGCGCAGCTCGAAGAATCCTTCGGGAACACCGCGGTGGAAGCCGTACTCGCCGAACGTCCGGTCATTGCCTCGCGCATCGGCGGCTTGCAGGAAGCCGTGGAACCGTATTCCAGTGCGGTGCTCGTTGAACCAGGAAATCCCCAAGAGCTGGCGGCGGCCATCGAGACGATTCGCAGCGGGTGGGAGCAGTTCAGAGTTTCGGCGCAGCAGTCGGCGCTGAAGGCGCGAGAATTCCACGACCCCGAGCTCTTCGGACAGCGCATGGATTCCGCCTTGAAATCGCTTCTTGCCTCCGGATAGTCTTCAGTCCCATGCTGTGCCCAGGTTACTCCGATGCTTCCAGCTCCAGCGACACCTGTCGGAAGTCCACCCCATGCCCGGCCGGAATCAGGTTCAGCAGGTGCAGGTAGCCCGGCGCAACAGATTCGCCCAGCTCCGCGGCCAATGCCTCGCCACCGCATTCGGCCAGGATCCGCCCATCCGCCATCACCAGCTCGATCTGCGCCCATTCACCCCCAGAAGGCGCATTCCACATTGCCCTTCCCAGCTTGTGCGGAGTTTTCCCGCCTGCTCGCCAGAGCGATACTTCACCGTGGCTTTCGAGCTGGAGGTGGAATCCGTCTGTCTGCGATTCCTCGAATGCCCGGTAGGGCTCATCCGTTGGCAATCCGAAGGCCAGTCCGGCAATCTGGTTCCCGCTTCCCCGCTGCGGCCAGCGGATCTGGGCCTTCAAACGCCAATTGCCGGCCCCAGCCAAGGCCATTGATCCCAAGGCATAGGATGCCTTGCGGGAGCCGCCAAGCGTGAGAATGCCTTCTGCGGCCAAGATCTGCGGCTGCGCTTTCCAGGTGATCGCATCGGGCAGGTCACCCGCGGCCCGCAGGCCGCTGGTAAAGCCGTCTGCAACCGTCGGCACGGCTTGCGGTGAAGAAGTTACGTAGGGCAAGTTCGAGCACATCATCCCCCGTACGCCCTGCCGTGCCAGCCAGTCCCTCTGGCTTCTGCGGTGCACTTCCCAGCAGATCACAGGAAGCCCCGTGGCCACTGCTCGTTCAATGGTGCCCGGATCAGCCGACTCATGGATGCCTAGTGCATCGAACCCACCAGCAAGCTGTTCAATGCCGCCAAAATTCTCCGGGGCGAAGTAGCCCCAGGTCTTCATCCCGGCGGCCGATGCCAATTCGGCTCCGGTGCCGGTTGCCGGCTGCTTCCACACCGTCGATTCGATAGGAACCGGGGAAGCAGCAATCATCTCGATCAGCTCGGCGGCATGCTGTCCGCTCTTGTCCTCGATAAAGAGGACCGCCTGGTCCGCCAGTGCTTCCAGAACGGTTTCCAGGCGTGCCAAGGGCTCCAACGCAGCATTCGGTCCAAGCCATTGGCGAGCATCGTTGCGCAGTGCTTGGAGCTCGTCCCACGCGGTTTCGCTGATCAGCCGCGGGACTCCGCACAGGCGCTCCAGGCTGGCGTCATGGTGGCAAATGAAATGGCCGTCCTTGCTCCGGTGCACCGAGATCTCGATGGCTTGGGCGCCATGGGCCAGGGCTTGCCGGTAGGCATGCAGCGTATGCTCGGTCCAGTTATCCCCCGACCCGCGGTGGGCAATGTAGAAGAGATCTTGCCCGAGCAGGTCTGCCGCGCTGACCGCCTTGGGCGAGGCGCGCTTTGCCACTAATTCCCCTGAGCACCCGGCCAGCAGCAATGCGCCGGCAGCCAAGCCCAGGAACGTGCGGCGGCTGACCGCGAGCGGCCCTGCAGTTCCGGTTTCCATGATGCCCCCTCGGCAGCCCAGGCCCGCCAAGGCCTGGGCTCTGGCGGGTCTGGCATTGTGCGGATCCTTGCTAACCGATCACGGACAGGTTGTCGAAGGACGCGGTCACCGGTGCATTGGATGTCGAGCCGGAGAGATACAGGCGCAGGCCTATGCCTCCTGGAACTTGCAGCTCGCTGGTCGAGTCGCTGGCGTTGAGCTGCCAGTTGGCTGGCTCGCTGTCTGCGGCAGCCCAGATCTTTGCCGCCAGCTGCGTCGGGTTGGTTCCTGTCACCGACAGCTTCAAGTGGACCGCCTGGCCAGCCTGATAGCCGAAGGAGGACTGGTATTGCGTGGCCAGAACACTCTCCGCACCGCCCACGGCACGAATCAGCTGGATCTGGATGCCGCCCGAGGAAGTGAACTGGCTTTTGAGGTAGTACTGGCTCGCATTGCCCAGATACCTCGACGAGAAGGACACATAGGTTCCATTGCCGGTCGGCTGCTTATCCAGCTGCACCTGGACAGCGGCTTGCGTGGTGGTGCTGTCGACCACCGGCAGGTAGATCGCCGGCCCTGAACCGGGATTCAGGCCCAGAAGCTGGCCGACTCCCCCAGCGACGTTGGCGGTCGCCGCGGATCCGGTCCGCGTCCACGTGCCACCGGTATCGGCAGCGCCCCAATTGCCGGTGACATTGCGGCTAAAGGCGTCAACTGCCACCGGCCTTGGCGGTAGCGAGACCTTCACCGTTTCGGTGTGGCTATCCACCAAGCCGTCCGGATCACTGGCTTCCAGGGTTATCGTGTACTCATCTGGTTCGCTGTAGCTGAACGATTCAATGGCTGCGCCCTCCACCCAGTCGCTGCCGTTGCCGAAGGACCAGCGGTAGCTGAGCTCATCATTATCGGGATCAGAACTCTGCGAGGCATCAACGGTAACCTTCAGCCCGTCCACTTCAGTAATTTCGAAGGCCGCTTCCGGAGGCTGGTTGGGTTCGGGCGGCGGCAGGATGGTGACCTGCTTCGTGGCCGTATCCGTCCCGTTGGCATCATCGGTGACCGTCAGCTTCACCTGATAGGTCCCGGGTTCTGCGTAGCTATGCCCGGCGGTGATGCCTTCGGCGCTGTTTCCATCTCCGAAATCCCATCCATAGCTGGCGATGGTGCCGTCGGGATCCGTGGACTCCGATGCATCCACGGTGAGCTGCTGGCCCTGGATCTCATGGGTGAATTCAGCCGTCGGACTGGCATTGGCAGGTCGTCCGATTCCAGCCTGGTAGTGGTTCGCCACCGCGGCCGGGCTCAGCTGCTTGCCGTAGACCGCGACTTCGTCGACCCGTCCGGCGAAACCGCCAGTTGGCGCCGAGCTCCATCCGCTGACACGGTCATTGCCCACTCGCCAGAAGCCGTCGAGTTCCAATGCGGATTTGGTGCTTGCACGCGAGGCTACTTGCTGCCCGTCCACGTACAGGCGCATGCCATCTTCTCCCAGGCTTGAGACCACATGATGCCACCTGTTGTCGTTGTAGATCCCGGACGAGGTGATCACCCGGCGAGCGCCGCGTTCGGTCACGCCGAAGGACAACCGTCCCAGGGAATTCACATAGGTCAGCCGGTCATGGTCGGTCGAGTCCGCATTCTGTCCATTGCCATAGCCGATGAGCCGGCCACGCTGCAGGGGCGAGGCTTTGAACCACAGTTCGGTCGTGAACTCCTGCGGACGCTGCCAGCGAACCATGTCCTGCGCCCCGCTGCCGCCCAGGGACAGGCTGCGGCCATTTCCCCCGGCAATAGCTGATGAGGAATCGACTCCTGCATTTCCTGCGAGCTGCAGGTCTTCGCTTCCGGCGGCGTCAAGGGCAGTGGAGTTGTCAGCTGCTCCGAATGGCCAGTAGGCCTTGGGCTTGTCAGCTTTGATGACCTTTTCGTATGCGGTGGAGGCAACGGTGTCCTGCGCCACCGTGATGCTTTCGGTGGTGCTGCGTGCCTCCTTCCCCGTCGGGTCCACGGCGAAGATCCGGTAGCTGTGCGTGCTTCCCGGCTCCACGTCCTTGTCCACGAAGGACATGCCTTGGCGCATCCAGAAGGTCGAGTCGGCTTGGACCGTGTGGATGGGCGCGTTATTCGCCCCGTCACGGATCACCTTGTAGGCCAGGGTCTCGTTGTCCATGTCCGAGGCTGCCTGCCAGCGGATGCGCACTTCGCCTGCAGTGGTGGAGCTCAGGGTCGGAACGAAGTCCTCGCCGCTTGGCAGCGGTCCCCTGTCATTGGGCGCCAGGCTGCGGATAGCGAAGCGGACCAGTCCCTGCTGGTTCTTGTAGTTCACCCGCTGGAATTCACCACCATAGACAATGTATTCGTCATTGCCTGTGACACTCCATGGTCCTTGGCTCTGCCCGGTATAGGTGCCGGTGCTCAACGCCGGGAACCAGGTCTGCAGCCGCGGATGCGGCAGTCCTTCGAAGTTGGTATATCCGTGGATTTCACGGTCAATTGTCCCTGCTGTTTCCTTGCTGAAGGCCATGGCGCGGTTGTACTGCCAGTTGGGTTCCTGGGCGAATCCGCCGATGTTTCCGCAATAGTGCGGATGGCCGGCAAGGTAGAGCAGGTCTCCGGTGGCGTGCACGGAGTAGGTATCCCCGTGGCAGTCCTCTACCCAGCGTGTTTCGAGGTCTGCCCATTTGATGGCCACCACGCCTTCCAGGGTGGTCGCTCGACCGAACGTGTAGCCGCTGGCGTAGAAAGTGTCCTGATCTGTGGCAATGGACGTGATGGAACCAGTTTCCCCGCCATTGCGGACATGCGAGGCTGCCGGATATGGGTACTTCCCGCTGGTCTCGGTGCTCACGACGGCCAGGCCGTTGGCAAAGTCGCTGGTCGAGTTCACCTGCGTGAATTTGCCGCCCAAGGCCAGCTTTGTCCCATCGGGCGACAGCGACATGGACTCGACGTGCCCTCCTGCGACCACGGGCCTGAACGACAGGAGGGCCGCGTCGCTGGCACGCAACGCAGCCGCTTGCTCACGCCAGGCTTCGCCAATGCGGAAGAACGAACCGCCCAGGTACACCGTGGTGTTCGTGGCGACAATGCTGCGCACGGAATTTGAAGGCTGCGGGTCGAATTCCTCGATGCGTTCTCCGGTCACCGGGTTCAGTGCCGCAATGCGCGAAGCGCTTTGCCCGTCCAAGGTGGTGAAGTCGCCGCCAGCGTAGAGCCGGCTGCCGTCCGGCGAGGCAGCAAGAGTGAGTACCTGGGCATTGAATTCCGGAGTGAAGCTGTTGAGCAGTTCTCCGGTTCGAATGTCGTAGGCGAGGATGTTCTTGCGTGTTGCGGTTTGCGTCCCGGCCGCAGCACCTGCAGGACGCGCGGTAGCGAAGCTTCCTCCTGCATATACCGTGTTGCCAATGACCACTTGACTCCAGACCACGCCATCGATCTGGACGGTCGGGAGGGCATCGGCGGTGACGGTCGCAGGGGTGAGCGGGTCTGACGGATCCGCGGGCACACTATCTGCAAGTGCCTGCGGCGGCGTGGCTAATGCGGCGGCCGCGATCAGCGCGGTTGCAGCAATCATGGTCATGGCCCATCGGGCGATGGCCGGGGCGGATCTGCGGATCATGGCGATACCTCACCTGCGAGCTGTTGGATTTTCTTGGTTGCGCCAGTTTCGAATTCAAGGGTCACGTCAGACGCTGATTCCGTTTGGGCGCTGAATAGATAGGTGGCAGTAGCCTGCTTGCCTGCCGCCAGTTGTGGAGGAAGTACGGTGCTGCGTGTGTCGGTGAGCACGGCCGCCGGTTCCCTGCCGTCCCCGTAGAACAAGCGCACTTGGGCCTCGCCCAAGTCCAGCGCGGTGACTCCGTCGTTGGATAACTCGATTTCAACCAGTGTCGCGGCCCCGGCGATTTGCCCGATGCCTTCTGCTTCGGACTGGGTTTGCTCGATGCGCTTGATCCGCATCTGCGCATGCGGGCCCGCCTGGACTTCTTCAGCAAGGTCCACTGCCTTGGCTGTGGCAGGCGGCTTGCCAGCCGCTTGGGCATCCGGCGCCACTTTCTGCGCATCCTTGTCCTTTTTCCATGTGGACTTCTCTGCTTTCTCGGCAGGAGAAGCTGAATCCTCGGATTTTTCAGCGGCCTTGCCCGCCTTGGTGGAGGGCGCCGCCAAGGCTGATTCGTGCAGCTGCTGATCGATAGTCGCCAATGTAGTTTCGGCTGGTTCCCCAGGCATGGCCGCTTGCGGCGAAGCCTGGGGTTCTACCGTGCAGGAAACCAGGGCGATTCCCAGCAAGAGCAGCATCGGAACGATGCGCATCTTGGCTGGGACATGGCCGCAGGCCGGAGGTTCTGCTGCTTGTGCGCGTTGCATGATCTGTCTGGTTCTGCGCTCAGGCCCGCTGGACCTGGATAGATGGCGAGCTTAGTTGCCCTAAGGCCACTCTGAGCTTGGTGCTGGAAGTATGCACGGTGTAGGGGAAGTACTCGACTCTCACCCCGACGGTTGCAAAGAGCTCTTCTAGTCCTTTTCCTTCGCGGGTTCCCTTCCAGTCATCTCCCTTGAAGAACACATCGAATCTGACATCCTCCCACGTCAGTAATCGGTTCGGATGAAAATCGAGAACCGCCTCATCCACGAAGCCTATCGAGGAGACGATATCCAGTCGTTCGCTTTCCGGTATCACCGGCCGTTTCCCCTTGGTTTGGAGCAGCCTTTCATCACTGACCACACCGGCAATCAGATAGTCGCATCTGGACTTGGCTTGCCTGAGAATATTCAGGTGCCCGACGTGGAACAGGTCGAAAGCACCTGCGGCGTACCCAGTGATCATTATTTTCCCCAATTTCTCATGAACCAGTTGCTGATTCGATTCCCCATAGCATCCGGGCCATCCCCATGGCCTGGACGCTTTACTGTTTCCCAGAATTCTCGTGCCAGCCTCAGGCGCGGCGGCGGCCAATTTCCGCAGACGGTTCTGCGTCAAATTCCACCGAAGGCTCTCCGGCACCGGCCAAATCCAAGCACAGCTTTTCGTAGGCCCGGGCAACATCCTCCCAGTCATAGTCCATAGCGCGCTTTCGTGCGAGCTGGGCGCGTTGGCGAACGGCATCGTCCTTTGATTCGGTGCGGTCGAAGAGCCTGGACGCGGATTGCGGGTCATTGAAGTATTCGCCGGCTGCCTGGGCCACTTCGCGGTTGAAGTTCACGTCATAGGCGTTGATCGCCGTACCGGCACCCAACGCCCTGAGCAATGATGGGTTGGTACCGCCGACCGAATGGCCATGCCAATAGGCAAGTGCATGGGCATAGAGCTCATCTAGCAGCTGCTGGTCCCATACCCCGCCTAGGAAGCGGACTTGTTCCGTGGCCGCGGCATGAACCTGCTGAGTGTATTGCTCGGCATAGGGCGCCGAACCGACGACCACCAGCGGGAGCCTGGCCTGCGACTGGCTGTAGCCACGGACAATCATCTCCACGTGGTTCTCCGGCTCGAAGCGGGCCACTACCAGATGGAACTTTCCGGATTCCAAGCCGAGCTCAGCCAATTTCACTGCAGCAGCCTCGGGAATTTGCGGTGCCCCATAGGTGATGAGCCTCGTTGCCCGCGAGAATTTCGCCGCGTAGTAGTTGGCGATACCCAGGGCATCGGCAATCAATTCCCTGCTCCACCAGACGCAGAGGCGCTCGCATAGCCGGTAGTACTTCTGGCCAATAGGTCCCCACTTGGCCCGTTTCCATTCCAGCCCATCCACGTGCGTGGCGACGGGAATCCTTCCCAAACGCAGCAGCGGGAGCAGCGGGGCATTGGCCGCGTTGAAGACAATCGCCGCATCGGGCCGGTTGAAGAGGGCATGGATCACCGACAGTGCAGTATGGCTCAGCGTCTCGAGGCTCCTTCGCCTCATGGCAGGCAAATGCACCAGCTTCATGCCCTGGTATTCGCGCATGCGCTCGTCTTTGGCAGTGCCACGGCAATATACGGTCACCTCGTGCCCTTGATCGGCCAGGCGGCGCCCTACCTCTTCAATAGCGGTCTCGAAACCGCCATAGCGTGCAGGTACTCCCCTGGTGCCAATCAAGGCGATGCGCAGCTTGGCGCGCGAGTCATGGTGCTCGGTGCGTTGCATTCTGTTCCCCCAAATTTAAACAGCAGAATCAACGTTCGCTTGCTTGCCGCACCAGCGTCGATCCCCAAAATCAACGGCGAGTTCCGGAACATGCCGCAAGCATGCGTTTCTCATCTACCGAGCATATGTGTCGTGCCGTTGCGGCACACGAGTGCACCCGTACTTGCGTTACCCGCGAATTACTTGCTCGGGGGTACTTGGAATACTCACTGGCCACTGGGGAAGTTTCCTCGTCAACCTCGAAGTCCAGGGATCGAGAGAGAAACATCACGATTGAATAACGGTTCATTCCATGCCACCATTTACAGCAGGGCCCGCGTGACCCTTAAACCATCGTCTATATTGAATGAGCAGGGCCTGTTTTGCTGGGGAGCACGGGTTAAGCTCCGAGGATCCTTTGCAGAACCTTTCCCCCAAGAACCTCTTGCCCCTAGGTCCGGATACATCCGGCCAATCTTCCCAGCGGCCGCGCCTGATCGCGGCATTGGCCTTAGCCGCCGCGTGCGGCATCGTCGCCACCTCCTTGAACCCGGTGCCCGTGGCCGCTTCGACCACATTGGTCGCCGATGCCATGAACCGCACAGTTGGCTCCGGCTGGGGCTCTGCTTCAAGTGGAATCCCCTACCTAGCCAACAGTCCAAGCCGTTTCGCCGTAGATGGTTCCCAGGGTGAAATTACCTTGGTCCCCGGCAAGCTCAGCCATGCCACCGCCGCCATCAACGCTGCCGACATGCAGGCCGGCGTCGATATTTCCTTCGACTCGCTGCCCAGCACGGGTTCGTCCTATGCGCACCTAGGTGCCCGAAGTACCGCAGATGGCCAATACACCGCTTCGCTTCGGCTGCAAAGCACTGGCAATCTGTCCCTGGAAATTTCACGGACCGTCAGCGGTAAAAAGATCGTGCTCGATTCTCGGCAGATCAGCGCAGCGGCTCGCCCGGGGACTGCGTACCATCTTGACTTCGCCGTCGCCGGAAGCGGCACCGCGTCGCTCAAGGCCCGCGCCTTCGCAGCTGGCAGCGGAACCCCCGAATGGCAACTGGAATCGGAAGATGCATCCACAGCGCTGGCCTCGGCCGAAGGCAGCTTGCGCATAGGCGGTTACCTTTCGGCCAGCGCCGCCGGCAACTCCGGTCTGCACGTTGATAATCTGGTGGCGCGTTCAGCTACCGAACCGGCGATGCAGGCCCCGGAACCGGCACCTGCCCCATCGCCTTCCCCAACTCCCGAACCTGCACCTGAGGCCGAAGGAACCGTTCCCCACTCCGAAGAGGTCAGCGTTGGCGAGCAGGCACCGCAGGCGGGAACCCTGGGCGCCATCCCTTCAACAGCACTTTATGTTTCGGCATCCGGAAATGATGCCTCCGGCGGTACCGCCTCAGCGCCACTGCGCACCCTGTCCAAGGCCATTTCCAAAGCCTCCAGCGGACAGACCATCGTGGTGCGTGGTGGCAGCTACCATGAGTCGGTAGTGATCCCCGCAGGCAAGAGCCTCAAGCTGCGCGAATACCCGGGAGAGACCGTCTGGCTCGATGGTTCCAAGGCAATCACGGGCTTCTCCGCCGCGAGCAATGGATGGGTGAAATCCGGCTGGGACTACGATTTCGATACCAGCCCGACCTACACCCGGGGAGCCACAGACAATACGGCTGAAGCATGGGGCTTCATCAATTCCAGCTATCCCATGGCAGCCCACCCCGACCAGGTATGGATCAACGGGACCAAGCAGACCCAGGTATCCTCGGTTGCCAAGCTCAAACCGGGTGCATTCTATGTGGACCGCGCCAACAACAAGCTGCACCTCGGCACCGACCCAACCGGAAAGTCCGTGCGCGCTTCTACGCTGGTCAAGGCCCTGAGCATCCGCAGCGGCAATTCCAGCGTTTCGGGTATCAATGTGCGCAAGTTCGCTCCTTCGGTGCCCGACATGGGTGCGGTCACCGCGGAGAAGCCGGGCATCACTGTGCAGAACCTGACCATCGAGGATACGGCAACCACGGGTTTGAACGTCAGCGCTGTGAAGAACACCGTGAGCAACGTGAAGATCCAGCGCAGCGGCATGCTGGGCATGAACGCCGTGTACGCTGACGGACTGGTCGTCAACAAACTGGCCTCCACAGGCAATAACCACGAGCGGTTCAACACTTCGCCTGTCTCCGGCGGGCTGAAGATCGGACGCACCCGGGGCGTGACGGTGAAGGATTCCAAGCTCAACAGCAACTACGGTCCGGGACTATGGCTGGATGAATCCGTCTACGATTCCAAGATCCTGAATAATGACCTGATCTCCAATACCGGGCACGGACTGTCGCTGGAGATCTCCGCAAAAGCAGTGGTTGCCAACAACCGCATCACCAAGAATTCCGGATTCGCCTTCAAACTGAACAACACCAGCGATGTGAAGATCTGGAACAACACCATCAGCGGCAAGAACCGGGTGCTGAACATCGTGCAGGATGCGCGCCGCGCAGCGAACAAGTCCGCCCCCGGGCACGATCCGCGCCAGCCATTCCCTGACACCACCATGACCTGGATCAATAAGAACATTGTCGCGAAGAACAACGTGTTCTCCAATACCGGCGGTGGCAACGCAATTCTTGCCGTCGAGGACTACTCGGGCAGCTACACGGCGGAACAGATGAAGATCTCCCTGGCGTCCAATGCCTATCACCGCATCAACTCCACGAATCCGAAGTGGTCCTCCGTCTGGTCCAAAGGCGCTGGAAACCCCGCGGTGTTCACCACCTTGCCCGCCTTCGCCAAGTCCACCGGACAAGAGCTGAATTCCTTTGAACTCACCTCCAGCACGGTGCTGAGCAGTACCAATAATCCGACTACCAGCGTTACGGGCAAGAACAGCCAAGCTACCGCATTGCCTAGCGATATTGCCTCCCTGATAGGACAGGCTCCCGCTTCCAAGCGCATCGGCAGCTACCCGCGCTAGGCTCCGGGCCACCCCGTCAGTACAAGCAACGGATCCCGGCTCGGCATTGTGCCCAGCCGGGATCCGGTGCATTCGGGTTCAGTTGCCCATCGCCACCGGCGGATCCGGCGGCTGCTTGCGCTGCAGGGGTGCAGCGTGTTCCCAGTCCAAGGCCGCACGGCTGCTGGCGGGCTCCAGCATCAGGGCGAACACCAGGAAAATCAGGAATAGCGCACCGGCATCTACCAGCCCGTTTTCCATGACGCTGCGGATGATCACGAATGCCAGCAGCGGGAACAGCAAGCTGCGCAACCTGCTTGAACGCAATGCGGCGAAAACCGTCAGCAGAACCCAGAAAGCCACAAGCAGCGTTCCGATGATTCCAGTTTGCGCCAGCAAGGAAATCCACGAAGAATCGAAAACCTGCTCGTCCCAGTACTGCCCTTCGACAGCAATGGTCTTCTGGCTCAATCCCGCACCGATCCATCTCTGCCATGAATCATTGGGCAGGTTCAGCACGACCGACCAGCTGATAGTCCGGGAGTTCAACGTCATCACCGAGGCACTGTCCTCGCGAGCCATCAGATTCTGCAAAACCGGAGTCAGGAACGCAAGGTAGAACAACAGCGGAAGGGCCGCCAGCGCCGCCACGATGGTCTGCAACGGGATTCGGCGGAGCATCAGCAGCATGCCAGCTGCCGTGCAAGCAGCCGCGATGAGAGCGGTGCGCGACTCGGAGAGCAGAAGGATGGAGCTGAGCAACACCAGCATCCCCACGTGCCACCACCGCACGTGCGCGCGCAGCGATTGGTGGAAAAGAACCAGTGCCGGGATGCCGGAAAGCAAGGCAATCTCATTGGGGCTCAGCGGAGGGATGCCGCCTGTCAAGCGCCCGCCTCCGCCCAGCGCCAGCCCGGTCCCCGCGCTGATGATGCCCACCGCGGCCAAACCGACGCACATGGCCAGCAGCACCTGGTGGGCCGGGAAAACCCGCATGATGAACAGCACTGTCGCTGCCAGCATCGCCACGCGGATCGCGATGATGGCCGAGGCCATGACATTGCCTTCTGCCATCGCCCCGATCACGCTCAGGGCCAGAACCGGAGCGAGCAGCGCTATACTGCGCACGCCTACCGGCTGGCGGGCCCCACTCCACATCCACAGCAGGATCGCCCAGCACAGCACGGCGCCTTGCAGCAGCGCCTTGAGCACGACCACGAGGTCCAGTCCGCCGGTGAACAGCGTTCCCTGGCGCCAGGCAACCACGCTGAAGACCATCAGGATCCACAGCAGGTTCAACTGCCACAGACGCGGAACCCGGTAGCGCCGTGGCACCGGAATCTGCTCCGCCGGCGTCCAGGACGCGCTGACGGCCGGAGGCATGATCAGGTACCCCGCCGGTGCCGGAAGCGCGAAGGCTTGCGCACCAGCACCAGCCCGGTCGCTCCGACTCGCACAGCGTTCAGCTCCTGCAGGGCATCGGCAACCTGTCGGTAGGTGGTTCGCCGTTCACGTCCGGTGAGGATCACGCAATCGCTGTGCAGGGCCACTGCGGTGGCGTCCACCGGCTGGCCCTCCATGCTGGCTACGAAGATCACTACATCGAAATCTTCTTCGAGGGAAGCGATCAAGCTGTCCAATCCGGCGAACACATCGAAACGGCGCAGCGTTTCAGGTTGCGGTCCGGCAGGGAGGTAGCCCATCGGCACCGATTTGATATGCGTGAGCGCATCATGCAGCTCGCTGGTGCCAGCGAGCACTTGGGCCAGGCCCTTTCCACTTGCCTCGTCGCGGCGCAGCGGCTCCAGTTGGCGGTCGGCCTGCACGATCACCGAGCGCTTGCCCATGGCCGCCAGGGTCTGGGCGAGCTGCTGCCCATCGAGAACCGCATCGGCACGGGTACTGAGCACCAGGATGCGTTGCGGCAGGCGCCCGTCATTGGCCATCAGCAGGTTCGATACCAGCTGGCGGTAACCGACCTGGATGCCGGTCGGGTTGGCACGGGCTCCGTCCTTGGACCGGGCCGTCACGGTGCCCAGCACGCGCATGCGCAATTGCCGTTCGGCGTCGCGGCCGCGCAGGATCCTCGGATCCAACTTGTGCAGCGCCAGAGCCAGCAGCAATCCCAAGCTGGCTCCCGAAACCAGGCCCAGGGCCAGATTCACGGATTTGCGAGGCGCGGTGGCGTACTGCGGTGCCGCGGCCGGCACGGACAGCTCCGCTTTGACTTCGAGCTTCTTGGGATCGGTGTTCTCCAGTTTCTGGATGGACTCCGCCAGCAACCCGGCAGCCGTATTGGCGATGTCCGCGGCCTGCTGGGCCTCCGGGGCCTTCGCCGTCACGGCCAGCAGCACGGTATCGACCGGATTGGTGGCGTTCACATTGGATTTGACGTCCTGGAAACTGCGATCCAGATCAAGCTCGCGGATCACCTGGTTGATCAGCTGCGGATCATTGACCAGCTGCGGGTAGGACCCCACTCGCTGCAGCGCGAACTGGCCACGGGCATAGGCCGTATCCTGGCTGGAATTGACGCTGACGAACAAGGTCGACTTCGCGGTGTAGACCGGGGTCATCCCCAGGGTGATGGCGATGGAGGCGAGTATCCCGGCAAGGGTGCTGGCCGCGATCCACCACATGCGGGTTCGCAGCACGAAGAGGAAATCACTCAGATCCATGCCTGCCGCCTCCCGATGCGCATGCTGTCCCCAGCCCAATTCCGGTGCAGCTGGCCAGGTGCGATGTTCTTGGTAATCAAGCGCTTTGGCCAAGGCCCTTCACCTCCCGGTACCACTTGCCCAGGGCCAGCGCCAGGAAGCCTGCGTTGGCCAGCAGCAGCAGGACATACACCGGAATGAACACCGATGGCAGCCACAGCGTCAGGAAGGCCAGACAGATCAGGCCGAAGTCGGTAGGCACGACGGCCAATGAATACAGGGCCGAGCTCTTGCCCTGGCCCTGCAGGTAGTGCCCTGTTCTCCCGGAGTTCAGCCGGCGCAGCTGATCGGTGAGGATCATGGAGAAGAACAGGCTGCAGGCCACGACTTGGTAGGCAATGGGCACCAGGTACCAGGCGCCTTCTACCGGGTAGAACCGGTACCACGAGATCAGCACCATCGCGTGCAGGGCGGCGGTCTTGATCGCATCGACAATATGGTCCAGCCATTCGCCGGCAGCGGATCCGGAACCTTGGAGACGGGCCAGCTGCCCATCAGCAGAATCCAGCGCGTAGCCGAGCACCAGCAAAGCCGTGATCAGCAGCGAAGAGCCGAAGGACGGTTCCAGCAGCGCGATCACCGCCAGTCCGCCAGCCGTGCATAGTGCGCTGATGCCGGTGACGCCATTGGGCGTTAGCCGAAGCAGATAGGCTAGTGCCGCCAGCCGGCGGCCCAGTGGCCTGTTGACGAAGCGCGAGTAGGCTGGCGCTCCCTTATTGGTTTTCTGCCGCTGGCGCAGTTCTGCGACTGCCCAACGGTATCCTTGTTGTTCTTGCAGCATGTGAGTCCTCCCCAGTGAACTCTTATGTGCTTGCGGCCGCGATCGGCCGCAAGCGCCCCCGATATTCAGCCCTGTCCCCAAGCACCGCATTTGTGCAGCGCATCCCCAGGGGACAACCCAAGCTGAGTACAATCTAGTTCATTTCCCGTGTTCTATCCATCGAATGCCCATTCCTAGGCGAAGCCGCTGAGCCAGCGCTCGCGATTCGCACCGCATTGGCGCAACGAACCGCGAACGCCCGGACTCATTCGGCGATTTCCCGCACCTCCAGATCATCGAACCCGCCGTTGACCGGCGCGTTACCCGCCGAGCCGGAGAGGTAGACCGACAACCCCAAACGGCCTTCGGCCTGCAGTGCGGCGGTGGAGTCGGTGGCGTTGAGCTGCCAGTTCACCGGCTCATCCTGGCCTTGGTTGTAGGCCTTGGCCCGCAAGCTGGTGGAGCTGCTGCCCTGAGCCTGCAAACGCAGCCACACGGCCTTGCCCGGCGAACCGTCTACCTGGCCGATGACGGTCTCGGCGCTCAACGCACTGACGCTGCCGGAGACAACCTTCTCCAGGGTCACCGCCACCGAGCCGTTGGACAGGAACCTGACCTTGGCGCGGTACGCCCCGACGCCAGGAATATCCCGGATGGTCACCGTCTGGTAGATGCCTCCGCCGGTGGCAGCCTTGTCGCGGCTGAGCTTGATGCGCATGTCGCCTTCCCGTACCGTGGCTGGCAGCCACGACAGCGGTCCACTGCCGGCGGAGGACATGCGGATCGTTCCGGTGCCTCCGGCCACGCTGAAGTTGGACGATGAGCCTTGCCGCGTCCAGGTTCCCCCGGTATCGGCGTCACCCCAGCCATCGGAAACGGTGCGTCCAAATGCATCTGAAACCAGCAGGGCCGGTTCGGCGACGACCGCGACCTGCACTTGCTGGACCAGCTCGGCACTTGCGCCGTCCTCGTCGGTGACCACCAGCTTGATCGGATAGCCGCCTGGCTCGGCGTACTCATGGGAGGCATTCTGGCCGCTGGCGGTGTTACCGTCTCCGAAATCCCATGCGTAAGTGGCAATCTGGCCATCAGCATCACTGGAGGCGGCGCCATCGACCTGGACTTCAAGTCCGTTCACTTCCAGGGCGAAGGCCACCACCGGTGCCGAATTCTGGACATCCACTTCGGTTTCAGTGCGTGATTCCAGCCCGTTCCCATCGCTGACCGTCAGGGTGACCGTGTACCGGCCGTCCTCGGCGTAGCGATGCTGCGCAGTTTTTCCCAGAGCGTTCTGCCCATCGCCGAAGTCCCACTGGTATCCGGTAATCGGCGTATCCCCGGCCGTGCTGCCCGAGGCATCGACGCCCAGTGCGAGTCCGCGGACCGAGGTGCTGAACTGCGCCTGCGGACCTTGGGCGGCGGCAACCGTGGCCACCTGGCTGATGGTGCTTTCCCGCTCTCCTGCCTGGACGGTCAGCGTCACCGAGTAGGTGCCGGCCGACTCGTAGCTGTGGCTGGCCGCCACTCCGCTGGCCTGGGTTCCATCGCCGAACTCCCACAGGTACCCGGTGATCTCCCCGCCGGCTGCCGGAGGCAGCGAATCGGAGGCGTCCACGGTAATCGCGAGCTCATCGGCTTCCCAGGTGAAGGCCGCGGTCGGATCCAGCTCGGCCGGGTCCTGCACGGTGACTTCGCTGGAAGCGGTGCCGGTGGCGCCCTCGTTGTCGGTGACGGTCAGGGTCACGGTCTTGGTGCCGCTGCTCGAGTACTGGTGCATGGCTTCGGCCCCGGTCCCGGTGGTCCCGTCGCCGAAGTCCCATTCCCAGGACACGATCTGCCCATCGGCATCCTGCGATGGTGCGGCGGTGAAGACGGCGGCCAGTCCGTCGACGGTGGATTCGAAGGCAGCGTCCGGTGCCGTGTTCGGCACCTTCACTTGCACCGAATTCGCCACCGTGCCGGTGGCCCCGTGCTCATCGGCGACCACGAGGGTGACCTCGTAGGTTCCCGGTTCCGCGTATTCGTGGGCGGCTTCGGCCCCGGTGGCCTCGGTCCCGTCGCCGAAGTCCCAGGCGTAGTCCAGTTCCCCGCCCTCGGGGTCTGCTGAACCAGATCCGTAGACTTGGATGCCCAGGCCGTCAACAACCACTTCCATGGCCGCGAGCGGAGCGGAGTTTTCCACCGTCAGGATGCTCTGCGCCTGGGCGGTGGCCCCAGCGCTGTCTGTCACCGTCAGGGTCACCGTGTACTCTCCGCCTGCGCCATAGGCATGCTCCACGTCCTGGCCGGAGGCCTTCTGGCTGCCATCGCCGAAGTCCCATTCGTAGGACAGCTCTCCTTGTTCCGGATCCTCGGATCCGGAACCGCTCAGGCTTACCTTCAAACCGGTCTGTTCGCTGGCTATCGCGGCCACCGGCGGCTGGTTGACCGCCTTGGCCTCGACCTGCTGCGTCTTCGTGGCAGTGCCACCGCGGTCATCGGTAATGGTCAGCACCACCGTGTAGGTGCCGGCCTGGGCGTATTCATGAAGCACTCCTTCGGTCTGCACGGTGGTGCTTTGCCCGTCGCCGAAGTCCCAGGCGTAGCTGGCGATGGTGCCGTCGGCATCGGTTGATCCGCTGGCCTCGAAGGCCACCGCCAGACCTTGGCTGGTGCTGGTGAAGTCGGCCAGCGGATCCTGGTTCGGCTCGCCGGCAATCCCGTAGTGCTCATTGACCTCGGCTTGGCTCAGTGCCCTGGCGTAGACGGCGGCCTCATCGATTTCGCCATCGAACCATGCGGAGCTGGCTCCGGACCATACCCGGTCCCCGCCAATGCGCCAGTAGCCGTTGAACGGCTCGGCCGCGGTTTGCGGGTTGGTGCCGGTGAGCGCGCCATCGACGTACAGCTTCATGCCCTCGCCGGACAACGTGGCAACCAGATGATGCCAGTCACCGTCGTTGTAGGCCCGGCCGGTGGTGACCAGATTTTCAGCTCCGGTGTAGACGCCGAAGACCAAGGTGCCGTCATTGCGCATGTAGACATGCCGGTCGTAGCTGGAGGACAGGCCGCTGGCCGCATTGCCGAAACCGATGATCTTGCCTCCATTGCCCGTGGTTGTCCGGAACCAGGCCTCGGTGGAGAACACTGTCGGGTTCTGCACCGCCCGGTTCGAGACCACCGCGGCATCGGACTCCCCGAAGCCCAGCGATGTGCCGTGGCCGATGGCGGAATCTTCTGCGTAGCGGACCGGGCCGTTGATGGTTCCGTCGTTTCGGGCGATGGTGCTGTCCGTGGCCACGTTGCCCCCGGTTTCATCCAGGCGCCAGTACATCTGCGGTTCATCGCCGTAGACCACGATGCCGTAGGCATCGGCTGGAGGCTCGGGAATGTCCGCAGTGCGCCCGGTGGATTGGAAGAGCTGCAGCACGGTGGCTGCGTCAATCTGCTCGTTGAAGATCGCCACCTCGTCCAGCTCGCCGTTGAAGGCCTTGCTCGACGGCTGGTTCGGCCAGCCGTTGAGGTTGTCCCCGCCGATGCGCCACATGCCGGAGTAGGCCTGGCCGCTGCTGGCATCGGTGCGTTCGGCGACCTTCAGCCCGTCAACGTACAGGTGCATTCCGGCTTGGCCCAGTGTTGCGGTGAGCTGGTGCCACTGCCCGTCGTTGTAGCTCGCCGAGGAACTGACCGTTGCCGCCCACCCCAGCCATGTGCCAAAGTGCAAGCGTCCGGAATTGTCCATCCAGGCATGGCGGTCGTAGCTACCGGAGTCGCCGGTGGCCGAGCTGCCATAGCCGATCAGCTTGCCGCCCTGGTCGCTCTCGGTCTTGAACCACAGCTGGGTGGTGAAGGTGTCCGGCGCGGTCGCGGCATTTCGGCTCGCCAGCGACTGCCCGCTGAATCCGCTGGCATCATCGTCGCTGATCGCACCGGGCAGGCCGCGCTGCAGGGCCGCGCTGGCGTCGGCATCGACGAAGCCGATGTTGTCAAAGGCTACGCTGCCATCGGATTCGTTCAGTGGATAGTAGATATCCGCGCCGGTCTCTCGCAGGACCTGCGTATACGGACTCTCGGCGCTGTTGCTGACGGTCACCGGATCCGAGCGCGGACCGATGTAGTTATTGCCCCACGGGTCCGAGACGCGTACCCGGTAGGTGTGGGTGCTGCCCGGAGCCACGCTGTCATCGCGGAAGCCCAGCGACTGCTTTTTCCACCAGATGGAGGACACGTCCTGGCTGTCGATGGCGGTGAGCGAATTATCGCGCAGCAGCTCGTAGGTGAGCGTTTCGTCATCGATATCCCAGGTAGTCGGCCAGGCCACGCGCACGGAACCGCTGCGTTGGGAAATCGCCGACGGCTTCAGCTCCGCGGTGTACTCGGGCCGTATCGAATTCGACGACAGCGACCGCTTGGGGAAGACAGCCAAGCCCTGCTGGTTGGTGTTGTTCAACCTGGTGAACTCGCCGCCGAGAACCAGGTAGTCCCCGTTATTATCCATGGCCCAGCCACCTTGGTACTGCCCGGTGTAGGTACCGGTATTGATCGAGGGATACCAGTGCAGCAAGGTCGGGATTGGCTGGTTGCGCACCAGCGAATTATTCGACGGCGCAGTGGCATCCGTACCGGTGGCGAAGGCAGTCTCCGCCAGCGCGCGCTTCCAGATCATCGGATTCTCCTCGGGGAACCCGTTGACCGACGAGCAGTCGTGGGCGTGCGGGGTCGAGTAGACCACGTCGCCCATGATGCTGATCGATGAGGTCGATCCATAGCAATTATCGAGCCAGATCAGGTCTCCGGTGGCGTAATCGGCGGCAAATCGGCCGTCGAACCAGTGCCAGCCCATGCCGTTGTTCGCCGCGTAGATGACGCCGTTTTCCAGTTTCAGGTCCGCGACCCATGCACGGGCATTGTCATCGATCCGCGCCGGGACCGGAGTGGAGCTCCATGCCGCCTGCTGGCCGGTGGTCTCATTCACGGCGCCGATGCCGACCTTGGGCTCGTTGTTGATCGTCTGGAAGCGTCCGCCAATGACCACGCGGTCGCTCTGGTCGGTGGCGATGATGCCGTGGACGATATCATCGGTGGCCGGTGCCCACGCCTGAAGTTCCGCGTTGGCGCGGTTCAGCTTGGCGACATTGCGCCGGGTCTGGTTGGCCACGGAGTTGAAGGAGCCGCCCAGGTAGACAGCGTCGCTGGTCACTGCAAGGGTTTCCACAGACCCGCCCACGCTGGCGGAGAAGGAAGTCAGCGCCCCGTTGGAAGTGGTGAATTCAGCGATCTTGCTGCGGGCTTGGCCGCTGACGGCGGTGAACTGTCCACCTGCGTAGAAACGGCTTCCATCCGGAGAGAACTCGATATCCATGACTGGAGCGTTGAAGTTCGGGTTCCAGGGCAGGATCTGCCCGTTGGTGATGTTGAAGGCCATGGCGTTATTGCGAACCACTTCCCCGGCGCCGCCAGGATTCGCACCGCTTGGCCGTACCCGGGTGAATGAACCGACCACATAAGCCACATTCCCGCGCACACGCAGGTCCCAAGCCACCCCGTTCAGCTGCGGGGTAGGAAGATGATTTGCGCTGACCGTCTCGGGCAGCTCGATTTCCTCTTCGCCAGCGGCTGTCGCCGGAATTGCGCTCAGGCCGGCAATGACCAGCACAGCCGCGGCGACCGAAGCCAGCACCCGTGTGAATCGCCGCACGGGTGTGCGCCGGCCTGCCGTTATCTGCTGCTCTTCCATGTCCATTCCGTTCATTGTTGATACCGGGGCTTTGCCAAGTCAGCGCTGCTGGGCGAATCGGCCCGCTGGTTGCCCCTGCCGGGGCAAGTGCACGGCAACCGATTTCTGCAGCCACCGCCGCATGGCCAAGCCGCCGGCCAAGGCACCAGCGGCGGCGGCCCACGGAACCAGCCGGTAGTCCGAAGTGAATACCAGGACCGAGGCAATCAGCACCACGGACAGGATGCTGTCCATGAACCTGATAGCAAATATCGGCCGTGCATTCTCGTGTACCGCAGCCAGCAGGCCATACGGCGTGGATGCCGCCACCGCGCTGGCATACGCCAGCCACCCGGTAACAGCAAGACCTGACGGGCGGATGCCCGTCAGCAGAGGTCCGCCCCAAGGCAGCAGCACCAGCCCAATGGCCGCGCAGCCTGCGGTGGCCAGCAAAAGCTTGAGCACCACCGAATCAGTGTTCTTCAGCTGGCGCCAAGGACCGGCATCTCGGTCGCGGGCCAGTGACGCAAACAGGTAGGCACAGGTGCCGGTGACCAGCAGCATCGCAGGAGCAGCATAAAGCCTAGCCGCCTCCAGCGCGCCGGCTGCGGCCAGGCCGATCAAGGCGGTGACGAGCACGCGCATCACGGTCAGCTGGGCCGGGCGCAGTCCTTGCAGGGCAGAGCGCCAGATTCCGAATCTGGCCACAGCCCGGATTTGCGCCGGACGGTGGGCCGGCGTTTTTTCGCTGTTTGGCAGGCGCAGCCAACCGAAGGCGGTTCCGGCGCATTGCCCGGCCAGGACCGCCAAGAAGAACGCTTCCAGCGTCAAGGTGGAAAAGACGCCGAATCCCAGCAGCACCATGCTGGTGGTTCCCAATACCACCAGGTCCACCGCGATCAGCTTTCCGAAGCTGAGGATCACCATGTAACTGCGCCGAACCAGCTCTTCAGCGACGTAGGCAACCACTGCCAGGCCGTAGAGCACAGCTCCGAGCAAGCCCAGCTCGGTACCCGCCCAGCAAAGCAACGCTCCTATGGCCCCCAGGGACAGGGCCAGCAACGCGAGCCAGAAGCGCAGTCCGGCCCGCACATGCGGATCATGCCGGTCCAGTACCGTCAACGAGTCGCCGACAAAGCCGGAGATGATGGCGGCTGCAAGGATCAGCGCTCCGTAAAGCGTCGAAATGAGGCCCAGCGCCTCCAGCCCGAGAAGCTTGGCGGCCAGCATCAGCACAATCAGGCTCGTCAGGGACTGGATTGCCTGTGCCGTGGAAGATGAAGCTACACCGGCAACCTTGTTCAGCAGGGTTCTGGCTAGAGTCATTTCTTCTCTGCCTTCAACGTGAACAACCCTGGAGCGTGCTGGTTGTCCAGATCCACCTGCACCTTTGCCACGGCTCCGGCATCTTGGACGATGAAGGCGTAGTGGGCGCTGGCCTGCTTTCCTGCCTCGATCGTGCCAGAGAAGTCATAGGCCTCGACCTCGCCGTATAGCGGCAGTGCTGCCTGCTGGCCCTTGCCCGGCACGAGGTTAATGATCACACTGGAGATGTCCAGTTCCTCACCGGATCCATTGCTAATCCGGACCTCGTACACCCGGTATTTCGCTCCGGTGAAATAGCCTGGTCCCTCGCTTTTCACGATGCCATTGCCGATCGCGGCAACCGTGACGTTGATGCCGTCCCGATAGCTGGCTTGTGTCGCATCCTTCATATTCGCCGGCATGCGGTCTGCGGCCCTGACTGCTTCACCGGATCGCTTCACCACCGGCAGCTTTCCATCGCCGGCTTCGAAGGCTATCCCGCTGTAGTCCGCTGGCTTCTCTACTTCGGGTGCTGGCTCGTCGCTGGGCACTTTGGTAGCTTCCAGCTGCGGCGCACTGTCTTCCGGTGCCTTCGTCGGATTGGCCTGCGGCTTCCCAGTTGGCGGTGCGTACGGTGATGGTGCTTGTTCTTGCGGCGCCGCATTGTCCAGCTCGTTCGCCTGGGGCGCAGCTGAAGTGCACGCTGCAAGCAAGAAGATCGATGAGCAGAGCATCCCCAGCGTTGCCAGAATTCTTATCCGTCCGGCGGGTTTCGTGGCAAAGGAGTCGGCGGCAGCTGGGGGGCAAGTCGTGTTTTCGCGCGACTGACATGCCGCCGACTCCGCCTCATGAGCCCACCCGGAACTCGCAAGCGGGAATTCTCCCGCGCAGGAAATCGGATGGACTGGTTGATGCGCATCCGGCGGTGTCCCGCCAGAGCAATTCTTGTTGATAGCCCGAGTGCTTCCAGGCTCATGTGCTCGCAACGAACGCATTTTCTGATCCCCCACAGAATCCGTACTGCTTTGTTTTCGAACATTGGTTGCGCTTGGCACCCGATGAGAGGTGGCGCATGCTTGCGGATCCTGGCTGCAAATTGATGCGGCCCGATATCTTCTTGTCCCAGTGGCCCTGCCACGGCGTGCCCGCGGGCACGCTGCAAGTTCTCATCCTGGCTCCTAGTAGGCACCGTCGGGCTTGATCATGACCTGGAAGGTACGCCAGATCAACCGCAAATCGCTGAGCACGGTCCAGTTCTCTGCGTAGTACAGATCCAGCCGCACGCTTTCCTTCCACTCCAGGTTTGACCGTCCGGAGACCTGCCAAAGTCCGGTCACCCCCGGCTTCAGCAGCAACCTGCGGCGGGCGTGGCCATCATAGGTTTCCACTTCGGCGAACAGCGCCGGACGGGGTCCGACCACCGACATGTCCCCGCGCAGGACGTTGAGGAACTGCGGCAGCTCATCCAATGAATGCTTGCGCAGCCAGTTGCCGCACCGGGTGACCCTCGGGTCGTCTTTCAATTTGAACAGCGGCCCTGCCCCTTCATTCAGCTTTTGCAGGGCGGCCAATTGCGCTTCGGCATCTTGGACCATGGTGCGGAATTTGATCATCTTGAAGGGGCGGCCGTCCTGTCCGGCCCTTTCTTGGAGGAAGAAGATCTTCCCCGGGCCCTCGCGCCGGATCAGCAAGGCGATCACCAGGAAAACCGGTGACAAGGCCAGCAAGGCGAGCAGCGAGAAGACGATGTCGAAGCCGCGCTTGCAGAGGTATCGCGCTCCGGTGAACTTTGCCAGTTCCACATGCAGCAGCGGCATCCCATCCACGGGGCTGGTCCGCACGCGGCGGCTGGCAACCCCGATGATCGAGGAGGCCACGATGAGCCTGGTCCCGGTGCCCTCAAGCCGCCAGCCCAGTTGCTGCAAGGCTTCATTGCCACCGGGCAATGGTCCGGCCACGATCACCGAATCAGCATGCAACCGCTGGATTTCCTGCTCGATGGCGCCGGTGTCGTAGGCCAGAGGAAGGGTCGGATCGGTTTTGCGGATATCGCGTTCGGCTTCCGGATCCGCCGCGCCGTCCATCAGCGCGCCAACAACCCGGTAGGCGGGCCCGGATTTCTTGGAAATCTGGCGAACGGCGTACGGGACGTCGGTGGGCTGGCCGTAGATCAGCACATTGCTCAAGGCGTAGCCGCTTCGACTGCGCCAGCTCAGCCACTGGCGACAGGTCCACCTGCTCAGCAGCAGTGCGGGCAGTCCCAGCGGCAAAGAGAGGACCAGGAAAATTTTCAGGCTGTCTTGGCCGGTGAGCACGATAAGTACCCCCATGAAGCCCGACAGTGCCAGCCCCGAATAGACCATGATCCTGTATTCCTGCATCCCCACGGCAACACTTCCCAGCCGGTGGGCCTTGAAGGATAGCAAGCTGGCCATCCAGGCGAAAGTGAGCAGCAACCCGGCCAGCGCGTAGTAATGCGTGCTGTCCGCAATGAACTGCGGCATCTGCGAGCTCTGGAATTGCGTGATTGCCGGCAAGGAGCTCACCAAGGAAATGACCAGCAGATCAGTGCCGTAAAGCCGACGCAGATAAGCGCGGCCCCGGGCACTGGCGGTACCGGTTTCCTGATTTGTCCTTGGAGGTGCGAACGTCCAGGTGCCGAGAGAAGATACCCGATCTTCGCGCAGCTTGCTGCTAATTTGCGACATGTCTTGTTCCCACCCTGGCTAGCGATTCGACGCAGCAAGGGTGGTCGCAGACCGGCAACACAACGTCAATCATCTGTATTCCCCCAAGAAATAAGCGAGTTCCCCAATACACATGGCAATCGCGCTGTCCCACCAGCCCGGCTGCCGTTCTCGACCTTGAGCCTATGATGCGAATGCATCCGATGCACGAGTGGAAGAACACTCAAAAGATGGCCTGCATATCCTTCAAATACTCACACGGCACTTGGTTCATACTCGCTCGCTACTTGGAAGGAAGTTTCCGGGCATGGAAAAACCCTGCACCGGCGCAGAGGGGTTGCCGATACAGGGCCTTTTCGGGAAGGGACCGGCGGTAGCGCTGGGGGTAATCCTCGCGGATTCGCTGGCCGCCGGCCCCGTTTCAGGGAAGAGCTTCGCCGCCACGGCACCGACCGCGCACCCTACGGATAGGCACTCGTTCGCAAAAGAACGCCTGCGTAAGTCTCCAGCTCCCGCAAATCACATTACCCACCTGTGCTGGGCCGGGCACGGGTGGTACCTACTCCAAGTTTGCGCAAACCGGCACGTGCTACCTGCCGGTTGTACCCGCTTCAAGCCCTGCGTGATCCAATTCCGCGCGCTCGGTAATCCCCAACTTCGAAAATACCCGGTAGAGATGCCCCTCCACCGTGCGCTGCGAGACCGTCAAGGTCCGGGCAATCTGCGCGTTATTCAATCCCTGCCGGGCCAAACCGACGATTTCCGCTTCCCGGGCGGTCAATTCGGTCAGCGCCAGGACACGGGCGATGTACTTTCCCGGGTCCATCCCCTGTTGGTCGATCAGTTGGGCGGCCCGGCGCAGCAAGGCGCCGCAGCGCCGCTGGTCCCCGGACTGGGCGTAGCGTTCGGCCGCCCGGGCCCAGGCCTCGATCACCACCAGGTATTCTTTCTTGGCCAGGGCGTCCTGGGCCAGCTGCTCCAGCGGCTCGCCAAGCTCTGAGCCTCGCAAGTCCATCAGGCGCGCCAAAAACGCCGCTCGCGATCCCTGCTGCCCCGCAGCCAAGGCACGCAGTCTTTCACCCATCTGGGATTCGGCCAGCTCCTGGTCCCCCAGCTGCCGGGTCATGCTGAAAAGGAATTCGCGTTCCACCAGCGGGAAGCACTCCAGCGACTCACCCGGATACGGATGGCCCAGTCCCGCTGCGAAGGCCCGTGCGAAGATGCGCTGCTTCGACGACTCCTCGCCCAGTTGTCCGTTCAGCGAAATCGTACCGCTGGAACTGAAGGACTCGGGCCCGGTGACCAGGGCTTCAGGCACCGGAAAGCCCAACCGGGCCAGCAGCAGCCGGTACAGATTACTGGCCAAGGCCAGCAGTTGAGTGGTGTCCGCAATCTGCAGTTCCGTCACGGCCTCGGCCATTTTGGCCATGGCGAGCTGTACTCTGCCTTGCAGCAGGTGGCTGACGCCGTCGAGCAGCGAGATTGCCCCCTGGTAGTACTGGATGGAACGGAGCCGGGCATGGCGGTAGGAGTCGATGAATGCCGCGGCGCGCTCGTATTGTCCCAAGAACAGCAGGTTCCAGCCAATGCGGAAGAACACCCGGACCTCGTACATGGCCTGCGGGGCCGGGTTCTCCTTGAGGTCTTGCAAAGCCGGTTCCATCAGATCCAAGGCCTGCTGGCACCGGCCGGCGGACGTGTGCAGGTCGCTGAGCACCATCATGCCGATGAAGCGCACCTGCGCGGGCAGCAGCCGGTCCTCCAGGAATTCTTGCAGCTCGGAAACGCTCGGCAGTGGACCGCGGGCGGTATTGACCCTGAGCCAGAAATCCAGGACCCTGGCCCCTGCGCTATGCAGGGCCAAGAAGCTGGCTACCTCTTCTGCGTCCGCGTGCCCCAGGGCCCGATGCTTCCAATCGTCCAGGATCCGCCCCAATTCGACGCCATCGGTTCCGATATTCGTGGTGACCTCCAGCAGGTAGGCGTAGGCCTGCCCCAGCAGCGCCAGATCGGTCAGCTGATCGATCAGGCGCAGCAACAGCGCGCGCGCGGCATGGTGCCGCCCCATGCTCAGCAGCATCCGCGCTTCGAGCAGCGCTCCTTGCCCATGATGCCGGGCGAGCTTACCCAGGACGCATAGGCGCAGGGCCAACCCGAAATTCAGTTCCCGAGCGGCCTGCTCGGCCAGATCCAGGACCAACTTCATGGGCACCTGCTTACCGGTTTCCAAGGACCACAGCACCTCGCGGGCGTTTGGCTCTTTTCCCAGCGAGACCGCCGCGGTAACCCACAGGTCATGCAGCTGTGCGATGTCATGTTCGGTGGCCAAGGCGCGGACGATCCGCTGCATCAGCTTGGATTTCAAGACCATTGCCGGGCCTTGCTGCATCAGCTCACCGATTTTCAGCAGCCGTTGGTAAGGCAATCCGCACTGCTCCAGCACTTCTGGGGGCTGCGGGCCAGCCAAAGCCAACAGCAACAGCGACTGCTGCTCCTGAACGGACAGGGTCCGGGTGATTTCCCGGCCCAGCGTCAACATTGGCGTATCGATTTCCGGAAGTGCGCGGGCCACGATCCATACCGGCTCGTGGAGCCCGTGGCTCTGCAGCAACCTGTCATCGTGGAAAAGCGTGCCTTGTTCCAGGCAGGATGCAGCATAGGCTTCAACGAAGCTGGGGTTACCGCCGGTGACCACGTCGATCAGGCTCACCGTGCCCTCGGCGAGCTTGCGTCCGATCACGCCTTCGGCCACCGCGCGCACTCCTTTGCGGTCCAGGCGCTGCAGGGCCATGGTGGTGAAGGATCCCAGCTCGGCCAGCGCGCCCAGCGGGCTATCCGCTTCCAACGACCCGCTGCCCAGGGCCAGCACCTTCACCTCGGCGTTTTCCACCAACAGAGAGAGGATAAAGCAGGACTGCGGGTCCAGGAACTGCGCATCTTCGACGACAACGATATGCGGTTCAAGCTGCCCGCGGCTGGAAAGCAGGCTCCGATTCAATTCGCGCAGCACGCTCACCGGCTCGTCGATGCTCTCCAGGGCCCCAAGATATGGCGACAAGGCACCATGGGCAACAGTGCTCAAGGACGGCGTGCCATACAGCGTCATGACGGGCTCGCCCGCGCCCGAGGAGGCAAGCACTGCCTCCACGAGGCTTGTCTTGCCCACGCCCTGCTCGCCCAGCAGCAAGACGCCGGCGGGACCTGGCCTTTGCAGGATCTGCAGCAGCCGGTTGTATTCAGTTGGCCTGGTCTTGGCAATCAGTTGATGCTGTTTCATCGCAGCCCTGCGGTACGGCGGCTGGTGCGGTCAAGCGCAGTGAGCTCCTGGCGATTTCGGACCTGGAGCTTGGAATATACCTGGTACAGATGCCCCTCCACGGTGCGAATCGAGACGCCATTGAATTTTGCAATTTCCGAATTCGTTTTGCCAGTTATGGCCATCTTGGCGATCTGGGCCTCACGCTTGGTCAACTCGCGCATCCAGCCCGGCTGCTGTTCGATGGCTTCAAACTGCAGCTCGTCGTGCTGCTGGATCTGCGGAGCCGAGGCCCGCTTGCGGCCGTTGACTGTCCGGGAAAGCTTGCGCTGGTCCCTGGCTTCCATTGATGCGACGAACTCGTTGTTCGATGGCACGGACATGAGCAAGTGCCCGGCCTCGACCATGCTGTCCAGAGCCGCTGCCAAGCGCGGCGAGTCCTTGGCCGCCGCCGCGTCTGCGAGCGCCTCCAGATTCTGTCCGACAAGGCCCTCGCAGCGTCTGGCGGCGCTGCGCAGCTGCGGCAGCACCAGCTGGTCTCCCAGCCGCGCGGCGAACCCCAAGGCCAGCGCTTCGAGCAGGGTGTGCTGGCCGCCGCGGGCACGCTGGGCGAAGGTTGCCAGCCGCAGCCTTGCAGCCTGCGGCGAGCCGAATTCGGCCAACGCAAGGCAGGAGAAGACTTCTGCCGCCCAGGAGTAGAAGCTCAGCGGCATCTGCATCGCTCCGGGGGTCCCGTATTCAGGGCATACCAGTACGGATGCCTCCACCCGCCTCCCGGAGCAAGCCAGCGCATAGGCAATGACCGACCCAATCAGCGCTTCGGTTCCCCGGTCTCCGGCCACTTGCATCTGGTGCAGGTTCGGTTCCAGCAGGCGCAAGGCAGCGTCGTAGTCATTGCCCAGTCCCAGCAGGATCCCCCGCATGATGTCCCCGTAGGAAATGAGCAAGGGACTGATGTACTGCCCTTCGGCCAGGCGCTGGGCGCGGGCTGATGCCGCGTTCCAGACTCCGGAGAGCAATTCGGCCTGGAGCAGCTGGAACTCTATGTCTGCTGCGTCCTCGGAATGGAAATTCGAGACCGTCGGGCCGTTGAAGCGGATATTGCGCAGTTCCCCGTCCACGTAACGGACCAGCTTCACGGCATCGGCCTGTCGCGACTGCGCCGCCCAGCTGGCAGCTTGCAACGACAGGGACCGCAGGTGCAATGACTCGCTCATCCAGCCTGACGAAGACAGCAGTGACTCGCTGCTGCCGGCGATGCTCGTTTCTTTGGTCATCTCGGTGCTGAATAAGGTCGCGAACGTGCTGAGCAGTTCCAGTTCCTGGAATGCGATATCCAGGGATTCGCGCGGGCCCGATTCCCTGATGGCCTGGGCCAGTCCCGCCCTGGCCAGGTCGATTGCTTCGAGTCCGTGGGACAACTGGCCGAGCATGGCCAGCGCGCGCACGTGCATTTCCACGATGCCCACCCGGGTGCGCGGGTCAGTTGGCCAGCGTTCGGCGTGATAGCCCTGCTGCTGGAAGTCTTCAGCCACCCTGAGCTGCGATTCGTAGTCGCCAAGGTCGTTCAGGGATTTCAGTTGCGCAAGGATCCGGGCAGCCAATGGGTCCTTGTGCAACTTGGCCAGCAGTTCCACACCGTGAGGGTGAGCCTGATTGCTGGATTCGGCGCGCACGAGCAGGGACAGCAGCGGATTGGATATGCCTACCTTGTAGGCGGCGCCGGGCAGGTACTTGGCCTGGCCACGGTTCAGCAAGCCGTCAAGCTCGCAGGTCAGGCCCGAACGCCGGATGCGGTTGAGTTCCACCGGCCCGCCCAGTGCCAGGGCCCCGAGCAGTTCGCGTTCACCGTCATCGAGCCCATGGACCAGCGAAACGTGCAGGGCCTGCATCGCAGGCCCGGAATCGAGCGCGTTTATCCGCAAGGCCCAGGTACCGTTGTGCTGCAGCAGATGGCCGTCTTCGCGCCAGCTGTGCATCAGCTTGAGCATCAGCGAGCGGTTGCCCCCGGCCAAGTAGCACAGGGTTGCCGAGGCGTAGGCGGAGACCCGCCCTTCCAATTCCTGCTGGACGAAGGCGTAGGTTTCCATGCTGCCCATGCGCTTGACACGCTGGTGCGCCAGCCGGCCCGAACGGTACAAGGCGAACAGGTCCCCAGGAAGATCCTGCACGTGTTCGCAGATCACGAAAAGCTTGATCTTGCCCATCGTGGCCAGCTGGGCGAGCAAGGAGCTGGATTGCTCGTCGATTAATTCAGGCCGCCCGAGGACCACCATCGACGGGCGCCGGTCGGTGCACAGCACCCGACCCAGCTGGTGGATCAGCTCATGGCGGGTCGAAGCGCCCGCCACGTCGACTTGGGCAAGCAGGAATGAAAGCACACCGAAAGGCACTTTCGTGCCGAAGTTGCTTCCGTTAAGCCGAATCAGTTTCGGAGGCTCAGCCATCTGGCCCAGGTCGGTTTCCAACTGCGTCCTTCGACCGCTGCCCGGTGGTCCGGAGACCACAGCTCCGGCGCAATGCGGGTCGTTCAGGACCCTGCCCAAAATGCCTTGCGAAATCCGCGAAAGTTTCGAAGTTGTCTTGCTATCTCCCCGCTGCGCTTGAGCATTGCGAGTGCCCGCCAGCGAGAGAATTCGTGAATATTCCATTATTCAAACCGCCCCAATCGGTTCGTTCCCCCCAAATTAACCGCGAAAGAATCTGTCAGGACTCTTCCTCGTATTTCCCCATCCTAGGACTTAAAGGCACCGAGAACACTGGGTTCGGCAGGATAAATGAAGCTCAGTCACTTTTTCTTCTTTTCCCAGTGATTGCACAGCACTTCGCCTTCACTCGGGAACAACGAGTTAGTCCCCATGACTTTTCTAGTTGACTTGGAATAACTCGCACCTTGGGCAGGATTGCCGAGCCTGGATGAGGGGTTCTGGCCGTTCACCTGCCATTCACTGGGACCACACCCGATATTTACCTACCCGGTTTTTATGGCGTTACGCGATTCTGGCCAAGGAACTGATCCAGCAAGTCGGCTAACGGCTTCGGTGCGAAGCCGGTCGCTTGCAATTTTGCGGTGTCCAGCGTGCTGTTCGCCGGCCGGGGTGCCAACTGCGGCCGGCCCAAGGCATACTCCCGGGTGGAAACCGGCTGCACGGAATCCGGGTCATGGCCGCACAAGGCGAAGACCTCGCGGGCAACCTGGTACCAGCTGGCGGGTTCGCCGCCACCCTGCAGGTGATAGGTCCCCGGGGCGCTGCCGGCATCAATCAAATGCATGATGCCGCGGGCCAGCTCGCTGGCGAAGGTCAACCGGCCGATTTGGTCATCGACCACCCTGGGCGCGATTCCCTGCTCGGCGAGCCGGCGCATGGTGGACACGAAATTGTTGCCCTGCCCGATAACCCAACTGGTGCGCACCACATAGTTTCTGGTGTGGGCCAGCACGGCCTGCTCGCCGGCGGCCTTGCTTTGGCCGTAGACTCCGAGCGGCGCGATCGGATGCAACTCATCAACCTCGCGTTGCGCGCCATCGAACACATAGTCGGTGGACACATGCACCAGCGGCACCCCCCGCTCGGCGCATCGTGACGCCAGCTGGCGCACGGCCACGGCATTGACCTGCCACGCTTCGGCACTGCCCGCAGGGGTTTGCGCCCGGTCCACTGAGGTCATCGCCGCCGCGTTGACCACGTGGCTGCAATTTGCAAGGTCCAGCGATGCCGCGAAGCCCGGGGACTGCAAGTCGGTCTGGGCGCGGGTATACAAAGCGATCCGTTCATCTGACTTCGCCAGCTGGGCGAAGGCACGTCCGAGCTGACCGTTCCCGCCGAGCACCGCAATTTTCTTGGGCTGCACTGGTTTCGCCTGCGCCAGCGGTGGGTGCTCCTTGTCCGCCTGTGAAACTATGGCCTCATCCAAGCTGATGGGCCAGGGGATGTCCAAATCCGGGTCGGCCAGATTGACGTAGCTGTATTCCAACCGGGCTGGCTCGGTCCAGTGCTCGGTGACCAGGTAGGAGTACACGGTATTCGAGGCCAGGGTCTGGAAGGCGTTGGCCACCCCGCGGGGCACGAAGACCGCTTGGCCTTCGCCCACCTGAGCGGTGAACAGCCTGCCGAAACCGTGCCCGGGACGCAGGTCCACCCAGGCGCCGAAGATCTCCCCAGACAGCACCGAAATGTATTTGTCCCATGGCTCGGCGTGCAATCCGCGAGTGGTCCCGCGCTGGCCATTGAAGGAGACATTGTTCTGCACCGGACGGAAGTCCGGCAAACCCGCAGCCACCATTTTCTCCCGCTGCCAGTTCTCCTTGAACCAGCCGCGCTCATCGCGGTGCACCGGCAGGCTGACCACTTTGAGTCCCTGAATCGGGCTGTCCTCTACCCGTAGCTGTGCCGCGCCGCCCATCAGCTGGCAACCTTGAACGCATCGGCCTGCTGCGCATAGCGCTGCTCGGTCTGTGCCTTGGCCGGCTCCCACCAGGAGCGGTGCTGACGGTACCAGCCAATGGCCTGCTCCAGGCCCTGCACCAGGTCGGTGTACCGCGGCTGCCAGCCAAGCTCGGTGCGCAGCACCGTGGAATCGATGGCATAGCGCAGGTCATGGCCGGCCCGGTCGGCCACCGCATCGAAGTCATCGGCTTTCCTGCCCATCAGCTCCAGAATCAGGGCGAGCACTTCGCGGTTGCTCTTCTCTCCGTCCGCACCAATCAAATAGGTGCGCCCGGTCTGGCCCGCTTCCAGAATGAGCTGCACCGCCGAGGAGTGGTCGCTGGCGTGGATCCAATCGCGCACATTTGCTCCATTGCCGTAGAGCTTGGGCCGCAATCCCCCCAGGACGTTGGTGATCTGCCGCGGGATGAACTTCTCCACATGCTGGTACGGCCCGTAGTTGTTCGAGCAGTTGGACAGCGTCGCCTCGATCCCGAAGGAACGGACCCAGGCCTTGACCAGCAGGTCGCTGGAGGCTTTGGTAGCCGAATAAGGGCTGGATGGCTTGTAGGGCGTGGTTTCGGTGAAGCGCTGCGGATCATCGAGTTCCAGGTCTCCATAGACCTCGTCGGTGGAAATATGGTGCAGGCGCACACCGTGGTTGCGCACGGCTTCCAGGAGTTCGAAAGTTCCCAAGACATTGGAATTCACGAAGCTGCGCGGGTCATGCAAGGAATTATCGTTGTGCGTCTCTGCCGCGAAGTGGACCACAGCATCATGCTGCGGCACCAGTTCGTTGACCAACACGTAGTCGCAGATGTCGCCAACAACAAGGTTGACGCGTTTGCTGTCCAAGCCTTCCAGCGACTGCCGGTTGGCGGCGTAGGTCATCTTATCCAATACGGTGATTTCACTGTCGGAATGCGCAATCATATGGTGCACGAAATTTGCCCCAATGAATCCTGCTCCCCCAGTTACAAGGATTCTTTTCATCTCACCAATGTAGCCAGTGGGCACCGCGGCCAAGCAGCTTCCTAGCAATTCTCGAGTATGACTACTCTGACAAGATCGCTGCCCGCTTCATTAGGCTCGATAGCCATGAGGGGAATAATTCTAGCTGGGGGAACCGGGTCTCGTTTGCACCCGATCACGCGAGGCATCTCAAAGCAATTGGTGCCTGTCTTCGACAAGCCGATGATCTACTATCCGCTGACCACGCTTATGCTCGCTGGAATCAGGGACATCCTGGTCATCACGACGCCGCAGGATGAGGGGCAGTTCAAGTCCTTGCTCGGCGATGGCTCGCAGTTCGGCATCACTCTGTCCTATGCCGTGCAAGCCCGGCCTGAAGGCCTGGCCCAAGCGTTCATACTTGGCGCCGAGCACATCGGAGGGGAATCCGTGGCGCTGGTGCTGGGTGACAACATCTTCCATGGACCGGGGTTCGGCACCCAGTTGGGAAGCTACGCCGACCAGACCGGCGCGACGATCTTCGGCTACTGGGTCAAGGATCCCAGGTCCTACGGCGTCGTCGAGTTCGATAGCTCCGGAAGGGCCGTATCGCTGGAAGAGAAGCCGCTGGACCCGAAAAGCCACTACGCTGTTCCGGGATTGTACTTCTACGACAATTCCGTGGTTGGCAAAGCCCGGACATTGCAGCCTTCGGCCCGTGGAGAGCTTGAGATCACCGACATCAACCGCTTGTACCTCGAAGAGGGCAACCTCAACGTCACGGTGCTGGCCCGCGGAACTGCGTGGCTTGATACCGGAACCTTCGATTCGCTCAACGACGCCTCCAACTTCGTGCGCACTGTCGAAGCGCGGCAGGGTTTGAAGATCGGTTCTCCCGAGGAAGTTGCATGGCGCCAGGGGTTCATCTGCGATGACCAGTTGCGCACTTTGGGCCGGGAGTTGGGCAAGAGCGGGTATGGCGATTACTTGCTTCAGCTGGCAGAAAACAGTTTCGTCGATCCCCATCATTCAACGCGTCCTGCCGCTATGCCGGCTATCAGCTGACATTCGAGGGCTTCGCGGCTTCCGGACCCGTTGGCACCCGGAAGCAGTGCGCTGGCTAGCGCGTCGAGCGCAGCGAGAAGAACAGGAAGCCCAAGAACGCGTCGCGTTCACGCAAGGCTTCTGGAATCACGCCTTCGGGCGCATCCTTGGCATACGGCGGCTCCCAAACACGCTCCACCGCGAACCCTGCGGAGATCAGTGCCTTCATGGTTTCATGCAAAGGCCGATGCCAATAGGTCAGTTCGGCAGGCTTCCCCTTGAAAGTCACTTCGTCGGTGTACTGGGTGAGCTGGAAGTAGTCCTTGCCTCGGTGGTTGAACGGGTAGAGAATCGGATGGTTCACCGACATGATGAGCCGGGGGGCCG
>NZ_JBLVOJ010000025.1:671840-673124 GCF_053543715.1 Glutamicibacter sp. AGC46
TGAGCCGGCCGCCGGGCTTGAGGACCCGGCGGACTTCCTCCAGTGCGTAGTCCCAGTCCGGCAAATAGTGGAACACCAAGGAAGCAATGGCATCGTCAAAACTGTTGTCGGCATACGGGAGCTTCTCCCCCAATGTCGCCACTTTCAGGTCGGCATCTTCGCCCAGCCGCTGGCGTGCTAGGTCCACCATTGCCCGGCTGGTGTCGAAGCCCGAGACGCTCGCTCCACGGCTCATGAGCTGTTCCGACAGCGGGCCGGCGCCGCAGCCGATATCCAGGATGTTCCGGCCGGCAACCTCTCCTGCCAGTTCCAAGGTGGCCGGCCGCTCATAGTAGGCGTTCAGCATGCTGAATTCGTTCTCGTCAGCGTAGTCCTGGGCGAAATCGTCGTAGTTGCTTTCCTGTGGCACGGGCGCGCTCCTTTGCATGGTTTTGCCCGAGCCTAGCAAAGGCTTCAACTAATCATTGGGAAAACACTCGACTGATCGAGTAACGCTTTGACTGCATTAGCCGCAATCGATCACAATCGCGTCCAGCCATAGTTTCTATTCCCAGTCCAGATTAGAATCAGCACATGGGACCGATCAGTGCCCATGCTCGTTCGACTTTCCATGGGGAGAAATTGAATAAATTAGTTCAGCGTTCACTCGCTGTCATCGCTTCGGGAGCACTTGTATTCTCCGGTGTCTCCGCGGCCTCGGCCGCTCCGTTGCCCACCAGCATTTCATCTGCCAGCATCGTTGCTGCGAAGAAAAAGGCTCCTGCGGTAACGATCAAGAAAATTGGCACGAAGACTGTCAAGGGTTCAGCCAAGGCAACCATCAAGCCTAGCTATTCCAAGGCAAAGAACGTGAAGATCAAGTCGGCGTTGCTGAAGGTGGTCAAGGGCAAGAAGACCGTCGCCAGCAAGAAGAAGTCCGTCAAGCTCGCAGCGGGCACCTACAAGGTCACCACCACGGTCAAGTACCAGCTCAAGGGCAAGACCTCGACCATTCAGAAGACGCAGACCTTGCTGGTGAAGAAGGCGGCCGCCAAGCGTTCCGTGAAGATGAGCGGCAAGGCAAAGAACTGCCCTGCAGGCTACCCGGTGAAGGGCAACCGCACCGGCAGCCAGAAGGAGTGGAAGTACCATGTCAAGGGACAGCGCTTCTACAACATCACGAAGCCAGAAGAATGCTTCAAGACTGCAGCTGATGCGCGCAAGGCCGGCTACCGGGCTTCGAAGCTCTAAACCTGCCTGGCTGGTATCCGACCCAGCAAACTAAAAAATCGACCTCGGTTGCTT
>NZ_JBLVOJ010000025.1:673192-692942 GCF_053543715.1 Glutamicibacter sp. AGC46
GGAAGAAACCGAGGTCGATTTATTTGAAATGCAATGGAGCCAAGTGCGAGGGAAGAATCTAGTTCCGCCAGCTCCTACTTCTCAATGGCTTCTGGAGAATCCTTCGCGGACTCCCCACTGCGGCTTTTCTTGATATTCTCGGCAAATGAAGTTGCTACGTCCTCGGCTTTGTCCAAGGCACGGTTCTTCGTCTCGTCCCCAAACTGCTTGATTGCGCTCAAGCCATCAGCGCCTGCATCAGTCACCTTGTCCCGAACCTCGGAGACCGCCTTGAGCCACTTCTTTGACTCCAGTGCCCCGTAGGCGCTCTCGATTCCCAATCGGCTTTGGAATTCCACTAGATCATTCGAGACGGCATTCGTCGCCTTCACGACTTCGCTCGATGACTTCGGATGCAGCAGCACCTTTGAATTCGCCAGTCCGGCGACGACAGCGATTCGCTCAAGAAGCTGCTCGGTCACCTTCGTAATGTGTGCGATTCTGCGTTCGCGCGCGATCTGCAGCGCGATTCGATGATTCTCCAGTTCGTCAGGAGACCCGTTGAGCACACGGTCCAGTTCCAGAACAGACATGCCGTCTTCGAGTTGGAAGCAACGTGCCAGTACTGCCAACCACTGGGTGGCCTTTGATTCGATCTCGCGGGTGATCTTGGCCAGTTCACCCATCTTCGTTTTGTTTTCCAGCTTTTCAGCTAATCCTGCCAAGGCCCGCAGCGCATAGGACTGGGTCGTTGCGATGGTCTTGGCATTCGAATTAACCTTTGACCATGTCGTCTCGCCGATATGCCCCACTTGGTCGCGCACGACCATGGCATCATCGATGAGCATTCCAACACCATCAAGATCCGCTAGGACCGCGTCATTCTGCGCACGGAGGATATCGTCAATTTTCTCGTCGATCACCTTCAAGTAATCGGTGATCTCATCCATGCTCTGCTGCATCGCGTATTGGGCTATAATCCCACCCACGCCTGCCAGAACAGCCGGGTTTGAAAGCATCGCCGTTGGGCTGGTGACGATTTCAAGCAAATTGCTGATCTTGCCATCTTTCATGACGACTGCACGCGCCAGGCCGTTCTCCGATCCAGCCATCAGGTTCTTGGCATTGAAGATCCGTGCTGAGTCTTCCGAGAGCTTGATCCAGCGTCCGGACGTCTGCGCAATCCCGCTACCGGCTTGCATCGCGGTTGCACTGAGGCCAGCTGCTTTGCTTACGCGTTCCAAGGGCAGTTCCTTGGAAATCAAGCCGACGGATTCCACGAATTTGTCAACGGCGCTGCGTTCGCCAAGGACTGCCACGCCATTTCCATCAGAAACGATCTCAATATCTTCGCTAGCCACTTTTGCTCCTTGAACTATCAGCTATTGAACAGCGGCGGCGGCATTGTTCGTTCTGCTCTCGCCCGGAACAATTCTTACACTAAAAGATTGAATACTAAAGTTCCTTCAGGCCGCGGCACTTCAGCACACAGCAGGAGTGCAGCTCCCTTTTCGATGCGCTCATCGCAGAATCGACGCAACATGCATTTAAACGAAAACCGCTGGCTCTAAACGATATTCCTATCGTTCAGAGCCAGCGGTTTTCAGCTTATGAAGCTAGTTGTCACCTCGCAATTAGCGGGCTACCGAACCATCTACGTAGTCATCCGAGGATGCATCCGAGATCCAGGAGAACAGCGAGCGCAGTTCGCGACCGGTGGTCTCGATTGGGTGCGCTTCGCCCTTGGCACGCAGCTCCTTGAACTCCGGAGCGCCAGCCTTCTGGTCTTCCATGAAGCGGTTGGCGAAAGCACCGGACTGGATATCAGCCAGCACAGCCTTCATGTTTTCCTTCACCTCTGGGGTGATCACGCGTGGGCCGGAGACGTAGTCGCCGTACTCAGCGGTGTCGGAGATCGACCAGCGCTGCTTGGCGATGCCGCCTTCCCACATCAGGTCGACGATCAGCTTCAGCTCGTGCAGCACCTCGAAGTAGGCGATTTCCGGCTTGTAGCCAGCTTCGGTCAGGACCTCGAAGCCGTACTGGACCAGCTGGGAGGTGCCACCGCACAGCACAGCCTGCTCGCCGAACAGGTCGGTTTCGGTCTCTTCGGTGAAGGTGGTCTCGATAACGCCGGCACGGGTGCCGCCGATGCCTGCAGCGTAGGACAGTGCCAGTTCCTTGGCGCCGCCGGTGAAGTTCTGCTCCACGGCGATCAGGTCAGGGATGCCACGGCCGGCTTCGAATTCGCGGCGCACGGTGTGCCCTGGTGCCTTGGGAGCAACCAGTGCAACGTCGACGTTGGCTGGTGGCTGGATGAAGCCGAAGCGGATGTTGAAGCCGTGGCCGAAGAACAGCGCGTTGCCCTCTTCGAGGTGCTCGGCGATCGACTCGGTGTAGACCTGGGCCTGGACCTGGTCCGGGGTCAGGATCATGATGACATCTGCCCAAGCCGCTGCTTCGGCAACGGTAGCTACCTTAAGGCCTTCGGCCTCGGCCTTGGCACGGGACTTGGAGCCCTCAGCCAGGCCGACGATAACCTCGACGCCCGAGTCGCGCAGGCTCAATGCGTGGGCGTGGCCCTGTGAACCGTAGCCAATGACAGCTACCTTCTTGCCCTGGATGATCGAGAGGTCTGCGTCGTCTTCGTAGTACAGATCAGCCACTGTAATTCTCCTTATTTGTGCTTCTGGTAAAGAAGTCTTGTGCTTAGGCACTGTTGCTTTCTTCTAAGCTAGGTGCCAAATACCTAAATTTGTAGTTCGTGTCTCTTGAAGTCGTTGTGCGCTTAGGCGGACAGCGTCTTCAGGGCACGGTCGCTCATCGACTTTGTTCCGCGTCCCACGGCCAGCGTTCCGGCCTGGACGATCTCGCGGATGCCGAATGGCTCAAGTACTGCCAGCAGTGCTTCGATCTTCGCCGCATTGCCGGTGGCCTCAACGACCAGCGAGTCCGTGGATACGTCGATCACCGATGCGCGGAACAGCTCCGCGGCCTGTGTGACCTGCAGTCGCGTCGCCGCATCGGCGCGCACCTTGATCATGATGTGGTCGCGCTGCACCGAGGTTTCCGGCAGCAGTTCCACGATCTTGATGACGTTGACCAGCTTGTTCAGCTGCTTGGTGACCTGCTCCAGGGAATCCCCTTCGGCGTCCACCACCACGGTCATGCGGCTGATGCCGGCAATTTCCGTGGGGCCTACGGCCAGCGAGTGAATGTTGAAGGCACGGCGGGCGAAGAGGCTGGCGACGCGGGTGAGCACGCCGGGAACGTCTTCAACCAGTACCGAAAGCGTATGCTTTGCCATGTCCTAGTCCTCCTCTTCCCATTCAGGGGTCATGCCGCGGGCAATCTGGATCTGGTCGTTGCTGACTCCCGATGGGACCATTGGCCACACCATGGAGTCGGCCGAGACCACGAAGTCGATGACTACCGGACGGTCATTGATTTCCAATGCCTTCTGGATGGTCGCGTCGATATCCTCGTCGCGTTCGCAGCGCAGGCCCACGCAGCCGTAGGCGTCGGCCAGCTTCACAAAGTCCGGAATCCGGGCGGTTCCATGGCCGGTGTTCAAATCGGTGTTGGAGTAGCGGCCATCGTAGAACAGCGTCTGCCACTGGCGGACCATGCCCAGCGAAGAGTTGTTGATGATGGCAACCTTGATGGGGATCCGGTTGATCACGCAGGTAGCCAGTTCCTGGTTGGTCATCTGGAAGCAGCCGTCTCCGTCAATGGCCCAGACCACGCGGTCCGGCTGCGCCACCTTGGCGCCCATGGCGGCAGGAACCGAGTAGCCCATGGTGCCCAGGCCGGCGGAGTTCAGCCACGAGCGCGGGCGCTCGTACTTGACGAACTGCGCTGCCCACATCTGGTGCTGGCCCACGCCTGCCACGTAGACGCCTTCCGGACCGGTCAGCTCGCCGATGCGCCCAATGACGTTCTGCGGAGCCGAGAGGCCATCGTGGGTTTCGGTGTAGCCGATCGGGTAGGTTTCGCGCAGGCGGTTGAGCAGTCCCCACCAGCCGGCCAGATCCTGCTGGGCTTCGTTCTCGAAGCGCGAGGCGCAGGCCTCGTGCAGCTGCGGGATGATTTCATCCAGCGAGCCGACGATCGGCACATCGGCCACGCGGTTCTTGGAGATTTCCGCAGGATCGATATCGGCGTGGATCACCTTCGCGTGCGGCGCGAAGGTGGAGAGCACGCCGGTGACGCGGTCATCGAAGCGGGCCCCGAGGGTAATGAGCAAATCCGACTGCTGCAGTGCGGTGACCGCAGAGACGGCACCGTGCATGCCGGGCATGCCCACGTGCTGTTCATGCGAGTCCGGGAAGGCACCGCGTGCGGTCAGCGTGGTGACCACCGGCGCGTTGATGAATTCCGCGAATTCCTTGAGCTGCTCATGGGCGTTGGCCTTGATCACGCCACCGCCGACGTACAGCACCGGGCGGGTTGCCGAAGCGATGAGCTTGGCGGCTTCGCGCAGCTGCTTGTTGTGTCCGCGGGTGACCACGCGGTAGCCAGGCAGGTCGACCTTTGGCGGCCATGAGAAGGTCATGTCGCTCTGCTGGGCGTCCTTGGTGATATCCACCAGCACCGGACCGGGACGGCCGGTCTGCGCCAGGTAGAAAGCGCTGGCCAGCGTGCGCGGAATGTCTTCCGCGTTGGTGACCAGGAATGCGTGCTTGGTAATCGGCATCGTGATGCCGACAATGTCTGCTTCCTGGAATGCGTCAGAGCCAATGAAAGCGCTATTGACCTGACCGGTGATTGCCACCATTGGTACCGAATCCATATTGGCATCGGCCAGTGCGGTGACGAGGTTGGTTGCGCCTGGTCCGGAAGTAGCGATGCATACGCCCACTTCCCCGCTTACCATGGCGTAACCCTGTGCGGCATGGCCGGCACCCTGTTCGTGGCGGACCAAGATGTGGTTAATCTTGGTCGAATCCATCAGTGGATCATAGGTGGGAAGGATGGCCCCACCTGGTAATCCGAAGACGTCTTTGACGCCCAGTTCTTCCAGCGAGCGGACGATGGCTTGTGAGCCCGTCATCTGTGTGGGAGCAACGATATTATTCGGACCCTGTACCGGGTTCGAAGCCTCCACGACGGAAGAGACAGCGGCGGCGGCATCCTTGGTTCGATTGATTGACTTCGCAACCGACGCCGGATTGGCGGGTGTTGAGTTGCTCATCGGGATCCTTTCCATATCTATCTCTTCGTTTGCGCATAAAAAACGCCCCGCGGCCGTCACTACTGACGAAAGGGGGCTTGCGCGTCACCGACGTACTGTCCGTGGTGTTGGACAGTGTCTCAGGCTCCGCGCCTGATAACTAGTAGTACATCGGTGTTTGTTTGCATGCTTCTAGTTTTCTCCACCTCACGGCAAAGAGCAACTAGACACCCTGTTTATCTCATTATATGAGACGGATGTCCAAACCTTGGACGCGACACCGCGAACAAGACTTGGCTATTTCGCTTCCCAGGCACCAACAGCGCCTGTCGAAACGGGATTAGCTGGAGACAAGCACCAGCTGCCGGGAATGCGCATCGCTCGCGCTGCGCACCCCTTGCTCCAAGGAAGCCACCTGCCATGCAGTTGGTTTCGCTTGCAGCGTTGAGCCGGGAAAGGCATGAGTTCCGTCGATGGCCACACGGGCGCATGGCTTGGCGACTCAATCAGCATCCTGGCTCATTAATCCCATTCTAGAAGTCAATATGACCAATCAGATAACCCATGACGTGCCGATGACATATTTCGATAAATGTTGCGACTGGTCAAATTGTCCAAAGTTATCGGTAGAGTATTGGTTATGGACAAGCGCCCAGACGAAAATCCAACCCAGCAGGTAAAGGCCCGCCTCCATGAGGCCTTCGACTCGCAGATCCCCAACTTCGCCAGCTACAATCTCGTGGCGGGCACCGGCATCGCCGGCTCCGGAGGACTCAAGGTCATTGGATATCGGCGCCAACCAGCGGAACTGATTATTGCGCCAGTGAATGCCAGCAGCTTGGAAGCATCCGAGGATGCGATCAACATCAACAATACGAATGTGAACCAGCTCGCCGAGCTCAGCGATGGCGGCTACGAAATCGCGATCTCTTCGGGCCGGGTGTTCCGCTTCAGCATTCCCGAAGCGCCGAGCATCGACTTGCATGTCGATGATGCCATCAGCATTGGTGCCACCATTGACCAGAAATCAGATGCAGAGGACTTCGCTGATTTCATGGACCACTTCATGAACACCATCGAAGGCACCGAGAACTTCGTATAACCAGCAAGAGAATTCGCCATAGCAAAGGCCATCCCGCCAGCTAGCTCCATTACGAGCTACGCGGCGAGATGGCCTTTTCGCTTACAAAGCCCCGGGATGATTCCCGCGGTAGTCGGAGGCGAGCAGCTGCCCTTCGACGGTGAGGATCTCAACCCGGTCCAACTCGATTGATTCGTAGCCGACGGAGGTCATGACCCGCTCGGCATAGCCGGCAGCACTGCCCTCCGCGATCCAATCACTGCCCTCCACCACAATGGCGAGCACGCCCTGGACCGGAGAGAGCCACCCCACGGTGGCGTACTGGATGGAATCCTGGGCGAATGAATGGAAGCCTGCGGCGCCCTGGCCATTGAGGTACTGGAAGATCTTCTGATCCGCCCATTCCTGGCGCCCTTCGACTTCCTGGAGGTTGTCGGCATACTTCGGCAAGGCCGCGATCTGCTGGCTCACGCTAGGAGTTTGCGCGGATGCTTCGAACTGGAGCGGGGCACAGCTGGCCAGGAACGAAGCCAGCACCAGGCCACCGGCGACCACACTGGCCCTGCGTAACGCATCGATGGCCACGCAGCGCCGCTGGATACCGGAAGAAATTACTTGAAGCACCATGCAATTGAGCATAGCCAATGCCCCGGACAATTCCACAGGAATCACCCAGCACGGATTCCACGCCGGCGGCGGGCCCGGAATCAGCCTTGCTCGGCTTGGTACAGGGACATCCCTGCAGCCTGCATCACCAGCCACGGGCTGAACGCCCACGGGGTGGCGCGCAGGGCTTCACCGAGTTGTGCCGGATCCACCCAGCAGTAGTCCATGACTTCGTCCGGGTTCGCAGAGATCTCGCTGTCGATTATCGCGGTGAAGACCGGGCAGATTTCGTTTTCCACAATGCCCGAGGCATCCACGGCGCGATAGCGGAAGTCCGGCAGCGCCGATTCGATGCGGCTGACCTTGAAGCCGAGCTCATGGGCCGCGTGGCGCGTAATGGCTTCTTCGAAGCTCTCGCCGGGCTGGGGATGCCCGCAGAAGGAGTTCGTCCAGACCCCTGGCCAGGTCACCTTGGACAGGGCACGACGCGTCACCAGCACCTGGCCGGCTTGATTCTGCACGTGGCAGGAGAATGCCTGGTGCAGCACGGTATCCGTGGTGTGAACCAATTCTTTCGGGCGCGTGCCAATAGGCTGGCCTTGATCCGAAAGCAAAATGACGTCCATTGAAATCCTTGAATCCCCATCCGGGTCTAGTAGGTGAAAAGTGCCGAAAAGATCAGGAGCATGGTCAGCAGGAAACCGCACAGGTAGTTGATCCACAAGAATCTCTTCCATCCTCGATTAACCGTACCCGAGCTTGCATCGCTGATTCCAAGATGGGGTAGGACGTTGAGCACATAGGCCAGGGCCAGCACCGCCGCCCAGCGGCCAAGGCCCGACAGGCCCACCGCCACGAGCACTCCGGCCAGCAGGTAGGCGGCCAAGACCAGGTAGATGGTCGTGCGGGCCGACAAGGCGGTGGCGATCGAGGAGAGCCCGCCTTGGCGATCGGGAACAATATCCTGGATTGCGCCCAGGGCATGGCTGGCCATCCCCCAGAGCAGGAACGCGCCGAAGACCAGCCACTGCTCGGCCTGCACGCTGGCGCCAGCCAGCACCCACCCGTAGACCGCCGGAGAGACGAAGTGCACCGCGCTGGTCAGCGAGTCCAGCCCGGGCCTTTCCTTGAAACGCAGCCGCGGTGCGGAGTAGGCCAGCACCGCAAGGATGGACACGGCCAGAACGAGGTTGGCTGCGCCATCCCCGGCCGCCACGAGCACCGCGAGGAACGGCGCGGCGCACAGGACGCAGGCGACGAGCAGCGCCTTATGGCTCTGCCTGGACAGCAGCGCCCCCTCGATTCCTCCCTTGCGCGGATTGCGCAGGTCCGACTCGTAGTCGAAGACATCGTTCACGCCGTACATCAGCAGGTTGTAGGGGAAGAGGAAGAACACCGTGCCCAGGACCAAGCGCCAATCGATCCCGCCGCCGGCCAGCAGATAGGCGGCGGCAAACGGGTAGGCGGTATTCACCCAGGAGATGGGGCGTGAGCTCAATACGATTCCGCGGATCATGAAGCGTCCTTTCTGTGGCTGCGGCCACCGAGCAGCCACCACAGCCCGGGGAGCAGGAAGACCGCGCAGGCGGCGTAGAAGAAGTCTTCAATCGGGGCCAGGCCCAGATGCAGCCCGGACAGCGTCCCGCTGCCGTAGCCAAACAACCCGGCGTAGATCATCAGGTTGTCGAAGATCGCGGTGAGCACGAGCATCAGGGCCATGGCGGCGCCCAGCGGCTTGGCCACCGAGCGCAGGCGCTGCTTGCTGGCGGCCAGCCCGGCGGCAAAGACGGCCATGGCCGCAAGTAGGAAGCAGAGACTCAATTCAAGGAACATCGTTCTCCCCCAACGTGCGCTTGGATGCTTTGCGGTTCCGGTTGCGCAGCATGCCGGCCAGCACCGGCAGCCCGGTGAAGGCAATCATGGCGCAATAGCACAAGAAGACCAGGAAGAAGACTTCTTCCAAGGGGAACTGCTCGCCCACCATGATTCCGGTCATGAGCTCCGATTCCTTATGCAGGAAGATGCCCTGCCTGATGGCCAGCACATCCCAGAGCACGAAGAATCCGGTGCCCAGCCCCAGGGCCAGGATCCCGCGCACCGGGTGGCGGAAGATGAAGAGCTTTCCCTTCGCGTCCAGCAGCCCCATGCAGGCCAGCAGTGCCAGCAAGATGCCCAGGTAGATCATGCTCCGGCCTCCTGCCGCACCGTGGCCGCGAAGTTTTCGCCCATGGGCCCCGCGGCCTTGATCCCGAGCACCGCTTTGGCAGCCAGTTCCCCGCTGATCAGGCACATCGGCACGCCGATTCCAGGGCGCACGGTGCTGCCGGCATAGTGCAGCCCGCCCACCTTGGCGCTGCGGTTGCCCGGACGCAGCATGGCGCTTTGCCCCAGGGTATGTGCCAGGCCCAGCGCGCCGCCTTTGAAGGCGCCGTACTGCTGGACGAAGTCCCCCGGGCCGATGCTCTGGCGCACCACGATCCGCTCGCGAAGATCCTTGATGCCAGCCCATGCGGCCAGCTGGTCGATGGCCGCGTCGGCCACCGCTTCCACCGCGGCATCTCCTGCCCCATCGGCTGCGCCAATCCCCCATTCGGGCATGGCCGGAGCTGGAACCAGGATGAACAGGTTCTCGCAGCCCTCCGGGGCCACCGAGGGGTCGGTGGCACTGGGCTTGCAGACATAGATGCTGGTTTCCGCCTCCAGCATCCGCCCTTGGCGAATCCGCGAGAAATTCTCTTTCCAGTCGGTGGTGAACAGCAAGTTGTGGTGCTCCAGCTGCGGCAGCTTGCCGCTGATGCCCAGGCAGAGCAGCACCGCGCTGGGGCCGGGGTCCTTGCGCTGGAAGCTCTTGGCGGTATGGGTCTGCAGCTCTTCGGGCAGCAAATGGCCTTCCAGGTGGCGCACATCGGCGGCTGCGACCACCTGGGTCGCCGGGGTGCGCTGCTGCCTGCCGTGCGCGTCGATCCAGCGCACCGCGCTGACCCGGGGATTTTTCCCTGCGCTGGCTTCAATGGCCGTTGCGGTCGCTGAGAGATGGATGGCCGCGCCGTGTTTCCGGGCCAGTTCGGCCATGGCGTCGGCCACCGCAGCGAAGCCTCCCATCGGGTATTTCACCCCGTCGGTGAGGTCCAGGTGGCTCATCAGCTGGTAGAGCGCAGGGGTGCGGCTCGGGCTGGAGCCCAGGAACACCGCCGGGTATCCGAGCAGCTGGCGGATCTCGTTGCTGGAAAAGCGCCGGGCCACATGGCTTTCCAAGCTGGAGGCCAGCAGCTGGGCCAGTTGCGGGGTCCGGCGCAGGATCCTTGGGTGCAGCAGGGAGGTGAGCGAGCTGAAATCGTCATAGAGGAAATGCTCCAAGGCCAATTCATAGCCCTCCTTCGCGGTGCGCAGGTACCGCTCCAAGGCTGGGCCGCTGCCCGGTTCCAGGGCTTCGAAGAGTCCGCTGGCCGCGGCGCCGGTTCCGACATCCACCGGTTCTTCGCGGTTCTGGAAGAAGGTGCGGTAGCCGGTGGCCAGTTCGCGCAATTCCAGCTGTTCGCTGGCGCTGGTGCCCATGAGCTTGAACCAGTGCTCGAAGACCTCGGGCATCAGGTACCAGGAGGGGCCGGTGTCGAAACGGAACCCGTCGCGCTCCAGGCGTCCGGAGCGACCGCCTGGGTGCGGCTGCTGCTCGATCAAGGTGACCTTGCAGCCTCGGGCGGCGAGCAACCCGGCGCTGGCCAGGCCGGAGAATCCGCCCCCGATGACTACGACTTCTATTTGTGCGTGGTTCATCTGCTTGCTACTTCCATTCTTGGCTTGCGGCCGGTGGTGCCCCGGGTGCCCAGCAGCACGCGGGCGGCGATCAGCGCCTTGCGCGGGGCGGAGACCGAGATGCGGGTGCGCAGCAGCTGGGAGGCCGGGGCCTTGTCCAGCTGGGAGTTCAGTTCGCGGAACAGGTCATGGGCCAGGCGCACCGCTCGGGCAGCGGACGGGGCCAGGTAGGGCAGGCCGGCACGGGCCTGGGCCAGGTCCTGCTCGATCTGCGCAACCAGCTTCGCCTTGCTTGGCTCATCGAATCCTGCCGGGTCCAGGCCGGGAAAGTAGCTGCGTCCCAAATCTTCGCTGTCTTCCGCCAGGTCGCGCAGGAAGTTGACCTTCTGGAAGGCCGCGCCCAGGCTGCGGGCGGCGTGCTTGGCGCGCTGCGCCTCGGGAGGCGTCAATTGCGGCGCGGCGGGCATCGCCTGGAAGACCTGCAGGCACATCAGCCCGATGACTTCGGCCGAGCCGTAGATGTAGTCCTGCAAGCTGCGCGCATCATGCTGCCCGGTGCCCAGGTCCGCGCGCATGGAGGCGAAGAACGGGGCGGTGAGCTCGGCGTGGATGCCGGTGGCCCGGGCGGAAATGGTGAAAGCGTGGACCACCATGTTGGTGCTGTACCCGCGTTCCATGGCGCGCAGGGTTTCTGCTTCCAGCTCGTCCAGGCACGCGGCGATGGCCTGGTTGTCCAGGCCGGCCTGGCAGGCCACCCCGTCCACGATTTCATCGGCCAGGCGCACCAGCGCATAGATATTGGCGATATGCCTGGCACTGGCGGCATCCAGCAGCCTGCAGGCCAGCGAGAACGAGGTGGAGTATTCGCCCAGCACCACCCTGGCGCTGCGCTGGGCGGTGCGCGAATAGTGCTCCAAGGCGGCGGTGCCTGCGGTGCTGTGAGGGGAATTGTCGGGTTTCATGGCGTTCAGCTGCTTCGATCCAGGATCAGGCTGGTGCATTCGCGCAGCAGCGTCCGGGCTTCTTCGGGCAGGTCCAGGAAGGCCGCGGAGCCGGTGGCCCGCGAGCATAGTTGCTCAGCCAGCTGCCGGGCGAAGCGCTCGGCCCCCTGCGCGGCCAGTTCCTGGCGGATCCGGCCGGCATCCACTGTTCCTTCGCGGAATCCGCCCAGCAGCTTGGCGAATTCGGGTTGCTCGCTGGCCAGGGCCAGCAAGATGGTGCTCTTGAATTCTCGCAAGTCCGATTCCACCGGCTTGCCGGTGCGTGCCGGGTCCCCGAAGGTGCCCAGCACATCATCGATGATCTGGTAGGCCACCCCGAGCTGGCAGCCCACCGCGCCGATGGCTTCGGCCTGGCCGGGGTGCGCCCCGGCCAGCAGCGCCCCTGCCTGCAGCGGCAGCTGGAAGGAGTAGGCCGCGGTTTTCATCTGCTCCATGCGCAGCACCTGGCTGGTGGTGGCTGGAGCCGGGCCCAGCGAGTAGAGCAGGTCCTCGAGCTCTCCGGCCCCTGCCTGCTCGATGGCTTGGAAGAAGGCCTGCTGGACCCCGGCTTCGCTGTCGCTTCCGGCCGCGGCCCTGGCCGCGAGCTTGATCGCTTCGCTGATCAGCAGGTCCCCGGCGATGATGCCCACGGAATTGCCCGCATGCTCGGCATCGGCCCGGTTCCGGCCGCTGGCGATGGCGTGGTCGCGGTAGAGCGCCGAGATGGTCTTTTCCCCGCGGCGCACGAAGTCGCGGTCCACCACGTCGTCGTGGATCAGCAAGGCGGCGTGCAGCAGCTCGAAGGCGCAGCCCAGGTCGATGGCGCGGGCCTCATTGCGGCCGCCGAAGGCCCGGTAGCCGAGCATCACCAGCCCCGGGCGCATCAGCTTGCCGGTAGCCAGCCGTTCGGAGATCCGGGACCAGAGCAGCGCAGTCTGCGCGGAGTAGGCGGCGCTGCGGCGCTGGGCCTGCGTGGCCAGCAATTCCAGCCGATCGCTGATGGCGCGCCGGGTGGGTGCATCGATGAGCCCGCCTGAGGCGGGCGCGCCAGCCGCTGCGGCCGGCGGGGCCTGGTGTGTGGTGGTGTGCATTCTCATGGTTCCCTACTGAAAGGATGTGGTGGGGTTTGCTTGGTTCTCTTCGCTGGTCACGGTGTCCCGCGTCTCCAGCTCTCGCCGGGCATCTTCGAGCAGCGCGCCCAGATTCCTGCGGGACGGTTCGTCCAGCTGCGCGTAGAACGTGTGCAGCTTGCGCAGCAGCACCTGCCCTGGCCCGGTGGATACCGGGAAATTGCTCCCCGGGGCCACCAGGGTGCGCCGCCGATCCGCGGCATGGTGCCTTCTTTCAACCATCCCGCGGGCTTCGAGCCGGTCCAGCACCGAGGTGATTCCTGCCGATGACACTCCCAGTTCGCGGCCCAGTTCCCCGGAGCTGGGCGTTTGCATGGAACGCAGCAGGTTCACCGCACGCAAATCTGTATCGTTCAGGTCAAGGCTGTGGCGCAGGCGCGCTTCGCTCAGTGCATAGGACCGCTGGAGCTTGAGCAGCAACCGGAACACTTCCGAGGCAATCAGCGGACGTGAACAATCCATGATAACTTCTCTCGCCTAGTTGATATTTAGCTTTTCTAGATACATCATGGTTTAACTATCTCGTTTTGTCGACTCGAAGCGGGTAAATTTTTCAACCGACATCAGGAGCACACGATGAGCAGTTCCACGGAATCCCCGAATTTTCCCTATCGAGCCCCCGCGTCAGCAACATCCTGGGCACTGCCGGTGTTCACGTCGATTGCCCTGGTCCTGGCCATTGCCGTTTCATTTATCGGAAGCGGGGCCCTGGGCGGAACTCCGGTCCAGCAGGCAGTCGGCGGCTATCTGGGCGCTGACTCGACGCTGCTGGCCCCCGCGGGTCCGGCCTTCTCCATCTGGAGCGTGATCTACGCCGGGCTGGCCGTCTACGGAATTTTCCAGCTCACTCCGGCCGGACGCCGCTCGGCCTGGGCCGCCAAGCTGCGGATTCCCGCGCTGCTTTCGGCATTGCTGAACGCCGCATGGATTACCGTGGTCCAGCTGGGCTGGCTGGGCGCCAGCGTGGCGGTGATCTTCATCCTCGTCGCGTGCTTGGCCTGGATGCTGACCATCATGGTGGCAGGCACCCCGGCCTCGCGCACCGAATACTGGATCATGTGGCTGACCTTCGGCATCTACCTGGGCTGGGTCTGCGTAGCCAGCATCGCCAACACCTCCGCATGGCTGCTCTCCCTGGGCTTTGGCCAGGACGCCTCCTGGGCACCAGGAGCGGCAGTGGCACTGCTGGTGGTCGCAGCGGCCATCGGACTGGGCACCACCGCCTACTCGGGCAGGATCTTCACCGCCTTGGCCATCGCCTGGGGCCTGGGCTGGATCGGCGTGAGCCGGCTGTCCGGAACCAATCAGTCTGAACTGGCCGGGTACGCCGCACTGGGCTGCGCAGCACTGCTCCTGCTCGGATCCATGGTGATCGCCTGGCGCAAGCGCGGCGTTCGAACTCCATGAGCCTGATAGCAGTAACCGGAGCAACCGGATATATCGGCGGACGGCTGGTGCCCCTGCTCTTGAGCAACGGGCACCAGGTCAGGGTTTTCACCCGTGATGCGCAGCGCCTGCGCGATACCCCATGGCGCGGCCAAGTCGAGATCATCGAGGGAGACCTGCAAGATGAGCACGCCGTGGCCAAGCTCTGCAAGGACGCGGACCTGCTCTACTACCTGGTGCATTCGATGTCCGGGACCCGGGATTTCGCGGCCCAGGAAAAAGCGTGCGCGCAGGTCATGGCGCAGGCCGTACGCGAACAGGACGTCAGCCAGCTGGTCTACCTTTCCGGATTGCATCCGGCAGGCGAACTCAGCGAGCACCTGGCTTCGCGCGTGGCCGTGGGGCAGATCCTGTCAGCGGCCGCCAGCACCCTGGTGCTCCAGGCGGGCCTGGTGATCGGCTCCGGCTCGGCCAGTTTCGAGATGGTCAGGCACCTGAGCGATGTGCTGCCGGTGATGCCGGCCCCACGCTGGGTGCTGAACCAGGTCCAGCCCATTGCCATCCGCGACACCTTGCACTATCTGGCCGCCTGCGCCGAGCTGGCGCAGCCCGCGCAGGGAACCTATGACATCGGCGGCCCCGGCACCTACAGCTACGCGCAGCTGATGAAGATCTATGCCCAGGTGGCCGGCCTGCGCGAGCCGAAAGTCTGGCCATTGCCGCTGCTCACCCCGCGGCTGGCTTCGCACTGGGTGAATCTGGTGACGCCGCTGCCGCACACCCTGGCTTCCGCGCTGGTGCAGTCGCTGCAGCATGATTGCGTCATGGGCTCGCGGGACATCGATAAATTGATTGCCCCGCCGGCCCAGGGCTTGTGCGACTATCCGCGAGCGGTGCAGCTGGCACTGGAGAAGATGGATGCCGACGCGGTGCAAACCAGTTGGGCTACCGCCCAGCCGATTTCGGCACCCGCCGAACCGCTGCCCTCTGATCCGCAGTGGTCCGGGCGCAAGGCCTTTACCGATATCCGCCGCATCAGCACCACGGCAACCGAGGCGCAGCTCTTCAGCGTGCTGCATCGGCTCGGCGGGGAATCACCGTATTTCGCCTTCCCCGCCCTGTGGAAGCTGCGCGGCCTGATGGACAAGCTGGCAGGCGGTGTGGGGTCGCGGCGCGGACGACGCTCGCACAGCACGCTGGCACTGGGAGATGTGGTGGATTGGTGGCGCGTGGAAGCCCTGGAGGAAAACAGCTTGCTGCGCTTGCGCGCGGAGATGCGTGCCCCCGGCCAGGCATGGCTGGATTACCGGATCGAAAAGCGAGCTGACGGGCGAAGCGAACTGATCCAGCGAGCGGTGTTCTTCCCGCGGGGCTTGGCCGGACGCTGCTACTGGTGGGCGGTATACCCGTTCCATGGGGCCATCTTCCCGGCCACCATCAAGAACATTGTGCGCGCCGCGGAAAAGCAGACGGCTGGATGAGGATCCAGTACGTCCCGGAACTACTCAGCTTCGCCGGCAGCCGTTGAATCGAGGCTGCTTTCCAAGGCATCGGAGGTCCCGGCAAGGAACCGGATCACTACGTCCCGCTCCTCGGGGCTCATAGCGTTGGCCACTTCGAATCTCTTGGCATGATGCCGACCCACTTGCTCGCGTGCTGCCAGGTGGGTTTCCTCGGTGACCTCGACGCATTGCGAACGCCGGTCGGTTGGATGCCTGGTGCGCCGCACATGGCCGTGGGCTTCCAAGCGGTCAATCATCTTGGTGACCGATGCGCTGGAAATTCCCAGATACTGGCTCAGCGCACCCGGGGTGACGGATTGGCCCGCATGCTTGGCGGAGATCATCTTGCGGATCGCCCGCATGTCGGTTTCGTTCAGCTTCATGAACTGCTGGGAGCTGCGCATGATGCGGCGTTCGATTTGGCGCATCCGGCCCATTTCAGCCATGATGCGGTCGATTTGCTCCAGATTGGCTGGGGCGATGCCTGCCCGCTTGATCAGGTCCTGGCCAGGATCGGATTCAGAAAGCCCATACATGGTGGGCAGTTCCTTGGCTGCCATGGTGCCCCTCCTCCTCGGGTCGCGGCCGCTTGCCTTATTTGGATCATACGCTTGGTCAACCGCTGCGGATGCATGCAAAAACCCTGCGGCCGATGGAATCAGACCGCAGGGTTCAGTTGGTGCGAGTAGAGAGACTTGAACTCTCACGTCCGAAGACACTGGAACCTAAATCCAGCGCGTCTACCAATTCCGCCATACTCGCTAGCGCTACACCGGAAACACTGTTTCCTCGAAGGCGACCTCATTTAGTGTAGCGGAAGTTCTGCCTGATATGAAATCAGCCAGAGGAGGGGTCTACTTGGGATCAATGCCCAAGTCACGACGCAGCTTGGCCACATGGCCGGTGGCGCGAACGTTGTACTGCGCCAGCGCGATTTTGCCCTCTTCATCGAGCACGATAGTGGAGCGAATCAGGCCCTCGTAGACCTTGCCGTAGTTCTTCTTTTCTCCCCAGGCGCCGTAGGCTTCAGCTACCGCGTGGTCCTCGTCGGAGAGCAGCGGGAAGTTCAATTCTTCCTTGGCGACAAACTTTTCCAGCTTGGCGGTCTTGTCCGGGGAAATGCCCAGAACTGCGTAACCCAGGGACTGCAAGGATTCGAGTGAATCGCGGAAATCGCAGGCCTGCTTCGTGCAGCCCGGGGTGGATGCGGCTGGGTAGAAGTACACGATGGTCTTCTTGCCGCGGTAATCAGCCAAGGCAACAGACTTGCCAGCAGCGTCCTGCAAGGTGAAATCAGGGGCCTGGTCACCGATGGACAGACGGTTAGTCTTTTCGGAAGTACTCATGAGCTAATCCTCTTTTCTTTGCGGTATACAAAAAATCCGACCTGACGAATCAGATCGGATCTACTGTGCGCCCTCCGGGACTCGAACCCGGAACCTAATGATTAAGAGTCATTTGCTCTACCAATTGAGCTAAAAGCGCTTCCTCGCTCTGACTAGTTCTTTTTCAGAACTCGTCTTTGCGACGTAGACAATCATAGGCAGAAATGATGCAAAAGCAAAAATCGGCCAGTACCCGACCTGAGAACATAAAATTCCAAGTCAACTTCATAATATCACCAATTGTCCGGCTTGAAAGTAATCTAAAACACACATAACATCTTGTTCTTCAGTAGTCGTTGAGCACTGAAATGCAGGCACTCTTGGCATGGGTTCGGCTTTCACCATCCGGGTGGTGAAAGCAATGGAATGATTGTCCACTTACTATCGCGACGGCATGGCAACCTATCTAGGCATCGAAGGGCAAACACCAGCGAAGCATGCAGTCGATTGCAGACTGTCAACAGTGCCCGCCCTAGTGATCATGGCCGGCGAAAGCTACTAGGTTCATAAAGCCGTCAGTTGAGGCTAGGCTCTTATCAACCATCACTTGGAGGACTCATGTCGCGCTCGGCCAAACGAATTCTCGGGAACGTTTCTGTACTAGTTGTACTTGTCGCACTTGTGGCCGTACTCGTGGTTTCAGCGACTAGCCCCACGTTGCTGAAGAACGACGCGAAGCTTACTGCTGAAGCAAATGCCGGAACGCCTATTGTTCAGGCGCAGAACACGCCGAGCCCTACCCCAGGGTCGACAGCCAACGCCCAAAGTACGCCAAAGACGATGAGCGAAGTCAGCCAGGAATGGGCAGATGAAAAAATAACCCAGTACCTAAATGGAAATGGTGCTCATAGTTTCGACGCTTTCCCTGGTAGCGCGCAAGGTGACACGATCCGCTGGAGCTCCCCATCCGAAGGCAAGCTTGTGATTACCGTACAGGATGGCTGGTCTTCAGAAGACCTGGAGGCCTATGCGAATCTGGTCTTGACCACGGTTGGCCACGAATCCCCTGAACTCACAAACGTCACCGTGAAGACCGACAACAATGTGGTGGTCGAAACCGTGGCGGCAAAAACCTCGCAGGACTAGGTCAAAAAGACAGTAACAGCTCTGGTTACGCTGGATTCCCTCGCCCTAGTGGGTGACCCCTGAGGCTATCGAGTTCGAAGTTAGGCCAATCATCGAGCCAGCTGATGAGTCGAGTCCATCTATCGAGGCTGTGTTCATGCGAGGGATCATGATGAGCCTGCTCGAACGCTATCGACGTGCTGAACTCACTTGACGTTCATATCTTGAAGAGTGCGATCAACGCCCGAGCTTCGGATGCGAACACCGTAGTTGCCTGGAGACCATGGCTCCTTGTCCTTGCCGAGCGCCGTCCTGAACTTGAAGAAGAACCACCGGGACAAACAAAAAGGCCAGACCGAAGCCTGACCTTTGTTTTGTGCGCCCTCCGGGACTCGAACCCGGAACCTAATGATTAAGAGTCATTTGCTCTACCAATTGAGCTAAAAGCGCGTATTTATTTATGCAAACAAGTTGTCTGGTGAACCGAACAAATTGTTCGTGCGCCCCCCGGGACTTGAACCCGGAACCTAATGATTAAGAGTCATTTGCTCTGCCAATTGAGCTAGAGGCGCCCGCTGCGATGTTCTAGAAGCTTTTCGGGCTTCGCGCTTTCGCAACGAGATAAAACTTTACCAGCAATTTCCCTCAGCGCAAATTCGGGGGCCAGTATTCTGCGGTGACCTTCATTACAGGACATGACTAGGGGTTACTACCAAAGCGCGGATGGGGTTTGTACAGTGTTTCCATGAGCACCCAACGAACGATTTCATTCCCGACACAAGATCTGATTGATGCGGTCGGTCCGATCCCGGAAAACCTCAAAGCTGTGCTCTGGGACCTGGAGAGCACCCCCGGAACTGCGCTGGAAGAAATCGACATTGCCATCCTTCCCTACATGTCGAATCCCCAGACGCTGAAGAACATCCGCAAGGCACCGAACGTCAAGATCGTCCAGACCCAGACCACCGGCTTCGACGGAATGGTTGACCTGATTGGCGATCGCGCAAATATCAATACCGCGGCCGGCGTCCACGCGGCGGCTACCGCCGAGATGGCCATCGGCCTGGCCATCGCATCCCTGCGCGGCTACCCGCACGCGGTCCGAGACCAGCAACAAGGCCGATGGAATCCCCAGCAGTGGCCCGGCTTGGCTGATCGGACGGTGGCATTGGTTGGCGTGGGCGGCATCGGCGAAGAGATCCGCAAGCGCCTGGAGCCCTTCGAGGTCAATCTCCTGCGCTTCGGCTCCACGGCCCGCACCGATGAGCATGGCGAGGTCTTCGCAACTTCGGATCTCGCAGCGCGCGCGGCGGAGATCGAAGTGCTGATCCTGATCGTGCCGCTCAACGATTCCACCCATCATCTGGTTGACGCTGATCTGCTGGCTAAGCTTCCCGACGGTGCAACCGTGGTCAACGTCGCGCGCGGCCCGGTGGTAGATACCGAGGCAATCGTGGCAGAAGTCGCTTCGGGCCGCTTGAATATGGCCTCGGATGTATTCGATCCAGAACCCCTGCCGGCCGATCACCCATTGTGGCAGCACCCCAATGCCTTGGTTGTTCCCCACAACGGCGGCAACACCAAGGCGTTCTTCCCGCGCATGGTGAAGTTGCTCAAGAAGCAGGTGCAGGCCTGGGCCGCGGGCAACGACGGCGAGAACCTCGTGCACCGCAGCTAACAATTTAGCGACAGTTGACGGCGCCGGGAGTT
>NZ_JBLVOJ010000025.1:692996-696558 GCF_053543715.1 Glutamicibacter sp. AGC46
CCCCCCCGTGGCCGTGGTGCGCTATCTTTGATAAATACCTTTGCGCACATTTACTTGCTTGTTCCCTGCGCGAAGCAGTACCGCCTGCCATAGGAAGATGAGTCATCCCAGTGCCCGAATTGCCATTGAAACTCGTATCACGACGCGCATTGCTGACCGGTACATTGGCGACTACCGCACTGGCACTGACCGCCTGCACCGGAAATTCGGGGCCCGCGGCCTCCGCTTCGCCCACAGCCTCGGCCAGCGCACCGCGCATTCCCCGGACCCTGCGCTTGGCAGCAGCCGCTCCCCCGGTCAAGCTGGATCCGGCCATCGTGGCGGATAATGAATCCTTCCGGATCACCCGCCAGGTGTACGAGACGCTGGTCGATATCGATCCCGATACCGGTGGCGCGGTAGCCGGCCTGGCCGAATCCTGGACCGAAAGCCCTGATGGCTTGCGCTACACCTTCACCCTGCGCGAAGGCGTGCTCTTCCACGACGGCACCGAATTGACCGCAGAAGCAGTTGTCGCCAACTTCAACCGCTGGGAAAGCTTGTCCCCGCAGCTGCGCGCTTCATCCAGCCAGGGCTTTGCCAATGTTTTCCACTTCGACAGCGACATCCCCAAGCTTCCAACCGCCAAGGAACTCGAAGAAGAGTTCAAGAGCGCTGCCGACGCCAGCGAAGAGGAACTGGCCACCCAGCAGCTACGCACCAAGCAGCTTGAAGAGCTGACCAAGAAGTTCGACACCAAGCTCTTCGAGGGCAAGTCCGCAGCCGGTTCCGCCAGCTATTTCGAATCCGTCAAGGCAACTGGCAAGTACCTGGTCGCCTTGAATCTGCGCCGCCGGCTGCCAGGGCTGATCGAAGCGCTGACCTTGCCGGGCATGGCCATTGCCGCGCCCAGCGCGTTGACCGGCGGCCCCGGGCAGAACCCGGCCGAGTCGCTCTCCACCCACCCGGTAGGTACCGGGCCATACACTTTCGTTTCCCATGAGGACAATGTGGTGCGCCTGGAGATCTTCAAGGACTATTGGAATCAACCGCGGCTGTCCAATAACACCGCGCATCCCGAGGTTGCGCTGATCTCTGCTGTTCCTTCGCCCTACAACCGCGAAGGCGCGCTGCTGGCCGATGAAATCGACGGCTTCGACATGGTCTCGGTGGACATCATGCGCACCCTGGTTCGCAATGCCAAGGTGGTTGTCCAGCGCGATCCCTTCTCCGTGCTCTACCTCGGCATGAACCAGCGCAATAAGTGGCTGGCCAAGCCGGAATTCCGCATGGCCATTGCGCACGCGGTCAACCGCAGCTCGCTGGCTGAGAAGCTGTTCCTGCAAGGGTCCAAGCACGCTTCGACCCTCTTGCCCTCTGCCTTGAGCATTCCGGCACCGGAAGATACGCCGAACCACGATGCGTCGAAGGCCAAGACCTTGCTGGCCGAGCTGGGTTACAAGGGCGAACAGATCGAGTTCGCCTACCCGCTACAGGTTTCGCGCAACTATCTGCCGCTGCCTGAACGCACTTTCGCGCAGATCGCCGAGGACCTCGCCGCAGTGGGGATCCGCATCAAGCCGCGCCCGATTGCATGGACCGACGGCTACGTGCAGACCGTGCAGTCCAAGGACTTCGAGGGACTGCACCTGCTGGGCTTCTCCGGCGGCTACCGTTCGGCAGACGACTTCCTTTCCGGCATTTTGGCGGCCAAGGAGAATGAGTTCGGATACACCTCGACGTTACTTGACTCACAGATCATGCTGGCCCGTTCCATCCCTTCCGGGGAGGAACGGACCGCCGCCTATGCCGATATCCTCAAGACCCTGAACGCGGATCTGCCCGCGCTCCCACTGGTCTTTCCGATCTCTGCGCTGGCGTTTAACGGCAACGTCACCTTCTATCCGCCCTCGCCGATGCTCAACGAGTGCTACGCGGATGTGCAGATGGCAAACTCGCCGTCTATCTCAAGTTAGTGACCGTTAACCCAGTTAACGATTTCTAACCCCCGGGGATATAGGTCTACTCTGGGAGAGAGCAAAGTATCACTGTCGATGGAGATCCTCGTGCCTTCTGAAACGTCAACCGAATCTTTTGACGTAGTACTAATCGGTGCCGGCATCATGAGTGCCACCCTTGGCACCATGATCAACCAGCTGGAACCAACCTGGTCCATTGGTCTTTTCGAGAACCTGGACAAGGCCGGGCAGGAATCCTCCTCCCCTTGGAACAACGCAGGTACCGGCCACTCGGCACTGTGCGAACTGAACTACACCGCTGCCAAGGCTGACGGATCGGTCGATCCGGCCAAGGCCATTGGCATCAACGAGCAGTTCCAGGTTTCCCGCCAGTTCTACTCGTGGGCCGTCGAGAACAACCGCGTTGCCGACAATAGCTTCATCAACGCCCTGCCGCATATGTCCTTCGTCATCGGCGAGGACCACTCCAAGTACCTGCAGACCCGCTACGAGGCACTGAAGCCCAATGCGTTGTTCGAGGAACTGGAAATCACCAACGACCTGGACACCATCAACCAGTGGACCCCGCTGGTGGCCAAGGGCCGCGATGCCTCGCAGAAGGTTGCCGCATCCCGCGTTGTCTCCGGCACCGATGTCGACTTCGGCCGCCTGACCCGGGACCTGACCGACTCGCTGGGCGCCGCTGGCGCCTCGGTGAACTACGGCCACAAGGTTAAGGGCATCAAGCGTTCGGGCGCCGGCTGGGAACTGAGCGTCAAGGACAACGCTTCGGGCGCAGTCAAGAACGTCAAGGCCAAGTTCGTGTTCGTCGGTGCCGGCGGTGGCGCACTGCCGCTGCTGCAGAAGGCTGGCATCGACGAGATCAAGGGCTTCGGCGGCTTCCCGGTCTCCGGGCAGTTCCTTCGCTGCACCGATGAGACCGTCATCAACCAGCACCACGCCAAGGTCTACGGCCAGGCTTCGGTGGGCGCTCCTCCAATGTCGGTACCGCACCTGGATACCCGCTTTGTCGACGGCAAGCGCTCGCTGATGTTCGGCCCCTACGCCGGCTTCTCGATGAACTTCCTGAAGTCCACCGGCCAGCTGGATCTCCCCTTGTCCCTGCGCCCGCACAACATCATCCCGATGCTGGCTGTCGGCAAGGACAACCTGGATCTGACCACTTACCTGATCAAGGAAGTTCTCAAGTCCCGCTCCAAGAAGGACGAGGCGCTGGCCGAGTACTTCCCGGATGCAGACGGTTCCAAGTGGGAGCTGATCACCGCTGGCCAGCGCGTCCAGGTCATCAAGAAGGATGCCAAGAAGGGCGGCGTGCTGCAGTTCGGCACCGAGGTCATCACCTCCTCGGACGGCTCGATCTCCGGCCTGCTCGGCGCTTCGCCAGGCGCTTCGACCGCTACCCCGATCATGGTCGGGCTGCTGTCGCGCTGCTTCCCCAAGCAGTTCGCAGGCTGGGAGTCGAAGCTCAAGGACATGATTCCTTCCTACGGCCAGAAGCTGAACGAGAACCCAGCACTCTACGCTGAGGTCAAGGCAGCCACCGACAAGTCCCTGGGACTGTAGGCACCACGCACAACGAGAACCGCCCCCCCGCATTGGTGGGC
>NZ_JBLVOJ010000025.1:696580-700526 GCF_053543715.1 Glutamicibacter sp. AGC46
GGGGGGGCGGTTCTCGCGTATCCGGGCACTGGGCGGGCTATGGCCGGTCCAGCGGCTCGCCGTAGGGGTAGCCCACCCAGGCACCAGCGCCAAGTTCGGGGCAATGGCGTTCGGCGCCGTGGCGCGTGCACGAGGCGTCGGCGGGATACCGGTGCCCTTGCAGCAATTTATCGGCCTCGGCCCAGCCTAGGCCGGAGACTTCCCGCCCGTCGGCGTAGCGCAGGGCGTAGCTGAAATAGCGGTACCTGATCCTGATTAGCCGCCGGATCCCTTGCTGCGCGGTGGCTTGCACCGCAATCGGCATCTGCAGACTCATGTCCCCAGTATTCCATGCGGCCACCAGCCACCGCCTTCCCTTAGAATCGGGCAGGCGCTCCAGCAGCGCTGCGCGCGCCGCGGCATCGGCAGCATTGGCACGTGCGGGCGGGCGGGCCCCAGGCAGCTTCGGGGTAATCCATTGGGATGATTTTGCGTGCTTTACATCTCCCGGTGACTGTTGAGCAATGGCAACCAACTAAAGTTGAGATCAGCCCTTCCCACTGCGACACAGCAAGGACCACACCCGCATGCAGCGCTTGGCCATCTTGTCATTGAAAAACCGGGCGCTCATTGCGCTCATCACGGTTTTCGCCGCCGTCTTCGGCGTGATTTCCATGGGATCACTCAAGCAGGAGCTGATCCCCGCCCTGGAATTCCCCCAGATCTCGGTCATGGCAACCCAAATGGGCTCCAGCCCCGAGGTGATCGACGAGCAGGTGGCCGAGCCGCTGGAAACCGCTTTGCAGGCAGTTGAGGGCCTGGAATCCTCCACCGCTACCTCGCAGACCGGCTTCACCCGCATCTCGCTGACCTTCGAATACGGCACGGACATGGATCGTGCCCGGACCCAGGTGGAACGGGCCATTGCCAATTCCAAGGCCCAGCTTCCCGAGGATGTCGAGCCCACCGCCTTCGCCGGCTCCATCGCGGACTTCCCGGTCCTGGCCCTGGCAGTCTCCTCGGACCAGTCCCTGGAAGCGCTCAACGACGACGTGGAGCGCCTGACCCTGCCCAAGCTGCAGAAGATCGAGGGGGTCCGCGAGGCCTCGGTCTCCGGTGGCGCCTCCCAGCACATTGCGGTGATCCCGAAAGACGACCAGATGCGCGATGCCGGCCTGGCCGTCACGGATCTGAAGGACGGCATCGAGAACGCCGGCTCCCCCATGCCCATTGGCAACATGGACGTCGATGGCCTGGAACTGCCGGTCATCGCCGGCTCCACCCCGGACAGCTTGGAGGCCATCAAGGAGATCCCGCTGGTCACCGATGGCGGTCCGGTGCTGCTCAAGGACGTCGCCGAGGTCTCGGTCAAGGCCGATGAGGCCACCAGCATTACCCGCACCAACGGCGAGGAGACCCTGTCCATCCAGGTCACCAAGACTCCCGATGGAGACACGGTAGCCATTTCGCACGCGGTCACCGCAATGCTTGCCGAGCTGGAGTCAGAGCTGGGCCACAAGGCCACCATGACCACGATCTTCGACCAGGCGCCCTTCATCGAGGACTCGATCAAGCATCTGGCGCTGGAAGGAGCCCTGGGCTTGGGCTTCGCGGTGATCATCATCTTGGTGTTCCTGTTCTCGGTACGCTCCACCCTGGTCACCGCGATCTCCATTCCGCTGTCCCTGATGGCCACCTTCATCGGGATGAATGCCTTTGGATACACGCTGAACATGCTGACCTTGGGCGCCTTGACCATTTCCATTGGCCGCGTGGTGGATGACTCGATTGTGGTGATCGAGAACATCAAGCGCCACCTGTCCCATGGCGAATCCAAGGCGCAGTCGATCCTGCTGGCGGTCAAGGAAGTGGCCGGCGCCATTACCGCGGCGACCCTGACCACCGTGGCGGTCTTCTTGCCGATCGCCCTGGTGGGCGGCATGGCCGGCGAACTGTTCAGCCCGTTCGCGCTGACCATGACCATCGCGCTGCTGGCGTCGCTGCTGGTATCGCTGACCATTGTTCCGGTACTGGCGTACTGGTTCCTGCCGCACCGCCCGGGCAGCGGCGAAACCCATACCGTGCATGTGGCCGAAGACAAGTCGTGGTTGCAGCGTGCCTACATTCCGGTGCTGGAAGGGACCCAGAAGCACCCGGTCATCACCTTGCTGGCCTCAGTGCTGGTCCTTGCCGGCACCGTGGCCATGACCCCGCTGCTGAACACCAACCTGCTGGGCTCCACCGGCGAGAACTCGATTTCCATCACCGCCAAGATGCCTTCGGGCACCTCCATGGAAACCACCGAAAAGCAAGCGGCAAAAATCGAGACCGGGCTCGCTGAGATCGAGGGAATCGAAGATGTCCAGCTGACCGTGGGCACCGCCAGCGGCATGGCTGCCATGTTCTCCTCCGGCTCGGATACCGCAAGCTTCACCGTGATCACCAATGCCGATGCCGACCAGGAAGCGCTGACGAACACGGTTCGCGAGCAGGTGGAAGGCCTGGACCTGGCCGAGGACCTGGACCTGAGCTTCGGCTCGAACTCCTCGGCCATGATGTCCAGCGATGTCACCATCGAGATCAAGGCCCCGGACGAGGGGATCCTGCGCGAGGCGACCTCCACGATGCGCGAAGCACTGGAAGGGACCGCGAACGTCACCGAAATCTTCGATAACCTTTCTGCCGAACGCGAGCAGGTGTCCATCGATATCGATGCGCAGAAGGCTGCCGAGGCGGGATTGACCGAGACCCAGCTCGCTGGCATGGTCGCTTCGCAGGTCTCCCCTGTTCCGGCAGGCACCTTGCGCCTGGACTACACCGACATGACGGTGCAGATCGGCGAGGGGATGGACCTGGACAGCCTGGCGAAGCTGCGCGAGCTGCAGATCCCTACCGCCACCGGCATCAGGGAACTGCAGGATCTGGCCACCGTTGAGCGTGCCAAGGTGGTCCAGCAGGTCACCACCTCCAACGGCGAGCGTATCGCTACGGTCACCCTGGCTCCGGTGGAGAACATGCTCGGAGAGGTGTCCAAGGACGTCGCCGCGAGCCTGGACTCGGTGCAGCTGCCCGAGGGCGCCACCGCGGAGATCGGCGGCGCGGCAACCGAGCAGGCCGAGTCCTTCAACCAGCTGTACCTGGCGCTGCTGGCAGCCATCGCGATTGTCTACGTGATCATGGTGGCCACCTTCAAGTCGCTGATCCAGCCGCTGATCCTGCTGGTCTCGATTCCCTTCGCGGCGACCGGCGCTATCGGCCTGCTGCTGATCTCGGGGATCCCGCTGGGTTTGCCTTCGCTGATCGGCATGCTGATGCTGGTGGGCATCGTGGTGACCAACGCGATTGTGCTGATCGACCTGATCAACCAGTACCGCCAGGACAGCGCCGAGCGTCCGGCCATGTCCCTGGAGGATGCCATCATGCACGGCGCCCGCCAGCGCCTGCGCCCGATCCTGATGACCGCCCTGGCTACCATCTTCGCGCTGGTGCCGATGGGCCTGGGCCTGACCGGCCAGTCCGGATTCATCTCCCAGCCGCTGGCCGTGGTGGTGATCGGCGGCCTGGTCTCGTCCACCGTGCTCACCCTGATCCTGGTGCCGGTGCTCTACCGCTTGGTCGAGTCCCGCAAGGAGAAGAACGCCAAGGCCCGCCGCGCGCGCAAGCATTCGGCGCAGCAGCATACCGCTGCCCAGGACCTGTCCCGGGCGATGGATAGCGCCAGCGCCAAGATCGTTCCGGGCGCTGCGCCAGAAGCCGCGGCCACGGAGGCCTCGAAGACCGCGGATGCCGGGAAGAGCCCCGCGGCTAAGCCCGCGCCTGCCGAAGCCACTGGCCAGGTCGTCAACCCGTTGACCGGCCAGATCCCGGTCTCGCGCAAGGAACGCCGGGCCTTCGAAGAGCTGATGAAGCAGGCACCGCCAAAGCCCAACGACTAGGCTTTGGCGACGCTATGACTCGGGGCTGCAAC
>NZ_JBLVOJ010000025.1:700574-704040 GCF_053543715.1 Glutamicibacter sp. AGC46
GTTCCCCCCCCGAGTCCGTTTGCGCGCTGTCCGCGACCGCTGGCCCTAGACCAGCCGCAGCTCCGTCAGGCAGGTTGCGCTGGACTGCCCGGCGGTAGACACCGTGGTCTTGGCGCTCTTCCCCTGGTAGGTGAATTCAAGGTCCAGCGTGATTCCCCGCGGAACCCAGAGGCCGATGAATCCGTTGTCGAAGGTTTCCATGCCCTGGTCCACCAGCACCTCGCCGGTCTCGGCGTTCACGGCCTTGACCTCCATCTGCCTGCCTTGCAGCTGCCCAAGGCAGGTGGTGAGGCTATGGAAATGGCAGCTGTGCGTCTGGTCCACATAGGGCGCGGCCGAAAGATAGTACTGGCCTTCCGGCAGCGGCAGGTTCGCGGTGCGTCCCGACGCATCGGCCAGCACCAGCTGCGTTGGCTGCACCATGGCAGTGAAGTTCTCCGGCCGCTGCTCCTGCGGCAAGCGATCGAGCCGGTCGATGGCCGCCTTGGCGTCGAGTCCTTCCAGTCCAAGGTCGGCGAGGAACTGACCGGTGTCCTCTGCTGCAACCACCGTAGGCTCGGGCTGCGCAACGGGTGCCGCAGCGGTGCTGCATCCGGCCAGCACGGCCAGCGCGAGCAGCGAACCGGCGCCCGTGGCCGCAATGCGGGCACGGTAGCTCTTGCCGCCGGCAAATTTCTCGGACATGCCCACTCCCAATCTTCCTGTCTCCATTTCCGGGCTACAGCGTCTCAAGCAGCTGCTTCATCTCATTGATTTCCCTGGTCTGGGAATCAACGATCTGCTGGGCCAGGTCGAGGGCCGCCGGGTAGCTTCCCTCGCTGATCTCGGTCTTGGACATCTCCACGGCGCCTTCGTGGTGCATGATCATCTGCTCAAGAAAGAGCCGGGCAGCGTCGGAGCCGGTCGCGTCTTCCAGCGCCGTGATGCCTTCCTCCGGGACCATCCCGTCGCCGTGGTCCATGCTCCCGTGATCCATCCCGCCGGGCATATTCCACTCGGAAAGCCAGCGGTCCATGCGTTCGATCTCCGGGGCTTGCGCCGCCTGGATCCTTTCGGCCAGGGATGCCACCTCGGCGGGAATCCCGGATTTGCCCAGCAGGATGCCGGACATCTCGATCGCCTGTTCGTGGTGCACCTTCATGCCCGCGGCGAAGGCCATATCGGCGTCGTTGGCCGATGCGGACTGGTCCATGGAATGCCCGGAGTGCGAACCGGAGGCCGAGGCGCTGGGCGCCTCGGTGCTTGATGGTTCCCCTGCGCATCCGGCGAGGGCGAGCGTTGCACCCAGTACGAGGGCGCTGGAAATGAGGGTCTGCTTGTTCATGGTGATTCTCCTGGTGGATCTGGAACGTGAGCGGCGCCCGCCTGCGGCGGCGCCGGAACTAGCTGGAGGCCAGTGCATCGACCGGCCAAGCTCTCACCTTCGGCAGATCCCCAACGCAACCAGATCGGGTTTATCCGGTGCGATCCCCCGCAGTTCCGATGCCGCGCACAAGGTCCGCGGAAACACCGCCCGGAGAACGGCTACAGTCTGCGGCGGCCGCAGGAACAGCAGCATGGCCAGCAACGCCAGGACGCAACCGGCGGCGGCCATCTCATGGCCCATCGGGCAGTCGGTGCAGCCCTGCTCCCCGCCGCCCGCATCGGCTGTCGGAGCATGGTGCGCGGGCTGGGTGTGAGCCGGATGCGCCTGCGCGACCGGGGCTGGGGCCGGGGATTGCGCCGAGACTCCATGATGCATCACATGCATCGAGAACAAGCCGAAAAGCACCGCACTGATCAGCAGCAGCGAGCGGAATACCGCCAGGCGGGGGCAGGTGCGCCCTCCGGCCTTCGCCTGGTAGTTGCCGATGCTCATGGCTCCCAGCTTAGCGACGCCACCGCAAGGGCGCGAAACATGACCCCATCAGCCGGCGGGACAAGATCCCTGCCGGTGCTCCGACCCGTCGCTTTCCGCGATTCCAGTGCCGGTCCGGCTCCAATTCCAAATCCGATTCCAAGCCCCCGTTCTGCGCTCCGCGCAGCGCCGTGCCTGGCGAATCAATAATTTAAGTTGCGCACAATTGAATTGCGTGCAATCATTATTCCATGGCAATAGTTGACGACATGGTGTGCTTCTCCCTCTACTCGGCCAGCCGGGCCACCACCCGCGCATATACCGAGCTGCTCGCCCCTTGGCAGCTGACTTACACCCAGTACCTGGTGCTCGTTGCACTGTGGTCCGAAGGCGATAAGCCGGTGCGCGAAATCGGCGAGATGCTCCAGCTGGACTCCGGGACCCTGTCCCCGCTGCTGCGCCGGCTGGAACAGAAGGACTTCATCGAACGCCAACGCGATGACAAGGACAGCCGCGTCGTCAACGTCCGCCTGACCCCCGCTGGCGTATCCCTGCGCAAGGAACTGGCGCATATCCCGGCGCAGATCGCCTGCGGCACCGGGTTGCCGGATATGGAAAGCGCCAAAGCGCTGCTGGCATCCCTGCACCGCATCACGGCCTCCATGCAGCAAATCCCCGCTCCCGACCAACCCTCCGGAAAATAGCTACCAGATTTCCCCCTCATCGAAAGGCAATTTCATGGAAACCCTGTACACCGCTGAATCCCTGTCCACCGGCCAAGGCCGCGAAGGCCGCGTCCAGACCCCGGACGGCAAGCTCGATCTGGCCCTGGCCTCCCCGGCAGAGCTGGGCGGCTCGGGAGCCGGCACCAACCCGGAACAGCTGTTCGCAGCGGGCTACGCCGCCTGCTTCCACTCGGCATTGAATATGGTGGCGCGCGGCCGCAAGGTCAAGATCGAGGACTCCAGCGTCGGCGGCCGAGTCCACCTGAACCGCGACGGAGAGAACGGGTTCAAGCTCTCGGTTGAGCTGGAAGTCATCATTCCCGGCATGGAACCTGCGCTGGCCCAGGAACTGGCCGACGCGGCCCACCAGGTCTGCCCCTACTCCAATGCCACCCGCGGCAACATCGATGTCCTGGTCAGCGTCAGCGATGACTAGGTCTCCCGCGGCGAAACCCCTGGGAATTGCCCGGCACGGCGCACGGAGTGCGCTCGGGGCATTCCTGGGCTTCGCCGGGGTCAGCCACCTGACCTTTGCCCGCGAGGAATTCCGCGCCCAGGTCCCGGACTTCGTCCCGCTGGATCCGGACCTGACGGTCATCCTTTCCGGTGTCGCCGAAATCGGCCTGGGACTTTCCCTGCTGGCGCTGCTCAAGAAGCGGGTCGCCGTGGGCTGGATCGCCGCGCTCTTCTTCGTCGCGGTGTTCCCCGGCAATCTCGCCCAGTGGCAGGAGGGACGCGACGCGTTCGGCCTGGACACCGACGGGAAACGGCTTGCCCGGCTCTTCTTCCAGCCAGCGCTGGTAGCGCTCGCACTGTGGAGCACCGCCGCATGGCGGGACCGGGCCCAGCTTCGGTCCAAGGCCTAGCAACGCCAGCCACGTGCGCACAGCGGGGTATCGGGCAT
>NZ_JBLVOJ010000025.1:704078-745390 GCF_053543715.1 Glutamicibacter sp. AGC46
CCCGATACCCCGCTGCCCCCTGCCTGCGGCTAGGCGTCGTGCCGCTTCAGCGAAACATATCCGGCTCCGAGCAGGGCCACCGCCCAGCCTGCCAGCACCAGCAGCGCCGCTGCCGGCCCATAGGGTTCGGTGGCGCCGGTGGCCATGAACGTCGCCGCATTGCTGGGCAGGTAGTCGGCCACCGTTTGCACCCATGAGAAGGGAATCAGCTGCAGGATCTGCGGCAGCCCGATCACCAGCATGATCGCCGAGACGATCGCCCCGGCCGAATTCCGGCACAGCAACCCGAGCCCGAGCACCATCAAGCTCAGCAGCGCCAGGTAGGTTCCGGCGCCCAGGCAGGCCGAAACCAGGTCGGAGACGGTGAATGCCCCGTACGGCCCCGCGCTGAGCGCTGCCGGAATGGTGCCCACGCCGATCAACGCCACCCCGGCAGCGAAACCGAGCCCGGAGAGCAGCAGCGCCTTCGCTGCCAGCAGCAGCCCACGGCGCGGTACCGCTTGCAAGGAGGTGGTGATGGTGCCGCTGGAGTACTCGCTGGTGATGTGCAGGGCCGCCGCGGCAGCGAAGAACAACTGGCCGAATTTCAGGGTTGAGAAAACCATCAGCGGGGCAGGCATCGCCGCGTCGAAGCCATTGTCCCCGCTGGCTTTCGCACTGGCACCCAGCAGCCACCCCAGGGCGATGGACAACGCGATTCCCAAGGCATAAAGCCAGAGCAGCGACCGCAGCCCGAAGAATTTAGCGGCCTCGGCGCGGGCCGCCGCCAGCAGCTCTGCGCCCAGGTATCCGGATGCGGATTCTTTGATCTGCAGCGTGCTCATTTGCTTCCCGCTCCCCTAGCTGATTCGGCGGAGTACTCCACCATGCCATGCGTCAATTGGTTGTAGGCGTTTTCCAGCGATCCGTGGGCAACGCTCAGTTCATGCAGCTCGATGCCATGGGCGAAGGCCAGCGCGCCGATATTTTCCAGCGGCAGGCCGATGACCTCCAGCCGGTCCTCGGCAGCATTCAGCTCGATGCCCGGTCGCTGCAGGAGCCCGGCGAGCGCCGCGAGCTGCGGCGAGCGCACCGTAATGACCTGCTCGGTGAATTGCCTGATCAGCTTCCTGGTGGGCGCTTGGGCGATCAGCTCCCCGCGGCCTATCAGGATCAGCTGGTCCGCGACCTGCTGCACCTCGCTCATCAGGTGGCTGGAGACGAAGACGGTCCCGCCGCGATCCGCCCGGGCGCGCAGCAGCTGCCTGATCCAGACGATGCCTTCGGCGTCCAGCCCGTTCATCGGCTCGTCCAGGACCAGGATCTCGGGGTCGCCCAGCAGCGCCGCGGCAATGCCCAGGCGCTGGCGCATGCCCAGCGAGAATCCGCCGATCCGCTGGGCGCCCACGGACTGCAGCCCGACGTCGGCCAGTACCTCATCCACCCGGGCTGCCGGGATCCGGTTGCTTTGCGCCAGGGACGCGAGGAAGGTGCGCGGGGTGTGCCCCGGGTGCCCCGCCGTGCCGCAGATGTGCGCTCCGAGAACCTGCAGCGGGTAGCGCAGCTGCGCGTAGGGAACCGAATTGACCAGTGCCCGCCCGCTGCTTGGCGCGTCCAGTCCGAGGATCATCCGCATGGTGGTCGATTTGCCGGCCCCGTTGGGTCCGAGGAATCCGGTCACCTGCCCGGGTTCTATGGTGGCGGTCAGCGCATTGACGGCGCGGGTGGCGCCGAAGTCCTTGCTCAGCGCTTCAAGTGCGATCATGGTGTGCTCCTTTGGTTCTGCGCTCAACCCTAGGATTCGCCCGGGCTGCCGCGCACCGGCTGGAAGTCGGCCAACGCGCGGCCCCGAACCCCTACCTTGGTCGGTGTCTGGCTGCGCCGATTCTGCGTAGCATGTTGATCATGACTACCTCGTGGAAGCAGCCGGTCCTGTTGCTGCTGCTGGCCCTGTGCGCCTACCTGGTTCCCATCTCCACGAACGGGGCCTGGGTTGTGCTCGCTCCCCTGGCCGCGGCCTGCAGCTACCTGGCCGGACGGCATATTTCCGCGCTGGCCCATGGATTGCTGGCCCTCGGGGCAGGGACGCTGGCCTCCGGGGTGACGCTGGCATGGTCCTCGCACCTGAGCCTGCTGGCCTTCGCACTGAATATCCTTACGGGCCTGGTGCTTTTCGCGCTGCTGCCCTGGTGGGCGGGCCGGGCGCGGCGCAATGCGGTGCTGTTCCGCAGCCAGGAGCGCCGGCATGTGGTGGTGCAAGCCGAGCTGCGGGAAAGGGCGCGCATTGCCGAAGCCATGCATGACCAGCTGGGCCACGATCTGGCGCTGCTGGCACTGTCCACCGGCGGGCTGCAGGTGTCCTTGGAAAAGGGCACGCCGGCCTACGAACAGGCAAAGCGGATCCGCGAGCAGGCCGATGAGTCCATCGAGCATCTGCACCAGATCATCGGGGTGCTGCACGAGGACGGCGAACAAGCGCCGCTGGGCCCGGCAGGTTCATCGCTGGAGCAGCTGGTCGAACAGGCCCGGGCCAAGGGCATGACGATCAATTTCTCCCGGAAGGGACCCTCGCTCCAGGCCCCCGGATCCATCCGGTGGGCCGCGGTGCTGCGCCAGGTGGCCCAGGAGGCATTGACCAATGCGGCGAAGTACGCGCCGCACGCCGAGGTGGATCTCGAGCTCGATACGCGCTCGGAGCAGGCGGTGCTGAGCATTTCCAATCCGCTGCATGGCCCCCTGCCTCCCAGCCGGGTTGGAGCCACCGGGATAGCTTCGCTGCGCGGCACCCTCGAAGCTGCCGGAGGCTCGCTGGCGGTGCACCGCACCAAGGAGCGTTTCGAACTGCGCGCTTCCATTGCCCAGGCATCCCCGCACCCGGCGCCTGCCGGGGTGCAGCCGCCGGTGAAGCGCACGAGCACCTCGATGCTGGTGCTGATGCCGGTCCTCGCCGTCACGGTGATTGCCGCGGCCCTGCTGCTGTTGCAGCATGCCACCTACCAGGCCACCGCCCTGCACCCCTCGGACTTCCAGAAGCTTTCGGTGGGCATGGACGCACGGCAGGTTGCTTCGCTGGTCCACGCCCCGGGCCTGGATGAGCCGCTTCCCGTGATCGACGAGCCGGCACCGCCAGGGGATGCGCAGTGCCGCTACTATGCGGCCCGGACCGGGCTGCTGGATCTGGGCAGCGAGATGTTCCGCCTGTGCTTCACCGAAAACGTACTGGTTTCCACCGACCACCTCTACCCCGCCGGCTAGCCGAAGGAACTGCAGATGAGCATGGATACCCCCGTCAGCGTCCTGCTGGTGGATGACGATGCGCTGATCCGCGCCGGACTGCGCGCAATCCTGTCCAGCGACCCGGGCATCGTCATTGCCGGGGAAGCGGAGAACGGGGTGCGCGCCATCGAGCTGGCCGCGCGCCTGGACCCCTCAGTGATCCTGATGGATATCCGCATGCCGCAGCTCGACGGACTGGGAGCCATGGAAGCAATCCTGGGCCAGGCTCCGGAAACCAAGGTGCTGGTCCTGACCACCTTCGGCGAGGAGGAATACATCGACCGGGCCATGTCCGGCGGAGCCTGCGGATTCATGCTCAAGAGCTCGGGACCCGAGGAACTGCTCGGCGCCATCCATGCGGTGGCCGAAGGCGCCGCGGCGCTCTCCCCGCGCATTGCCCGGAGGGTGATCGACAAGGTGCGCGGGATCGACACCGCCGCGCAGTCCCGGGCCCGGTCCCTGGTCCACGGCTTGACCGTGCGCGAACGCGAGGTCTTGGCGCTGGTGGGCCAGAGCCTGTCCAATGCGGAGATTGCCGCCCGGCTGGTGCTCACCGAGGCGACAGTCAAGGGACATATGACCGCGATCCTGCTCAAGCTCGGTGCCCGCAACCGCGTGGAGGCCGCCCTGATTGCCTATCAGGGCGGAATCGTCACTCCACGGCGCCGGTAACCCCGTGGTTGGAGTTCGCATCGAGTTTGCGGATCCAGCGAGAGCCTTCGCCTTCCGCGGCGGCCTCGTCTCCGGGGTTGACCAGCGAGCAATTCTTGATCGACAGGCATCCGCAGCCGATGCATCCATCCAGCGAATCCCGCAGCGATTCGAGCTGCAGCATGCGGCGATCGATGATCTTCTTCCAATGTGTGCTGAGCTGTTCCCATTCGTTCTGCCGTGGCGCCCGGTCCTCGGGCAGCTCGCCCAACGTGCCGGCAATTTCAGCCAGGGTCAGGCCCACGCGCTGGCCAGCAGCGATAATCGCCAGCCTGCGCAGCGTGTGCTTGGGGAACACGCGCATGTTCCCGTTGGTCCGCGTGGAGAAAATCAGGTTCCGCGACTCGTAGTACCTGATCGCGGCCACTGATACTCCCGCGCGCCGAGCGAGATCCCCGATGCCTAATTGGCTTTTCCTTGTTGGAACTGCGGAGTCGCCGGAGGATGTCATATGAGAAATTATTCAGGTCCGGCCGCTTGACCTCAAGTTAGCTGGAGCCTGTTGGCTGTCGTATGAACTTCTACGAAAGGCCAACTCATGAACGCAACCCAGATTCCGCCATGCACCATCCTGTTCGCTCGCATCCAGGAGCAGCAATCCGGTACGGATACCGGATCCGCGCTGACCGCGCGCCAGCTGCGACGGGCTTTGCGCCAGTTGCGCAGGCACAGGCGCAATTGCCGGTGCGCGCCAGGGCAGCCCTTTTTGGAACCGGCCCACGAGCAAGGCAACTTGTTCTGGGGCGGCGGATTCATCCCCACCCGCCGTTGACTCGTTGCTCATTGACTCATTGCCGGCAGTGCGGCGGGCACCAGGCGGACGGTGCACCCCAGGAAGAAACATCTCCGAGGAGCCCGGGAATATTTGACGCATCAACTTGTTATTACATGCATACGCATATAAATTGGTGGCAGGACATAAAGCTTGCACCAGGAAAACAGGAGTGGACATGCAATTCGGAGTATTCTCAGTCAGCGACATCACCCGCGACCCGACTACCGGCCGCATCCCTACCGAAAAAGAGCGCATCGACGCATCGGTGGCGATCGCCAAGAAGGTCGAAGAAATCGGCATGGACGTCTACGCCATCGGCGAGCACCACAACCGCCCGTTCTTCTCCTCCTCCCCTACCACCACGCTGGCCTACATTGCCGCTCAGACCGAGCGCATCATCCTTTCCACCACGACCACGCTGATCACCACCAATGACCCGGTGAAGATCGCCGAGGACTTCGCCATGCTCCAGCACCTGGCAGATGGCCGAGTGGATCTGGTTCTGGGCCGCGGCAACACCGGGCCGGTCTACCCATGGTTCGGCAAGAACATGCAGGACTCGGTCAACCTGACCGTGGAGAACTACCACCTGCTGCGCCGCCTGTGGGATGAGGACGTGGTGAACTGGGAAGGCAAGTTCCGCACCCCGCTGCAGAACTTCACCTCCACCCCGCGCCCGCTCGATGACGTGGCACCATTCGTCTGGCACGGATCGATCCGCACCCCGCAGGTAGCAGAAATCGCCGCCTACTACGGTGACGGCTTCTTCGCCAACAACATCTTCTGGCCAAAGGAGCACTACCAGCAGCTGATCAACCTGTACCGCGAGCGCTACGAGCACTATGGGCACGGACGCGCCGACCAGGCCGTGGTTGGCCTGGGCGGCCAGTTCTACATGGCCAAGGATTCCCAGCAGGCAGTCAAGGAATTCCGCCCGTACTTCGATAACGCCCCGGTCTACGGCCATGGCCCGTCACTGGAAGATTTCACCTCCCAGACCCCGCTGACCGTTGGCTCCCCGCAGCAGGTGCTGGAGAAGACGCTGTCCTTCCAGGAGTACTTCGGCAGCTACCAGCGCCAGCTGTTCCTCATCGACCATGCCGGCCTCCCGCTGAAGACCGTGCTGAACCAGCTGGACCTGTTCGGCGAGTACGTGCTGCCTGAACTGCGCAAGGAAATGGATTCCCGGGCACCGAAGGACCTCACCCCGGCTCCTACCCATGCGGGATTGGTTGCTGCTCGCGACGCTAAACTGGAAGCTGAGCAAGCAAACACCAAGGAGCCTGTAGCAAGTGACCGGGACCAGTAATCCAGCAGCCTCATTGAAGGTCGCCACCGATGCCTGGGAGGCTCTTTTCCGGGCACAGGTGGCGGTCATGCGACAGATCACCGCAATGCCGGAGTTCGGCAAGCTGTCCATGCGCGAGTACGACGTGCTGTTCAACTTGCGCACCTGCCCCGGCGGCAAAAGCCGGATGGTCGACCTGAACAAGCAGTTGCTGATTTCGCAGCCTAGCCTCAGCCGCATGGTCACCCGATTGGAAGACCAGGGGCTGGTAGTTCGCGAGGCCGACCCGGATGACCACCGTGCCATGCAGCTCTCGCTGACCGAGGCAGGCCGCAAGCTCCAGCAGGAAATCGGAAGGGAGCACGTCAAGCATCTGCACAATTTGCTGGGCACCGCACTGACCGAAGAAGAATTCCATGAGTTGGAACGCTTGAGCACCAAACTGCGTGAAGCGGTGCAGTAGCGTTTACCCCAGCCCGGAAGGACATGCCATAGGCAGCTCCTTCCGGGCTCCCGGGCATTCCATGGGATTAAATTGATTCAGCATCAACTGTTCAATCACGGCGCACAGAAGGCAGAACACTCTTGAAGGACGAAAAGCTATTCAGCTTGGAAGAAGCTGCCAGCACCCTTGGCGTAGAAACCAAGGAGTTGCGCAGCTATCTGCGCCAGCATCGTCCCAAGGGCGCCATCCAGAAGCCACCTCAGCCAGGCGGCAATTGGCATGTCTCCGCCTCCTTGCAGACCCAGCTTCAGTTCGCCGGCGCGCCGGGGCTGGAAATTTCCCTCACTCCCATTGACGACCAGGTCATTGAATCCCTGGATTGGTCGCCGTGGGACTCCTTTGAAGCCACCGCCGACTCGGCGCCAGTGGCCCCGGGTGTCTACATGTTCCGCCGCGCGGGCGCCTCGGACCATGAGCCAATCTACGTGGGCCAGGCTGGCGAACGCAGCGGCAAGGGACTTCGCGGAAGACTGAAGATCTATTCCAGCGGACAGGGCGCGACCTCCGGCATGGGCAAATACGCTTTTGACGAAGGACTAGCGGATCCCCAGTGGCTGCGGGACCTGGCAATCGAGGCGGACCGCGGTGAATCCCGCTCAATCCAGCAAGTGGCACGCCTGGCCATTGACCGCTTGAATCTTGAAGGCCGGTGGGTCACCTGCATCCACCGCAAGGCGGCCCTGCTCCTGGAAGCAGCGCTGATCCGGAAATACCACTTGTCGCTGTGGAATGTTGCTGGTGCGCCAAAAGACGTGGAGAGCTAGGCGTCCGGCTGCATTGTCCCGGACTTGGGCTTGATTCTGCCTCCGGGCAGGTTCATTGTAGGAGTAGCCACTCTCCCGCCGGCATACAGGTTGAATCGAGGCATTTGCCATGGGCTCGGTAGTTTGCGATGTCACCGTCTCCCTGGACGGATTCTGCGCTGGACCCAATCAGAGCATGGATAGTCCGCTGGGCGAAGGAGCCGAAGCCCTGCACCGCTGGCAGTTCGAGCGCCTCGAAGAGAACCAGGCGGAAATATCCGCTATTACCCAGGCCTCGGCTTTCATCATGGGGAGCAAGATGTTCGGCCCTCCAGCCGGGGAGGACGACGCCGACTGGATCGGGTGGTGGGGAGAAACCCCTCCGTACCATGCCCCGGTCTTCGTGCTCAGCCACCATCCGAAGCCGATGCTCTGCCTGGAGGGCGGGACCAGCTTCCAATTCGTCCCCGATGGGATCGAGGAAGCCCTCGCCGAAGCCCAGGAAGCGGCGGGAGAGAATCCAGTGGCCATCGCCGGTGGAGCAAACACCATTGTGCAGTTCTTGCGAGCCGGCCTCATTGACGAGCTGCGGCTGCATATCGCGCCCATCCGCCTCGGGCATGGCGAACCGATCAGCGTTGAAGATATAGAAACGCATATGGACCGCGTGTCACGGCGCGAAACGACGCTTGCCACGCACGTCTACTACCAGCGCCGCCGCTAGCTGCCGATCCCGGCTATTTGTAGAACCCCTCGCGGAGGTTGATCCCGTATTCCAGCCACGCCTTCATCGCGGCCAGCATCCCGGTCCAGCCCTCGCAATTCCCAAAGGCAGCCTTGGCTCCTTCGGAGGTCGCCACCCAGCTGGCCTCGCTGATGGTCACCTTGGTTCGGGTGCTGTCTTCCAGTGAAGCGAATTCGAACGTCACGGTATTCATGCCATCGGCAGCAGTGGATTGCTGGCCGCCCCATTGCAGGACAATACGCTTTGGCTCTTCCACTTCCACGATCTTGACCGGGAACGGGCCGGGGAAATCATGGAAGTCCCAGGTCACGGTGGCACCGTTTTCCATGTGCCCGGATGCTCCGCCGGTAGTGAAGTAATGGGAAAGCTGTTCTGGATCAGCCACAGCTTCGTATACTTGCCTGATCGATTTGGAAATGATTCCCGACACGGTGAAGGACAGTTCGCGAAGCTCTTCATGTGGTTCCATAAGACAGGTTTACGCCCGAAGAGCACTAGTGACAATAGATATGGGAAAATTCCCAGCGAAAATTAGCGTTTAGACACCAAACGGCTTGGCATAGCGGTAGTTGCCGCGCGGCAGGCGGTTATCGTCGAAGACCCGCACCATGAAGTGCTCGCCCCATGAGGTGCGCGTAGGCAGGATCCCGCGACCTTGCGCCGCTTCGTAGCCGAAGCGGCGGTAGTAGCCAGGGGCGCCCAGCAGAACGATACCGCTGATGCTTTCTTGCTCGGCCCTGTCATGAATTTCTTGCATCAGGATCGACCCGACACCTCGGTGCTGGTATTCCGGGGCGACAGCTAGCGGGCCAAGTCCCAGCAAGGGTTCCCCATTCACTTCTCCCCATGTAGCGATGACGTGCCCAATGACCGTTGTGTCATCCAGGGCAACGATTGAGAAACGGTTATCGTACTGGTCGCAGTCGAATAGACGCTGCAGCAGTCCGACTTCCTCAGGCTCAACCATCGGATCGATGCCGGAGAACGCAGCATGGGTTATTGCATACACCGCAGCTCGGTCATCGAAGACTTCTGGACGGATACGCATGCACGCAAACCTACCAAATCTCGCCGAGCTAGAAAAATTGGCCCTTCGTGTTCTTCCACCAACTTGACTCCAGGAACGGGGCATTTTCCTGGCGGCTGGCGTGAGGATTGCGACTTCTTGCAAGCAAAGTTCAGCGAGCATTTTCCCAGGCCGTGCTCCTTGCGGCACGCCTGGCCGACTGGAAAACCCAGTTGCGAAGACCCTGCGGCCACGGCCCATGGAATACTTGCGGTGCCTCAAGTGGGAGGCCGTTTATCCATATCCACACCGCCAGCAGCAACTGGTTGCCGGCCTCTGGCGCCAAGTGCGGAACTGCCGCGCTAGTTGATTCAAAAGATGCGCCCAACGAGACCATTCCTTCTCTAACGTTTGCAGTAACGTCTTGAACGAGTCATGGATAGATGATGGAATGATGGTCGCATCGCTTGTCACCTCTATCGGAGAGTTCCATGAAACTGCCTCGGGCGTTCAAGACTTCAATGGCTGCCGTCCTGTCGGCCGCACTGCTTGCAACAGTGCTTCCGGCAACCCCGGCACTAGCCGCAGCCCCTGCTCCAGCAACTTCAGCGGTACAGGCTCAGGCACTGGCAGTTGATGGCGGACTGCAGATTGCCGCCAAGAAAATCCAGCGCAATCCGAGCAAGGATGACGTCTTCGTCAACAAGAAGTACCCGCTCAGTCCCGTTAAGTACGCACCGAAGACGGTAGCGGTCAAGGGCACCAACGTCCGGCTGAAGTCCTCGGCGGCCAAGGCCTACAGCAAGATGGCCAAGGCAGCTGCGAAGGACGGTGTCAAGATCCGGGCTGTCAGCGGTTATCGTTCATACAACCGCCAGGCTGAGCTGTTCAACTACTACACCCGCATCTATGGCAAGAGCTACGCTTCACGCATCTCCGCTGTACCGGGCACCAGCGAGCACCAGACTGGCCTGGCCATTGACGTGGGAAATACCAACGGCGCTTGCGGTTTGCAGGCCTGCTTCGCCAACACTCCCGTGGGCAAGTGGGTCGGCAAGAACGCACACAAGTACGGCTTCATCATGCGCTACCAGAAGGGCCAGGAATCCGTCACGGGCTACTCCTACGAGCCGTGGCACTTCCGCTACCTGGGTACCTCCTTGGCCAAGAGCGTGAAGAACTCCGGCGCCAAGAGCCTCGAAGCCTTCTATGGGGTTTCTGGCAAGAAAGCCAAGAGCACTCCCAAGCAGACCAAGGGCACAGCGCGGACCACCGCGAATCTGAATATGCGCACCGGGGCAGGCGCCGGAAACCGACTGTTGGTGACCATCCCGAAAGGCAAGAGCGTCCAACTGACCGGATCCAAGAAGTCCGGTTGGTACCAGGTTCGCTACAGCTCGAAAACCGGTTGGGTATCGGGCAAGTACCTGAAGAACATCTCGATGCCGGCAGCACCGAAGAAGGATTCGAAGAAGAGCGCGCCTCAGAAGAGCACCAGCAATGCCAAGTCTGCCAAGACCACTGCGAACTTGAATATGCGTGCCGGGGCAGGCACCAGCCATCGCGTCGTGCTGACTATTCCGAATGGCAAGAAGGTCGCCATTCGCGGCGCAAAGAAGTCCGGCTGGTACCCGGTGAAGTAGCGGGAAGAAGGCTGGGTCTCGGCACTACCTATTCCGAATGGCAAGAAGGTCGCCATTCGCGGCGCAAAGAAGTCCGGCTGGTACCCGGTGAAGTATGCCGGGAAGAACGGCTGGGTCTCCGGCACGTACTTGCGCTAGGGCGCCGGCATCGGCTGGCTGCAGTCCTGCTTCCAAGAACTTTTCTGTTCCGGGAAGCAGGATTTTCAGCTTAAGAGCCCGGAGACGCAGGAAACTACAGCCGAGGCCACCTGGCTGATCTCATTTTCTTTTGCGGTGCGCATGAACGAAAGACGGACAGCAGTATGGGCCAGTTCTTCTTCATAGCCCATCGCAGTGAGTACCGCCGAAGGATCGGTCGAGCCTGCTGCGCAAGCAGAACCTGAAGAGCATAGGACTCCCCTGCGGGCCAATTCAATCAGCACAGTTTCACCGGCGGTCTTCGGGAAAACGAAGGAGACTATGCCTCCAACACGATGTTCCGGATCCCCTGTCAGCTGGACGCTGCCCGGATGCTTGGCATTGAGTTCCTTGAGAATCCGTTCAACCAGGTACGGGCCAAAGCTTACGCCCAGTCCTGCTTCGCGCTGTGCGGTCGCTGCCTGCAATGCCGCGGCTATGCCCACGGCAGCGGCCGGGTTCTCGGTTCCCGAACGTATTCCGCCCTGCTGTCCGCCACCGTGCAGCAGCGGCACAAAGCGATGCTTAGCGGACAGGTACAGTGCTCCGCTGCCCTTGAGGCTGCCGAGCTTGTGCCCGGAAATGCTCAATGCGTCCACTGCGGCGCACAACGGCTTGAGATCGATCCAGCCGGCGCCCTGCACGGCGTCCGTATGCATGATCGCCCCAGCGTTGCGGGCCAGTTGGGCAACCTGCACTACCGGTTGAATGGTGCCGACTTCGTTGTTCACTGCCATCACCGAAACCACGGCAACAGCTGCATCGATCAGCTGGCCGGCCGCATCCAGATCGACCAGCCCCGTGGCCGATACCGGGATGATGCGGTGTTCGAATCCGTGGAATTCAACAAGGTACTTGCAGGCTTCCAGTACCGCTGGATGCTCAATGGAGCTTGAGACCACCACACGTCCACGGGGGTTGGCCAAGGCCGCCCCGATCACGGCAGTGTTGGCTCCCTCGGTGCCGCCGGAAGTGAAATAGACTTCCTCTGCTGCCACGCCCAGCTGGCTAGCCAGCTGCGTTCTTGCCCAGTCGTTAGCCCGCTTGGCTTGCTGCCCGGCTTCGTGCAAAGATGCCGGATTACCGAAATCCTTGGTCAACAACGGATTGAGCATGTCGAGAACGTCTTGGCGAGGCGGCGCGGTGGATGCGGCATCCATGTAGATCATGCAATAACCATATCCAGTCCAAGGTCAATTGCTTTCACCGAGTGCGTGATGGCCCCCGAGGAAATGACATCAACACCGGCTTCAGCGACAGCCACGACTGTTGATGCGTTGATGTTTCCGCTGGCTTCTACTACTGCTTGCCCGTTGATCAGTTCAATGGCTGCGGGAATGTCAGCGGGATCAAAGTTATCCAGCATGATAATGTCCACTCCGGCGGCGAGCACTGGTGGAATCTGCGCAATCGAATCCACTTCAACTTCCATCGACGTGGTGTGCCCCAGCCGCGCACGTACCGACTTCAGGGCAGCGGTAAGCTGCTCTCCGTTATCCAGCAAAGCCAGGTGGTTGTCCTTGGCCATGAAAGCATCCGACAGGTTGTCCCGGTGGTTGACTCCTCCTCCGCAGCGCACTGCGTAGCGTTCAAGGACGCGAAGGCCTGGCGTAGTTTTCCGGGTATCGACAATGCGGGCTTTGGTATGCGCAACCAGGCCGACGAGCTCAGCGGTCGCCGTCGCGATGGCACACATGCGCTGCAGGAGATTGAGCCCCACGCGTTCAGCGGTCAGCAAGCTCGCCGCCGGCCCGGTGACCTTGAGCAGGCTGTCACCGGCGGCAAACGTGCTTCCGTCGGCAATCAGCTGCTCTACCTCCAGCTGCAGATCCACTAGCTGCATTGTCCGGGTGAAGACCGCACCTCCGGAGAGTACGCCTGGCTGGCGGGCCTGCACCACGGCGGTAGCTGTCGCGCCTTCGGGAACGATGGTAAGTGCGGTGATATCGCCGCGCGGATTGTCCTCGGCGAGCGCCAGCTCGATGATGCGGTCCATGGCAGCGTTGGGTACCGGATGGATCAAAGTGTTCACGCGTTCATTTCCTTGCTCAAAAGGTTCTCGTTGTTCAGCTCGCTTGGGTGCAGGGTCCAGCCATAGCGCACACCCTCATCTGACAGGCTGCTGGTGAATTCGGTTGAATCCAAGCGGTGGTGTGCACCCAGGCTTTTTGTGCGTGCCATGGAACCTGCAGCGATGATCCTTGCAGCGATCCACAGATTGCGCAGTTCCGCCTGCTCTCGCGCAGTGGCAGCGACAGGCGCGCTCGTCGCCAGTATCTGGGCCATTTCTTCGAGCTCCTCGCCGGTGCGGTAGACACCAAGTTTACTGCTGGCTGCCGTTTGCAGCTGTTCAAGATCCAGGGGTGCTTCCGGGGCAGGCTCGGAGAGTTGCTGGATAGTCAGCGCATCGGTATTGCAGCGAGCATCTGGTGGGTCGCTGATCAAGGCCAGGATGGCTTCTCGGGCAAAAATCATTGCTTCCAGCAAGGAGTTGCTGGCCAAGCGGTTGGCACCATGAACTGTCGTGTTGGCGCATTCGCCGGCCGCATAGAGGCCTGGGACAGAGGTTCGTCCTGAGATGTCGGTGTGGATCCCGCCCATGAAGTAGTGCTGGGCCGCTACCACCGGAATCAGGTCATGAGCCATGTCCAGGCCGGAGCCGCCCGCGGTGCAACTTGCGAGCCGGGCGGTGATGGATGGGAAACGGCCTGCGAGGAATCCTGTGCCACGCGTTTCTTCCACGGCCCGCGCATCAAGGTACACCTGGTGCCCGGCTTGGATCTGCTCATGGATGCCTCGGGCCACGACATCACGAGGTGCCAGCTCAGCATCCGGGTGAATTCCAGGCATGAACCGCTGCCCCGCGTCATTGACCAAAATGGCACCTTCACCACGTACGGCTTCGGAAACCATCCCGGCTTCTGGATATCGGGCGGGGTCAACCAGCGTTGGATGGAACTGGATGAATTCGGCATCCGCGATGACAGCACCTGCCCGGGCGGCCAGTCCCAGGCCGTCGGCGGTTGCTCCTTGAGGATTGGTGGTCGCTGAATACAACTGGCCCAGTCCACCGGTAGCCAGCAGGATCGCTTCTGCCAGGAGCAGTTGTTCTGCCTCGTTGCGCAAGTAGTGCACCCCTGAGACTTTTCCATCATGCAGCTGGAGTTCGGTGGCAACTGCATCCTCGAAGATGCTGAGCTTGTTTGCAGTTTCCAGTTGGCGCACGGCACGAACCAAGGTTTGCACCAATGAAGCGCCGGTGGCATCCCCATTGATATGCAGAATACGGTGTGCGCTGTGCGCGGCTTCAAGGCCAAGCTGGTAGGAGCCATCTGCATTACGGTCAAAATCCACTGCATATGATTCCAAAGCCTGCACTAGCTCTTCGCCTGAGGAACACAGGTGTTCCACCGGTTCCACGCCGCAGTGGCCCGCGCCAGCTTTGAGCGTATCGGCAACGTGTTTGGAAACAGAGTCGCCTTGGGCCATGGATGCTCCGGTAACAGCTGATAGCCCGCCCTGCGCGAGCTCAGAGTTCGAGTCCCCCAGTTTCCCTTTGGTCAGCAATACCGGCTGGATGCCCAGCTCTACGGCGTGCAAAGCTGCGCACAGTCCAGCCACACCGGAGCCGACGATCACCAGCTTCTTCGGTTCTTGTTGGACCTGGCTCATGGCTTGGCAGCTAGCATGCGCTCCAGGGCGATCTTTGCATCCCCTTGTTGTTCCTTCGGTACCGAAATTTGGTTGACCACTCGTCCGGCAACCAGCTCTTCGAGCACCCAGGCAAGGTAGCCCGGGTGGATTCGGTACATCGTGGAGCATGGGCAGATCACTGGATCAAGGCAGAAGATGTTGTGCTGCGGGTACTGGGCAGCCAAGCGGTTGACCATATTGATTTCGGTGCCGATGGCAAAAGCAGTTGGCTCGGTAGCAGCGGCAATAGCCTTTTGGATGTAGTCGGTAGAGCCGGCTTCATCTGCCGCGTCCACAACTTCCATGGGGCATTCGGGATGCACAATCACGCGCACGCCAGGGAAATCCTCACGCGCCTTGGCGATCTGCGCGGGGTTGAAGCGCTTGTGCACGGAGCAGAAGCCGTGCCACAAAATGACCTTGGCATCGAGCAGCGTGTCAGCTTCGTTGCCGCCCAATTCCTTGCGCGGAGTCCACATCGGCATCTGCTCCAGGGGAATGCCCATGGCCTTAGCGGTGTTGCGTCCAAGGTGCTGGTCCGGGAAAAACAGGACGCGGCGTCCTCGCTCGAAAGCCCACTGAAGAACAGTTGCAGCGTTGGAGGATGTGCAGACCAGTCCTCCGTTGCGACCGACAAAGGCCTTGAGCTCTGCAGAGCAGTTCATGTAAGTCACGGGAATGACCGGCATCCGCCCGTCATCGGCTTCATCTGCATACAGGGCGGTGAGCTCTTCCCAGCACTGTTGCACGCTCGGACCGTCTGCCATGTCCGCCATGGAGCAGCCTGCTGCAAGATTCGGAAGGATCACCGACTGGTCCTCACGGCTGAGAATATCTGCCGTTTCGGCCATGAAGTGCACCCCGCAGAACACGATGGCTTCGGCCTTGTCGCGGGTCAATGCGGCGTTGGCCAGCTGGAAGGAGTCACCCACGAAATCTGCGTACTTCACGACTTCATCGCGCTGGTAGAAGTGTCCGAGGATCACTGCCCTGTCCCCCAGGGTTTCCTTGGCTGCCAAGATGCGGGTATCAAGCTCTGCGTCGCTGGCCTCCAGGTATTCCTCCGGGATCGAACCCTGCACCGGGTAACCAGCTGGAACCGAATCCTCTTGGGAGGCACCTGGCCCGTAGCCCGCAGGGGTGTCCCACGGGTTGGAGGCCAGGTCGGTGGAACAGGTGGAAGCCGGAGCCAGCAGGTTGAGCCGAGCTATGTTCTGGGCTACCGAGGCGTTGGCGTTGTCAGTGATTTGGGTGCTCATGGGTTCGTCCGTTTCTTGCAGGATGACGGTGAAAAGTATGGATGGTGCTTGCTAGTCGTGCAGCGGGTCGACTTCCAACGGGTCAGGTCCGTGGCCAACGTAGCGGTATAGCCGTGGTGGCCGGTGCTGTCCGCCAGCCAGATATTCGTCGGTCTCCTCAATGGATGCCGTGCTCTTGAGCGTTCGGCGGAAGTTCGCAGGGTCCAGACGGCGTCCGAGGATGGCTTCATAGACTCCGCGCAGGGCCGCCAGGGTGAAGCGTTCGCCGAGCAGCCGATGGGCTATCTGCCCGTATTCGGTTTTGTTGCGCAGCCTCCACATGGCGTAGTCCAAGATCTTCCGGTGGTCGAAAGCCATCTGGGCAATCTGCGGGTCATCGATATCGAACCAGGCCACGTTGTCGTCTTGGACGGTGGCGCCCACTTGATCTGCGTTCAGCAGCGCAAAGTAGGCGATGGTGACTAGGCGGTGGGTTGGCGAGCGGTCGATATCGCCGAAAGTGTAGAGCTGTTCCAGGTAGGTGGGGCGCAGGCCCGTGGTTTCAGCAAGGTTGCGCCCGGCCGCTTGGCCGAGGGATTCGCGCGGATCAACGGGTCCGCCTGGCAGCGCCCACATTCCGGTGTGGGGTTGGCGAATGCGGCGCACCACTGGCAAGCAGAGTTTGTCGGGTCCGCCATCCTTGCCTTCACGGATTCCCAGGATCACAGTGGAGACCGCAAGAGCGGGTGGGAGGTTGCGGCGTTCGTCGACATTCGCCCAACCCGGTACGGATGACATTTCTTATTTGCCTCATTTTCAGCACATTCGGATTCGTTAGAGTCATTCTGACATTAACGCTCTTCAGGCACTAGCCCAGATCACATTTCGAGGGTGAATGGCCTATGATCAATGGCATGACATTGGATCTGAATCTTCGAGTGGTTCGCGCAAACGCTGAGGTGAAAAGCCCATCCGTGCTTTTCATCCACGGCTTCGCCTCATCCGGCGAACTGAATTGGGACCGCTCGCGTTGGCTGAAATATTTCACTGATGCAGGACGCGATGTCCTTCTGGTTGATTTGCCCGGCCATGGAGAAGATCCTCGCCGCAATGACGGCAGCTGGGCGCCAAGCCAGATTCGCCAGGCCCTGGCTGCCATCGTGATGCATCTGGATGATGGTCCCGTAGACGTCATCGGCTACTCTTTGGGTTCCCGGCTGGCTTGGGAGTTCGCCGCCTTCAACCCGGATTTAGTGAATCATCTGGTCATCGGGGGTCCAGGAGCCGGTGATCCGCTGGCCGCCTTCGAATTGGGCCAGGCCCGCACCTACGTCGAGACGGGCGAAAAGATCCATGACGACTACACCGCCGCCATCATGCGGATTGCCGAGGCTGAACCGTCCAATGATCTATCGGCGCTCTTTGAGCTGATTGAAGCAATCAAATCCGAGCCCTACGATCCGGCAGCCAAGGTGCCGTCAGTTCCCACCTTGCTGGTCGCCGGAGACCAGGACGATCTGGCGACCACCATGCCGCATTTGCGTCGCCTCCTGAAGGACGCAGGAACACGCAATGAAGTGCTGTGGCTGGCAGGTCGCAATCACGCCAACGCGGTAACCAGCCGCGAGTTCAAGGAGAGAGCGCTTGAGTTCGTGAGCTTTTAGCTCCGGCCACTCCTTTAATGCATGCCTCCGCTGCCTTGAGCCTACTCAACTATCCGGGCTAAAGCTCGTCCGGGTTTCCAGACGAGCCTTAGCCGGCTCAGCGCCGACTATTGCATTTCCGAACTGGAACCGAACATGGAAGTGCTCTTGTTCGCTGCACGTTCCGATCAGCGCTGTGGCCCTTAGCGGTTAAATGATTCGATGCGTACAAGCCTAGCGATCTCGAATCTCTTCCCAGTCCCTGCCGCTACTTCGGCGAGCCCACCTGCGCTAAAGCGGCGTGTACATCAACAGGGTCAAGTCCGTGGCTTCGGTAGGAGTCAGGTTGTGCTGCTCGTAGCGCGTCAGCCCCAATTTAGGATGCCGGAACACCCGTTCACCGGTGCGGAAACCTGCAACGTCGCGTTCATTCCAGATCGCGGCAAATTCCGGGGAGGCCGCCGAGACCCGCGCAACGATGCCGCTCTCCCCCGACGGGCTGAGCCATCCACGCGTTTCAGCACGGAAGCTTCCCACGAAACCGCGGCTTTGCACTTCCCAATCCGGGAGCATCTCACGCAATTGCGCATCGGTGAAAACGAGCCACAACAGGTTCCGATCTTCACCGTCCAATGAAGCCACCCGCGGATACAGCTGTTCATAGGCTTCATTCCAGCCCAGGATGGTCCAGTCGGCGGAGAGCAGGAAGGCTGGGAACTGCAACGCATCGAGCAAACGCTGCAGGGCTGGAGTCATGCCGCCGGTGCCAATGGGGTCAAGCTCACCGTGCCCTGCCAGGGAAAACAGGTACGAGGATTCCACCGGGGTGAGCCGGAACAGCCGTGCCAAGGACTGCAGAACCTGGCGCGAGGGATTAATGTCGCGGGCCTGCTCAAGCCAGGTGTACCAGGTAACAGAAACGCCGGCCAAGGTGGCGACTTCTTCGCGGCGCAGGCCGCGCACGCGGCTGCGTCCGATCTCCGGCAATCCATGGGAAGCCCTGTCAGCCCGGGCCCGGCGGTCCTTGAGGAACGCGGCGAGTTCTTCGCGACGTCTTTGACTTGGAGTCACGGGGTAAACCTCATTGCATGGTAGTAGTACTACTAGTATCGTCACCGTCTGGGTTTGAGGGCAAATATATGGTGAGATTTTAGGTATGACCACACTTCGTTCACACACTGTCACCCATGGCCGCAATATGGCCGGCGCTCGCGCACTGTTCCGCGCAGCCGGCGTGAACGGCGCTGACCTCGGGCGCAAGCCGATTATCGCTGTGTCCAACAGCTTCACTGAATTCGTTCCAGGGCACACCCACCTGCAGCCGGTAGGCCGCATTGTCTCCGACGCCATCACTGCCGCCGGTGGCATCCCCCGCGAATTCAACACCATTGCCGTGGACGACGGCATCGCCATGGGCCACGGCGGCATGCTCTACTCGCTGCCATCGCGCGACCTCATTGCCGACTCCGTGGAATACATGGTCAATGCCCACTGTGCCGACGCACTGATCTGCATCTCGAACTGCGACAAGATCACCCCGGGCATGCTGATGGCCGCATTGCGCCTGAACATCCCTACGGTCTTCGTCTCCGGTGGTCCGATGGAAGCCGGCCGCGCCACCCTGGTAGATGGCACCGTGCGCACCTTGGACCTGGTGGATGCCATCTCCGAGGCCGTGAACGAGAACGTATCGGATGCAGACCTGCTGCGCATCGAAGAGTCGGCCTGCCCGACCTGCGGCTCCTGCTCGGGCATGTTCACCGCCAACTCGATGAACTGCCTGACCGAGGCCATGGGCTTGTCCCTGCCGGGCAACGGCTCCACCCTGGCTACCCACACGGCCCGCAAGGACCTGTATGAAAACGCCGGCAAGCTGGTAGTCGATATCGCCAACCGCTACTACGGCGAAGACGACGAGACGGTCCTGCCACGCAGCATCGCCACCAAGAAGGCCTTCGGCAACGCCATGGCGCTGGATATCGCCATGGGCGGTTCCACCAACACCATCTTGCACCTGCTGGCCGCCGCCCGCGAGGCCGGCGTGGAATTCGGCCTCGATGAGATCGATGAAGTGTCCCGCCGTGTCCCGTGCCTGGCCAAGGTTGCACCCAACGCTGCCGGCAACGGCACCATCTACTACATGGAAGATGTCCACCGTGCCGGTGGCATCCCCGCAATCCTCGGCGAGCTGCGCCGCGGCGGCCTGCTGGATGAAACCGTGCACACGGTTCACTCGGCAACCCTGGGCGAATGGCTCGATGACTGGGATATCCGCAGCGGCAAGGCCAAGGAGGAATCCTTCGACCTGTGGCACGCGGCCCCGGGCGGCGTGCGCTCCTCCACCGCCTTCTCGCAGTCCGAGCGGTGGGCGGCGCTGGACACCGATGATGCAGAAGGCTGCATCCACTCGGTTGAGAATGCCTACTCCAAGGACGGCGGCCTGGCCGTACTGCGCGGCAATATCGCCGTGGACGGTGCAGTGGTCAAGACCGCTGGCGTTGACCCTTCGATCTGGACCTTCTCCGGCCCGGCAGTGGTCTGCGAATCACAGGATGAAGCCGTCGAGAAGATCCTGAACAAGCAGGTGAAGGAAGGCGACGTAGTAGTCATCCGCTACGAAGGTCCCAAGGGCGGGCCGGGCATGCAGGAAATGCTCTACCCCACCTCGTTCCTCAAGGGCCGCGGCCTGGGCAAGGCCTGCGCACTGATCACCGATGGCCGCTTCTCTGGTGGTACCTCGGGCCTGTCCATCGGGCACGTCTCCCCCGAGGCCGCGTCCGGCGGCATGATCGCCCTGGTGGAAGATGGCGATACCATCTCCATCGATATCCCTACCCGCGAGCTGACCCTGAACGTCTCTGACGAGGTCTTGGCACAACGCCGCGAGCGCTTGATCGCGACCACCGGCTACCGTCCGAAGAGCCGCGAGCGCGTGGTCTCCCCTGCGTTGCGGGCCTACGCCGCCATGGCGTTGTCCGCTGACAAGGGTGCGGTCCGCGACGTGGATCGCGTGGAGCGTGCCATGCGCGAAGCCGATGAGCGTGAAGCTGCTGCCCAGAGCGCGGCCCAAATCTAGCCAGAAGGCTTGACCATGGCAACAGGCCCGGTCCTCTTATGCGAATAAGCGGACCGGGCCTGTTCTGTTTCCAAGGCACTAGCCCTGAAGCAGCAGGGATTGTTCCCCGCACGCCGAATGCCGGCCCTGCCGCGAGAGGCAAGGCCGGCATCCAGCTGGCGCGCGGACTATGGGTTCCGGCGACGGTACCGAAGCAGGATCAATGCTCCGGCGATAATCACCATCCCTGCAGCCCCTGCCAGCCACAACGAGCCCTGGTCAAGGCCGGTTGCCGCAAGCGGTGCTGGCGGGGCAGGTGGTGCTGCCGGCGCTGGCGGAGCCGGCGGAACCGGTGGTGCCGGTGGTGCCGGTGGTGCCGGTGGCGCTGCCTGCGGAGCCTCGGAGCAAACTTCCACATCCGCCGAATCCGAATTGTTCCCATCCTCGCCGGACTTCTCCGGTATCGAGGCCGTATTCGTCATCGTCTGGCACGTGCCGGCTACGCCGTCCAAGACCAGTTCGTACGTGAACTTCTTGCTCTGCTCTTCGGCCTTGACCGTGCCCAGTTCCCGCGGCTGGCCGGGATTGGTGTAGTCATCGAAGACCGTCACCATTTCATCGGTGGCCGTTGCCGCCTCGAATTCCAGCGGAGCCTTGGCACTGACCGTGCGGGTTGTGCCCTCCACGTCGGTCCAGCTGGCGTTCACCGTGTTCTCGTGGCCGGTGTAGTCGGCCTCGGCAACAGGAGCTTCGAAGGTGCAGCTGTACTTCACGGTGCGGGTTTCCCCGGCCGCAAGCTCCAGCTTCCCCTCCGCCAATCCTTCGATGGAGCAGCTGGCCCCGTCGATGGATAGCTTGTCTTCCAGGAGCACTTGCGTGTCCTTGAAGTCATTCGGATTGGCCACGGTGATCTCACCGGTGACGGTGAAGTCCTGGTCTTCGTAACCCTCCAGCATCGCTTGGACCGTGTACTTGGCCGTGGCCTGCCCGTCCGGGTCAACCTCGAACTTCGTTTCCTTCGCCTCCTTGCGGGTCGACCAGTCGTAGTCCCGGACGTACTGGGCGTCGGCGCTCTTGGCGATCATCAGGCCCTGCTCGATGCACAGTTGCAGGTCCACCGAGGATTCGTCCTTGCCGTTGCCGTCGGTACTTTCATGGACTGCCGCGGTATTGGTGTATACCGTGCAGGTTCCCGCTTCGGGTTCCAGCACCTGTTCGTATTCGAACTGCATTGGAGCTTGCGGGACATGGACTACCCCGAGCACCTTCGGTTCGGCGCCAGGATCCATCATGTCGTCGGTGACTGCCACCGATTCGTCCGTGACTGCATCGATCTGGAACTCGATCGGTGCTTCGGCACGCACTTCGCGGTCATCGAAGGTGGCAATCACCGTATTGACTGCTCCCTCGAAGGCATCGGTGGTGAGCCAGCTAGCGAGGTCGCATTCATACCGGGCCCCCAAGTTCTCCCCGGCATCGAGCACGACCTGCAATCCAGCGGCCGCTTCATCGGCATCTTCCAGATCGATCCGGCAGCTGGTGCCAGCGGTATCGATCCGGTCTTCCAAGGTGGCGGTGATGGAACCGAAATCATTCGGGTTCTGCACCATCACCTCACCGGCCAGCCGCAAGTTCTGCTCAACGGCTGCGGTGTTGCGAGCCTGAACCCAGTAGTGCGCGGTGAAGGTTCCATCCCCGTTCGCGGTGAGCTTGCTCTGGTCGATCCGCTTCTCTACCTCCCATTCGTAATCCAGGTCTACCAGTCCCTGCGCGGTCTTCTGCAGCCCCAGGGCCTTTTGGCCGCAGAGGGTGACGGTGGTCGAATCCTCGGCCCCGGTCTGCTGGATCACCGCGGTGTTGGTGAACTCGGTGCAAGTGCCGGCCTGGGCTTGGTGGCGCAGGGTGTAGTCGAAGTCGACCGGGGTGCCTTCGGCATTCCAGATCGCTTCGCCCAGCACTACCGGCGACTCGGGGTTGGTCTTGTCATCGATGACGGTGACCTGCTGATCGGTTTCAGCATCCAGCAGGTAGTCCACCGGTGCGGTTGACGTGGCCACCGAATCCTCGCCCCAGGTTGCCGTAACCGTGTTTCTGCCGTGCAGCTGTTCCGGGGTACCCGAGCAGCTGTAGGGCAGTTGCACCGTGGTTCCGGTTCCGTCGCTGCCCACCGGGACTGCGACTTGCAGGCCCCCGGTTTGCGGATCGGCGTCCTCGGCGTCGATGGTGCACGTGACCCCTTCGATGCTGATTTCATCGGTGATGGTGGCTACCGTCGAGGCTGATGCGAAGCGGTTCGGATTCACCAGCACGATCATGCCGTGCACTTCATGGCCGGAATCCTCCGATCCGTCCGGGATGGCCGATACGGTGTAGGAGAAGTCGGCGGTGCCGTCCTCGGCGACGACAGCTTCGGTGCGGTCAACCTTCTTCTCCAGATCCCACAGGTAGGTCCGATCGAAGCTGGCTTCGGCATCCTTGGCAATCATCAGATCGAGCAAGCCGCATAGCTGCACGGTCGCCTCATCCCTCGGATCCTCCCCTGCCTGGATATCGACCCAGGCGGTGTTCGTGTAGCTCATGCATTCACCGGCCGGAGCATCATGCTCCAGCTGGTACTCGATGAGCACCGGCGAATCATCGATGTCCACGGTGCGCAGCAATACCGGCTCCTGGGGATTCGACTGGTCATCCCAGATCTCGACCTGCCGATCGATGCGGGAATCAATGGCGAATTCGATGGGCACCTGCGTGCTCGATGCCCGGTCATCGCCCCAGCTGACCGTGGCGGTGTTGGTGCCGCCGCTATAGTCGCCGGCATCGACTCCCGCGGAGACATCGCAGCTGTAGCCGACCGTGATTGTCCCGTTGGCCGGGATGCCCACCAGCGATTCAGAGGTGGTGCAGGTGACCGCGTCCAGATCGACCACGTCCTGGATTGTGGCGTCGATGCCCGTGTACTGGTTCGGGTTGGTGATGGTGATCTGGCCTTCCAGCACCCATCCCGAATCCTCATACCCGGTGTTCTCCACCTTGACCACATAGTCCACCGGTTCGCTGGCCGCCCCGTTGGTGGTGATCTCCTGGTCCTGGCCTTCGGCCAAGGACTTGTCGATCTGCCATTGGTAGGTGCGGTCGTACGCGGCTTCGACGGTCTTGCTGATCTCCAAGGCCGCCTCGCGGCAGGCTTCGGCGAGCGCGTTGTCCGCCGCGGTGAAGCCGTCATCGCCGGTGAGCGTGGCGACGTTCTCGAAGACCTGGCAGGTGCCTGCCTGGTCCACGGTCCACGTCACCGAGTAGTCCCGGCTTTGCGGCCCATCGGCCACATCCACTGTCCACGGCGGATCGAACTCGTGGGCGCTGTCCGTGATGGTGACCGTGTCGTTCAGCGGCGTCTGGTTCCAGTCCTGTTCCGAGATCCCCACGGTGTCCGAGTCCTGGCTATTGGCCGTGCTCAGCGCCTGGGCGTCCCAGTCCACGGTGGCGGTGTTGCTGCCTTCGTAGTCCGGCGGGGATGCGAAGGTGCACGAGTAGTCCATCACCCATTGGGCCCCTGCGGGGATCACCGTCTGGAAGCCGGCTTGCTCGGCGGACATGTCAGCCACCGCTTCGCCCTGCACCCCGGTGATCGTGCAGGCCGCGTCCCCGCCGACATCGGCGAAGTCCTGCACCGTGACCGGCGCGTCCTGCCAGTCGTTCGGGTTGGCCAGCGTGATTTCTCCGCTCATCGCCCAATTGCCGTCCTCGTGGCCTTCGGGGGTCACGGTGATCCGGTAGTTCGCCGTGGCCTCGCCGGTATTCGGGTTGGCTGCCAGCGGTTGCCCGGAGAGCAGCTCCTTGTCCAGCGACCACAGGTAGGAGCGGTCGAAGGAGGTCACGACGTTCTTGGCGATATCCAGATCTGCGCCGGCGCACACCGTGGTGCTGGCCGAAGCCGTGTTCTCCTCGCCCTCGCCGGTGGCCTCATCGAGCACCGCGGTGTTGGTGTACTCGGTGCAGGTTCCGGCCACGCCCTGCAGTTCCAGGTCGTACTCGAAGGCCTTCGGCGATTCACCGGCCATGGCGGTGCCCAGCACCACTTCCTGGCCTTCAACGGTCTTGTCATCGGTGATGGTGACTTCGCCGTCGGTCAGCAGTGCCTGCTCGAACCCGAAGCCGACTTCCGTTTCAGCCTGGCGCTCCTGGCCCCAGGCCACGGTTGCGGTGTTCGTGTACTGGGCGGTGATGTCGGTGTCAGCGGGTACCTGGCAGTTGTAGCCAAGGGTGATGCTTTCACCGTCTCCCAGCACGATCTGGAAACCGTCAGCGCTTTCATCCGCGTCGGTGCCATCGATGGTGCAGCTGGCCGACGGGATGGAGAGCACATCGGTGACCGTGGCCGCCAGGTCCCCGACTTGCGTGTTCGGGTTGCTGATGGTGATAGTTCCGGACACCTGCTTCGCGCTATCCTGCGCTTCGCCGGCGGTGGCCACTACCGTGTAGTGCGCGGTGACCGTGCCGTTGCCGGCGACCGTGAATTCGCTGCGGTCCACCTGCTTGTGAAGCGACCAGTCGTAGTCGCGTGCGTAGCTGGCGTCCACGTCCTTGGTGATAACCAGATTCTTCTGGTCGCAGATGCCCACGTCCTGCGAGTCCTCGATGTCCTCGCCGGCCAGATCCACCCACGCGGTATTCGTGAAGACCAGGCATTCATCACGCGGCACTTCGTAGGTGATCTCGTAGCTGAAGCTCTGCGGGGCGTCGGCGTAGTGGACCGTGCCCAGCAGTACCGGGTCCCCGGAAGGATCAGCCTGGTCATCCCAGACGCCAACTGATTCATCGGTGCTCTCATCCAGGGTGAATTCGATGGGTACCGGCTGGCTCTCAGCCTGCAGCCCATCACCCCAGGTGACCACCGCGGTGTTGGTGTGGCCGGTGTAGTCGGCCTCCGCCACGGCCGATGCATCGCAGTTGTAGTCCACGGTGATCGAGCCGCTGCGCGGCACCACCTGCTGCATGCCTTCCATTCCCGGATTCGTGTCCTCGGCAATGATGGTGCAGGCGGCCGAGAGGGTATTCTCGTCGCTGATCGTCACTTCGAGGTCTTCGAATTCGTTGGGATTGGCCACGGTAATGGACCCGGAAAGCTGCTGCCCGGAATCCTCGTAGCCGGTATTGTCCACCAGCACCGTGTAGTGAACGGTGGCGGTTCCGTCTTCCTCGACGACGGCATCTGGCGATTGGCCCTCGGCCAGCTGCTTGTCGATGCTCCACAAATAGGTGCGGTCATAGGAGGCTGTCACGTCCTTGGTGACGGTCAGCCCTGCCTGGCGGCACGCTTCGACCTGCGCGTCATCGCTCTTGACCAGCTGGTTGCTTCCGGTGATCGTGGCGGTGTTCATGAAGCTCTGGCACTTGCCGGCTTCCTCCACCGTCCAGGTGTATTCATAGGTCCGAGTCTGCGGTCCATCGGAGTAATTGATGGTCCAGGCCGGATCGAATTCATGCAGCGGGTCGGTCACGGTCACCGTCTGGTTCAGTGGTGTCTGCGTCCAGTCGCCTGCATCCACCGGTACAACTTCGGTGGCGCTGCCCGAAGCGGTGGAGGCCTCGCTGGAGGACCACGTCACTTCGGCGGTGTTGCTGCCCTCGTAATTCGGCTGCGATCCGAAGGTGCAGCTGTAGCTGAAGGTCAGTGTTTGGGAGGCATCCAGTGTTGCCTGGAAGCCCGGTGCCACCGGATCGGCGTCCAGCGTGTCCGGTTCGCCGGCAATGCCGACCACCTGGCAGGTTGCGTCCCCGCCCACATCGACCTGGTCGGTGACGGTCACGTCAATGGCTTGCCAGTCATTGGGGTTGGATACCGTGATGGTTCCGCTCATGGCCCAGTCGCTGTCCGAATAGCTTTCGGGAGTGACAGTGACGGAGTATTGCGCGGTGAATTCGCCGGTTTCCGGATCCGCGGTGAATGGCTGCTCGCCTACTGCGTCCTTGGCGATGCTCCAGTCGTAGCTGCGGTTGAAACTGGACACGACCAGTTTCTCGATAGCCAGGTCCTGGCCGATGCAGACTTCCACGGTGGCATTGTCGGTCAGCGTTTCACCGTCGTCTGCGGCGAGGCTGGCGATGTTCTGGTAGTCGGTGCATTCTCCGAGCACGCCGTCCCACTCGATGGTGTACGCGAAGGTCTTCGGGCTTTCCCCCGCTGTAACGGTGTTACCGCCGGCGATGCCCGAAAGGTCGATTTCGCTATCGGTGACGGTGACTTCATCGTCGGTCACCGTTGGCGAGACGGACGCGAAATCGTAGTCGGCCGAGGCGCTGGCTTGGCCATCGGTGCCATAGTAGGCCTCCGGGTCCCAGGTTGCACTGACCGTGTTGGTGCCGGCGCTGGCGGCACTGGTTCCCTCGGGCAGGTCGCATTCATAGGTGAAGGAATTCTCGCCGGGCTGGATGGTCACCGGATTGGCGATCGGCGATCCGCCAGCGGAGATGACGCAATTGGCTCCATCAAGCTGGTCGGCCAGCGTAATCCCGGACATCGCCGTATCATTCGGGTTCACCACGGTAATGGTGCCGGAGAGCTGGAAGTTGCTGTCCTGGGCCTCGCTGGCGGTGGCGACCACGTTGTAGTCGACGTCCACTCCGGGGGCCGTGGACTTCACTGTGGCTTGCTGGCCCTGGGCCAGCGACTTGTCCAGATCCCAGTCGTAGTCGCGGTCATAGGATGCCTGCACATCCTTATGGACCGTGAGCTCGCCGTAGGTGGTCTTCGTATTGGTGAAGGTACAGGTGACTTCATCGTTGTCGCCCAGGTTGAAAGTGATGGCCGAACCGCTGCGGATGGCGGCGGCGCCGGTGCAGGCGATCGAGGAAAGATTCCAGCCAGCTGGCAAGTCCTCTTCGGTGACGGTGATCGTAGCTGGCGCCACGGTGTAGGTGACGCTCTGCGGCAAGCTCGCGCCGGTATCGGAACCGGCACTGTCATCGAGGTTGAATGATGTCGAGTCGCCGAAGCGGTCCTCGGCGAGGGTGAAATCGAAATCCGTGCCGTCGGCAGGAACCGCGTCCTTGATGACGGTTACGGAACCTGCTTGGACCGCACCGGCCTGGATCTGGTTGTCGCGTTGTCCAATGGACTTGCAGTTCAACGACGAGATCAGGACGTGGTACGGCGAACCGTTGATTGAGGAAGCACCGGTGCCCGGGCCGTGATCCAGCTCCGAGGCGATATGCGCATCGAAGTAGAGGGTGACGCTTGACTCGTCGCCTTCTTCTCCGTCGACCATCAATGTGATGAAGACGGTGTCGACGCGGTCGTTCCCGGCGCCTTCATCGACAGTCCAGCCGGTGATGTTCGCGCCGTCCACTGTCTCGTTGAGCAAATAGTCATAGGCCCATTTGCCGGCCTGCTTGACCTGGTAACTGATGACCAGCTCGTTTTCGCCTGCGGGCAATGTCATTTCCAAGCGCTGGTGAACCACACCGCCCTCATAGAGCCCGTCGTGGACATTGCCGTTGGCGAAGGCGGGCATCTCATCGGACCTCTGCATGAAGGTGTCGACCGAGCCGTCTCCTTCGTTGTACTCGCAAATCCGCGGGGCACCTGGCTCAAGGGCAGCGGCCGTGATCGGCTCGCGGGCCGCTGTCGAGGACCCGGTAGAATCTTCCGATTCCGAAACTTCGGCCTTCGGCTCCGCAAGTTTCGGTGAATCCTTGCCTTCTGGCTTCTCTTCCGGCTTGGGCGCAGCTGATTCCACAGGTTGCGCTTCGGGTGCCGGCTGCGTGGTTTCCACAGCTTTTGGCTTTTCTGGCTTCTGAGTTGCCGGTGCCGGTGCAGGGGCGGATTCAGGTTCGGCCGCTGCTTCTTCCTCTGGCGCCGAGGTCTTGGCACTGACTTCTGCTTCAGCAGCTGGCTGTTCTTCCTCCGTGTCAGCCGTGGACGATTCGTCGGCTTCGGCCTTGGTTTCCTCAGCCGAGCCGGTGGCCAGGACCGATTCGGAGTTCTCCGGTTCAGTCCCCTGCTGTGTGGCCTCGACTTCTTCCCCAACAGAAGTTTCGGCAGCAACTGCCATGCCCGGAATGGTCATGACAAAGCACAAGGAAATCGACGAAATTATCGCCAAGCATGCTTTTAATAATCTGTTTAAAGCTGTTTTACGGCGCAAATTTGGCACAAAAGTGCCACGCCTTTGATGCCTAGACATTTCTCCCCCATACAAGAATGTCCTGAGTGGATCGCGCGGCGTGCAGGAGCGATCCACCCGAAAAAGAGCGAGCTATAGTAAGGCTTTGACCTCAGATAATGAAAGCCTGGCCCATGATTCAGCCACCCCATGTGGCTCAACTGCTCAGGATAAGTTCCCCAATGCATCTAAAGATGCGAAATGAATGCGAGTGTTTCAATTCGTCTTTAAATCCCCCAATTCAAGACAACGATATGCCGACATCCTACGCCGGCATTCGGCTTTGTGCCAGCAAATGGAACGAAATAAATTTGGCTGAAAATGAAGCAATCGGTGCACTTCTTTGTCCATGGATTAAACGTGCTTGTCATCTGCCAAATTCACGATTCAGGCCCTAGCGGACAGCAATGAAGGTCGATGCGCTGCAACAGCGGCTTTGGCACCGCCCGCTCGACCGCGGCACCCGAAAGGCTTGGCAGAAACCGGACTGGAACAATCCTGCCGACCCCGGGGCCAGTACAGAAGCAATGGCACTACGCCTCGGGGGCTCCTCATCCACCGAAGAGCTCCGTGGAGTCGAGTCCCGGAGACTGCCCCGCTTCACTCTGGAACGTCGAGAAGATTCACTACGACCTTCAACTACTAATTTGAGTACCCGGTCTGACCTGCAAAGTAAAAATAAATCTCAATCTGATAAAGGTTGCGTGTTTTCTCCGTTTGAGCTTGGTAGTTGCTGAACACTTTGGTAATCATTGAATGGTGAAAAGAGCAACCCTATGAGCCAACGACGCGCGTTCCGTCGCATATTCCTTCCCGCTGCATGGCTAGTTATCGGCGCCTTGATCGCCGTCAGCCTCGTGAAACTCGCGTTTGCCGGCGGCACGGCCAGCGCCGACGATGACCTGTTCCCCACCGGAGAGATCCCGGCAGAGACCATCTTTGCCGAGAAAGCCACGGTAGAGAATAAGCTGTCCATCCCCGGAACTATTAAGCTCACCGAATCGAAAGAGCTGAATGCGCCCGTGGACGGCGTTGTCAATTGGGCTTTCGTCAAGCCAGGCGACAATGTCGCCCTCGGCGATCGAATCTTCCAGGTCCGCGCCGAATCCCAGCCAGAGAGCGTCGGGGCCAACGACTCGGATAGTGAAGGTTCACAAGACGAGCAGCAACCGCAGGAAGCTGCACCAGTGGTGAAGTACCACGACGTCTACGCAACGGCCACAGGCAAGGTCGGCGCTTTCCAGATCGAGGTTGGCGATGACGTCACCAAGGGCACGGCACTCGGCGCGATCCAACCCCAGGAATTCTTGGCCGCCGGTTCGATCGATCCGCTGGACCGCTACCGGTTGCTCGATGAAAGCCTCGAAGCAACGATCACCATTGACGGCGGACCGGAGCCATTCACCTGCAAGGACCTGTCTGTCGGTGACAGCGCTTCGAAGAAAACCAGCGCCGGCTCCGCAGACCAGGACATGGAATCGCAGATGGATCCAATGGCGTCCGGAGAATCCACGGAGAGCTCTTCGGGCAGCGAGATTTCTTGTGCCGTACCTGCAGACATCGTGGTTTTCGACGGCCTGAGCATGAACATGGAAATTGATGCAGGCACGGCCGAGGACGTATTGACCGTACCGGTATCGGCTGTTCGTGGCCTGGTTGGCCAGGGTGCGGTGTGGAGGCTGGATGAAAACGGCAAGGAAATCCGCACCGAGGTAGAGCTTGGCGTGACCGACGGAAAGGTCATCGAGGTGATTTCAGGACTGAAGGATGAGACGGAAATTCTCCGCTTCGTCCCAGGATCCACCCCGGCACCTGAAGAAATGATGGATATGGAGTCCTACTCAGATGAGTGGTGAGCCATTGCTGAAGCTCGAGAATGTCACGCGCAGCGTCCTGCTGCCCGACGACAGCGAGCTGCATATCCTCAACGGGATTGATCTCACGGTGTCCGAAGGCGATCACATTGCCATTGTCGGCCGTTCGGGTACGGGCAAGTCCACGCTGCTGAATATCCTTGGCCTGCTTGATCGGCCCACCAGCGGTAGCCTGCTGTGGCGAGGCAAGGATGCGACCCGGCTGAGCGCCAAACAGGCGGCCCATGCTCGCGGGCGCGACCTCGGTTTCGTTTTCCAGCAGTTCAACCTCCTGCCAGGACGCACTGCCCTGGAAAATGTCATGGCTCCACTGATGTACGCCGGTGGACGCGACTTCTGGAATCGGCGCAAGCTAGCAACCGAGTCCTTGGAGCGCGTGGGACTGGGCAAACGCTTGGATTCAATGCCCCAGACCCTCTCCGGTGGTGAGCAGCAACGTGTGGCCATCGCTCGCGCGCTGGTCCGCCGGCCACGAGTCGTACTGGCCGATGAGCCCACCGGTGCCTTGGATGTCACTACCGGACGTGCGGTGATGGATCTCTTGGATTCCGCCACGGTTGATTCCGGCGCTGCCCTGATCACCATCACGCACGACAGCAATGTTGCGGCCTTGGCCCGAGAACAGCTGCAGTTGGATGGCGGGCGGCTGCATCCGCTCAGTGAGGTGGCGGCAAGATGAAATCCTTAACTCGCTTAGGAACCGGTTTTGTTGCTGCGCTGCTGGAGGCATGGCAGGAACTGCGTATTCACAAGTTGCGCGTCTTGCTCTCCTTGGTTGGTGTCACCATTGCGGTGGCCTCGTTGACTACGGCATTGGCCGGAGCTGGCATGGCGCGTCAGATGATGACCGAAAGCCTTGAAAGCGAGGGTCGGCCAGCAATGATTGTTGTCTACGCCTACGACCCGAACTCGGATGCTGGTCCTGCGGGCAACGACCAAATCGATGAGGCCTTTCAAAAGACCAGTGACCGGTTCAAGGTCGAGTACACCACCATGATGGGACGCAGCTACGACCAGAAGGCTTCAGCCCAAGGGCTGAGCCTTGATGCCGAGATCATGGTGGTTGATCCCGACTACGCTCCAATGCACCGGTTAGTTGTTACTGACGGCCGCTGGCTGGAAGCCGAAGATGCACAGAATCTTGCCCCAGCGGCGGTGGTTGACCACACCTTCATCAAAGAATTGGGACTGGAAGGCCAGCGACTGCCTTTAACCGTGGATTTGATGAGCAATGGGAACACCGTCTCAGTTACGGTCATCGGAACCACCAAAGCATCTAGCTACGGCATGGGCGGCAAGCTGTGGATGCTGCCGGCCACCTATGAGCACTGGTTCGGCATGCAAGCTCCGCTCAATGAGGTCAGCTACAAGCTGTGGGTGCCCATCGAGGGATCCGAAGAGCTGGCCATGCACTTCGGCCAGCAAATGCAGGCAGAACTTCCTGGTCTCACAGTTGATGCGCACCGCGAAGATTATCTGATGTGGGGTGCTGATGAGAGCTTGAAGATGTTGACCATGGTGGTTGCCGGGATCGCAATCATCATCTTGCTGCTTGGTTCCCTGAGTCTGCTCAATGTTGCCATGGTGACCATGAAGCAGCGTATCCGCGAAGTGGGTATCCGACGCAGCTTCGGTGCAACAACCGGACGCGTATTCTTCTCGGTGATGATGGAAAGCGTCGTGGCCACGGCCGTAGCAGGTGGCATTGGCGTGCTCATCTCCGTTGCCTTGGTCTCCAACGAGAATCTGCTGAATATGGTGATGGCTACCGAGCTGGATCAAATGCCGGCATTCCCTATCGGTGCGGCCCTACTTGGCATGGGAGTTTCCATCGCCGTAGGCGCACTGACCGGTGTGCTTCCCGCGCTGGTGGCAGCCCGAGTCAAGATTGTGGATGCTATTCGCGTCTAATATGCAGATGCCGCTAAGGCGCTGGAACGGAATCATGACCTCCGTTCCAGCGCCTTCTGCGTACCCCTGGTGAGTCGGCTGATTAACTGCGGTAGCCGAGGACCGATGAGAAGGCCTCCGTCGCCGAGGTCTCAAACCAAGAGGTTCTTCTCCAGCTCAGTGGCCGCGAACTGTGTTGAGCTGATCTGTTTATCCCTTGTTCACGGCAGGGAGGGATTCGTCGCTGCGCGATGCGCCTCCGGTCGCGCGTTTTCTATCCTTCTTCCTCTTTCCACCCTCTGTCTTCATCCAAGCAATCAGCCCGATAGTAGTGACAGCAGCGATGCCGATCCAAATAGTTCCCCAAAGTGTGGATAACTGGATCCCCAGACCTCCGGTAACGGTGAAAATCAGTGTGGCCGGCAGGAATATAAACGCAAAAATATTCACTCGGTGACTGAACTTCTCACGCTTAACCGCCTCTTCGCGCAGTTGTTCGGCTCGTTCGCGATTCACCTGCTCTTCTTCGGCGCGCTGGTTGGCTTCCAGATAATCCATGATGGATTTCTGCTCGATCAGTGAATGCTTGATTCTTTCTTCCAGCATGCGCACGTTCTGCATGGCTTGCAGCACCCGAGTTGCAGATTCACGTCCAGGTATCTCCTGCAACCAGCGCTTACCGTGGAACTCGATAAACCTTTTTTGAATGTCCTTGTATCGCTTAAGCGAAGCAGCGGAATCCTCAAGGTTTCCGGTTGCCGCTAGATTGGCCAGGTGTCCGGCGCGCTGGGTCAAGAATTCATCTTGCTGCATCGTCAAGACCGCCAAATCGACGAAGACTGAATGCGCTAAGGCCACCGTATGCCCAGTCTCTGCGATCCAGTGTTCAGGATCGCCATCCGGACGGGACTGGGCAACAATCCCCATCCCCCGATCACTGCACCAACCAATTGACGGGCCAAGGGAGACTTGGGCTTTGCTAACTCCGAGGTCGGACCAGTCGCTCAAAGTTGGCTTAGGCGTGGCGGTTTGAGCAATGCTCAGTGCATGCGCCCAGCGCACTGCAGGGTTGTCCATCGCGCTCGGTCCGTGCCAGTGTTTTTGGCACTGAGGAATCTTGTCTTGCGGAATAAAAGTGGAGATCGTATAGATGTTCCCCATGGATCCTGCTTGTCTTTTGATTGCAGAGCGCCGCCATTATTCAGTTCTACTGCCAAGCCTGCTGAACGCAAGGCGTTGTTTACACCCGCTCGCAAGTCCTTGCCATCGATGTTTGTGCCCGGCAGTAGCCCAGCACGAGTCGGCCGGTGCAGCGCAGAGGTCACCCAACCGGGGGTTTGCAATGCCTCTTTCGAAAGCTTCAGGTGCAAGGCGACGTATTCAGCGTTGCCGGCTCCTGTTTCCGCCTCACTACGAGAACGTGAAATTCCAGCGATCCGGATACCGGCGCCGGTCAGCTTGCTGATTACCTTCTGGTTGTCGAAAGCAAACGTTGGAGCACCCGATAGTGCTTGCTTCGCGTCGGCAGTCATGGCCAGGAAATGAGGTCCGACCGAAGTCTTGTCGAACCAGCTTTTTGATGCTTTATGCAGATTTCCCGCGTCGTTTTGGAGAAACTCAGAGGTTTCGCCTTGCAGATCTTTGCAGAACATCTTCCACGTGATATCCGCGGCATTCGACGGGACCCACCACAAGTTTCCATCAGGTTCCGTGATCGAAGATGCCGGAACTCTGGCGACCAACGCCACGGATCCCCACATCCAGCTATTTGCGTGGACCTCGGTGGGGTGCGACGGCAGCGTCGAATCAATCACGCCTGTGTTTTGACCTGAAGACATCTTTTTCCTTGCGCTCTCATCTCAGCGAGTTTCGGATATTAAATACACTCCCCATAAATACAGGCTATCTACAATTACCCGGCATGCAGGAGGGAGCAACGGAATATTTCTCGTGAACAATCCATGACTCCACTTGCCCTCACCCTCAGTGAAATGGCCTATTTCCACGATCGGCAAAAGAGCGCCTGCCGTAGCTCGGCTTCGGTTCGCGAGCGAGCTTGCCCCTGCCGCCCAGCTGGCAAGAGGATAGCGCCGGTCGGGCATCCTTTGCCGACTACAGGGCAACGATGGCCATGCAGGGAATCCGGCATCAGATCGACTGGCTAGCCAGGATTCCTGCTATCGATTGTGTGCTGCAGTACATCCGTTCCGGCGCCCCGCAATTGTCCATTTCGAAACATTCCCGCTCACGGAGAATTCCGCGTGATCTTGCGGATTCCCAGGCCTTCACGATAATCATTTCCAAAGATTTCCAAAGCCCGCTTGACACCGTTTGAGATTCGGCGCACACTGATCGTATACGATTTGATGTACGAGATGATGTTCGATGAAAGCAGGCCGATCAACGGTGAGCAATATTGTCCCAGTAACCGAAGAGACCTTCGCGCAGGCAGGCAAGATCCTGGCCGTACACCTTAGCTACTCCTCGCGTGCGGCGCAGCGCGGACGCACCCCGAAGTTCCCCAGCTACTTCATGAAGGCCACCAGCTCGCTGGCCGCCAGCGGTTCCACCGTGGAACGCCCAGCTGGCACCGAGCTGCTCGCCTTCGAGGGCGAGATCGCACTGATCATCGGCAAGACCGCTCGCCGCGTCTCGGTAGACGAAGCCTGGGGCTACGTCGGGCAGGTCACCGCATCGAACGACCTCGGCGTGCACGACATGAAGTACGCGGACAAGGGCTCGAACATCCGCTCCAAGTCCGGCGACGGCTACACCCCGGTGGGTCCCAACGCCCTGGATGCCGCCACCTTGGATCCTGCCAAGCTGCGCGTGCAGACCTGGGTCAACGGCAAGCTCGCCCAGGACGCCGACACCTCCGAGCTGCTCTTCTCCTTCGCAACCATCATCGCCGACCTGTCCCAGCAGATGACCTTGCAGCCAGGTGACATGATCCTCACCGGCACCCCGGCCGGCTCCACCGTCTTCTTCCCCGGCGACGTTGTCGAGGTCGAGGTCACCGACCTGGTCTCCGGCGCCACGACCGGCAAGCTGGAGACCACCGCCGTCGAGGGCACTGCGGCCTTCGCCGCTTTCGGCAACCAGCCAAAGGTCACCGACAAGGACAAGGAAGATGCCTACGGCGATCGCGAGACCGCCGGCATGGCCCCGATCATCACCGGCAAGGACGTGCTGACCGACAAGGTCCGCGAGCAGCTGGCTTCGGTGGCTACCGCCACCTTGTCCGCCACCTTGCGCAAGCGCGGCCTGAACAACGTGAACATCGAAGTCCCCGGTGCCACCAAGGGCATGCAGCGCGTGATCGGCACCGCCCGCACCCTGCGCTACATCCCCAACCGCGAGGACCTGTTCAAGGCCCACGGCGGCGGCTACAACATGCAGAAGCAGTCCATCGACTCGCTCAATGACGGCGAGATCCTGGTCATGGAAGCCCGCGGCGAGACCGGCTCGGCCACCCTGGGCGACATCCTGGCCCTGCGCTCCCAGCAGCTCGGCGCCGCCGGCATCATCTCCGATGGCGGCGTACGGGACCTGGACGCCGTGTCCAACCTGCAGATCCCGGTCTTCTACAACGGCGCCCACCCAGCGGTTCTCGGCCGCAAGCACGTGGCCTGGGACAAGGACATCACCGTGGCCTGCGGCGGCGTATCGGTGCAGCCAGGAGATGTGATCGTGGCCGACTCCGATGGCATCGTGGTCATCCCGCCAGCAATGGTGGCCGAGGTGGCCGCTGAAGCCGCGGTGACCGAATCCAATGACGAATTCATCTTCGCCATGGTCCAGCGCGGCCACGGCATCGAGGGCCTGTTCCCGATGAATGATGCGTGGAAGAGCAAGTACAACGCCTGGAAGGACGCAGGCAGCCCGGATCTGGACTCATGGTCGCTGTAATGACCGCCTCCAAGTCCGAAGCCGCCTACCAGCTGGTTTCCGAGCGCATCGTCAACGGGGCATACTCCCCCGGCTACCGGCTGGTGCTGGGCACCATTGCCGATGAGCTGGGCTGCTCCGTGGTTCCGGTGCGCGAAGCGATCCGCCGGCTGGAGGCCGAGGGCCTGGTGCACTTCACCCGCAACGTCGGGGCGACGGTGGCCCACGTGGATTCCACCCTGTACCTGCACACCATGCAGACCCTGATGGTCATCGAGCCGGCCGCTACCGCGCTGGCTGCCGATGCCATGGATGCCGCCTGGCTTGCCAAGGCGCGGGCGCTGAACGAGAACATGCGCCAGTGCTTGGCGGATTTCGATCCGGTGGCCTTCACCCGGATGAATACCGAATTCCACCAGCTGCTCTACGGCCAGTGCCCCAATCCGCACATCCTGGACCTGGTCCAGCGCGGATGGCGCCGGCTGGCGGCCATGCGGGCCAGCAGCTTCACCCACATTCCCAACCGGGCTCGCGCTTCGGTTCAGGAGCATGAGGCGCTGCTGGATCTGATCGGCAACCATGCCACCCCGGCGCAGATCGAAGCCGCCTGCCGGGACCACCGCTCGAATACGCTCAACGCCTATTTGAAAGCGGCCGGCATGGCACCTAGCGCCATCTAGCCAGCAGCACCGAGAACTTTCATAGATTTGCCACAACCCATCCGGTGAAAACACCGGAACAGCACGAAAGGAACTGCCATGAGCAAGCACTTCGTACCGGAAAACCTTCCGACCCACCTGCAGCACTACATCAACGGCGAATTCGTTGACTCCATCGGCGGAGCAACCTTCGACGTGCAGGAACCGGTAAGCAACACCAACTACGCCACCGTGGCTTCGGCACAGCCTGAAGACGTGGACCTGGCAGTTGCCGCCGCCAACAAGGCCTTCAAGGAAGGCCCTTGGGCCAAGATGCTGCCACGCGAGCGTTCCCGCGTGCTGCACAAGATCGCTGACATCGTCGAGTCCCGCGACGAAGAGCTCTCGCTGCTTGAGTCCTACGACTCCGGCCTGCCGATCACCCAGGCCAAGGGCCAGGCCCGCCGCGCCGCGGAGAACTTCCGCTTCTTCGCCGACCTGATCGTCGCGCAGGTGGATAACTCCTTCCGCGTCCCGGGACGCCAGATGAACTACGTGAACCGCAAGCCCATTGGCGTCGCCGCGCTGATCACCCCGTGGAACGTTCCGTTCATGCAGGAATCCTGGAAGCTGGCTCCGGCCATCGCCACCGGCAACTCGGTGGTCCTCAAGCCTGCCAGCTACACCCCGCTCTCCGCTGGCCTGTGGCCAGAAATCTTCCGCGAAGCCGGCCTGCCAGAGGGCGTCTTCAACCTGATCTTCGGTTCCGGCGGCGTCGCCGGCGACTACCTGGTCAAGCACCCGGATGTGCCACTGGTGTCCTTCACCGGCGACTCTTCCACCGGCGCCACCATCTCCACCGCGGCCGCGCCATTCTTCAAGGGCCTGTCCCTGGAGCTGGGCGGAAAGTCCCCTGCAGTGGTCTTCGCCGACGCTGATCTGGAAGCCGCCCTGGACGCCACCGTCTTCGGCGTGTTCTCGCTGAACGGCGAGCGTTGCACCGCCGGTTCCCGCGTGCTGGTCCAGCGCGATATCTACGATGATTTCGTAGCCAAGTTCGCAGAACGCGCCAAGAACATCCGCGTTGGCCTGCCGAGTGACCCGAAGACCGAAGTCGGTGCACTGGTGCACCCTAACCACTTCGAGAAGGTCATGGGCTACATCGAGATCGGCAAGACCGAAGGCCGCTTGCTGGCCGGCGGCGGCCGCGCCGAAGGCTTCGAAGAGGGCAACTACGTTGCTCCGACCGTCTTCGCCGATGTTGCCCCGGATGCGCAGATCTTCCAGGACGAGATCTTCGGCCCGGTTGTTGCCATCACCCCGTTCGACACCGACGAGGAAGCACTGGAATTGGCCAACAACACCAAGTACGGCCTGGCAGCCTACGTGTGGACCAGCAACTTGAAGCGCGCGCACAACTTCGCGCACCAGATCGATTCGGGCATGGTGTGGCTGAACTCCAACAATGTCCGCGACCTGCGCACTCCATTCGGCGGCGTGAAGGCTTCGGGCCTGGGCCGCGAAGGCGGCTACCGCTCGGTGGACTTCTACACCACCCAGCAGTCCATCCAGATCACCCTGAACGAAGCGCACTCCCCTAAGTTCGGCGTCTAGGAAGCACGCGCTTCCCGCCCCTAGTTTTTCTTGCTTGCAAAGGAGCAAATCATGAGCAAAGAGATCGCAAACCCGATCCCAACCCCTTCGGTTCCAGCACCGGATATCCTGCGCTGCGCCTACGCTGAACTGGTCGTCACCGACCTGGAGCGCTCGCGCAAGTTCTACGTGGACGTACTGGGCCTGCACGTATCCTACGAAGACGAGAACCAGATCTACCTGCGTTCCTTCGAGGAATTCATCCACCACAACCTGGTGCTGACCAAGGGCCCGGTGGCAGCACTGAAGGCCATGGCTTTCCGTGTGCGCAGCGCCGAAGAGGTCGACAAGGCCGAGGCCTACTACAAGGAACTGGGCTGCCGCACCGAGCGCCGCAAGGAAGGCTTCGTCAAGGGCATCGGCGACGCCGTGCGCGTTGAGGACCCACTGGGCTTCCCATACGAGTTCTTCTTCGAGACCACCCACGTAGAGCGCCTGCACATGCGCTACGACCTGTACTCGGCCGGCGAACTTGTCCGCCTGGACCACTTCAACCAGGTCACCCCGGACGTGCCACGCGGCCGCAAGTACCTCGAGGACCTGGGCTTCCGCGTCACCGAGGACATCCAGGACGACGAAGGCACCACCTACGCAGCCTGGATGCACCGCAAGGGCACCGTGCACGACACGGCTTTGACCGGCGGCAACGGCCCGCGCCTGCACCACGTGGCCTTCTCCACCCACGAGAAGCACAACATCATCCAGATCTGCGACAAGATGGGCGCACTGCGCATCTCGGACCGCATCGAGCGCGGCCCCGGCCGCCACGGTGTCTCCAACGCGTTCTACCTGTACATCCTGGATCCAGATGACCACCGCATCGAGATCTACACCCAGGATTACTACACCGGCGATCCGGACAACCCGACCATCACCTGGAACGTGCACGACAACCAGCGCCGCGACTGGTGGGGCAACCCGGTTGTTCCATCGTGGTACACCGAAGCTTCCAAGGTCCTGGACCTGGATGGCAACGTGCAGGAAGTCATCGAGCGCACTGATGACTCCGAACTGGAAGTCACCATTGGCGCCGACGGCTTCTCCTTCACCCGTGCCGGTGACGAAGACGGCTCGTACCATGGCCAGGCTTCCAAGGGCTTCAAGCTGGGCAACCAGCTCTAAGCCAGGCAAGCTCTTCTAGACCCAGAGCTTGGCAGCTTCCCTGAGCTGCAACACAAGAATCCCGGGACATCAGCGAATTTCTTCGCCGATGCCCCGGGATTCTGCTTTTATTGGCCACGCTAATTCCTAGTCCATCGGCGAGACCCTGATCAGGTTGCCATCTGGATCCGCGGCAACAAAGGTCCTGCCAAAGACTTCGTCGTAAGGTTCTTGCACAATGCGCACTCCCTTGGCGGACCATTGGCGGCAAGTTGCGTCAACGTCACCGCCGGAGCCGGAGACCATCAAACCCACCTCGCTGGTGCGCGGGGTTTCCGGGACCGCATCTTCATTCTTGCCGGACCACACAGCGAAGCTCACCTGCTCGCTGAGGGCGAATGCCACATAGCGCGGCGAGACGAAGACGGGATCCATATCGAACAAATCGCCATAGAATTCGGCAGCTTTCCGGGCATCTTTGACATAAACGAGGAACAGGTTCGGGCGGGGCATCGGGGACTCCTGGGATCAATGAATTAGTGGACATTAGCAGTCCACCAGAAAATCACGACAGAACATGTCTTCTTTTCTGGGATACTTGAAGGTCATGAAAGCTTCCAGGCTGTTGCACCTGCTCTTGCTGTTGCAGACTCGTCAGCGCATCAGCTCCTCGGAACTGTCCCAGACGCTGGAGGTCTCGCGACGGACCATCCTGCGCGATGTCGAAGCGCTGTCCATGGCTGGCGTCCCTGTCTACGCCGAGCGCGGGCGCCACGGAGGAATCGCCTTGCTGCCGGGCTCCCGATTGAATCTGGCCCATCTGGAGCCGCCGGAGCTGGAAGCCTTGTCCGTGGCGGGGCTCGATGAACGGCATTTGGAACTTCTGGGCTTGCGGGACGCACATGCTACGGCGGCGCGCAAGGTCGCGCTGAAGCAGGACGCAGCTCCAGCGGCCCATCCCCGTGCTACGTTGGCCGATATTGTCATGGTGGATAGTTCTGCCTGGCTGTCGGGCCGGAGCCTGCTGGTCGATATCGCGGATCTGGCAACCGCGTTGCGGCTTCGGCGCCAGCTGCGCATCAAGTATCGGCGCAGTACCGAGGCGCACCCAGCGTTCCTGCTCGTGGATCCCTATGGACTCGTGGCCAAGTCCGGTCGCTGGTATCTCGTCGCCGAACAGCAAGGTGAGCAGCGGCTGTTCTCGTTGGAGCGGCTCTACTCATTCGAAATCCTGCAGGCGCCGGCAAACTTGCAGGTCGATGCCACCCTGCGCACGGTGTGGCTCTCGCTCAAGGAACGCACAGAGGCACCCGGGGACGTGATGATCACGGCCCGCCTGCGTGCAACTCGACTGGATTTGGCCCGGCGAATCTTGGGCGAGCGTCTCCGGGACGTGGACGCAGCCGAAGGAGGGTGGTACCCGATCACTATCGTGTTCCGGCAAATCCAAGACGTGCGCCAACTGCTCCAATTTGCCGACCATATCCACGTAACTGGTCCCCCAGCGGCACGTGACATGATTCGCGCGCTGGCCACCGATCTGGTTTCGCGCCATCAGGATCCATCCGCCGCACCGGTGCCCGGAGAGCCGGATCGTTCGTGATCGTCGCGAGCGCGCAAAGGCCGGCC
>NZ_JBLVOJ010000025.1:745426-755987 GCF_053543715.1 Glutamicibacter sp. AGC46
GCGGTGGCCGGCCTTGTGCTTCCTGCGCTGCTTCACCAGTGGCGGGGTCAGCGCACCGCCCGGAAACGGAAGGCGGAGCCCAGCGCCGCGATGCTCACGATGGCCAGCACCGCCAGGTAGTAGCCCGGGGCAATCGGCTGGCCAGTGGCCTCGATCAGGAAGGCGCAAATCATCGGGGTGAATCCGCCGAAAATCGCCACAGAGGTGTTGTAGCTGAAGGACAGGCCCGTGGCCCGCGAGGAATCGCTGAAGACATCAGCCATCACCGACGGCAGCGCACCGAAGTACAAAGCCTTGAGCAATCCCAGGATGACCATTACGACCGCGAGGACCAGGAAGGTCTTGCCCGCAATCAACCAGAGGAACAGCGGGATGGTCAGCAGCATGATCGCCAGGGCGGCGGGAATCATGATGCGCAATCGTCCGAAGCGGTCCGAAAGGTGGCCCACCACTGGCGTGGCGAAGGTCAAGATCGCCCCGGAGATAATCAGCGAGGAGAAGGAAACGGTAGGGCTCATGCCCAACTGGCTGATGCCGAAAGTCGGCATGTACTGCAGCACGAAGTTCAGCGCTGTCGAAATAGCCAGCGCTCCGCCGGCGATGAGCGCCGAGGCCTTGTTCGAGCGGAACAGCTCGCGCACCGGGGCATGCACCGCGTTCTTGGCGCTGTGCCGATCCCCCGGGGCCGCTTCGGGCAGCGGCGCTTCATCGACGTGGCGACGGATCCACCAGCCGGCAGGGCCCACCAGCAGACCGATGAAGAACGGTATGCGCCAGGCCCAGTCGTTCATCTGCTCCGTCGTGAAGATACTGGTCAAAGCGACCACCGTGATGGCAGCCATCATCGCGCCCAAGCCTTGGCTTGCGAACTGGAAGCTGCCCAGGAATCCCTTGCGCCCCTTGTCCTGCGCCAAGAGGTACGAGGGGGCGGCACCGAACTCGCCACCGGCGGAGAAGCCCTGGATGAGCCGCCCCAGGATGAGCCCCAGCGGAGCGAAGATGCCGATGGTGTCGTAGCCCGGCAGCAGTGCAATGATCGCCGTACCCACTACCATCAGCCTGATAGTGAGGATCAACCCCTTTTTCAAGCCCTTGCGGTCCGCATAGGATCCGAGTACAAGTCCACCTAGAGGGCGGATCAGGTAGGAGATACCGAAGACCGCAAAAGCCTGGATGACCTCTACTGCCGGATTTTCCGAGGGGAAGAAGTTGTGGCCGATATAGATTGCCAACAGCGCATAGATGGCCATGTCGTACCACTCCAGCGCATTGCCAATGGTGGCTGCGGCGATACCGCGAGCGGTGGACTGGCGTCGGGCCGGCGCTGTCTGGTCTTTAACTGGTAATTGCTGATTTTCCATGCTGGAGTCCTAGATCTTCTCGCTGCTAGCCGCTACCGTGCGCGGCAAGGTCGTGTTCGTTGCCAGGTCATGGAAGAGCCCGCACATCATTTTCAGTCCTTGGCGCAGCACCGGCTCCAGGGCGTGCTCGTTGGGCCCGTGCTGCTGGCACCCCGGATAGGAATGCGGGACCCACAAGGTCGGCAGGCCAAGCGTCGATTCGAAGACCGCATTGGGCAGCGAACCGCCGATATTGGGCAAGACCACCGCGGGCACGCCGGTGCTCCGCTGGATGGACTCGCTGGCCCAGCGCACCCAAGGGTTGTCGGGGTTGGTCCTGCTGGCCGGGAAGCACTGTCCCATGGCCAGCTGCACCATCGGGTAGCCGGCCTCGTCCAGTGCCCGCCGGATCGCCGCTTCCAGCCCCGCCAGATCCGTTCCAACGACGAAGCGCAGTTGCAGGACCGCCCGGGCCTCACCCGGGATGGCATTGACCGGCCGGGCGACGTCGGCCGATTGCAGGGCGATCACCTCCAGGGTATTCCAGGCGTAGAGCCGTTCTGCCGCGCTCAGCCTGGTGTCGCCCCAGCCGTCGGCCAATTGCGGGTCCTGCGCTCCTCCGCCCACCTGCACCGATTGGAGCGCTTGGCGCACCGAGTCGGGCAGTTCGTCGGGAAGCAGCCCTGGTACTTGGATACGCCCATGCCCATCGACCAGTGCACCGATCGCGCCAGCCAGCGTGGTTGCGGGGTTGCGCAGCAGGCCGCCCCAATTCCCTGAATGATAGCCGCCCGCGCGCAGCGGAATGCTGAGTTCGAAGGTCGCCCCACCCCGTGCGCCAAGGAATATCGTGGGTTCCTGGGCTGACAATCTGGGGCCGTCGGAGGCGATGAAGAGATCTGCGGCGAGTTCTTCGCGGTGCGCCGCGGCGTATTCATCCAGCTGCGGGGACCCGATTTCCTCGCCGGCTTCGAACAGGAAGACCGCGTTGAATCCCAATTCCCCGCGCTGGGCCAGCAGCATCTCGAAGGCCTTGAGGTTCACCAGGTGCTGGCCCTTGTTATCCGCCGCGCCGCGTCCGTACCAGCGCTCGCCTTGGGCATCCAGCACGAAAGGATCGCGCCCCTGCTCCCATTGCCCCGCTTGGCCGTCAACCACATCGGCATGCCCGTAGCACAGCACCGTAGTGTAATCCCGATGTTCTGTGCGAACCGCGCGCAGGAAAGAATTGCCCGATCCCCGCCAGTCCAGATCAAGCCGCACAGTAAAGCCCATGCCTTCGAGCCTCGATCGTAAGTTCTTATCCAGATATGAGTTCGTTGCAACCCTCTGGCTGGGGTCGGTGCTGACCGTCGGGCAGGCAACCAGCTCGGACAAGTCCTCGAACAGCTCCCCCGAGTCGACATACTTGTCCGCAGCTACTAGCAAATCTTCTCTATTCGGCATGATTTCTCCCCGCTCGGCGTGTTGTACTGTAGATCACATTAGGAGATGGGCGCGACGGGAACCAGTGCCGTTTCGTGCATCAGGTTTGAGTTAAATGCAAAATGCTGATCGAACGGGAACAAGAGAATGCAAACATTGCCAACGGCGCTGCGCTACTTCCATGAGGTGGCTAGCACGGGATCTATTTCCGATGCCGCCGAATCGCAACATGTTTCCGCGTCGGCGATCAGCCGGCAGATCAGCCAGCTCGAACGCCACGTCGGCGCGGCAATTTTCCGCCGCCATGCCCGCGGCATGGAATTGACCGATGCCGGGGTGCTGCTGCTGGCCCATACCCGCCGCATGCTCTCCGAAGGCGAGCAACTGGCTCAGGATCTGAGCGAGCTCTCCTCGGGGGCTTCACGAGTCATCGAGGTGGCCAGCTCGGAAGGACTTGCTGCCTCGGTGACTCCTCGCGCCGTCTCCGCGTTCTGCAAGGAACATCCCGAGGTGACGGTTCACCTGAGCGTCTTGCCCTCGGCCGAGGCCACCAGGCAGGTTATCGAAGGCACTGCGGATCTCGCGACGATCTTTGCCCTGGGCCCGCAGCGCCATGTAACCGTCGAGCATTCCTGCCCAGCTCCGGCTTATGCCGTGGTTTGCGCCGACCACCCCCTGGCTGAGCGGACGCAGGTGTCGCTGGCCGAGCTCTGCGAGTACCCGATGTCCATGCCGGCCAAGGGCATCACCCAGCGCGAGCTTTTTGACATCGCCACCTCCATGGCCGGACTCACGCCGAAGATCGCGCTAACTACCGATCACATCAATCCGGCCATGGAGTTCGCGCGTTCCGGCGCGGGGGTGACCTTGCTCAGCCGCTTCGCTCGTCGCGATGGGCTGAGCCAAGGGCTGAGGTTCATCCCGATTGACCATCCGGCTCTGGCCGAACGCAGCGCACAGATCCTCACCATGCCGCGACGCCGGCAACCAGCCTTGGTCAGTGCGCTGATCCAGCAGATCACGGCTCTGATGCAGGAATACTGATCAGGGAAGAAGGCGGCCTCGCCGCAGGGGCCGGCATGGGATTCTACTGGCCGAACAGCGGCCCCAGCTAATGGGTGGCGGTGCGGCACGGAGGCAGTCGCATGTACCGTGATGGCCCCTCCGGGGGATCGCTGATTGCCGGAGGCTTCGCTCGTCGGGTGCACCCGGGATTCGAACGGCGAGTATTTGCGCAGGCGGAGCCGAGCGAGCGCCGGAAGCGTTCGGAGCAGTCGTGGTTGACGGCGCTCTTCCTGATCGTGATGACGTGCTTTCCTAGGTGCCTTTCGAGCAACTGTCGGCCCAATTGATGGAGGGGCTTCCGTGCCGGAACACAAGCCGGGGGCAGTGACCCGCGAGCTCGTATCATTGCCGGCAGGCAGCTCAGCGCTGGACACGGTGGCACGGACTCCCACCTGCCATTCAGCGCGTTCAGCCCCGGGCTGTGCCCCGTTCCCGCACAGCCTTGCGCCAGCCGTCAACGATATCCCAGCCAATGCCGGCCGCGATTCCGCACCCGAGCAGCACGGCGAGAATGCGGAAGATGCCGCCATTGCCAGCGGCCTGTGCGTTTCCGGCGGCGAACCCGTCGCCTCCGGCAACCGCAACGAACGAGAGGAATTCCGGGTTGACGAGCTCGCCGCGCAACAGCAGGATCAGCGCCCAGGCCGCGAAGGCCAAGGCGAGCACGGTGTTCAGCACCGCCATGGCAGTTGTCCAACGACGCAGGCGGAACAGCGCGACGGCGAAGACGGCCTCGAGGATGATCAGTGCGAACAGGATGCCGATCCACCACGGCCACAGCCCCGGGTTGCGGATCGGGATCGGTTCACCGCCTGTGGGGAAGAATCCTCGGACCAGGTCCCATACCACCGCCCCGGCGGCGATGCCCAGGAATACCAGTGACGCGGTCAACTCGCTGCGGCCCGCGCCATCCTCGGGAATTTCCGGCAGCTGGTCGACATCCCACTTCACGCCAGTGTCCGCGCCAGTGCGCTCGAGCACGACGAACACGAGCGTGGTCCAGAAGCCCACGTGCACGATGACCTGCAGCCCGACGGAAAGCGACTGGACGATGCTTTCGCCCACGTCCTGTCCAGAGACCAGCAAACCCAGCGCCATTGCCCCTGCCACGCAGAGCGGCACAATCCACAGCAGCAGTTTCAGCAGGCGCCACCAAGCCAGGTAGTACTTCGGCCCGAGCAGGTGCAGCGGCCGGTCTGCGTAGCCGGCGGCGAGGATGCCGGGGTCGCCGAGTTCGGCCAGGACGCGGCGTTCTGCCTCCTGCGCGGCTTCGCCTTGGGCTACGCGCGCCTCGATGGCGTCGGCAATGGAGGCTTCGAGCTCGGCGCGGATGTCGTTCCGCATGCCGGGCTCGAGGCTGCGGATCGTGGCCGAGATGTAGCGTTCGGTCAATGTGGCAGTCATGTCAGTGCTCCTCTTCGGTGAGCGAGGCGATCGCCGTTGCCAGTGATCGCCATTCCGTGGTCAACGTGTCGGCAAGACGGATACCGTCAGGCGAGGTTCGGTAGAACTTGCGTGGCCTGGCCTCCTCGGTGTTCCACTCGCTGGTGAGGTAACCCTGCTTCTCCAGACGCCGCAGCAGCGGATACAAGGTGTTGGCATCGGTGGAGAAACCGTGGTCGTCGAGCTGCTCCAGCAGGCTGTAGCCGTATCCTGCACTGCGCAGCAGCTGCAGGCAAGCGAGCACAACGGTGCCGCGTCGCAGCTCTTGCAGTTGGGTGTCGAACTCTTCCATGCCGCTCACATTACCGTGCGCCACACACTATCGTCAATCACACATTACTGTCACAAGATGAGAGCAGGTGTTCAATGCTATTCGTTGCAGAACTGGGGGCTGCAGCCGGAAGTGAGCGGTGGCGCTGAGCCCGCACAAGCCAAACCAGCAAGTAACGCATCGCGTAGCGGCAGGACTGGCGACTGGACTGGAGTGCCAAGATCCGTTGAATTCCAGCGCAGCGTGCTCCACGCTGCGCGCTCAAGGCCTTATGCGGCGACGAGATCAACAGCCTCGGCTTCCCCGAGCCCGGCAGCGTGGTCCATAGATCGGCAGTGGCCGCGCTTTTCCAGCCCATCGCCCATCGCCTTTTGATAACTGCGAACTTTCCGCAACAGGCCAACTTCCGGCCACGGAGGCCTTCCGCGCACTGCGCGCGGGAGAATAGCAAAAGCTAGCGGCCGGCAGCACCTCGAGCCGCCCGGACATCGAAGAAAACGGCTCCGGCGAAAAAGGGCCAGCCTCGCCCGGCAGCAATTGGCTGAACGGCTTTGCGGCTACCTGCCGTCCCTGAGCAGGGCCACGTCGGAGACCATTTCTATATGCTCGCCCATCGCGGCGGCGGCACCCGTGGCATCGCCGCGGCGAATCGCATCGGCGATTTTCAGGTGCGACTCCAGCGAACGCTCCGGGCGTCCTGGCTGCCCCAACGATTCGATGCGGGTTTCGAGCACCATCTCGGCGATAAACGTCATGAGTTTTTGCAAAACCGCTGATTTGGCTGCAGCGGTAATTGCCTCGTGGAAAAGCTCATCACCGTGCTCGCCACGGCCGCCCTCGCCAATTTCCGCGGCCATCACCTCCAGCGCGTGATCGATTTTGCGCAGGTCAGCCTCGGTGCGGCGTGCGGCAGCCAGCGCGGCCAGCTTGACCTCCAAGGTACTGCGCGCCTCGACGATATCCGGCAACCGGTTCTTGTGCTCGCGCAGTTCGCGCAGCACCGTGGCGACGCTCGGACGGTGCACGAGCACCGCGCCGGTTCCATGCTGCACGTCGATGACCCCGAGTACTTCCAACGCCACCAGGGCCTGGGCCAGGGTCGCTCGCGAGACGCCGAGCTGCTCTGCCAGCTCGCGCTCGGCCGGCAAATGGTCACCGGGCCCCAACTGCTCAGCCTCGACGAAAGCCAGGATCTGCTGCATCAACTGCTCATAGAGCCGAGGGCGTTGCACCTTCGCGAACGCCCTGGCCTTCTTAGCTTCAGCCACAACCACTCCCCACCTGAAAATGTGTTCTTCCTCAAACTTACACCGAAAATTACCTTGACAAGACACCGAGAGTCTAGGAGGCTAGGCCAGTGAGCCAGTGACACCCGTCACATTAAAACCATTCAGTGCAAAGCCTCCCGAAAAGGATTTCCCATGTCTGTCGCACTCGTCTCCATCATCGTCTTGGCGGTGATGTTCATAATTGCCACGATGTTCCCGATCAACATGGGAGCCTTGGCCTTCGTTGGCGCCTTCCTGCTCGGCACGATATTCCTCGGCATGGATGCCAAGGACATTCTCGCCAGCTTCCCCGGAGGGCTGTTCTTGACCCTGGTCGGGGTCACCTACCTCTTCGCCATAGCCCAGAACAATGGCACCATCGACATCCTGGTTGACCGGGCGGTGAAACTTGTCGACAACCGGATCTCGCTGATCCCCTGGGTCATGTTCGCCATCACCGCAGCCATTACCGCCATTGGCGCCCTGGGCCCGGCAGCGGTGGCGATCATCGCCCCGATCGGCCTGCGCTTCGCCCAGAAATACGAGATCAACCCGCTCATGATGGGCATGCTGATCGTGCACGGCGCGCAAGCCGGCGGCTTCTCCCCGATCGCCGTCTACGGCGTGATCGTCAATGGGCTGATCCAGGAAGCCGGGTTCGCCTTCAGTCCCACCGCCCTGTTCCTCACCAGCTTCGCCTTCAACCTGGTGATCGCCATCGTGCTGTTTCTGGTCCTGGGCGGGCGCAAACTGGCTGGCCAGCGGGCCAGCGCCATCGCCGAACGCGTTGCCGAGGCCCGCCTGTCGGTCTCCGTGGGCTCGCAGGCAGCCGATGTCGATTTCAAGGGAAGCGGCTCGGGAACCTACGGTCCCCGCGATCCTGCCGGCGACGGCGCCGCGCCGCATGCCCCGGGCCAGCGCTTCGGCCAGGCAATGACCATCCTCGGCCTGGTCGCCCTGGCCGTGATCGCATTGGGCTTCAAGGTCGACGTCGGCTTCGTTTCGATCACCATCGCGGTCGTCCTGGCCTTGGTCAACCCCGCTGCCCAGAAGGGGGCGGTCAACAAGATCAGCTGGTCCACGGTCCTGCTCATCTGCGGCATGCTCACTTTCGTCGGAGTCCTGGAGGAAGCCGGCACCATCGAATACGCTTCGAACGCCGTGGCGACCCTGGGAGCACCGCTGCTTGCCGGCTTGCTAATCTGCTACATCGGCGCCGTTGTCTCGGCTTTCGCATCATCCACTGCCATCCTGGCCGCGCTCATCCCGCTGGCGATCCCGTTCCTGGGCTCGGGCTCGATCAGCGCTACCGGATTGATCTGCGCGCTGGCCATCGCCTCGACCATCGTGGATGTCTCGCCCTTCTCCACCAACGGCGCCCTGGTCCTTGCCAACGCCCCGGAAGGCACCGACAAGGACCGCTTCTACAAGCAGGTCCTGGGCTACGGCGGCATCATCGTCCTGGCCGGCCCTGTCCTGGCCTGGGCGCTGCTGGTCTTGCCCGGCTGGCTGTAGGCACCAGCGGAACCGCCATTCTTTCCACTCCTAGGAGGTATCTCTTGAGCTCGATTACAGTCCAACCCGAAGAAACCCTGGCCACCGGCACCGGCCCCCTGAGCGGCTACGTGGTCCTTGACCTGACCCGTGCACTGGCCGGGCCTCATGCCGGAATGATGATGGGCGACCTGGGTGCCAAGGTCATCAAGATCGAAGCGATGGGCACCGGGGACGACACCCGCGGCTGGGGCCCACCCTTCGTCGGGCCGGAAGACAACCGGCAGGCCACCTACTTCCTGTCATGCAATCGCAACAAGCAGTCTGTTGCGCTGAACCTGAAGGATTCCGCGCACCAAGCCAAGCTGGCCGACCTGGTCAGGAACTCTGATGTGCTCATGGAGAACTTCCGCACCGGCGTGCTGGACCGGCTCGGCTTCAGCGTCGAGGTGCTCCATGAATTGAATCCGCAGCTGGTGATCCTGTCCATTACCGGCTTCGGGCACGACGGCCCCGAATCCCACCGCAGCGGCTACGACCAGATCCTGCAGGGCGAGGCCGGGCTGATGTCCATTACCGGCTCCGGCCCGGAGGATCCGCAGAAGGTCGGGGTGCCCATCGCGGATCTGCTCTCGGGGATGTATGGAGCGTACGGGGCGCTGGCAGCGCTGCTGGAACGCGAAAGGACCGGTCGCGGCCAAGTGGTCCGCACCTCCCTGCTGGCCTCGATCATCGGGGTCCATGCCTTCCAGGGCACCCGGCAGACCGTGGCCGGGGAGAATCCCCAAGCCATCGGCAACCACCATCCCTCCATTGCACCCTACGGCCTGTATTCCTGTGCCGATGGGAAAGTGCAGATCAGCATCGGCAGCGAAAAGCTCTGGCAGGCCTTCGCCTCCCGGTTCGGTTTGCCCGCCGGGGATCCCCGCTTTGCCAGCAACTCCCAGCGCGTGGAGAACCGCGCGGCGCTCAATGAGCTGATCGAACGGGCTTTTAGCGCATACGATGCGGCGCAGCTGCTCAACTCCCTTGACGCAGCCGGCATTCCATCGGGAAAGGTGCGCTCCATCGAGGAGGTCTATGACTGGGACCAGGTCCACTCCCAAGGGCTCGTCGTGGAGGTGGAGCACGAAGTGCTGGGCAGGGTCAGCCTGCCCGGCCCTCCCCTGCGTTTCTTCGATGCCGCCACCAGCAAGGAGACCACCCGCAAGGCGCATACCGCTCCGCCCCTGCTCAATGCTGATGCAGCGGACGTGGACCGCTGGCTCGAAGAGCGGAAGGAAGACCAGTCATGAGCACCAGAACCCAACGGATTGACGCGTCGGCGCTACTGTCCATCGTCTTGGATGAAGACTCCTTCGAGTCCTGGGACAGCCAGCCGCAGCAGCCCGAGCTCAGCGAATCCTATGCGGCCGACCTCGATGCCGCCCGCGCAAAAAGCGGCACCGATGAATCGGTGCTCACGGGCAAGGGGCTGATCCAGGGCCGCGAAGTGGCGGTGATCGTCTCGGAATTCAACTTCCTGGCCGGTTCCATCGGGCAGGCTGCCGTGAAGCGCATTGTCGCGGCCATCGAGCGCGCAACGGCGGCCGGACTGCCGCTGCTGGCGGGGCCCGCTTCCGGGGGCACCCGCATGCAGGAAGGCACCTTGGCCTTCCTGGGGATGGTCGCCATCACCGATGCGGTCCGCCGGCACAAGGCGGCAGGACTTCCCTATCTGGTCTACCTGCGCCATCCCACCACCGGCGGTGTCATGGCCTCCTGGGGCTCTTTGGGGCACATCACCGTTGCCGAGCCAGGGGCGCTGCTGGGTTTCCTGGGTCCACGGGTCTACCAGGCACTCTACGGACAGGACTTCCCGGAGGGCGTCCAGGTCTCGGAGAACCTGTTCCGCAAGGGCTTGATCGACGCGGTTGTCCCGCCGCAGGACCTTCCGCAGCTAGTGGACCGGGCACTGCAGATCCTGCAGCCCGTACAAGATTCCCGCGCCTTCCCGGCACCGGTGGGCAGCATCTCGTGCAGTGCGGACGAGGACGCCTGGCACTCTGTGCAAGCCAGCCGGAACCCGCGCCGACCGGACACCCGGATGCTGCTGGCCTCAGCTGACGACGCGCTGCCCTTGAACGGAACCGGACAGGGAGAGAAAGACCCCGGGCTGATGCTGGCGTTGGCGCGGTTCGCAGGACAGCGCTGCGTGGTGCTCGGCCAGCAGCGGCCGCGGCACCCGGACACGGCCAGCCTCGGGCCCGGGGGGG
>NZ_JBLVOJ010000025.1:756053-762485 GCF_053543715.1 Glutamicibacter sp. AGC46
GGGCCCCGCCGCGGGATGCAACTGGCCCAGGAACTCGGCCTGCCGCTGGTCACCATCATCGACACCACCGGCGCCGAGCTCTCGGTGCAGGCAGAGGAAGGCGGGTTGGCCGGAGAGATTGCCCGTTCGCTCAGCGAATTGATCGGCTTGCGGTCCCCCTCGGTGTCGGTGCTCCTCGGACAGGGTACCGGCGGCGCCGCACTGGCGCTGCTGCCGGCGGACCGGACCATCGCAGCCCGCAATTCCTGGCTCTCGCCGTTGCCGCCCGAGGGCGCCAGCGCCATCATGCACCGCAGTACCAGCCATGCCCCGGATATGGCCCGCCAGCAGAAGATCGGCGTTGCTTCGCTGTGCGACTTTGGCCTGGTGGACCACGTGGTGGACGAGTTCGATGACGCTGCCACCCGGCCGCGCGAGTTCTGCCAGGAACTCGGAACGGCTATTGCTGCGGAAATCTCCCTGGCCCTTGCCATTCCCGAGGCAGATCGGTTGGAGCGCCGGCAGAAAAAGTTCCAGAACTTGGGACAAGCCTCCAGCTAGTTCCGCACTGGGACACCGGGCCGGTCCGGCAACGGCTGCTGGACCGGCCATTGGCATGCCTGCCACCGCCACTGCCGTCTCGCCGGGCCGGCCGGCTGCACCCTGCAGGCACGTGGAAGTTCAAGGATCAGGCTTCCTGCCCAAATGCCGGCCGCCCTGCGTAGAGTGGGACTCGACAGGAACTACCCACCGAGGCGGACTATGCGCGAGCACAAATCGATGATCGATACGGCCAAGGACATCGCGTCCGGCGCCCACGAAGGACAGGTCGACAAGCTCGGCGCCGCGTATATCGAGCATCCGGCACGAGTGGCCGGGCACGCGCGCGACCTCGGCGGTTCGCCAGAAGCCATCGCGGCCGCCTGGTTGCATGATGTGATCGAGGATTGCGACGTGAGCGCGGCGGACCTGCGTGCCGCTGGCATTCCCGACACGGTCATCATGGCGGTGGAACTGCTGAGCAAGCGGCCCGGGCAGAGCCTGGAAGAATATTGCGCCGGGGTGCGCGGCAATGCGCTGGCCTTGCTGGTCAAGGAAGCGGACCTGGCCGATAACACCGACCCGGAACGCACAAGCCAGCTGGATCAGGCTACCCGGCAACGGCTGGCCGAGAAATACCAGCGCACCCGGTCCCTCCTGGGTCTCTAGCAAGGCACCGAGTCCTGGGTTCACCCCGGGTCCCGAGGATTCATGCTCCCGCGCCTGCCCGGAAATAGCTCCTTGACTCGAACTTCCAAGCTCCCCGCCGCGCACGGCCAGCACTTCTTCGCCGGCATCCGGTGGCGGCACCTGATCACCGCGCAGAACTCGGAATGCTGGATATTTCCCGCAGCCCCCTTGCAATCGGGCGCCATTGGGCAAGACTTGGACTATGGCAACAGGCAGAAGCACAGTGTTCGAAAACCGCAGCCATGCCGGCGCCGCGCTGGGCATGAAGCTGTCCACCCTGCTGCCCGCCGGCGAGTACACCGTGCTGGGTTTGCTGCGCGGCGGAGTGCCCATCGCTCATGAAGTGGCCAAGGCCCTCGGGGCCACCCTGGGCGCGGTGGCAGTGCGCAAGCTCGGGGTGCCCCGCAATCCCGAACTGGCATTCGGCGCCATGGCCCGGTACGGGACTGGCAGCGCTCGCCACATCAACGAGGCGATCTACCGCCGGGCTCCGCAGTATTTCGGCAAGGACGAACTCGAATCCCTGGAACGCGGTACCGGTGCCGACCTGCGGGCCCTGGCCGGCACCTTCAAGGACTACTGCCCCGATCTGGCCGGGCGCGACCTGCTGCTCTGCGATGACGGAATGGCCACGGGCGCCACGATGAAGGCCGCGCTGGATCTTATCCAGGGCCTGGCTCCCGCCTCCATCACGCTGGCAGTTCCGGTGGCTTCGCCTGGAACGGCTGCCGAATTGGCACCCCGGGTCAATGGCATCTGCCAACTGCTCACCCCGGAAAATTTCACTGCCGTCGGAGCCTTCTACGAGGACTTCGGGCAAGTGGGCCAGGACCAGGTCCTGGAAATGCTGCGCTCCGCGCGGTGAGGTCCCAGGACCGCAGCCCGGGACATTGCGTCCAAGTTCCGGGTTAGCCGGTGGCACCGGTCAGCTTCACGACCGAACACATCCAGCCCCGCACGGGCAAGGGCCGGCAAGGAGGAATCCAGCGTCATTCCCCGCTCCCGGCTCCAATTGCGCTTGCCGGTCCTGCTGCCCCGGTGATCTCACCCCTGGTGCGCCGAAACCGTTACCGGGCGCCACGAGGCAAATGCCAGCACCGTACCGACCACTCCGATGCCGACCAGGACCAGAGCCGCACCCCACAGGCCGATCGAAGCGCCCAGGGCGCCGGCCACCGGATAGGTCAGCAAGAAGCATGCATGGGACAAGGAAAATTGCGCGGCAAAAACACCGGGGCGGTTTTGCTCGGTGCTGTTGCGGCGCAGCAGCCTCGACGAGGGCGTGAGGATAGTTGCGGTCGCCGCACCCAGGGCCAGCCACAGGCCAAGGAGCCCGGCCCATTGGCCAGAACCCTCGCCCCAGCCGATCACAGCGGCACCGACGAACAGCAGCAGCGGCATCATCACGGCGCCGGCGAGCATCACGCTGCGGTCTTCGAATCGCTCCAGCAACCCCGGCATGCCCAGTGCCACCGCCATCGAACCTGCACCGTATGCTCCGAGCAGCAGCGCCACATCCACCTGCGAGCGGCCCAGATCCCCCTTCACCAGCACCACTGTGTTGACGATGACCATGGCGGAGATCGCGGCGACCACCAGATTCAGCGCCATCAGGCTGCGCAGTTCCCGTGCCGCCCAGAATGCCCGGGTTCCCCCGGTGAGGCGATGGAAGAAGAGCGACTTCTGGGGCGGCGGGATCGCCGGGAAGCGCGTCGCGGCAACAAGCAGAGCAGACGCGGCAAAGCCGAGCACGGTCCCGGCGAAGAGGTTGTGGTAGCTGGTGACGGTCAGCAGCGCGGCCGCCAGCATCGGGCTGGCCAACGACTCCATGTCATAGGCCAGCCGCGACAGCGACAAGGCCCGGGTGTAATCCCGCTCATCGGGCAGGATCGAGGGAATGACCGCTTGGAACGCGGGGGTGAAGGTCGCCGATGCTGATTGCAGTACGAAAATCAGCACATAGATCTGCCACGCTTCGCTGGCGAATGGGAGGCAGAGCGCCACTAGTCCACGAATGATGTTGGACCCGATGAGCACGGGTTTGCGCGGAATATGGGAAACCAGGGCATTGGCCACAGGAGCAACGGCCACATAGGCGACCATCTTCACAGTCAAAGCCAGCCCAAGCACTAATCCCGCGTTGCTGCCGGCAATATCGAAAGCCAGCAGGCCCAGGGCAACGGTAAGCAGGCCCGTGCCCAGCAGCGCAATCATCTGGGCGCTGAAAAGCTTGGCGTACGCCTGGTCCCTGAGTACTGCGAGCATCTTTGCCGACTCCCGTATCTTTTGCCGCTAGCCTTGCGGGGCTTCGTGGTGCAGCGGCAGCTGTCCGTTGGATACCGAATGCTCCGCCTGCTTGATCGCTTCGCTGACCAGACGCGCCGGGTGCTCATCGGTGAGGCTGTACAGGACCTTGGTTCCGTCCTGGCGCGTGGTCACCATGCGCGCCATGCGCAAACGGGCCAGGTGCTGGGATACCCCCGAAGGGCTCTTCTCGACCAGCTCCGCGAGCGCGTTGACCGAGAGCTCACCGGCACGGCGCAGATGCAGCACAATCCGGATCCGGGTGGCATCGGACAGCAAGCCGAAGACTTCCGCGGCCAGCTCCACGAAATCCGAGGAAGGATCCGGAGCATAAATCTTATTATCTGCATGCATGCTAATAGACTAATACTCTCGCCCGGTATTACCTAGGGCACACCGGAAATATTCCGCGTCCGACTGGAACTAGAATTGGAGCCATGACTGCAACGCTCGTGGCCAAGGACCTGACTGGCGGCCACGCCCACCGAACCCTCTTCTCGAATCTGAACTTCACCGCCGCACCCGGTGATGTCTACGGCGTAGTGGGTGCCAACGGCGCTGGCAAGTCCACATTGCTCTCGCTGCTTGCCGGGGCCGCGGCCCCGCAGGCCGGAACGGTGAGCACCGCCCCGGATTCTGCGTTCATCGGCTGGATGCCCCAGGAACACGACCGCGTTCCAGGTGAAACCATCACCGCGTATTTGGCCCGCCGCCCCGGTTGCGCCGCCGCCACCACCGCCATGGAATCCACCGCCGAAGAACTTGGCAGCGGCAAGCCCGGTGCGGATGACGCCTACACTGCTGCATTCGACCACTGGATGGCCTGTGGCGCCATGGATCTGGAAGACCGCATCCCCGAGGTGCTGGCCAAGCTCGGCTTCACCCTCCCGGTAGAAACCGAGATGACTGCCCTGTCCGGCGGCCAGGTAGCCCGCGTGGCTCTGGCAGCCCTGCTGCTCTCCCGCTTCGATGCGGTGCTGCTCGATGAACCGACCAATGATCTCGATCTCGAGGGCCTGGAGCATTTGGAGCATTTCATCAATTCCCTGCGCGCGCCGGTGATCCTGGTATCGCATGACCGCGAGTTCCTCTCCCGCTGCACCACCGGCATCATCGAATTGGACCTGGCCCAGAACCAGGTAGCCACCTATGAAGGCGGCTACGACTCGTACCTTGCCGAACGGGCCATCAACCGCACCCATGCCCGTGAGGCCTACGAGCAGTTCGAGAACCAGAAAGCCGATCTGGTCTCCCGCGCCCGCACCCAGCGCGAATGGTCCTCGCAAGGCGTGCGCAACGCCATGCGCAAGGCGCCGGACAACGACAAGATCCGCCGCCGGGCCAACTCCGAGTCCTCGGAAAAGCAGGCCGCCAAGGTGCGCCAGATGGAATCGCGCATCGCCCGGCTCGACGAAGTGGCCGAACCGCGCAAGGAATGGGTCCTGCAGTTCTCCATCGCCGCGGCTGAGCGCGGGTCCTCGGTGATGTGCACGCTCAACGAGGCCTCGGTATCCCACGGGGACTACGCTTTCGGACCGGTTTCGGTGCAGGTCAACGCCGGGGACCGGATTGGCATCACCGGCCCGAACGGAGCAGGCAAGTCGACCTTGCTGAACCTGCTGCTGGGCAAGCTGGCCCCGCACAGCGGCTCGGCATCCCTGGGCAGTTCGGTGAATATCGGAGAAATCGACCAGGCGCGCACCCAGCTGCCCGGCGACCTGCCACTGGGCGAAGCCTTCGAACTGGAAGTGCCCGAGTACTCCGCCGCGGAGGTGCGCACCCTGCTTGCCAAGTTCGGCTTGAAGGCCGACCAGTCCTCGGCCCTGGTGGATTCGCTCTCCCCCGGCGAGCGAACCCGCGCATCCATGGCGCTGCTCCAGGCCCGCGGGGTGAACCTGCTGGTGCTCGATGAGCCGACCAACCACCTGGACGTACTGGCCATCGAACAGCTCGAAGAAGCCCTGGAAGCGTACACCGGAGCACTGCTGCTGGTCACCCATGATCGGCGCTTGCTGGAGAATGTGCGACTGGACGCCCGATGGGAAGTTGCACAGGGTCAACTAACGGCCCATTTCTAGGGCCTCACTTGGGCACTTATTGCACTGGCAAGTTCACAGCTATCCAACGTAGGATTGGCACTATGGGAGCCGAGTTTTTCAGTTCTTTCGACTGCGAGGTCGACGCCTAGTACCCAAGGATATTTTCTTGAGCAGCACTGCAACACTCCATCCCCAAGGGCCAACGGTCAAGCCGGGCGACCCCAAGAGCTTCTTCCACGTCAAGAAGTTGGTCACCGAAGCTGGACTGGTCGGCCGCCGCCGCGGGCACTATCTCGGGTTGGGCATCGTGCTGACGGTGCTGCTAGCCGGTACCGTTACCGGTTTCATCCTCCTGGGCGACAGCTGGTTCCAGTTGCTGATGGCCGCAGCCTTGGGCCTGCTGCTCACCCAATTCGCGTTCCTGGCGCACGAGGCGGCACACCGCCAGATCCTGGCTTCGCACAAGCGCAATGACAAGCTGGGCCAGTTCCTGGCCAATATCGTCGTGGGCATCAGCTACCAGTGGTGGATGAACAAGCACAACAAGCACCACGCCACCCCCAATACCGTGGGCAAGGATCCGGACATCGAGTGGGACACCATCTCCTTCCAGACCGAGGACGCCAAGCGCCAGCGCGGCCTGCTCAAGTGGATCACCAACCGCCAGGGCTACCTGTTCTTCCCGCTGCTCACCCTTGAGGGCTTGAATCTGCATATGCATTCGATCAAGTACCTGTTCAAGGCCGGCCGGGTCAAGAACCGCAAGCGCGAGATGACCGGCATTGCACTGCGCATCGCCATCTACCTGGCGATCGTGTTCTACTTCCTGCCAGTGGGCATGGCTTTCGCCTTCCTCGGCGTGCAGCTGGCAGTCTTCGGC